>JAPPLM010000019.1 GCA_028874195.1 Chloroflexota bacterium
CCAACTGAAGTATTCATCAACCAAGTGTTGCACTTGAAATGTGAATCCACCTTCCCGCTTGCGCGGGAATGACGGAAAGAGCCGTAGAGTTCTCCGTATCGGCAGGCGAATCGCAAGGAATACTTCTATGCGGTGAATTAGCTTGCCCGCAGTTCGTGAATTACCTGACGCACCAGCGTCTGCGGCACATCACTCTCTATGCGGGGCGTGCCGATTTCCTCCAAGAGGATCCAGCGCACCTTGCCTTGAAGGTTTTTCTTATCAAGGGTGATGGCTTCTTCGATAGCGGCGGGGTCAACTGCAGTGTACTGCGGGGGCAGCGCGTATTGCGCGATGACGGCTTGCTGCATTTCAAACGCGTCTTGGCCGAGGAGTCCTAGCTCACGGGCGATGCGCGCCGCGCCGTGCATGCCGATAGCGACCGCCTCTCCGTGGAGATACGTCTGGTAGCCGGTGGCGGCCTCCAACGCGTGGCCGATGGTGTGGCCGTAGTTGAGGAGCGCACGGATACCTTGCTCTTTGGGGTCTTCTGCCACCACTTTCTGCTTCCAGCCTACGCAGCGCGGCACGACCTCCAGCAGGAAGTCGGGCGTAAGGTCGGCGGGTCCTCGCTTGGCAATCTCCGCAAAGAGCGGCGCATCGAAGAGCAGCGCGGTCTTGATGACTTCCGCCCAACCGGCCAGCAGGTCTCTCTGCGTTAGCGTTTCTAAGAAACTGATGTCGATGCACGTGATCAGAGCCGGATAGAACGCGCCGACGAGGTTCTTGCCTTCCGGCAGGTCTACTGCCACCTTGCCGCCAATGCTGCTGTCGATTTGCGCCACCAGCGTCGTCGGCACCTGCACCAAAGGCATGCCGCGCAAGTAAGTTGCAGCGACGAAACCGGCCAGGTCGCCGACGACACCGCCGCCGAACGCCAAGATAGTTTCTTTGCGTTCCGCGCGCTGCTCGGCGAGCCAGTGATAGATGCGTTCGGCCTCGCGAAGGTTCTTGCTCGCCTCACCGGACGGCACGAGGTATGTAGCTACCGAGCACCCCTCATTGGCCAGCGTCCTTGCCAGCTTGTTCTGTGTATGCTGCGCCACGCGCTCGTCGGCGATGATGAAGAGCCGTCCGTCAATGCCGTGGCGCGCGAGGGCACTCGCCAGATCGGGCAGGATATCCCTGCCTACGAGGGCTTCTTCCATGCTTGCACCTGATTCCACAGGAGATCGGCGGCGGCCTCGTGGCTCTTGCCGTCGGTATGCACAGACACGTGGCTCGCCTGGCTGTAATCCTGATGCCGTTCTGCGGCCATAGCGCGGATTCTGCCCAGCGGGTCCGGGGCTTTGAGTAGGGGGCGGGTGTGGACGCTCCACTTCAGTCGATCGAGAAGCGTCTCGGGAGTGGCCCGCAGCCAGATTACCAGGTTTCCCGCCCGCATAGCGGAGCGGTTCTCCGGGTCGAGGACCGCGCCGCCGCCGGTGCTAACGACATAGTGCCGTTGCGCGCAGATTTCCCGCACGACACGCCGTTCAAGTTCTCGGAAGTATTCTTCGCCCTGATCTTGGAAGATCTGGGATATCCGCCGCTTTTCCTGCCGTTCGATTTCGCTGTCGGTATCGATGAAGCGCCAGCGCAGCTTGCGCGCCAGCAACCTGCCGACGGAGGACTTGCCCGTGCCCGAAAGACCGATGAGTACTACGTTCTCTATTTTGGCAGCCCTTCCACGTACCCCTGATAGTTGCGCTCGATCTCGGTCAAGCTGTCGCCGCCGAATTTCTCCAGAAACGCATCTGCCAGGATGATGGCCACCATCGCCTCGCCGATCACGCCCGCGGCGGGAACTGCCGTCGTGTCGGCGCGTTCGTAGTGGGCTTGCGCTGGTTCCAAGGTTGCCAGGTCTACTGACGGGAGCGGACTCTTAATGGTGGAGATCGGCTTCAGCGCCCCACGCACCAAGAGCGGCTCACCGTTGCTGATGCCCGCTTCCAGCCCGCCCGCGCGGTTGCTCAGGCGAGAGAAGCCCCGGCCTTGCTCAAAGCGGATTTGGTCCTGCACTTGCGAGCCTTGCAGGCGCGCGTTCTCGAACGCCGGGCCGAACTCGACCCCCTTTGTGGCGTTGATCGAGAGAATCGCCGCCGCCAGCCGGGAGTCCAAGCGCCGGTCCCAGAAGACGTGGCTGCCCAGTCCGATGGGAACACCCCACGCCACGACGTTGTAGACGCCGCCCAGGCTATCGCCCGCTGCTTTCATTTCGTCGATGAGCGCCACCATCTGCCGGCTTGCCTCCGGGTCCGGGCAGCGCAACGGGTCCTCCTCCATGGCATCCCAGTCCACGGTGTCCGGATTTTGCGTGACTTCATACACACCGTCTATTTCAATCGGTCCGAGCACTGAGACGTAGCTGGCGATCTTTATGCCAAAGTGACTCAAGAGCGCGCGGCAAACGCCAGATGCAGCCAGGCGCGCCGCTGTCTCGCGGGCGCTGGAACGTTCCAGGATGGGGCGAATGTCGTCGAAACCGTACTTGAAGACACCCACAAGATCGGCATGTCCTGGCCGTAGGTGTGTCACCTTCTTGACCGGAGTATCGACGGGTTCCACCGCCATGATTTCCTGCCAGTTTTCCCAGTCCTTGTTGCCTACCAACATGGCAATGGGACTGCCGATGCTCTTGCCGTGGCGAACGCCGGAGAGAATCTGGGCGGCGTCTTTCTCAATCTGCTGACGACGGCCGCGACCGTAGCCCTTTTGACGACGGGTCATGTGGCGGCCGATCTCTTCCGCCGAGATCGGTAAGCCGGAGGGCATGCCCTCAACAATGGTCAGCAGGGCTTGTCCGTGTGATTCACCGGCCGTGAGAATCTTCAGTACGCGTAGCACGGTAATCTCATGCCTTTGTGTAAGGTACGTGCCGCTGGTTCAGCGGACGCATTCGTCCCACGCTTCTCTCTTTACAAAGAGCAACCGCGGAAATCCAGGTGTCTACTCCCCCGCAGCCGACGGCGGCCACATGCCCTCACCCCGCCCCTCTCCCACGGGGAGAGGGGGACGACCACATGCCCGTCACCCGCCTTCTTTCCGAGGAGGAGGGGGAAGTCAACGGAGGCTCATGCGCCAAGCGCGGCTTGCGCCTTGGCCTTCATCAGTTTAAGGGGCGCGGGCTTTCCTGTCCAGCGTTCGAAGGCGGCGGCGCCCTGATAGACGAGCATGGGGAGTCCATCAAGCGTACGGGCTGCGCCGGCTTGGGCAAAACGAAGGAGGCGGGTGCGGCTCGGCGTATAGACGAGGTCAAAGACAGTTTGATCCCGCCGAAAAACGTGCGGCGGGAGGGGTGACTCGTCCGGCGCGGGACCCTTGGCCATGCCGACGGCGGTGGAGTTCACGATAATGTCGGCCGCCGTGGCTGCGGCCTGCACTTCCGCGCTCTGCCAGCCCGCGACCGCAGTCTCTTGGGCGTGAAGTGCGGCCCTTAGGGAGTCCAGGAGGTTCTCCGCTCGCTCACGGTGCCGGTTCGCCAGCGTAATGTGGCTCGCGCCGGCGTGCGCGAGAGCGACCAGCACGGCGCGTCCCGCGCCGCCCGCGCCCAGCACGAGCACGCGCTTGCCGGCAGGATCGGTGGCGCCATCGGTGCGGAGAGCGGTAAGAAAGCCGTGAGCATCGGTGTTGTCGCCGACGAGGTCTCCACCTTCCTTGAATAGGGTGTTGACCGCGCCGATGGTCTCCGCGGTGGGTGTGCACCGGTCAACCAAGCTGATTACGGCCTCTTTGTGGGGGATGGTCACATTGAGACCCAGCCACTCCGCTTCGTGTAGCTTGGCAATAAATTCGGGCAGTTCTTCCGCAGTCACCGGATAGGGGCGGTAGCTGGCAGAGATGCCGTAGTGATCGAATGCCGGTTGCTGAAAGGCAGGCGAGATCGTATGCGAGAGGGGATATCCGGTCACGCCGACTTTGCGGACTATCTGCGCTGCTGTCATGCGAACTCCTGGAAATTGAGCAGGAAGCGCGGTTCTGCATGGCTGGTTAGAGAAGCACGCAGCCACCGGGAAATGCAGTTTAGAGAGAGTACCGCCTAGGGTCTACTGCCGCCGTAGCCAACTGCGATCCGGATGCCGCAGGGGCGCTTACAGCCAGATCCGTCGGGACGAGCATGTCCTGCAAAACTTCCCAAGCCTGTACGCGCGCTTCAATGCTACCGCCTCGATTCCCAGCGGTCAACGGCTGCCTGCGACAGCGGGAAAGTTTGTCAAGCAGAACCCAGCGCGCAGTGACGGGGACGCTCTTTCTATGATCGGTGGGCGTAGCTCCTGCGGTCGCTATAGCACTGAAAAGATTGAACTGTGGTATCATACCAGCTAAGGTCACGCTGGACACGTGATCGGGATAGTCCGAAGAATTTTGGAAGAGTGAGGCACGACGTATTGTAATGAATTGTCCAACATGTGGGAGTTTGAACAAAGGCAGTAGCCTTATATGTGTGGCCTGCGGACACACGCTGGAGTCGCTAAAATCCGCAATCGGTACCCCCCTTCAGGCTAGCAAGCCGCATCGCCTAATGATCTTCATTGATGCGGCCAACATCGAACGACAAGCCCGTGACATCGGCATCATGCGCGTGCCATGGCACCTGATCCGAGACCAGCTCCGAGGAGAAGACACGCTCCTGGGAGCCTATTACTATACGGGCACGGACTTGCGCGTAGAGGGCTTTCGCCAGCAGCTCGACTATCTTGTGACCCACGGCTTTCGCGTGGTGCACAAGCGATCAAAAGAATTGCCGGGCGGAGGCTACAAAGGCAATCTCGACATCGAAATGTCGCTGGACATGCTCGATTTCGTCGGGTTCTACGACAAGGCCTTCGCGCTGACCGGAGACGGGGACTTCATTCCCGTGTTTTCGCGCTTGCGCGACCGGGGCGTCCAGGTAATGGTGGGCAACTTTGGCGTGGGCAGCGATCCCGGCTTGAAGCTGGTGGCGGACGGATACATCGACCTTGGGTTGCTGCTCTCGCTGGTCATCGAACATGAAAAGCTCCGCACGGAGCAGGCGCAGTTCGATCAGCCGGAGTTGCCGCTGGGTGAAGCGCTGGATACCCATGTCGACCGGAACATGCTGGCCGCCCGGTTGTACAGTCTCGGCCGCAACGCGTTCGACCGCAACGAATTGTCGCGGGCGCTGAACCACTTTTCGCAGGCGGTGCGCTTGATGCCGCGTCAGGCGCGTTACCGGCATCGACTGGCGCTCTGCCTGGCCGCCTTGGGCCGGTATGCAGACGCTGCGAACGAACTCGAGGACTTGGTACGCCAGCAGGATGACGACGCGGAGGTCTTCTATGATCTCGGCCAAGTGTACGAAAAGCTGGGCGCGCCGGATAAGGCTCTGGAAGCGTATGCACGTTGCAGCAATCTAGACAGCCGATACAAGGACGTCCAGTCGCGCCGACAGGAACTGGAGCGCGCAACCAAGAGCAGTAACGGCCAAACGACGCATGGCGAGGAAGCCGCGCGCCCGCGTGGACGCGGGACGCGATCACGACAGTCCGCTTCTACGCGCCAGCCACGTGCTTCGACAGGCTCAGCACGAACGGAATCTCGTACGGCGCCTGCAACAACGGAATCTCGTACGGAGCCCGCGCGAACGGAACCTCAAGCCGCACCGGCACGAACGGAATCTCAAGCCACGCCGGATACTGCAGCACGTGAGAGCAGTTCGCGCAAACGGACTCAGCCTGAGCCACGGAAGGAAAAGGATGAGAAGGCCGTCGAGAAGCCTGCGATAGCGGTATCCTCTGCCTCAGCCGGCATGGCGCTGGCGTTCCAACAAATGTTGCAAGGTGAACACCAGGAGGCGCTAGGCGTCTTAGAACAGGCGGCACGGCAGGAGCCGGAAAACCTCGATGTTGCTCTCGCCTTTGCTCAGCAGCTTGCCGTCACCGGCGAGCACACGCGCGCGGCTATGATGGCGGAGCAACTTGTGTTGGACAACCCCCAAAACTATGGGCCGGTCGCGGTGCTCGGACGCATTTGCTACGAGCGGGGCAAGTTCAAGGATGCGCTCGAGCAATTCACGCAAGCGCTCGCACTGGCAAAACAGACCGACGATACCCCTGCGCAAGCCTTCCTCTACCGTATGCTCATCTGGACGCACTTGGAGACCGGCAATGAAGCTGAAGCCTTGGCGGCTGGCGAAGCGGGCTGTGCCGTAGCGCCGGATGACCAACAGTTGCGACGCCTGGTTGATCGCGTGAAGGGTGAGCAAGAGGACGCGGCTCCGGCTACTCCGTCGAGCGACGGAGTGAGTAGTGACGGTGCAGTTGCGGTCGCGGCCCAGCAAGAGTCTGCAGCGGACGAACCCGTGGGGCAGGCTGCGGCAGCGGCAGGGCCCAGCGCAGAGTAGGTTCTTTCGCACATAGGTGTCACTGGCCCGCATGTGCTTAGGCCGGTTTCGGCGCAGAGCCGCCGGAGACGATGCTTCCCCAGGCGAGCGCTTAGCCAACGGCGCCAGCGTGCCCCCAGGCAATCTTGCGGCAACCGCGGCCCGCATGAGGTATCCCACTTCTTGCCCGTATGGCAGCTTGGCCGGTATCATGTTAACTAAGTGAATTAGTTAACAAAAGATACAGGTCCAGCGAGTGGAAGCGCTATGCGTATTTCGATGAAGGCGGACTATGCCGTTCGTGCCGTGGTCGACTTGGGTCACCGCTACGGTCAAGGGCTGGTGCAGAGCGCGGAGATTGCCCAACGGCAGTTCATTCCGGAAGCCTATCTGGACCAGTTGCTGACTGCGCTGCGCAAGGCGGGCATAGTACGCAGCCTGCGCGGGCCGCAAGGCGGTCACGAACTGGCGCGACCGCCCGATCAGATTACCATGGAAGTTGTCGTTTCGACGCTCGAGGGGCCGTTCACGCCGGTGGAGTGCCTCGAAAACATCCCATTCTGCGCGCTGGTGCCGGGCTGCGGACAGCGCGAAGTATGGCAAGAGATCCAAGACTCGGTGCAGTCCGTTTTGACCCGCCACACAATTGCCGATTTAGTTGCCCGCGAGAAGGAACGGCGCGAGCGCATCGTATACTATATCTGATACCTGCCAAGACGAAGGGATGAAGGAGGAACATATGAGTGCAGTCGCAAAGCGGCGCAGTTTGTTTACGCCCGAACAGGTGCAACGTTACAGCAGGCACATCATCTTGTCCGAGGTGGGACCGATCGGCCAGCGCAAGTTAATGAATGCCAAGGTCTTGCTCCTCGGCGCCGGCGGGCTGGGTTCTCCAGCGGCGCTCTACCTGGCAGCGGCCGGTATCGGCACGCTGGGAATCGTGGACTTCGACGAGGTGGACTTGAGCAACTTGCAGCGCCAGATACTGCACGGTCATTCTGACGTCGGTCGTCCGAAAGTGGACTCCGCCCAGGATCGCCTACGCGAGGTCAATCCCGACGTGAATGTGGTGGCCCATACCGAGCACCTCAACTCGGACAATGTTATGGACGTTTTTGCCGAATACGATGTGATCGTAGACGGCACGGACAATTTCCCCACACGCTACCTCGTGAACGACGCTGCCTTCTTCTTGAACAAACCGGTGGTGCACGGGAGTATTTTCCGCTTTGAGGGTCAGGCGACCGTATTCGAACCGGGCAAGGGTTGCTATCGTTGCCTTTACCCGGAACCGCCGCCACCTGAAATGGCGCCTTCCTGCTCCGAGGCGGGCGTATTGGGAGTCTTGCCCGGCATAGTCGGGTCCATTCAGGCGGTGGAGACCGCCAAGTTGGTCTTGGGCATCGGCGATACACTGACAAACCGGCTGCTGCTCTTTGATGCGCTGGCGCTGAGCTTTCATGAAGTCAAGCTGCGCCGTGATCCCGCGTGCCCGGTCTGCGGCGACAATCCAACCATTACGGAGTTGATCGACTACGAGGCCTTCTGCGGTATGCCGGCGGTGGAGCAGACGCTGGACGTGACCTCCGGTACAACAACGTAGTTCTAACGTCGCCGCGCTAGCCTGTCGCGTTTGTGAACTATCGGGCGGATTGGGACAGGCGCGGAGAAGGGTGTGCTCACTAGACCGAAAACTATGGAGAACTCCTGCAGTTCATTGACGAACTCAGGGATTGCGAGCGCAAGTAGCAGTGCTCCAGATGACCGCAGAGCAACGAGAAGAGATGATTGCCCACGTGCGGGCGGAGGCGCCCAACGAAGGCTGCGGCATGTTGGGCGGCAAGGACGGCACCGTGTTGGCGGTTTTTCCGGCGCGGAATGCCGCGGCCAGTCCCATTCGCTTCACGATACATCCGGAGGATCTGCTGCGAATCGTGCGCACAGTGGAATACGAGCGGGATTTGCAGATTGTGGGGATATTTCATTCGCACATTGCATCTGCCGCCTACCCCTCGGCTACGGACGTGGCTGAAGCGGAGTTCGATATGGGCAACGGCGAAACGGTGGAGCGGTATCCGGGGGCGATGCATATCGTCATTTCGCTTGCCAATCCCACAGAGCCGGACGTGCGCGGGTACACGATTCGGCAGGGTGAGATAGCTGAAGCGCCGCTGTGTATTGTGCCGGATGCGGTGTGAAGAAGCCGCGTGACGCAGGCGCGTGTGCCGGAAACCTCCGGCCCATACATGGCGGCCGTGTCGATTTGGGCGTTGCGAGGAGTCTCGGCTCGCAGTACCGCGCGGCAGGGCTTCGTTTCACGTAGAATGTTAGTAGGGTGCGTCTGCGGCTGCTGAGGCGGCTCTCGTGCCTATGCGCTTACTATAGCGAGACAGGAGGGCGAATATGGTCGGCGCTACGCCCGCAATCAAGTTGACATACGAAGACTATCGGAATACCCCGGACGATGAGCGCTACGAACTGTTGGCTGGTGAGTTAGTGATGGCTCCGGCGCCGCGCCTATCTCACCAGAGAGTTGCTATGCGACTCGGAGCGCTCTTCCATGTGTTCGTGCAGGAAAGAGGTCTGGGAGAGGTCTTTGCCGCGCCGTGCGACGTGGTGCTATCGGACACGGATGTTGTTCAGCCTGACTTGCTCTTTGTTTCCAAGCAACGAGAGCACGTGCTGCGCAGTGGCGATAACGTCCGGGGCGCGCCCGATGTGGTGATCGAGATACTTTCTCCCGCTACCGCCGCGCGCGACCAGACGTTCAAACGGGCACTCTACGCCAAACACGGCGTGAAAGAGTACTGGCTGGTGGATCCCAATAGCAGGACTGTGACGGTGCTGCTGCTGGAGGAGCGCCGCTTTGCAGTCGCGGGCGTCTACGGCCCCGGGCAGAATTTGACCTCGCCCACGTTGCAAGGCTTTGCCTTCGATCCGGATAAGATATTCTAGACGCCTTGTCCAAGATGGTGTTGTACTTTGTCCGTTGTCGGCAAGCAGTGGAACCGTGGCACGGAGAACAACACGGACTGAAATGATACATAGCGCGGGCCGTAGACGCGCTAGGAGCAGCAAATGCGCACATCATGGGTAATAGGCGCGGCAATCGTTATCGTAGCGCTGCACATGTTAGGCGTATTGGACACGGTAGCCGTGTTCGTTCTAAAGGCCGGGGCTGTCCTCGCCGTAGCCGTGCTTGCCTGGATCATCCTTGCCCGCCCGCGTCGCGCGCATTCGCGCACGCCTGGTCTTGATCGCCTAGCACATTCCCACCGTATTCTGCGGCGACGAGGGCATCTGGACCGGGAGCACGGCAAACGGGAACCTGGGTATGCAGTTCCGGTGTCGAGATTGCGGCCGCCACCGCCCGGCATGCATCACGTCATCGAGGTGGTGGACGGCGACACCATCCGGGTCGATTGGGACGGCATTACCGAGACGCTGCGGCTCATTGGGGTAGACGCGCCGGAGACGAAGCATCCGGACAAGCCGGTAGAGTACTTTGGTCCCGAAGCGAGCGAGAAAGCGAAGAGACTGCTGCGTGGTCAGATAGTGCGGTTGGAGTTTGACCAGTCCGTGGGTGAACGCGACGACTATGGACGATTGCTCGCCTATGTCTGGCTGCCCGATGGGCGGCTGCTCAATCTGGAGATGATATGGCAAGGCTGCGCGAAAGAGTTCACGTACAATGGCACATCGTACAAATACCGCGATTGTTTCCAGAAGGCAGAAACTGAGGCGCAGCGCCACGGACGCGGCCTCTGGGCTGAAGACCAAGACGGTCGCGGCTGGTACCTGACGCCGGGGCACGGGCGCAGTCCCCAGTCGTAAGAATGCGTACACACCGCTAGAGGAGGAACGCTACATGGCTACGGCAGCACTAGACGAAAAATATGAGAATCTCACGCAACTCATCGGAGGTATGGGGCGGACGCTCATTGCCTTTTCCGGTGGCGTCGATAGCACGTTCTTGGCGAAAGTAGCCTATACGGTGCTGGGCCGTGACGCGGTAGCCGTGACGGCGCTGTCGCCAACGTATCCGGCGACCGAACGGGAAGAAGCCAAGCTCTATGCGGCGGAGATTGGCATCGAGCACCGCCTCATCGAGACGCATGAACTGGAAAGGGAGGAGTACGCCGTCAACAATCCTGACCGCTGCTTCCACTGCAAGAAGGAATTGTTTACGGAAATGCACGTCATCGCCGCGGAAGAGAGCTTTGATACGATCGTCTATGGCGGTATCACGGATGATCTGGGCGACCACCGTCCCGGAATGGAAGCGGCTGAGATGCTCAACGCGCGGGCGCCGTTGGTGGAAGCCGAACTTGAAAAACATGAGATTCGGCAGTTGTCCAAAGACCTTGGCTTGCCCACGTGGGACAAGCCGGCGGGTGCCTGCCTAGCCTCACGCATACCCTACGGCATGCGCGTGACGCTTGAGAAACTGCACCAGGTGGATCAGGCGGAGCACTTCCTGCACAAGCTGGGCTTTCGTCTCGTGCGCGTGCGCCATCATGGCGACATCGCGCGCATTGAAGCGCCACCGGAAGACCTGCCCCGGCTCTTCGAGAACGACGCCCATACGCGGATAGTTGACGCGCTCAAAGAGATCGGCTTCAAGTACGTTGCCCTTGACATGCAGGGCTATCGCACCGGCTCCCTCAACGAAACGCTCGCAGACCACACAATCGTGCCGCTGCAGACGGTGTGACGCGCCTCACATTCCCGGTAGCGCAGGTTTGCAACCTGCGTCTGCTGCTGGGGGGCAATCCTGTAGGTCCCTTCTCTCATGCTGCCGCGTTGGAAAAAGGCGACCTACGCTACGTATCCCTAAGCGCATAGATGAAAACGTGTGGGACGAATAGCAGTCTCAAGCTCGATACTGTCAGTGGTCGGGGTGCCCGGATTTGAACCGGGGGCCTCTTGAACCCCATTCAAGCGCGCTACCAGGCTGCGCCACACCCCGTTGTCGTGCCGACTTCCTAACCCTTGCCGCGAGCGACCGTAACTGTGCAAAGGCGGCATGTATGCCAGCGGTTGCCCACCAGCCCACATACCAGAATTGGCAGACTATTGCTGCTCCCTCATTGTACCAGCGCAAAGAGTCTCGCTCAAAGACGATAGCGAATGGAGTTGCGTCTATTGCCGCTTGCTATGGTGTCCGGAGTATTCTGGCAGCCAGCAGGCTAAATCCGGCCAGCATAAACAGAAACCCGATGAACGGCAGTCCCAGCGGTACGCCGTGCAACCCAGGGCCATAGAGGAACACAACTGTCGCCCCCACCATGACGGGCAGCGACTCCCGAAGGACCAGCACTCGCGAGCGCAGCGCAATCAGGGCAAGCGCAAATGTCGTCACCATCAAGAGCGCGCCGCCTTGAAACAAGAGCGGCACTGAGCTAAGCGAAAGTTCGGTGAAACGGTCCACAAATGTCTGATTGGCAGATGAGAGGCACGCCGCCTCGGATTCTACGCACGCCAGGGCGAGCTCCGGCACGAACATCGCCTCCTGCATGAATATGCCTGTAAGCACTGAGGTCGCGACGACGCCGAATGCCGTGATGACACTTGCGACAGTTCGCGGGCGCGGCAATAAAGATCTGAGAGTGAGGATTGCTCCTAAGCCCAACAGACTACCCCCAGCTAGTCCGGCGTGCACCAGTTGCCATCTCCCCGCATCTGCCGCAAGGCCCCGAATTTGCTCCGCCGGCGTGCCGGCATAGCCGGGATGCAGACCCGTATTGCTCAGCAGCAAGAAGCTGAGTGGGAAGAGCACCAGGCAAAGCGCCTGTGGGACTCTCAACCAGAGGTTGGTGTCGAGACGAGAACCGGTATTTGCCGTTTCAGCCATGCCTTGCTCGACTTCATCGATGGTACTGGATTTGCCGTGGAAATCATGGGAGCCTTTGCGATTAGGACGTAATCACGCTAGCGGGAACAGTCAGACTGTGTCAAACAAAGCAGATGCAGGAGCAAAGAGACCACTACAATTGCGCAAGCGCACTTCCGCCGACTACGTACAACTGCGGACGTGGCAACAGGCCTGCCGGGCAAAAAGGCACCACCAAGACCTTAATCTTGATAAACTAGAGCAACGAAGTCATAATATGCTAATAGAGTAGTCTCGCATACATGTTCACGTACGAACGTGTGCTACGATGTGCGGCAAGAGAGTTGATACAGGCCGTGCGTCAATTCAGCGATAGGGTTGAAAGAGACAATCATGAGCACCAACGTTGAGGTTCGTGAAGCAAGCGGGCAGGGGCAGTTCTTGTCAGGGCGCGTGGCTGCACGGATTGCCGTAGTGGCAGTGGTAGTGTTGTTCTTGGCGTACCTTGCGCTGGTAAACGCTACCCTGGCTGTGATGTGGCTGTTTGGGCTGGCATTTGGCGTCATCCTGCAGCGCAGCCGCCTCTGCTTTGCCTCCGGCTTCCGCGACATCTTCCTTATGCGTGACGCCGGGACCATGCGGGCCCTGGCGGTGGCAATTGGCGTTGCTACCATCGGCTTCTGGCTGGTGATGCAGATGATGGTGCCGGAGCCGTCTTTTGGGTCGCTGCCTGCCGCGGCGCACGTGATCCCCATCGGATTGCACCTTGTGGTGGGCGGCGTGGCTTTTGGGTTCGGCATGGTGATTGCCGGCGGCTGTGTGTCCGGCACTATGTACCGCATCGGCGAGGGCTACGTGGCGTCGTGGGCGTCGCTGGCGGGCATTCTGGCGGGCCTGTATCTTTCCACGCTCACGTGGAATTGGTGGTGGACGAACCACATTAAAGACATGCCCGTGGTCTTTCTGCCCAAGTGGCTCGGATACGGCGGCGCAGTGGCGCTGACGCTGCTGGCACTGGCTGGCATCGTGCTCCTAAGCTACTGGTGGGAGTACCGGTCGGGCCCCATGCCGAACTTCGCGCTCGGCGGCAAGAATGAGATGCCCCCAATGAGACTTGGCGCAAAGCTGCGGCAGATGTACGACCTGGTATTCGTGAAAGGCTGGCCGATAGCGGTCGGCGCCATCGCCCTGGCCGTAGTAAACGTCTTCATTTACATCTACTCCCGCCCCTTGGGCGTGACCGGTGAACTCTCCGCGTGGTCGGACCGCATCGTGAGCGGGCTTTTCCGCATTCAAGCGCCCGCTCTGTTGGGCGTAGACGGACTGGCGGGCTGCAATCTGACGCTTGGCGCCGGTTCGTGGTGGACGAGCGAAGGTTTGTTCTTGGACGGCGGGCTCATCATTGGGGCCCTAGTGGCGGCTCTGTTGGCCAATGAATTCAAGGTGCGCCTGTCCCCGGTAAAGCGGCGCTACGTGCAGTCGCTCATCGGCGGCACGTTCATGGGGTACGGCGCGGGTATTGCCATCGGCTGCACCATCGGCGCGTTCTTCTCGGCCATCCCCTCGCTTGGGCTCAATGGCTGGATCTTTGGTTTCTCGCTCTTGCCGGGCGCATACCTCGGCGTGCAGGTGATCAAGCGGATACCGTGAGGCGTGGTCGTTTCACAGAGAAATCGCGTTTGCGCAGCCACCGGAATAGAGAAGCAGCCTCTATCAGTGTGTTACGATGATGTCAATGAGAGACATACAGTAAGCAAGAGGAGCGAAAACCCATGAAAATTGACGTGCGCGGAGAAATCTGCCCGTATCCGATGATGAAGACGGCGGAAGCCTTGAAGAAACTGGATGGTGACGAGAGCCTGGAGGTCCTTACCGATCACGCGCCCGCCTTGGGCACGATCCCCTGGGAAGCGGCGAAGAACGGCTACGAGACGACCATCGAGGGCGCCGCCGACTCGGAGTGGCGGTTGACGCTGCGAAAGTTTGAGAAGGAAGCCAAGCCGCAAGAGCTTCTTGCTAACTTGCAAGAGCAACTCGCGGCGCTCAACGTGTCGGAATAGGCACACGAGAAGATTTGCGTCAGGAAGAATAATAAAAGGAGACCGGGTCCTCTGCACGGGAGCTGGTCTCTTTTGCTATTCTGAGGCGAAGCACGTGCTTGGCAACGTGTGTTGCATGCAAATCCTAGGTTGCTTGGGAGGGACATAAATGGCGTATGGTGTGGGTATAATTGGCGCAAGCCGCGTCAGCGGCGGTCACGCTCAGGCGATTGCGGCAGTGCCGGAGACACGGCTCGTTGCACTAGCCGAGCCGGACACACAGCGGCGTGAGCAGTTCACGCACGACCATCCGTGCACCGCTTATGCCAGCCATACCGCGCTACTTGCGGATCCGCAGGTGGACATTGTTATGGTTGGGCTACCCCACTTTTTGCACACTGAGGTTACACTTGCCGCTTGTCATGCCGGAAAGCACATCTTCCTGGAAAAGCCCATGGCGATGACCGTGGCGGACTGCGACGCCATCATTGCCGCCGCGGAGCAAGCCGGTGTCAAGCTGCTCGTGGGTCACACGGAGCACTTCCTGCCCGCCGGCCTCGCGGCCAGGCGGCTCATCCAAGAGGGTCAGTTGGGTACAGTCGTCTTTGCCACGGACACCTGGTACCGCACATTCGATCTCGCCCTTCGCCCGCCCTGGTTTCTCAACCGCACCGAGGGTGGCGGCGGCATGTGGTACATGAACGGCGTGCACATGCTCGATCGCCTCACGTGGCTCATCGGCAGCCCCATCACGGCGGTGCGGGCTTGGGTGAGCAACCCCATGGTCGGCCAGAACACCGACGACACCGGCCTGGCGTGGCTGGACTTCGCCAACGGCACCCACGCCACTGTGCACCACACTGGCTATCCCCAAGAAGGGCCGGAACGCAACGAAGTAGAAGTCATCGGCACCCAGGCAAGCGTGCGCGTCGCCACCCGCGACGACCGTCTCTGGCTCAGCCATGGTACCCAGTACGTCGAGCAGCCCCTTGCTGCCGACCAAGACTTTACCGGTGCCTTTGCGCTGGAATTGGCCGGCCTGGTAGAGGCAATCGAAACCGATACCACTCCACCCGTAGACGGTCACTGGGGACGCTACATTGTCGCCGTGGCCCTGGCGTGCGAGGAATCCACCCGCACCGGCGAAGTAGTGCCCATATCGCCGCTCATTTTCGCCGACCTCGATTCGTGGTAGCATCCCGGCGTCAGGGTGCGAGAAAGCGACATCCTACCGTGGCAACCGCCTCTTGGACGATGCAGGAGAAAGAGAAACGACGCGGTCCATATATTCCCCCTTAGAGCCCGCCCCCGTGATTTGATCGGGGGCGGGAATCCATCTTCGCCACGCGCATTCCATACGGTGGATTCCCGTGCAGGGGAATGACGGCAATGTCAGCGCCAATGTGCCTAAGCAAGTAGTAAGTAGAGTAGGGTTGCAATTAGGGGATTTGGACTTGACTTGGTTTTTGCCTTATTGCTACTATGCGGCATGCGACACCCTATATAGATTTCTAGCGAGCTTGGAGGCATACACCGTATGTCGCGAGGAGGCTCTTCTTAATGAATCCCGCTGTTCTCCTCATCCTGGTAGCTACTGCTTACTTCTTTCCACTCTTGGTGGTGCTGGTCAGACGCAAGACTGACCGCGTGCAGATTCTCATAGTCAATCTATTCTTTGGTTGGTCGATCCTAGGCTGGGCTATCGCCTTGGCCATGGCCGCGGGATTTCGTCCTGGATTCTCCTTAGCCGCCGCGCTGAAGAAGCTGCCGTCCGGGCTGCTGGCGGCGTCTTTGCTCTTGGCGTCTCTCTGGCTGCTCCACGCCCCGGCGGGAGCCCAACAATCCAATACACCTAGCGAGCCCAACGGATTCTCGGCGAGCAGGGGAACTACCCACAGGCAGGTGCTTCTTGTTTGGCAGCGACCGGAGTCCGACGGCGGCAACTCTATCACGAGCTTCGTCATACATTATGCTAAAAACAAGCGTTTCACGCGGAGCCTTGAGACCGTTCAGATCACCGACGTGGACAGCGCCTCCAACCGGTTTGCGAAGAAGATCCCCCTACTGGACCAAGGCACCCGCTACTACTTCCGCGTGGCGGCAGTGAATGCCAACGGCCGGGGCGCCTGGTCGGCTACTAAGAACGCTACGCCCAGGGCCGTCATAACCGTAGCTGCCGTCAAAAAGACGATTGCCGAAGGGGGCGAGGCGGAATTCCGCGTCAGGCTCTGGCCGGCTCCCCGTTCCAATACCCGTGTAGCGGTGGAAATAACCGTTGAGGGCCGCTTCGGCTTGAATTCGAGAAACCGGAACGTCACTGTCCGCAGGAACCAGAACTCCGCCACGCTGACTATTCGTACAACTGACGATACGTCAGACGAACCGAACGGGCTCATCACCGCCCGTGTGCGGGGCCAGCGCGGCTACGCCGTCGGCAACCCGAGGACAGCCAGAATTACCATCGAGGACAACGACGAACCCGCGCCGACCCCAACACCTACGCCAACGCCTTCGGCAGATGAACTGCCACTGCCTCCGGCGCCACCTCTTTCCCTCACGAGCCGAGTATTTAATCATGCTGACTATGACGAAAGTATGAGTGTCACCGCGGAAACAGTGTTCAATCACGGCGTGAAGACCGTACACTTTAGTGGCAATCTGTTTGGCGCTGCGCATCGGCGGTTTAGGCATTCGACCACTGGCGATCAGCCTGCAAACATATATAAGCACGTGTGCTCACCCGCACAAGGCGGCCAGACCCTCAATTTCACCGTCACCGCTGCGGCGCGAGGCGATGGCATTGTCTATCGTGCCGAGAACGGCCCGGGCACCACGAGGACCATTTCCGTAGCTTGCCCGGTCAGCCCCACGCCCACCCCAACGCCAACACCTACACCCACGCCCACACCGACACCGACCCCAACACCTACGCCCACACCTACGGAGGCGTGACGGCGACAGGCTTGTCGGTCGAATGCGATGGGACCTCGCTCCCACTGCCTTGCGCTCATTTAGGTTGCGTCAACTCCCCGTGGCGAGCGCGCCGCAGGACCAATCCAGTGAGCCAATCTTACGCAACTCTGACCCGCGCTACCCCCAGCTACGCTACCGTGTGGGCGTCGATGTAGTCCCAGTTGATGTCCCAGCCTAAACCCGGTGATTGGGAGACGTGGACGTTGCCCTCTGCGTCCATGGGATCGGACTTGCTGTTCAGCCAGGGCTCGACCTCATCGTAATCGACGTGAGGGTGCAGCAGGCCGCGCTCGTAGTATTTGCCGGGATAGTTCATGGCGCAGAGCGCGTGCAGGTTGCCGGGGCCGCCGCCGTGCACTTCCATCTGCACGTTGAAGGCCTCGCAGAGGTGGATGACCTTCATGAGGGGCGTGATGCCGCCCACGTCGCTGACGCCGCCCCGGCTGATGTCGGACGCGCCGCGGGCAATCCACTCAGCGCGGGTGTACATCTTGCCGTCGGCGGTTTCCGGGCCGACCACGGGAATGTCGAGCTGGTCGGCGAGCCAGATGTATGACGACGTGCTGAACTCATCCATGGGTTCCTCGAACCAGTAGTAGCCCAGTTCTTCCAGCGCCCGGCCGATGTAGAGCGCATCCGCGCGGCTGTAGAAGTGGTAGCAATCGAGCATGAGGTCCATGTCAGCGCCCACGGCCTCGCGCACGGCTGCGCAGGCGGCAATGTCCATTTTAGGAGCGGGCGCCCAGGCGATGGGCGGCATCCACGTGTGCAACTTGAAGGCCGGATAGCCCCGCTCCTTGCACTGCGCAGCGAATGCTCCGTACTCCTCCGGCGTGCTCAGCCCGCCGGGAATCTCGTCGCCGCACATGGTGCTGGCGTAGGCCGGGACCTTGTCGCGGGTCGCGCCGAGCAGTTTGTAGACCGGCTGGTCCAAGGCGCGGCCCACCAGGTCCCAGATCGCCATATCCACCGCGCTCAGGGCTCGGTCGGTCAGATCACGGGACATGCGCTGCCAGTGGTGCAGCGTCTTCCAGATGCGCTCGCGGTACATGGGGTCTTCGCCGATGATGGCGGGCTTGATGACGTTCTCCAGCACGGCAGGGCTCGGCGCGCCAAAACAGTAGCCGGTAGCGCCGTCATCCGTAACTACGGTGAGGAGTGACTGCGTGGCTTCGTGCTCGGGACCGGGATGCGTGTGCCCCTCGGTGTCCCGCACGATGCGGGAGGGATACGTGAAGGTGCGGACGTGCATGTCGGTGATTTTCATAGGTAACTCTTTCGGCAACGGCGATGTGCGTGGCTCAAGCAGCTGTCGGATCTTTAAGAGCAACCGGCCTAACTGGCAATGCCACGCCAACGTGAGGAGTCTGCCAATTCTTGGGCATGGTGAACTTGCTCTTCCCGGTCTTCAGCCGCAGGCTTGGGCAGAACGATGTCGGCGTGATAGGGATTGCCTGCAAGGGGAGATGCTACTACGCGGCGCCCCTCACGTGCTGCTTCGCTCGCGGCGACAACCAACCAGCCGTAGAACGTGCGATCACGGGCGCGATCGCGATCATCAGCGATTGCAGTTGCCTGTTTGAGTCCTGCAACACTCAGTCTATCAACCGAGATTTCGACCACGCCTGCCGGTGGCAAGAAGTCATAGTGCCTTGCTCGTGAATTCCTTAGCCGCCTCGCAGCTCTACTTGAAGAAATGCCTCTGCCAAGTTCTTCCGTTTCCTCTATGCCTTCTAACGCTTCCATGAAAGGTTATGTGCTCTCGCCTTTCAGGTTCAATAGGGCATTCTCCAAGAAGCTGTCAGGCAGAGTGTCCATGGGAGCATAGCTCTTGCGTCTACGCCCACTATTCAGGTTGACTAAGCACAAGGCCCCTCCTTCCGGCTTGCAGAGCAATAGCACTGACCTTCGCGGGGCCAGCGCACGAATTGCAATCTCAGCATCCGGTGTGGGATACACCTCGAAGCGTTGGGGCGAAATCTCGTACATCTTTCTCAAGAGGCGTTCGGCATTGGCCAATGCCAAGTCAGAGGGTATCGCAAAGCCCTCTTCTTCAGCCTCAACCACTGCCTGGCTTAACTCAACGAAAGCGTCGGACAAGTCCTTGTGGGGCAACTCAACTTGCAAGATCAACAGTTCTCCATGTTTCTAATCCCGCAGCAATTCCGAGCGGCTTAACGCAGGTTAATGCTTCATCTAGCGTTCTATATCCCTTCTGTTCCTTGCGTACCCTTTTGGTCATGATACTATAGTGCACACTTACGGCAAAAACGAGTGCTGTCATGTGATGAAAGCGAGGTCATGTGCCCGTGGCAAAACTAGCGATCAACGGCGGCCTGAAATTGCGCCAGGCGTCTTTCCACGGTTGGCCGGTTGTGGATGATGCGACCGTTGCAGCGGTAACGGACGTGCTCCGCAGCCAGCGCTGGAACCGGCGGCGCGACGGCGCGCGCACACGGGAATTCGAGCAGCAGTTTGCGCGCTATCACGACTGCGAATACGGCATGTGCGTCAGTAGCGGCACTGCCGCGCTGGAGGTCGCCTTGATCGCGGCCGGCGTCGAAGTCGGCGACGAAGTAATTGTGCCGCCGTATTCATTCATGGCTACAGCGAGTGCGCCGTTGCAGGTAGGCGCGGTGCCGGTGTTTGTGGATATCGACCCGGAGACCTACAACCTCAATCCCGCTCTCATCGAAGACCACATCACGGAGAAGACCCGCGCCATCTTTGCCGTGCATTTTGGCGGCATGGCGGCAGACATGGACGCCATCAACGCCATCGCACGCAAGCACGACCTGCTTGTGCTGGAAGACTGCGCCCACGCCCACGGCGGCATGCACGCCAGTGGCAAGCTTGGCTCATTGGGCGACATGGCTGGATGGAGTTTTCAAGCCGGCAAGAACCTCACCAGCGGCGAGGGCGGCTGCGTGACGACGAACAACGAAGACATGTATAAACGCTCCGTCTACTATCACGACTTCTGGCGCTCGCACGTGGACCTCGAGGACGACGACATGAACGACCCCGTGGATACGCAGTTTCCCGTGCTCTCCTGGAATTACCGCATGTCGGAGATCATGGGCGCGATCCTGCATTCGCAACTCGGGTACTTGGAGGATTGGGCGGCGCGGAGGGATGAGAATTGCCGGTACCTCCAGTCGCGTCTGGCCGAGATCGACGGACTGGCGAACGTGCGTGTCGACCCATTTGTCAAACGCAACGCGCTCCATATCTTCATCTTCAAGTACATGAATGCCGAAGCCTTTGCGGGCGCGCCGCGCGAACTCGTCGCCAAGGCCGTGGCGGCGGAAGGCATCCCGTGCAGCATCGGCTACGTGCGTCCCCTGCACAAGCATCCGCTGTTCCAGGATGCCCTGCACGGGTCATTGCGCAGCGGCTTCCCGCTCACGAGCCACTACTACGGCCGCGAGATGGACTACCGCCAGGTGGAGTGTCCTGAAGCCGAACGCCTCTGCCGCGAGGAAAGCCTCTGGATCGGCCAGTCGGCCTTCCTGGGCACCAAACAGGACATGGACGACATCGCCGACGCGTTCGTGAAGGTGCAGGAAAACGCGGCGGAACTGACGTCGCTAGCGGCGGTGAATTGATGTAAGAGATTGGAAGATTCCTCCCGTACCCGCCTCTAAGACCGCCGTTCATGCTTCGACAGGCTCAGCACGAACGGCTATAGGGTGCTTTCACAGGCGACATGACAGGGCCAGCAAGAACGGAGGACGCAGATGCGCCGAGGTTCTTGGCGTGGTTGGAAAGCCGGGGTGAGGCCATGCCGTTCGCCCTGAGCTTGTCGAAGGGTGAACGGCATGAATGGCAAGGTGAGTAAGGCAGAAAGATGTCGTCTCAGATCTCAATAACACTAGAGCCACCGTTGTGCGTCTATGATCCCTTTGTCGCGCCGTTTGGGCGTTATGTGCTGGAGATGCTCTTTGCTGAGGGGCTGACCGGCGCGGAGGAGCAGAACGTGCGAGAGACGCCGTTGGCGGCGGAGTCATTGCAGGCGCGGCAGGTGGTAATCATGGCGCCGTGCGGCGCGGATACCGGGGCGGAGCAAGCGGCGCTGGAAGCGCTGCGGCAGGGCACGCCGGTCGTGTTTCTACGGCCCTCAGCCGAGACCGCCGCGGAGCTTGGGCTCAGCGGCAAGCAACGGCGCGCGGCCAATGAAGCCTACGTCGCGCCGGAACGCGACCATCCGCTGTGGTTCGCGGCGTTGGGCGACTTCATGCAGTACCACGGCACGGCGGACATGTATGGTGAGTATGGCGGTCGCGAACGTGTGCTTGCGTGGATCGCCGGGCGTGACTGGGCCTTGCCCTATCCGGCTATTGTGACCGGCACATACGGCGCGGGCCGCTACGCCGTCTTTACGTACGACCTTGCAACATCCACCGTGCTCTTTCACCAGGGCCGCCGTGAGCAGGCCAGCACCGGTCCCAATCCGGATTTCGACGGCGACGGTCTCTATTGCCCAAGCGACCTCTTCATCGGCTACCGCGACCGCACGCTGCTAGATCTCCCGCAAGCCGATCTGCAGCAGCAGATTCTCGTGCGCATTCTGGAGTGGATGAACGAACCCCGTGCTCCCCTGGTGCGCCTTTGGTATTATCCCGACGCCGCGCCGGCTATTGTGCTGCTCAACGGAGATAGCGACGGCATGACCCGTCCGCAGATGGAGTGGTACACCAATATGGTGGAGGCCCACGGGGGTCAGTACACGGTCTATCTCATGGAGGAGCACCTGCAACACCTTACGCCGGAGATGGAGCAGGACTACCGGCGGCGGGGCCATTCGGCGGGACCGCACATCTGGCATTCGCTCAAACCGACCGTAGAGGAGATGCGCCAGCGCATTCAGGAGGAAGTGGTGCTCTTCGAGGAGCGCTACGGCTATCCGCCCAAGACCACTCGCCACCACTGCGTCATCTGGCCGGGCTGGGTGGAGACCGCCAAAGCGCTGGCCGACGCCGGTTTTCGCATGGATACGAACTACCGGGCCGGCGATCACCAGCAGTACGGTTATCTTACCGGCAGCGGCCTGCCTATGCGCTTCATCGACGAGGACGGGGAGTTTATCGAAGTTTTTGAGCAGGAAACCCTCTTCTGCGACGACTACGTGCTGGTGGACAAGAGCTTCTTGCCGCCACTCAGTGAAGAACAGGCCATCGCCGTTTCTAAAGAGTACATCGACGCTGCCCGCGACTACTACCACACGGTGGTGCACCTGTACTTCCATCCCATCTACGCCACCGGCATACAGGTGAACACCGGCCAGTTTATCCGCACTGCGGGCTGGTTCGAGGCCGTCTTGAAGTACGCGGCGCAGGAAGACTTGCCGATGCCAAGCACGGATGCGTGGTGTACGTTCAACGAGCAACGGCGCGCCACAGGTCTAAAAGAGCAGCGTTGGGACGCCGCCAGCGGCGTTCTTCATATCACCGCAGAGTCCCATGACGGTCTGCCCGGCGGGACGCTGCTCGTGCTCGCGCGGTATGACGGTTTGGAGCTTGCCGAGGTTTTGCTGGACGGCGCGCCAATGCGGCTCACGCGCCGGAGTGTGGCGGGAGTAGCGCACGTGCTCGCCGTAGGCGATTTTGGCGATGGCGCTCATGAGGTGGCCGTTCGTTACCAGTGAGAGAGTCGACGCGCGTCGGGAAGTTGGCGCGTGCCTATTTTTGGTCAGACTAGGAATGAGGCAAATTCCACCAGGCTGCTGAGCCAAAGAAGCGGGGGACAAGCCCCCGCGCTACGGTTCTGAAAGCTATTCGACTATCGAATAGGTAACTTCCCTTCTCCGATTCAATTGCGCCGGTTCAGGCCCATGGGGCCATCCCATTACCCTAGCCCCGGCAACACTCCCATCATCCACATCATCATGAGCATCATGGCGGCCATCATCAGCATCATGAGCGCTATGCGGCCAATGAGACTTAGAGTACGTCTGGGCGAGAATTCAAGGCCGAAGGCGATGATGAGACGGATGAGTTGGAATACTTCCCGTAGCCTCCCGCGGTGACGCCTGCCCATTGCTTGATCTCCATCGAGAGGCACAAACAGGATGGGAGCGCTGGCGGCCATCATCAGAAGTGTCAGCGCGGCGGGCAGCGCGGGCCGTGCCGACAAGCGCTCAGCAAGTTCCTCCAATGCCGGGCGGCACAGCACACGGAAGCCGGAGTTAACGTCCGGCAGCGGCCTTCCCAGCGCGTCGGAAGCCAGCATGTCGATTATCCAGGAGAGCATGCGGTGGCGTGCGGGAATGGGCTTCTGGACGCCGATGCGCACGCCGACAACCATTGCGGCGTTGTTTTCTTCCAGGGCGCGGACGAGACGGGGGATTTCGGCTGCGGCGTAGAGCGTAGGCGCGTCGATAGTGCAGACGAGATTGTGCCGCGCCTCCGCGCCCGCAGCAAGGATGGCGTCGCCCCAACCGGAGCCGCGCTCCAGAGCGATGAACCGGACTGCGGGGAAGCCCGCCGCGTCCGGTACCACGGACCTGAGGTGTTCGGCGGCTGCGATGATGACTTCGCAGGTGAGCCCACTCTCGGCTAGAGCCGTTAGCTCCGACTCGAAAGACTGGGAAAGCCCCGGCGCTTCGTTGAAAATTGGGATGATTACGGATAGCGGCGCCTGTTGCTGGGCTGTCTCGAGGCCGTCCGCCATTGGCTTTGCCTCTTGTCCTCCGGCCATTCGCATTGCCGACAACATCGCTGGCTGCTTGCGAGGGTATTTGCCTCGTTTCCAACGCCGTCATCAACCAAGCGGCGCACCGGTTACGCTAAGTCTGAGATTGCCCGCGCGTTAGGTTGGCAAAGATGTCTGCCGTTACCTCAAGGGCCTCTTTGCCAATGTCATGGAGCCGGAGCAGTCCTCACGTCACTTTGCCTGGTAATTCCCTGGAGCCATTTATGTAGCGGGACTGTGCTGGCAGAGACGGCTGGCTTTCAGGACGCATTGCGCCAGGGTGGCTAGGTAGAGACCATGTCACGCATATTCGGGTTCGTCCTGGCGTGCACGCGTCGTGGATACTCGTACGTATCTACGCGGTCGTCGAGGCGGGCGGGCAACTCCTGTTTCAAGAATCCCTCCAAGCGAGCGCGCTGTCTCAAAGCCGCTTCAGGTTCACTCTCGAGTACGTTCTTCGTCTCCTGCGGGTCGTCGCGCAGGTTGTAAAGCTCTTCCTGCACGTGCTGGGCGGCAGTCTCCTGGGTAACCGTGAAGCCGCCGCTGTCGGTCTTGCGCGGCCCTTGTTCGAAGTCTATGACGTAGTTATAGTCATGGTCGCGCACCGTCGCGTGCTGACCCCAACCGGCGACGATGAAGTCGCGGTTCTTTGCGCGTTCACCGGTAACGAGGGGCCACATGGAAATACCGTCCAGGCCCTGGTATGCCACGCCAAAGAGGTCGAGCACGGTGGGCGGCACGTCCTGGTGCTGGACGAACGCGTCGAGGCGCTTGCCGGCGTGCTGCTTGTCGGGATGGCGGATGAACATGTTGATGCGTGTATTGAACCACTGCAAATGGTCTTCCGACTTCCCAAAGCGGTTGCGGTCGAGGAGCTCGGTGCCGTGATCGGAAGTGAAGATGATAACGGTGTCTTCCAAGAGATGGAGAGCCTCCAGCTTGTTCAAGAAGTGTCCGATCCACGTATCCACGAACGTCACTTCGCCGTAATAGAGCGCCTTGGTGCGCTCGATGGCCGCATCGCCTTCAACCTCCGTGCCCACCGGCCAGATATAGTCCTTTACGGAGTCGTCCTTGAAGTACGCGTCGGCGTAATGCAGCGGCGGGTCCCAGGGTTCGTGGGGATCGAATGAGTCGATGTAGAGATAGAACGGTCCGTAGGCGGCATTATTCTCCACCCAGTCCATGGCGCTCAAGAACACCCGTGCCGCCTGAAAGTCGTCATCTTTGGTGCGCTCGCCCTGGTTCCAGAGATACTGCAGCATGCCGGTCATGCGAGGCGAGTCCGAGGAGGCGTCGGTGTACTTCGTTGGGTCCACCGCGCCGGGCGGCAAGGTCTTCCAGTGGTCGAATTCCTGCCCGCGCACGAAGTCCCAGGAGCAGAAGCCGCGCGTGAAGTTCATCGTCGCCTTGAACATGTGGTACGTATCGGCGATGAAGCCGGTATTAATGCCCGCTTCCACCAAGTGCTCAGCGACCGGCGTATGCTCGGGCGGAATCTTGTGCCAGCCTCGCGGCGAAGGACTTGATCCCAAAGTATCGTAGCCAAAGCGCCAGGGAAAGCTGTCCATGCCGGTGAAGAGCGCCCGGCGCACGGGAATGGTAGGGTAGGCGCAGCCGTAGGCCTCGGTGAAGACGACACTCTCCGCCGCGAGGTTGTCGAGTACCGGTGTGCGTATGAAATCGGCGCCAAAGGTGTGCACCATGTCGGTGCGCATAGTGTCGAGGCAGATGACGACAACGTTCATTCCACTGTGCCTTGCTAGTGACGACGCGCTACTCCGCCTATAGCTAAGCACACATGCGGAAGCGCACGCAAGGCGTGACGCGCCCGCGATGAGCGGGTTTGGGCATTGGGCTACGGATAGGCAAGGCGTATCGTTGCAGGCCTGGATCTCGTGGCGCACAGGGCCTGTAGCGCGGGGGCTTGCCGCCCGCTTGCTGGATGTGAACGGAAAGCCAACCGGCGTGAGGACAGGGCTTGTAGCTTGTAGTGACCGCCTCTGCGCTCCAACTACTCACTCGTACGCCGGCTCTCAGACCCGCTGGTTCTCGTAGAGGACGGAGCAGGCGTGGTTGACCGCTGAAGCCACCTCATCGCCACGCACCAGTGCTTCCGCCAAACTGTACATTGCGCGAGACTGCGCTACATCCGATGGCACGAGGCGTGCATGTTCCATGGCATGCTGTATTGCCGTGACTTCGTCCTGCAGAAGGTCCGTCCGGATCTGTCCCAGCCGTGCCACTGCCTCTCGCTCGCTAGGAACGTTGACGTAGGGTCGCATCGTATGCACCAAACCTCTGAGCGCTGCGTAGGCTTCGTCAGGGTTCCCTGTCTGCGCGACAATTGCGATTCCAATCTGGGTTTCCATCGGCACACTGTGCACTTTGCCCTGCGGTAACGTTGCCCGGCGGTAGTTGAAACGCGAACCGGCGAAATAAAAAGTGTCGTACAGAATCGCTGGTGGCGAACTCGCCGGGTCTCCGATTAGTCTCCACAGGTCCATATCGAATTCTGTAGGGGATACGCCATGGGAATGCATGAGTCCGTGGAAGAACGCCAGTGCTTCAATGGCAGCCGGTTCCTGCAACCGGCATTGCAACGTCAGCGCGTCCGCCATCTCCGCTTCGTTCTGCCACAGCGCCCACCAGGGAAGGAAGTTCTGGTGCGTTGTGAGTCCCCAGCGGGACACCGTGCCATCCTCCTCCCGCTGCGTCAGCTTCAGTGCGTTCTCTACCAGAGTGTCCCAGTCCCAGGTTTCGTCCGGCGACGCCACTCCCATCTGCGCAAAATAGTCGGCATCATAGAAAAGCATCAGCGGAAACGCATCTGTCGGCAGGGCGTAGAGCGCGCCGTTCGCGCGAAACGGATCGAGCACAGACGCGTAGAATTCCTTCTCGAAGTCCGCGCCATCAACGCCGCCGAACCGATCGAGGGGTAAAAGAACGCCCATCTCCCCTAATGCCCGAATCTCGTCAGGCCACAGGGTCACAAGGTCTGCTTCGAGTTCTCCTAGCCACTCCATCAGAACCTCAAAATCCCTGAACTGCTCCGCATTAGGGTCAGAATATGGCCCCGCATAGCGTTCCACGTAGCGCAAGAATAGGCGGTAGTGCCCGCTCGTGGGCCCAAAGGGGCTTTCGGTGTCCGCTGCCAGTTCTTGCACAATCCGTAGGAGCTTTTGCTCAAAGGATAGGGAGGCAAGCTCATTGATGAGGCCAGTATACGGGCGCGAAACCCAGGTCAACGGAACCTGTTGCGGCGGGCGTAAGCCGGGTATGGAAAAATCGAAACCGCCACAGCCGGCGGCTAGCGCACCCATGCTCGCTATCAGCGTTCGGCGGGTTAGCATGTCTGGCTTCCCAGCGGGTTTAAGTTCCAAAGTTTCGGCGGCACTGCGCCCGGCCACTCCGAATGGCCGGGAATTGCGCAGAACGCCACCGATGGAGAAGAGATCCCTCCAGAGGCGCCCCGCGCGCGGCACCCTTTACGTCAGCATACTACCAATGCCAAGATATGGTTGGCTGTGGGCGAAAGTAAGCCGACGTGAACGCGGCGAATACAATGGCGAGTTACTTAGAGCCTGTTTACGTTCTTTCGAGATGAGACTTGCACAGCCGATGAGAGCCGTTCGTGCTGAGGGCTGCGCGAAGCCTCTGTCGAAGTACGAACGGCGATTCGCCAACTTTTCACGGTCCCGTTCACCCTTCGACACGCTCAGGGCGAACGTTGCGCGCCCAGACAAGAAGATTGTAAACAGGCTCTTAGTTCGCCGCTCAATTGCGCGCCGCTCCCTACGCTCGCTGGCTTTCATACAAGGCGAAGCACGCCTGGTTGACCACAGTCGCCACGTCATCACCGTCCACGAGCGCTTCTACCAGATAGCGGATGGCACGATACTGAGCCCCTGTCTGCGGCCAGCCGTGTCCATGTTCCATGGATCGCTGTAGCGCTGCCACCTCTTCCGGTTCTAGGTCCTTGCGGAACTCCCCAAGCCTTGCGACCGCTTCTCTTTGGGTAGGCACGTTCACGTACTGCTGCATGACGTTTGTCAGACCCCTCAGTGCCGAATAAGCGGCTTCGGGGTTAGCGGTGCGCGCGGCAATCGCGATCCCCATCTCCGCATAGACCGGCACGGCGTGCACTTTGCCCCGGGGAATCTCTGCCAGCCGGTATTCACCGTGGGACGGGCGCACCGGGGGCAGCCCGTAGACCATGGCGGGTGGAGTTCCTGACTGGAAGATCAATGTCCGGAGGCCTCTGTACAGCGGTGGCGAGACACGATGCGTATGTACTAAGTCGCGAAAGAACTGCAGGGCTTCAATGGCCGCCGGCTCCTGCAAGCGGCACTGCAACGTGTCCGGGTCAACCGCGTCCGCCCCGTTCTGCCACAGGGCCCACCAGAGCCCCTCGCTGTGTGTTGCCAGTCCCCAACGCGCCACGCTCCCATCCGCCCGCCGCTGTGTCAGCTTGGCCGCATTCACCACCAGGTCGTCCCAGCCCCAGTTGCTATGGGGTGGCGGCACGCCCTCTCGCCGAAACAGCGCAGCGTCGTAGTAGAGCACCTGCGGGCGTACGCCTACCGGCAAGGCGTAGGGGGCACCGCGCCGAAACTGCGCCAACACGTTGGGATAGAACTCTCGCTCAAGTTCCGAGACAGCCGTGCCACTGAACCGGTCCAATGGCAGCAGCACGCCATGCTCCCCTAGCGCCCTTGCGGTCCCTGCCGAAACTGTAACGAGGTCTGCTTCCAGGTCTTCTAACAAGGCCGCAATCTCATCCAGGTTCGGCCACGTCCCAACCCGCCGCAAGTCGAGGCTATACCGGCCTTGTTTGAAGCCGTGTGGGTTATCTTCATCCCTCGCAAGCTCCGCCACTGTTTGCCGGTACTTCTCAAGGGCAGATATCCCCTGCGAAACTGCGAGACTGGCATAGCTGTCATAGACTGCCCAATTTAAGCCTGTTCCCTGCACCGGGCGCGGCGCTTCAGGCTGAGAATCGAGAAAGCCGCAGCCGGCGGTAAGCGCCGCGGTGCTTCCGATCAGGGTGCGACGTGTTAACGTCACTCTCTGGCGGAGTGCCATGATCACCCTCGGGATTAGCCGCTTGACTGCTGGTGCTCGCGCAAAACGGAACAGGCCTGGTTGACGACGGTTGACACGTTATCGCCGCGCACGAGGCCTTCGACAATTGCTTCCATGGCGTACAATTCCGGTTTGCCTTGCGGCAGTCGCGGCATCTCGCGCTCGGCTGCCATAGAACGCTGGATCGCCTGAACTTCATCTGAGCGGAGACCCGGCTGGAACTCCCCAAGCCGTTCGATTCCCTCCCTCGTTGCAGGCACGCTGGCGTGGCGCTGTATGGCGTGCGCCAGACCCTTCAGGGCTGTATAGGCCGTCTCAGGACTTTGCGTTCCCGCGGCGACAGCAAGCCCAACGCCCGCCCGCACCGGCACGGCCTGCGTCTTGCCTTGGGGAATCTGAGCCAAACCGTATGAGCCAAGACTCGGGCGCAGCGGCGGGTTATCGTAGACCATCGCCGGCGGCGGGGTCACCTTATTCAAGTCCATGCCGTGAGCGCGAGGCGACACCTGCATGGTGTGCAGGAGGTCCCACACAAATTGCAGCGCCTCGATTGCGGCCGATTCCTGCAAACGACACTGCAACGCTGCCGGATCCACTACGTCTGCGTTGTTTTGCCACAGCGCCCACCAGAGCTTACTGTGTGCCAGCAATCCCCAACGCCGCACTTCGCCGTCTTGCCCGCGATTGGTTAGCTTCGCCGCGTTTTCTGCCAGGTTATCCCAGTCCCAACCACTGTCAACCGGCGGCACTCCCCGCTGTGCAAAGTACGCTCTATCATAATAGAGCATTACAGGCAAGGCGCTAACCGGCAGCGCATAGAGCGCCCCTTGCGCCCGAAACTGATTCAGTACCCCCGGAAAGAACACCGCGTTGAGCGCACTGTCATTGGCGTCGCCGAAACGGTCCAGAGGATGCAGCACCCCCATTTCTCCTAATGACCTTGCCTCTTCCACTGACACGGTGAGCAGATCTGCCCCCAGGTTGCGCCACGCGTCAAGGTCGTCCCTGCGTGGCGCTTGCTCCAAATTGCGCACTGTGAGACGGTAGCGCGCCTGCTGCGGGCTATCGGGGATCTCTTCGTCTGCGGCAAGCGTCGCCATTACTTGGTTCGGGTTGCCTAGGCCAACAAACTGACGAGATGCCCATGTGAGTTCCGTCTCCTTGACCACGTTGGGATCAGAGTAGAGAGACTTGAGATGTCCACATCCGATGGCGGCAAGCGCAGACGCGCTTGCAAGCATCGTTCGACGTGATAGCAATCTGCTACTCCTTTCGGCGACTCCTGCGCGCACATGACTGGGGCGTATGCTCTCGCACACAAGCAGGTCTGTCTCGCAATGGCAGTCTAAGCGAGTTTATATTCCTTGCGCTGGATAGCGGGACAAGCCCCGCGCTATGAAGGGCGGAGTGGCGGGTTGGTGCTGGCAAGGAGTAGAAGCCAGGGTTCTACACTAACTGACGCGCTGAACTCAGGTTTGCTCGTACTCGCGCACGATTGCGCAAGCTTGGTTGACTACGCTTGTCACGTCGTCACCGCGCACAAGGCCTTCGACAACAGTATCCATAGCATGAAGAACTGGTTCGCCTTGCGGTAAGCGCGGCATCTCGTGGCCAGATTCCATGGAACGCTGCAGCGCTACCACCTCTTCGTTCCGAAGGTCAATACGAAAGTCCTTTAGCCTTGCGAGGGCTTCAATTTCGGCAGGAACGGCGACTTTGTCCTGCAAGGCGTGTACCAGTCCCTTTAGCGCCTCGTAGGCAACCTGCGGTGCTTTCGTGCGCGCGGCTATGCCAATCCCAAAGCCGGCCGATACGGGCACACTGCGGACTTTGCCTCGTGGAAGTTCCGCAATGCGATATTGCCCGGTTCCGGGACGTCTAGGAGTGATTCCGTATACCATGGCTGGTGGGACGCCTGTCGGCTGCCATACCAACCGCATTAGGTCCTCGTAAACTGCTGGAGGTGAAACACGGTGCGTGTGCACCAAGTCATGCACGAATTGCAGCGCTTCGACCGCGGCTGATTCCGGCAGTCGACAATGCAGCGTCGCAGAGTCGGCCAAGTCGGCGTCGTTTTGCCAGAGCGCCCACCAAATCTGACTTCCATGCGCCTCCAATCCCCAACGCGCAACGCTGCCGTCATCTCTCCGTTGTGTGAGCTTTAGCGCATTTCGTACCAATACTTCCCAATCCCAGCGCTGATCTATCGGAGGTATCCGCTCAGCCGCAAAGTAATCAGCGGCATAGTAGACTACCAGCGGTCGGGCGCTCACCGGCAATGCGTAGAGGGCGTTAGTCCGAAACTGTTCAAGCACGCTGGGAAAGAACGTCGCCTCGATAGCGGGATCGTTGGAGCCGAGGAACCTGTCCAAAGGCAGCAACTCACCGTTGTCGCCCGCAGCTCGTGCCCGCTCAGGTGACACGGTAACGAGGTCAACCTCAGCTCCCTCTAGCCACGCGCCAAATTCAGCAAGGCGAGGCTGTCTTTCAACATAGTGCAAAGTGATGCGAGAATCGGTGCCACTTGAGCCAAGCGATTTCTCTCTGTCTGCTGCAATCGCGGCAACCGCTTGCTGATACTTCTCTCTTGGGGACAAACCGGGCGGATCGAAAACACTGGAATACAATGAAACCGCCCAGTATAGCTCAACCGCTTTGGGAACGCTTGGCGCAGGAATTGTTGAGCGAAAGGGCCCGCACCCGGCAGCAAGGGCTGCGGCGCTCGCAAGCAAGGTTCGACGAGGTAGCATCTGCTTAGTCCTTGTAGAATGCAACTCTTGACGTTCCTCTTCCCGCACTTTCCTCATTAGTGTCGTGGCTAGTCCTAGAACGCAGTGATTCAGCGAAGCAATTCCACTGCGTTCTAGGACGAAACTGACTTACCGGAAAGCGTGAAGACTTCGTACACCGGCAACCCACTACGGGCAAGTGTCGCAGTTGCAATTCAGGCAGATGTCTCTCGGAGAGCAAGTGAAACCCAGAAAGCAGTGCACCCCCTCTTGCCTGAGGATGGTGGGCTTCTCGCTGTACGAGCATCCACATTCTTTGCATGAGCCGCAGTAGGTATACTCAGAAGTCATGCAAAAGTACGGTCCGCCGCAATCTTGTGCAAATGCTGACTTGGCAGTAAGACCAGTGAGAATTACAGCGCCGGTGGTGGCGCGTACCAGACTGCCCAGGAAGCCGCGGCGGTTCATGCCGGTTTTGGCCAGGCCAACGCTCATATTCGCAAAGAGCTTATCCATGGATTTGCCTCCACTTCTTCTACTCATTGCGTCCGTGATGCGACTCGTGCACGTAACAACGTCCAACTATGTTTGTGGACTGCGCACGCCGTGTGCGACCGTCACGCGCTCTCAGACTTTGGCGAACCGCCGGCCGTCGCATCTCGAGCGAGCAGTTCGCCTAGCACATGCACATCATTCACCACCCCCTTTCCGGCTACGTTTCCTTCCTCATCTACGACAAAGCCGAACGGCGTCCAGCTACTGCCGTAGAGGTCAGATATCTCATGTCCCTCCTGGATCACCAGCGGACACGAGAGCTTGTATTCCGCTACCATCTCTTGGTTCTGTTCCCGGCTGCCACCGCTCACCAGCACCACACGGGTACCGTCTTTCTCTATTTGCTCGGGCTCTCCCTGGTGGGAGACCTTTGCATAACTCCTAGTGTAGGGACGAAAATAGGGAGAAACAACCCTGAGCTGGCAGGAGGGCGTGATGCAGCGGGAAATGGGCCGACCGTCATTGGCGGAAGCGTTGTTGCCTGAGACGTTGGGGCAGAATGAGCGGCTGGAACGTATCGCTGCGGCGATGGACTGGGAGCGGTTGGGGCAGGTGGTAGCGGGCATCTACGCGTCTGGTGAAGGCCGGCCGAGCTATCCGCCGTTGCTCATGGTGAAGGTGCTGCTGTTGGAGCAGTGGTACAACCTGTCAGACGTGCAGATGGAGGAGGCCTTGGGAGATCGGCTCTCGTTTCGACGCTTTGTGGGGTTGGGGCTGCAGGACGACACGCCGGATCATTCGACCATCAGCCGGTTTCGGAAGGAGTTGGCAGAGCGTGGGTTGAGCGAGCGGTTGTTTGCAGAGTTGCAGACGCAACTGGAGGAGAGGGGGCTGCTGGTCAAGAGAGGCACACTGTTGGATGCGACGTTGGTGGAGGCGCAGGTGAGGCGACCGTCGCCGGATGCGGGGCTGGGGACGCAAAGTGAGAAAGACCCGGATGCGGACTGGACGCGGAGCGGGAGCACACGGCGCGCGCACTTTGGCTACAAGCTGCATGTGGGGATGGATTGGGGGTCAGGGTTGGTGCGGCGGGCGGAACTGACACCGGCGAAGGTAGCGGAAAGTGCGGTAGCGGACCGTTTGGTGTGCGGCGATGAACTGGCAGTGTACGGCGACCGGGCGTATGAGTCCAAGCGGCGGCGTGCCTGGTTGAAATCCCAGGGCATTGACGACTGTATCATGCACCGCTCGCACAAGAACCAGAGCGGATTGCCCACATGGCAGCAAGAACGCAATGCGGCGATCAGGCCGGTGCGGGCGTTAGTGGAGAAAGTGTTTGGGACGTTGAAACGGAGCTACGGCTACTGGCGGGTGCGTTACCGCGGCTTGGAACGCAACGCGGTAGAGATGTGGTTGAAGTTGCTGGCATACAACCAGCGGAAGGTGGTGGCACTGACGGCATAGGCCGGATACAGCCGAAAGAGAGGGTATAAGGCGGCGGAAACGCGGTACAGAGACCGCGTAGGGCCGGCTCAAGACCGCCCCGCCAGCAAACTGCGACCGCTGGCAGAGACCAAGAGCTGCCTTTTCACACCCCGTAAACCACAATGACTACCACACCAGGGTTACGCAAAGGTCTCGTTAAGGCTCTTAAATAACTCCTTGCACGGCGGGCAGGTGGGATGGACGAAGAGCACCAGCAGCTTTTCGCCCACCATGGTCTCCGGGTCTACGGTCCCATTCAGGCCCTCGCCCTGGAAGAGCGGCGCTTGGCTGCCAACGGCGATGCCAACTTCACGCTCTTCCCCGACCCGCAGGCGCAACTCGCCAATCTGGCGCATGAGGCCGATGACGATGAAGGCGAGCAGGCCCATGAGGACCCATTGCAAGAGGTATGTTGCCAGCCAGATGCCTTCCATGTCTGCTGCCTCCGGTTCTCGCCTTTTGTTCGTTTCCTCTAAAGTCGGCTTGATTTTTCGTCGAAGATGGATTCCCGTTTTCACGGGAATGACGGACTGTCCCGCTTACCTAATGTGATTGTGCAAGCGCGCGCAGCCGCAGGAATTCCGCGGCGACAAGGGCAATCGCCCACGCGCCGATGACGAATACCAGGGTTCCGGCTATGCCGCTTACGTCTGCTCCCAGTTCGCTTGCCAGCAACGGCATGGGGCCGGCCGTGGGCACCAGGAACGCCAGCAACGCGAGAATAACGACCTGTTTGCTGAGGGTGGCTTTGCCCAGCGGTTGGCCGCCCGCGCCGAAGCAGTAGCAGTCGATGCCGCCCCGGCCTTGGGCCAAGGCAACGGACGACGCGACGATGAAAGCAATGACAAGGCCAATGCCCAGCCAGACGCCCCAGGCGACGGCGAGGCCCGTAATGAGCAACGTGCCGCAGAGAAGCTCCAGCAGAGGGACCGCAAAGCTTGCCGGTCGGAGGAAACGTACCGGCACGAAGCCAAACCCGTGCACCGCGGCGCTGAATTCAGACAAGTGCAGCAGTTTGGCGGCGGCCGCAAGGAGGAAGACACCGCCCATCACCAGTTGGAGCAACAACGCGCCGTACGCCAGCATCGGCCTGCTCCTTTCACACCCTGAGAGCCTCAGTCTTGAAACCCTCACCCCAACCCACACGCAGTATCTCTGTCTTAGGTACAGCATAGAATTCCGGCGAGTCAAGGGTTAAAACCCAAGAAAATCAGAAGAAACCATGAATTTAGGCAGGATCTAGCGGTTCAGCTATTTTGTATCGATGGGCGAATTTACGCTACCGGCGACCCTACCCATCAAAGCAAACGTGTCGCACTACTAGGATGGAGTGTGCGACTGCCGTAAGACGCACGCGAAGCGTTAGCCCCAAGTCAGTGTGAATTCGGATTCTCCTATCCTCAGGCGGGGGAGGCGCTTGCGCCGCAGATTGCAGCACCGCTAGAATGAGGAATCGGTGCCTCTTGGGCCGCGGCTTCTCAGTCTCCTCCATCTAACGTACACACCGATCAACTAGCGCTTATGGAACAGACGGCACGCATAACAGGCGGCTTGCGCCAAGGGCTGGCGGCGTGGACGCGCTGGGGGTGGTTGCTTGGCGTCGGGTTCTTGCTCATTACCCTCGTGAGCCGCATCCCCTTTCGCAGCCAGACGCTCTTTGCGTGGGATTCCGCCAACTACGCGTTTGCCCTCGAGGAATACAACGTCGCCTTTCATCAGCCGCAACCGCCAGGCTACCCGCTGTATGTAGCCAGCGCCAGACTCTTCTATGCGCTCGGCTTTGACGCCAACACGAGCTATGTGGCTCTGTCGCTTATCGCCAGCAGCCTGGCGGTGTGGTGTCTCTATCTGCTCGGCTGGCGGCTCTATGACCTCCAGACAGCGGTTGTCAGCGCCTTGTTGCTCGCTACCAGCAGCAACTTTTGGTCACATGGCGAGGTAGCGTACCCTTATGCTTTCCTGGCTTTGTTCAGCACGTTAATGCTGCTGCTGCTGACGGAGACGAAACTGGGGACGCGCAATCTGATAGTTCCGGCCGCGTTCGTGCTGGGTTTGGGCGCCGGTTTCCGTCCGGATCTGCTGCTCTTCCTCTTGCCGGTGTGGGTCTACGCCTGGTGGGGCCGCAGCCTACGCAGTCTTGCCGCCGGGTTTGGCGTGCTCCTGGTGGTTGTGTTGGCTTGGGCGATTCCGACCGTGCAGTTATCCGGCGGCTGGGAGGCGTATCTCCGGGCGTCAACCGAGCACTATGGCTTTTGGGCCGGACAATCTTCAGGTCTGATTGGATATCTCAAGAGTGTGCTGGACAACACACGCACGCTCGTGACCGTTCTCTACAACGGTGTTGGTCTTGCCTTGCTGCCGATTGTCTATTTCTTGGGGCGTTACTTCTCTCCGCAGCAGGTTGTGAGAGACGCGCGAACCCGCCTGATTCTGCTGTGGATCGCCGTCCCCTTTGTGTTCTATATGGTGGTTTTCATGGGAAATCCCGGCTATGTCCTTTCGTTTCTGCCGGGCTTAATCATCTACGCCGCATTAGCGGTGCGCGGCTTTGCCCGGGATTGTGAACAGGCTTACCGCTTTCTCATGACGCAGCGCGGCATGGTGACGACCGCCATAACGCCGCATCGCGTGTCTCTGGGCATTACGTTTGTGCTCGTCGCAGTCATCACAGTTTCGAATTCCCTTCTGTTTTTCTTCGCCCCCGGTGCAGGGCGCTATCAGGAGATCCGGCAAATTGACGAGACACTTACCAGGCAGGTGCGTTACATCACCTTGAACCATTCTCCGGACAATACGTTGATTATAGCGTTCGACCGCTCCCACCAGCTCGAGTACTATCTCCAAGATTATTCGTTCCACCTGCTCTTTAATCCGGGCGACCCCCGCTACTGGGAGTCACGACGGGAATTTACGATTCCCGCTGGAATCACGCAGGTACTCTTGCCGGATCTGGGGCGGAATACCAGCGACCGGACTGAGCAGATCGTGGAGATTGGCCTGGGGCCCGGGGTGAGTCTCTTCGTGGCGCACGTGAAGCCGGGAGACACGCTCATACACGGGCACCAATATGCTTCCGTGCGCCCGCCGCCTGAGGAAGGCGCATGAGCTTCAACTCTTTGGCTCATGTTGCCAGGCCGGCTGAAACACGTTGCGGCAACCGCATCTTGCAGTGGGGCTCCCGCACCTATGTTGTCGGCATTCTCAATGTGACGCCGGACTCTTTTTCCGGTGACGGCATCGGCGGCGACGTAGAGCGTGCCGTAGCGCAAGCAGTCCGTTTCGTCGCTGAGGGCGCGGATATCCTCGACATTGGCGGGGAGTCCACAAGACCGGGCGCAGACACCGTATCTCTGCAAGAAGAGCTCGACCGCGTGCTGCCCGTAGTCGAGGCAGTGCGGCGGGAGGTGGATGTCCCGCTTTCGATTGACACGTACAAGGCCGCAGTGGCGCAAGCAGCGGTGCGCGCGGGAGCGGCAATGGTCAACGACGTCTGGGGCCTCGGCGGTGATCCCGGCATGGGCGCGACTGTTGCGGCATTGGCTGTGCCGGTGGTGCTCATGCATAATCGTCGTTCTGAGTCGCGCCGGTCGGCGCTTGGCGGCTACTACGAGCAGGCTGCCTATGGCGACGTGGCGGAAGACGTAAGCAGAGAACTTGATGAGACGATTGCCCGGGCAACCGCTTGCGGGATCATGGCTGAGAACATCATCATCGACCCCGGGATCGGCTTTGGCAAGACGCCGCAACAGAATATCGCACTCATGCGCAACCTCGGTGTGCTTCAGCGTTTAGGGCAGCCGGTGTTGATCGGCACTTCTCGGAAATCCTTTATTGGACTAACTCTCGATCTGCCTGTGGAAGAACGCGTGGAAGGCACCGCTGCCACGGTAGCGCTGGCAATCGCGCAGGGCGTCGATCTCGTGCGTGTCCACGACGTGGGCGCCATGGCGCGCGTGTGCCGTATGGCTGACGCCATCGTACGCGGCGCTTGACTGCCACTTTGCATTGGAGACCTGCGGTATGCCCTGCTTTGCTCTGTCCATAGTGATCTACAAGCGTAGGTTGTAGTCTGCGAAGGTAACTCATCCCTTGTCGAGTCGACGGAATTTTATTCTTGGCGTCATGAATGGCGTCTTCTATGTCACAGGCATGGCCTTTACCAGCGCGACCGTGGCGATGCCCTGGTATGTTAGCCAGCTCACCCAGTCCAACGTGCTTATCGGCATCTTGCCTGCCATGCAATTGGGCGGATGGGCGTTGCCACAACTGTTCTTGATCAACTACATGCAGCGCCAGCGGCGCAAACTCAAATTCTACCGGCGCAGCGCCGTGGTGCGGAGTTCCTGCTGGGGGCTGCTGGCTCTCACTGTGCTCATCGCACCGGCACAAGCCGGAATCGTGCTCCCTGCGCTGATTGGGCTTACTGCCATCGCGTCGCTCTCCGGCGGTTTTACGGGCTTGGCGTTCTTCGACGTGGTGGGACGCATCGTGCCTCGGCGCCAGCTCTCAACGTTCTTTTCACTGCGCAACTTCTTCGGCGGCATTGGCACCCTGGCGGCGGGGGTGGTCGTGCGCTTTGTATTGGAGCAAACAGGCGCAGACTTGCAGCCAATTGGCATTCTCTTCGTACTTACCTGGGTGTTTACTATGGCCGGGTACATATCGTTTAGCTGTGTAAAGGAACCGGAGGGTCCGCCGGTTCTGCCAAAGCGCACAATTGGTGAAGACCTGCGTCGTATCAAGGAGATCGTGCTGAGCGACCCGCCGTTTCGCATGTATCTCATCATTCGCATCCTAGCCATGGTCACCTTTGTCGCAATGCCGTTCTACGTGGTGTATGGCGCCAAGGTCCTGAATCTGTCGGCGCCTGTCGTGGCTTCTTCGGCAATCGCGCTTACGGCAGGGGTAATTGGCAGCAACGTCATCTGGGGTTGGCTGGGAGCCCGCGGTGGCTGGCTGTTGCTCGTGGCTTTGACTTTGATCAGCGTAATGCCGCCGGTTCTGGCTCTCTCCGCGCAAGTGCTTGCGGCCTCTCAGGCTGCGAGTTCCTTGGTCGATTGGGTATTCCTTGCCGCATTCGTGTTTCTCGGCGCAGCAACCGGCGGCAACGAAATCACATTCTCCGTGCTCGCTATCGAGGTCTCGCCGGTGGAGGACCGCATAATCTACCTGGGCTTCACGAATACGCTCATAGGAATCTTGATCTTCCTTACCCCGGTAGGCGGACTTCTGGCAGATCTTGTGTCCTTCGAGGCCCTCTTTGGGGTGGCCCTAACGGCCGCGGCGCTAACGACCATTCTTGCAGTGATTGCGCTGCGCAGCTTTGCCCGGCCAGAACCGGATTTGGCAGAGACGCCGCTGGCGCCGGAACTGGATTCAGCGTAGATGGCAGTGGCCCTGATACGCCGGAGGATAGTGTACTTGCCGCGATGCCACAACTTGGAGCTTCACATCTTAGGCTTCAACCTGTCCCGGTGGTGTGACAGGGCTTCTTGTATAATACGCAGGGGCTTCTTGGAAACGCAGAAAAGGGCATGACTATGAAGATTGGGATATTCACTGACGAGGTGCATCCGGACTTTGCCACGGGGCTCGGCGTGATGCGCGAGCACGGCATTATGTATGCGGAGTTGCGGTCTATCAATGGCACGAATCTGATGGACCTCTCCGCTGACGAGTTGGATGACGTGGAGCGTCTCCTTGCAAATAACGGCATTCAGGTCAGCGCCCTGGGCACGCCGATCTTCAAGTGCCCGTTGGAAGGCCGCGAGCGGAAGATCGCAGCCGACACCTTTGGCGCACAGGAGATGACCTATGAAGAGCATATGGCGCTCCTGCCGCACTGCTTTGCGTTGGCCGAGCGCTTTGGCACACGGGTTGTGCGCTGCTTTTCGTTCTGGCGAGATGATGATCCCGAAGAGGTATTTCCCAGAGTGGTGGAGCGTTTCGGCCCGGCGCTCGACCTTGCCGCCAAGCACGGGTTCGATCTCTGTATGGAGAACGAGCCGACGTGCTACGCGGGTGTAGGTGAGGAATCACACCGGTTGATCGAGGCGGTCGGCTCGCCGCATCTCAAGGCTATTTGGGACCCCGGAAACTGCCTGTGGGCGGAGGAAGAACCCTATCCCAAGCATTACGCGGCCATCAAGCCCCATCTGGCACACATGCACGTGAAGGATGCGCGTTGGGTGAATGGCGAGATAGAGGCATGCCGTGTGGGCAAGGGCGAGACCGATTACGATGGTCAATTCCGCGCGCTGGCTAAGGATGGCTATGACGGTGTCTATACGCTGGAAATGCATTACCAGGTGGCAGGAGCCCCGCCGGAAGCGGCGGCTATCGAATCCGCCAAGGCGCTGCGGGAGATGCTGACGGTCGCCAGCGCATAGAGACGGCTGTAGACTTAATGACGTAAAGGGTATCGGCGCATTGCGCCGATACCCTTTTTTCTCGCTGGTTTTAGAGGATCAGTGAGCGGCTGATCCTAGTCAATCTCGGGAATGTCGAGATCCATGCCGGGATAGATCGTCTTCGGGTCTTCGCCATCGAAGCGCCACTTATTCTTCTGGAAGATCACATCCCACTTGCCGGCATCGCCATACTCGCGTTGCGCGATGTCTTCGAGGGTTTCCCCCGGGCCGACTTTGATTGTCGTGCGGACCCCGCCACCAGACTTCTTCTTGCCAAACAATGCATCCAGGAAGCCCATCGCTCACTCCAATCTTTGCTTTGAACGCCTAGCCCCAGACTTCACCGTCAGCACAAAAGTATAGCAGCTTCTCGCTAGGTTGGCAATGCCGGTCACTCATCGCACGAATTGTGGTAGTCGCTATAGAATTCTGCCCTGGATGCTCTTGGGCTGTGACGAGACTACGGTCTGGAATCCTTAGTGGCACCGACTGTCTGGTACCATGTTGGCAGGCTACAGCGATACAGACCCTAGTGAAGCTCGTCTCAGACCACCTAGAGACTTCCTGAAATAGATAAAAGCTCTGGGAGCTGCAGGAGCAAAGTCGTGCCTGACGTGTCATTATTGCTCAGCCTCTCCGTTGCCGTGCTCGCCGCCTTCCTATTGGGCCTCGTCGCGCAGCGTTTGGGACTGCCGGTTATTCTGGGGTACTTGATTGCCGGAATCGCAATTGGGCCGTTGAACCCAGTGCTACAGGCCGATCAGCACGACGTCCAGGTGCTGGCCGAGATCGGGGTGATGTTCCTGCTCTTTGCCGTGGGTGCCGAGTTCTCCCTGCGTGAAATCCGCCATCTTGGACGCATAGTTATTCTTGGCGGTATTGGGCAGATTGCGCTCACGATGGCCGTGGGTCCCGTGGTGGGGCGGTTTCTTGGTCTCACCTTTACGCAAGGGATTCTGCTCGGCGCGCTTGTCGCCCTCTCGAGCACCGTGGTGGTCATCAAAGTTCTCATGACCCGCGGGGAGTTGCAGGCGCTGCACGGCCGCATTGCCCTTGGCATTCTTATTCTGCAGGACATCGCGGTGGTGCCTATGGTCGTCATCCTACCGGCATTGGCGGTGGGAGGCGAGGACGTGGTCTTCGATTTGCTCTTGCTGGCCGGCAAGGCGGCCGCGGTCTGTCTTGGGGCGTACTTCATCGGCGCGCGCGTGGCGCATTGGCTGCTCACCCACATTGCCCATGGCGAGTCACGTGAACTCCTCATTCTCTCCGTCGTGGCCATCGCGCTCGGCACGGCATTCCTCACCCAATTTGTCGGTCTCTCGCTGGCGTTTGGCGCTTTTCTGGCCGGGCTTGTCGTGGCGGAATCGGAGTTTCGCACCCAGGTGGTGGCCGAGATTGTGCCGTTGCGGGACCTCTTTGCGTCGCTCTTCTTCGTTTCGGTTGGAATGCTGTTTGATCCCGTTTGGCTCTTCAACAATTTAGGAGCGGTCGGCTTAACCGTTGCCGGCGCTGTGCTGGGTAAAGTGGCTATTCTGATGATCCTGCTCTTGCTGCTGCGCGTGCCGGCGCATGCCGCGGTTTGCGCCGCGCTGAGCTTGGGGCAGGTGGGCGAGTTCTCCTTTGTGCTCGCGCAGATCAGCGTCGGGGTGGGAGCATTGCCAAGCAGCATCTTCAACCTTGCCATCAGCACGGCGCTTATAAGTATTTTCTTGACGCCGTTTCTCTTACTGCTCGAACCGCTGCTGCTCCGAGCCCTCCAGGCGTTGCCGCTCATTGGCCGGCGGTTTGCGGAACCGGACACCGCGCCGGATTGGGAGAGGTTATTTCGCGAACACGCGGTGATTTGCGGTTTCGGCCGCGTCGGGCGGGAGCTTGCCGATGCGCTCGATCTGCAGAATATCCACTACGTCGTCGTGGAATACAACCCGCTGACGGTTCGTGAACTCAGAGAGAAGGGCGTGCCGGTGATCTATGGCGATGCGGGCAGTCCCGCGGTCCTTGCGCACGCGCGCCTTGAGGAGGCGTCGCTCTTGGCAGTGCTCGTGCACGATGACGTGGCGGCGGAACTCGCGGTGCGCCACGCGCGCACACTCAGTCCAGCGCTCGACATCATCGCGCGGGCGGGGAGCCAAGAGTCAATTCAGAGGCTGCGCGCTGCGGGAGCCTCCGACGTCGTGCAGCCGGAATTCGAGGCAGGTGTCGAGGTGATCCAGCACGTCTTTCAAAGATACGATATTCACGGAGAGGAATTGGAGCTTCTGGTCGGCGAGCGCCGCTCGGTGTTCTATCGCCACTGGGAGTCTTCCCAAAGATGACGGTGATTCAGGCATCCCGCCAGAGTTTGCCACGCCGCTTCACGTTGTCAAGCAGTTTCTCATCGAAAGGCGGTGGGGTGGGGTAGCCCTCGGGCTGTGGTGGACGCCAGCCGAGAATGCGCAGCACGGCGGGGTTCGTGTAGTAGGCCGTGTATGTCTGACGGAGCAGCGTATTGAAGAGATCGGGGTGCGCCGCTTCTACGGCACGCAGCGCCGCATCTCGTTCAGCATCCGAAAGCGCCAGAAACGCAACGTGCGTGGACGCCTCGTCGTCAGCGGATGCTTGAGCATATGCGCCGGCAGTTGCCTCGATTTCGTTGAGAGCGGCAAGTATGGGGCGGCGCAGCGCAGTGCGCTCCTTAAGGAAGCCATCGACCGTCTGGGCACACCCGGCATCGCCGGCGCCCGGCATCTCGTCCTGGGCCGGGATCAACCGGTTTTGAATTGCCGCCAAGAGCGCCACTTGACGCGCCGTAAGTATCTCTCCATCAATGTGTTGTTCGCTCATCATGCTACCTCACGGAAATTATGCTTCAGCCAGTCCGAGACGTAAAGGGCCAGGGCCTGAATGGTGCTGGTGGGGTTCACTGCGGCCGAGGTGACAAAGATGCTGCCGTCGATGATGAAGAGGTTTGGAACGTCGTGGGCCCGACCATACCGGTCTATGACCGACTTGCCAGGGTTGTCGCCCATGCGCGCCGTGCCCATGAGATGCCAGCCGGAGTTGCGGGCAAGCGCTTGGTGCATGATCTCCGTGGCGCCCGCAGCTTCCAGCAGTTCTCGCGCCCGCGCGATGCCGAAGTCAAGGGCCCTGCGGCTATTCTCGCTGACGGTATACGAGACTCTGGGCGCCGGAATGCCGTTGCTGTCCGTCAGAGTTGGGTCGAGCTCCACGCGGTTGTGCGCTTCCGGCAGGTCTTCGACCATAATGGCGATGGCCAACGAGTGAGCGCTGCGCTCGCGTTGGACGCGATGGTGGGCTGCTCCCCAGGGCACTGCCTCACCCGGGAAGTTTCCGATGGCGGTGGAGACCGGGCCGCTTTCGCGGCATAGCTGAATTTTAATCCCGCGCACGAAGCCTCGGCTCAAGTCGGTCTCGTAGAATTCGTGACAGTGCAAGAGCAGACCGACGGGGCCCGCATGCCCATCGACCCTATCGGAAAAGACACCGCTTACGAAGGCGATAGGGTGAAACATGAGGTTGGCGCCGACCAGGCCGTTCGAATTGGCGAGGCCGTGCGGAAAGAGACTGGAAACAGAATTCAGGAGTAGGCGGGGTGTGCCGACACCGTTGCACGCGACAATGACGACCCGCGCGCGTTGCTGCGCGATGCCGCCGTCCGGTGTGTAGTAGACGGCGCCGCTGGCGCGGCCACGCCGGTCAACCGTGATTTCGCGCACGCGGGCGCGGGTGATAAGACGCGCCCCCTTGGCCAAAGCCGCCGGCCAGTAGGTCACGTGCGCGCTCGACATTGCTCCCCGCGGACAGCCCATGTCGCACGGCCCGCAGTAGTTGCACGCTTGCCGCCCTTCACCAAAGGGCGCGGTGATGAGGGCATTTTCGGTCGGCCACCAATGCCAGCCCAGCTTCTTCAGGCCGCGAATGTACGCTCTCGCAGCGGCGTCGAGGCCAAGGGGAGGTGTCTGCCGGGGCAATCGCGGCGGACCGCTGGGATCGCCCTCCAGCCCCGATACGCCAATGTTGGCGTCATTCTCCTCGTAGTACGGCTCCAGGTCCCAATACGTCAGCGGCCAGTCGTCGGCAACATCATCCAGCGTCTTTACACGGAAGTCCGACGGCCGAAAGCGCGGAAAGTGGCCGCTCCAGTGGACCGTGCTGCCGCCGACGGCGTTGAACATCAACGGCACGATGGGCGTATCGTCGTTATTGAGCGGGTAGTCCTCCGGCCGCTGCCGTACGTTAGGGTCTTTGGCGAAGTCGGTCTGCCGATGCAGTTCCCAGTCCGGGCTGTGGTGAGGGTAGTCAGTGGGATCGACCCAGTCGCCCTGCTCCAAGCAGACCACGTCGAGCCCGCCGGATGCCAGCGACCACGCTGCCGCAGCCCCGGACGCGCCGGCGCCGATGATCAAGACATCCGCCACGTCACGTTCGGGTGCCAAGACTGCGCTCCTCAGCAGGCGCTGCAATCAGCGTTGAAATGGTCAAACGCATCATCTCCGTGTTCCCTCGTCTCCGGCGGCAGCCGGATCGACAACCCTACGGCCGTAGGCGTCCTTGCTTTGCGGCCAGCGTTCATGAAGGCATGCAAACACAAGGGATTGTCTCATGCTCCGCGCCGCACACTCTCGCGCCTAATCCCTCAGCGCGTCAGCAGACATGCAGGCCGGTGACACCATATGCAGCCGGTGTGCTCACGATGCCACGTCACGGAAATTCTGCTTCAGCCAATCGGAGACGAAGAGCGCCAGGGCTTGAATTGTGCTCGTAGGATTGACTGCGGCGGACGTGACAAAGAGGCTGCCATCGATGATAAACAGATTGGGGACATCATGGGCTTGACCGTGCCCATTCACTACGGAGTTTGCGGGATCGTCGCCCATGCGCGCGGTGCCCATCAGGTGCCAGCCGGTCTCGCGCGCGATTGGTTGACCCATGATCTGCGTGGCGCCAGCGGCGTCTAAGAGGTCTCGCCCCCGCGCGATGGCGTAATCCAGACACCGTCTGCTGTTCTCACTCACTTCATACACAATTTTCGGCGCCGGTATGCCACTGCTGTCCGTCAGGGTGGCATCGATTTCAACGCGATTGTGCGCCTCGGGCAGGTCTTCGATCATGACGGCAGCCGTGAGTGTGTGCGCGCTGAGCTCGCGCTGCACGCGATGGTGGTCTGCGCCCCAGGGCACCTTTTCCCCGGGAAAGTTGCCAAGGGCAGTGGAGAGCGGGCCGCTTTCACGGCCCATCTGGATTTGAAAGCCACGCACATAGCCTCTGCCGGTGTCAGTCTCGTAGAATTCCTGACTATGCAGAACCATGCCGAGCGGGCCCACGTAAGCGTTGATCGGATCGGAAAAAACGCCGGTTACAAATGTCACGGGATGAAACATGAGATTGGTGCCGACCAGGCCGCTTGAGTTCGCGAGGCCGTGCGGGAAGAGACTTGACACGGAGTTGAGCAGCAGCCGCGGTGTACCTACTCCGTTGCACGCGACGATGACGACCCGCGCGCGTTGCTCGGCGATGCCGCCTTCTGCCGTGTAATACACGGCGCCGCTGGCGCGGCCGCGCCGGTCGACCGTGATTTCGCGCACACGGGCGCGGGTGATGATGCGCACCCCTTGGGCCACTGCTGCCGGCCAGTAGGTCACGTGCGCGCTGGAAATCGCGCCGATGGGACACCCCATGTCGCACGGCCCGCAGTAGTTACACGCCTGCCGCCCCTCGCCAAAGGGCGCGGTTATGATGGCGTTGTCCGTCGGCCACCAGTGCCAGCCGAGTTCTTCTAAGCCGCGAATATAGGTTTTGGTGGCGGTATCAAGACCGAGCGGCGGCGTTTGGCGGGGCGTGCGCTCCGGATTGGCGGGGTCGCCGCTTAACCCCGAAACACCGACGTTGGCATCATTCTGCTCGTAATACGGCGCGAGATCCCAGTAAGTTAGGGGCCAGTCGTCGGCAACGCCATCCAGCGTCTTTACGCGGAAATCGGAGGGCCGAAAGCGCGGAAAATGACCGCTCCAATGGATTGTGCTGCCACCCACGGCATTGAACATCAACGGCACGATGGGCGTGTCATCGTTGTTGAGCGGGTAGTCTTCCGGCCGCTGCCGCACGTTGGGGTCTTTAGCAAAGTCGGTCTGCCGGTGCAACTCCCAATCGACACTGGTGTGGGGGTAGTCCGCAGGATCGACCCAATCGCCCTGTTCGAGGCAGACCACGTCGAGACCGCCGGAGGCCAGCGACCAGGCTGCCGCCGCGCCGGAAGCGCCGGCGCCGATGATCAACACGTCTGCCGCTTCGTTAGACGGGGCCAAGACGACGCTCCTTCTCAGTTTCCGCGCTTGGGTGGATGCCGGTGCCTTGTCTTATCGACGAGCTTAATATTCGGTCTGACAATTCCCAACTTGCTCCGCAAGTGGTGCAAGTGTAACAGAATCCACAGCACTAAGGAATGGGTTCAACGCAGGTGCAAGAGAGCGGGTGATAGGGTTGACCCTCGCGGCAATCCGGCAAGACATCCTGAAGCGACTGATAAGACATCAGACACTCATACTGTCAGTCTCACGTATACTACGTGCAGTGAAATTGCTGTGGCTAGCCACATTTTGGATAAGTCCGGGTAGAGGAGGTCAGGAATGGAGTCTCGCAAACTTGGCAACACGGGGATCGACGTCTCGGCCTTCGCGCTGGGCACCTGGGAACTCGGCGGATTGTGGTGGGGCCCCATTGATGCCGAAGATGGCGTTGCGATCCTGCATCGCGCCCTGGATCTCGGCGTCACCACCTATGACGCTTCGGACGCGTACGGCAACGGCCGGTCGGAAGTGATTATTGGCGAAGCGTTTCGCGGGAAGCGCCAAGAGGCGGTCCTCGTGACCAAGGCCGGCTATCTTGTGGGCATCGATGGCGCGCAGATGCTCTTCGTGGACCGTGGCGCGCGGCAGCCGCAGTGCTACGAGCCGTGGTACCTTCGCCACGAATGCGAGTTGAGCCTGCGGCGCATGCAGACCGACTACATCGACGCGTACCTCTTGCACGACCCACCGGTGGACGTAGTGAAGCGCGAGGAGCCCTGGGAGACCTTGCGCGAACTGAAGCAGGCGGGCAAGGTGCGCAGCATAGGGATTTCTTCATCCGTAACCGCCTGCTTGGAAGCCGTGAAAAGAGGGCATGTGGAAGTAGTGGAGGTGTCGTACAGCGTGGCGCTGCAAGAGGCGGCGGCTGAGCTCTTTCCCCTCTGCGCGGAAAGAGGGGTTAGCGTGTTGGCGCGGTCGCCCTTTGCCTCCGGACGTCTCTTCCAGGATGAGGCGATGGTGGAACGTCTGACGAAAACGCTCGTCAAGCCGCCAATTGAATCGCTCCATGCAGCCGCTATCAAGTACGTGCTCTCTCATCCGCACGTGGCGGCGTGCATCACCGGCGTGATGAATACGGAGGAGCTAGAGGCAAACGCGCGCGCAGCCGAACCGCCGTTTCTCACCGAAGAGCAAAGGAAGCCGGTGGACGCTACGTGATCTGATAGCAGGTTGGCGCTTGGACTTACGCAAAATCGGTAGGAACGAACCGGACCGGCTGACGCGACTGCGGAGCCATGATAGGCTAGAGCCAGCACTTCAAGCGCATGGCGCCGTTCTGAGAACTCCCTGGACAGCAAGGAGACTCTGGCGCGGCCTCCGTGCAGGAACGCACCTAATCGCGGTGTGGTTTTTTACATAAGGAATCTAAAGGGGGATCATACATGTCTGAGCGAGCACCATCGGACCAGGACGTGCGGCAGCACTTTACGGAGCGAGCAGCGACGTATACGGGCGGGCAGGGCGACACGGTAGAAGAGATGGTTGCCATGGCTGCCCCGGGACCGGAATCGGTAGCGCTCGACGTGGCAACGGGCACGGGCCTGGTTGCTTTCGCTCTGGCCTCACACATAACGGGGAGCGGCCGTGTCATTGGCGTGGACTTCACCGCTGCCATGCTCGCTCGCGCCATGGAGGAGCAGGACACCAAAGACTCAGCCGCGAATGGCGGGCAAGTTGCCTTGGCAGCCGCCGACGCCACCCGATTGCCATTTTCCGATGGAATGTTTGGCGTCGTTACGTGCCGCTTCAGCGTCCATCACTTCACCCACGCCATTCCGGCAATGGAAGAAATGGCGCGTGTGCTCGCTCCCGGCGGGCGGCTGGTCATTGGCGAGTTCGGTATGCCGGAAGACGAACAAAAGGCCGCGTACTTCAACCGCATGGAACGCTTGCGTGGGCACTCTCACGTGCAGGCATTCAGTGAGAGCCAATTGAGTCGGATGATGGCGGACATTGGCTGCCCGGTGCAGGAGGCGCGCCTGCTGAAACGGGAGATGATGGCAAGCGAGTGGTTTGAGGCCGCCAATACGACTGACGAGAACCGCGAGGAGGCGAGGAGAATGCTCTGGGACGGTCTGGAAGGTGATCTGGCCGGGCTTTCTCCACAACCGGTAGGTGAAGACTTGCTCTTGACGCGCCATGAGATCGTCCTGGGCGGCGTGAAAGCCTAGGAGACCAACTTCTAAGCGGCTCGCTCGACGCGGCGCTCTCTCTTACGCCAAGTAGCGGGGGACAAGCCCCCGCGCTACAGCTTGCCGAATGGGTTCGAAACGGCGTGGGCAAGAGCAGGCGGGCCGAATCCGATTTACCGAGCTCAGTCCCTTTGATCTATGGATCCCTTGTCTTGGCTTGAAATCAGTCGTGGCGCGCTGCAACACAACGTAGCCACCATCAGAAAGCGGCTAAAGCCGGAGACCTCCCTCCTGGCGGTAGTTAAGGCCAATGCCTACGGCCACGGTATGCACGTGGTCGCTCAGTGCATAGCTGATCACGTTGACTGGCTTGGGGTAGATTCGCTGGATGAAGCTCTGGCGCTGCACAACGCTGGGACTACGCTGCCGATACTGATCATGGGCTTTACTCCCCACAGCCGGGCTGATGAGGTAGTGCGGCATGGGTTTCGGCAGGTGATCTTCGATAAAGAGTCTGCCGAGCGCCTATCGGAACAGGCGGCAGCGCAAGACACGACCGCCGCTGTGCACGTGAAGATAGAGACTGGCACGTATCGCTTAGGTGTTGCCTACCAAAAGGCAGTTGCTTTCTTACGTGAATTGCACGCGCTGCCCAATCTCAGAGTGGAAGGAATCTACACCCACTTTGCCACTGCCGAGGATACGGCTGATGATTCGTACTTCCGGTTGCAGCGCAGCCGGTTTGCGAAAGTTCAGGGGGCTTTGGAGCGAGAAGGCTTGGATGTGCCGTATCAGCACATGGCGGCCTCGGCGGCTGCAATGGTGTCGCCCGCCGCACAGGGCAGCCTGGTGCGCTTTGGCATCGGTCTCTACGGGTTGTGGCCGTCGCTGGATACGCAAATCGCCATGACGGAGCGCGCTGTCCGTCCCTTGGCGCTTCAGCCGGTCATGCGGTGGAAGACGCGCATCGTGCACATGCAAAGCGTGGCCCGGGGTGAAACGGTGGGCTACGGCCGCACGCATCGCACGCGGCGCGACTCTGTAATTGCCGTCATCCCGATTGGGTACTCAGACGGCTATGATCGCAAATTGTCGAATGTGGGAGAGGTTGGCATTCGCGGCAGGCTTGCCGCCGTCGTCGGTCGCGTGATGATGAATATGACGCTCATTGACGCTACCGACGTCCCAGGCGTCCAGGTGGGCGATGAGGTGACCCTGCTGGGTCCGGAAATACCGGCAGAAAACATCGCCACGCACGTTGGCACGATCAACTACGAGATTGTGAGCCGCATCAATCCGGCACTGCCGCGCATTGCAGTGCCTTAAACACCTGGACTTGGTCCCTCAATGCACGTACGATCTTCACTACCTGCCGTAGCGCGGGGGCTTGTCCCCCGCATCTTAGTGAAAAAGCGCACACTGTCTCAATCAGGACGCTAAGGAGAGCAAGGAAATCCTGTTGCGGCATTTGCACATATCGTTGTTGCCCGTTAGCGTGCGGAGCGGCGTAGGTTGCAAACCTACGCTACCGGAGTTCCCGCTCATCGGTAGAGCACCCTGGGGTCACTAAGCGGACTAGGCCGCCTCAACCTGACGTCGAGAAAAGAGGTCCCAATCGACCAGCAGGCTCGCGGCAATGAAGATCGAGGAATACGTTCCGGTAGCGGTGCCGATCAAAAGAGCTAACACAAAGTCCTTGATGGCAAGCCCGCCAAAGAGATACAGCGCGAAGAGCGTAATCAGCAACGTGATGGACGTGTTGAGGGAACGGTCAATCGTCTGGTTGACGCTGAAGTTGACTACGGTGGGCAGGGGCGCGTGAGAGTACTTGGAGCGATTTTCCCGCACCCGGTCGAAGACCACAATCGTATCGTGCACCGAATAGCCGATGGCGGTGAGAATGGCCGTGATGAACATGGAATCGATCTCTTTGTTCACCAGGAAGCCCAACACGGAGAAAACCCCTAGCACGACCAACACGTCGTGAACGAGCGCGCAGATAGCGCAGACGCCATAGCGGAAGGGCTGCGGCACGTGGCGAAACGCCCACGTGATGTACACCAAAATACCGACGGATGCCACCAGAACGGCAAGAATCGCTCTCTGGGTGAGTTCACGGGCAATCACCGGTCCTACAGCCTCGAAGCGCAGCTCCTCAGCCTGGCCGTGTACCTCCTCCAGGGCGCTGCGTACCGCTTGCTTATCCTCTAGTCCTAGCTCCTTGGAGCGGATGATGACCGACCCCTCGCCTGTGGCCTGTACCAAGGGTTCGCCGAGATCGAGGCTCAGGTAGATGCGCTTTATTTCCTCTGTCGGAGGGGTTGCCTCAAAGCGCAATTCGTAGATGGTGCCGCCGGAAAAGTCGATGCCGAGTTGCAGGCGAAAGAAGACAAGGGAAAGAATGCTCGGCACCAGGATTACGGCGGAGACGATGTATGCCCACTTTCTGCGGCCAACAATATCAAACATTGGTTACTGTTACCCCACTTACGAATGCTTGTGTGTAAGCTACTTCACAAACCGATCGAACATCGGCGACCAAGGTATTTTCTGCTTCCACTACTCTGCTAATTTCAGCGTCTTGAGAAGGTCCTGGTATAGGGTGCACTCTCGCGCAAAGATGTAGTGCGGAGAGGTCACCGAAACGCTCACGCAGCCAGCTTGCCGCAGGCTTGCCACCGCAGCCAGCAAGTCCCGCGACTTGACTTGCACGGTTACGGCAAACCACGAATCGTCCTGCTCGTCTCTGGCAAAGACACGCGCTATCGTTGGGCCGAGCAGACCGCCTACTTCCGGGAATGCCGCCAGCGTGGTGGCGATTGCTTCCGCGGAATCTCCTTGCATGTTCGCAGTGAGCGTCGAATACGGAGCGGCGCGTTGCGAGGCTTCCACGAATTCCAGGATCTGCCGCAGCGCCTCCCGTTTGGTTGCGCTGGCGCGCAGTCGCTCACGGTTTCCGATAAGGCACGCCTGTGTGCGCAATATGACGCCGTGTTCGATCATTTTGAGCCGGTTGTCTTTGAGCGTGGCGCCGGTGGATACCAAATCGACGATGATGTCGGCGTATCCCAGCATCGGCGCCGCTTCCAGACCGCCCTCGGCCTGTACGACTTGGAAGTAGGTGATCCCCTGCTGAAAGAGAAACTGGCGAGTCAGCGTAGGAAACGTCGTGGCAATGCGCAGGACGCGGCCCCGCTCCCGGAATTCCAGCGCCACTTCGGCAAGGTCGGTCAACGTACGGACATCGATCCACTCCTCCGGCACGGCGATGGCAAGCTGCCCATGGGAGTAGCCGAGATCTGCCGCGACCACCACCAGATCGTCGCCTTCTTGCCGCATTTCCGACAAGATATCGAAACCGGTGATGCCGGCGTCGGCGTCGCCGCTGCGTACTTGCTCAACCATCTGCCACGCCCGTTGAAAGAGCACGGCTACATTGGCTACCGTGGGGAGGGTGGCTTCATACGCCCGCGAGTTTGGGCGCACGACGTCAAGGCCGCACTTGGCGAAGAACTCCAGGGTCTGTTCTCCGATGCGGCCTTTGCTCGGCACGAGCAGACGCAGGGTTTCAGCCATTGACCACCTGTACCACTTCTTCTAAAGGCAACGACACTTCACTTGCCTCGACGAGGTTTCGCAGGATCACATGCTCCTCGCGGTCATCAATTAGTAGGAGGAAGGGAATTGACCTCCGGTTCGCGTAGCTTATCTGCGCACGCGCGGCGCGCTCCCGCAAGTCCAGTTCCGTGCGGATGCCATGCTCGCGGAGCCACTGGGCTGCCTGCATGCTGGCGTGGGTGGCGCTGGATGACACTGCGGCTACGAGCACCTGCGTTTCCAGTACCGCAGGCAACGGCGCTCCTTGTTCTTCCAAGGCCAAACGGAGGCGCTCTAGGCCAAACGCGAATCCAACCGCCGGAATAGACTTGCGCCCGCCGAGCGACTGCACGAGTTCGTTGTAGCGGCCGCCGCCGCACAATTGACTCTGACCGGATGCGTCGTACAATTCGAACACAACGTCTGTGTAATAGTGGAGGCCGCGTCCGAGGGCAAGTTGGATTTGGACGTGTGTTTCGTCTATGTCATAGGCCGCGAGCGCGGCCATCACGTCAGCGAGACGGCTAAGGGGCTCGTCCCCCAGGCCGTACTCCGCGAGAAAGGCCCGCGCGCGTTCCAGGACTTCCCCTGGCGCTCCTCTGAGGTTGTGCAAGCCTTGGATGAACGCGAACGCGCGTTCCACGCGCTGGTCCTCGTCAGACGCACGCTGCTTCCGAAACATGCGGCCGATAATGGCATCCGCCGGTCGGCTGCCGCTTAACTCTATTCCCATCTCCTGTAGTGAAGCGCGCAGCGCCGCGCGCGCCTCCTCTTCCGAACCGGGCAGTATCTCATCGGCCGAGGAAGCCGTATGCCGAGCGGGATGGATCTCTTCCAGCCGCTTGCGCACATAGTCGAGACCGCGGCCGGGCCTACCCACGTCCTCCATGCTATCCAGCAAGAAGTGACGCAAACGAGAAGAGAGGCCCAGGCTGCCAAGCAGTTCGAGCAGGATGCCGACGTGGCCGATGACAAGCCGATATTTCTCAATGCCAAGGCGCTTCAAGGTCCAACACGCCAGCGCGATCACTTCCGCATCGGCGGACGGTCCGTCGCCGCCGAATAGCTCCACGCCGGCCATGGAAAACTGGCGAAAGCGACCGCGCTGCGGCTTTTCATAGCGAAACACCGGCCCACTGTACGCATAGCGCAAAGGGAACGGCAGGTTCTGATCATTGCTCAGATAGTAGCGGACGATAGAGGCCGTGAGTTCCGGACGCAGCGCGAGGCGCCGTCCGCCGAAATCCTCGAACGTATACATCTTCGAGATTATCTCAGCGCCGGACTTGCGCAAGTAGAGATCGGCCTGCTCCACGAGCGGGGCTTCTATTGGGACGTAGCCCGCAAGCTGAAAGGCATCGAGGAGAGACCGTCGTACTTGAGCTTGCGCGTGGGCCTGCTGGGAGTTGAGATCCAGCATCCCACGTACCGAATCTACGGGACGGTTTTCTAGCGACATCGTGGTTTCACAACTTACGGCTCTGTTGCTTGTTGTGGCGGCGCTTGTCGGGGAGCAAGGGATTGCTCTTGCGCCTCGGCTACACCATACAGCCACGAAACATCGCGGAATTGCGGGAGGCGCACCACAAGATAGAGGAACGTCCGCGTAACTATGATCGCCGTGAACATGCTTATGATCACGCCGATGGCAAGCGTTACGGCAAAGCCGCGCACGATGCCCGTACCGAAATAGAAGAGCACCGCGCACGTGATGAGGGTGGAAATGTTGGAGTCCCGAATCGACGTCCAAGCGCGGTCAAAGCCAACGTCCAGCGCGGAACGCAACGTCCTGCCCCGGCGCAATTCTTCCTTCAGGCGCTCGAAGATGAGGATGTTGGCATCAACTGCCATGCCTACCGAGAGAATGAAGCCGGCGATGCCCGCCAGCGTAAGGACCACAGGCCACAATCTGAAGATGCCCAATACCAAGAGCGCGTAGATGAGCAAAGCCACGACGGCGACCACACCGGGCAGGCGGTAGTAGATGAGCATGAATACGGCAACGAGCACGAGGCCGATAATGCCTGCCCGCAGACTGCGATCAACGGAATCCTGTCCGAGCGTGGGGCCGACGGTACGGTTCTGCGCGATTTCCAGCGGCACCGGCAAGGCACCGTACTTGAGCTTGATGACGATGTCGCGGGCTTCGTCCAAGGTAAAGCTACCGGTAATGCGGCCGCGGTTCGAGATTGTGCTCGAAATGGTCGCGGCGGAGATGAGGGTATTGTCGAGCGTTATGCCCAGCCACGTGCAGGGCGCGCCGCCGGCACGCACACAGATGTTCTGCGAGGTGAATTCCTCGAAGATGACCGCGCCTTCATCTTTCAGTTCGAAGTTGATCTGCGGCAGGCTGCGTTCATCGAAGCCAACTTCGGCGGACTGAACCATCGCGCCGGTAAAGAGCCTCTTATACTGTTCGCCTTCAACGAGGCCGCCGACCTGTATCGGCGGCACCGTACTCTTGCCAATGTCCACAAAGGCCAACTCGCCGGTCTCGCGGAAGAGCGCGATGGCTTCATCCGGATTCTCGACGCCGGGGAGTTCAACGATGATGCGGTCGGTGCCTTCCAGTTGGACGATGGGCTCCGAAACGCCCAAGGCATTCACGCGCTCGGCAATGATGTCGCGTGTGGCTTCCATGTGATCGGAAGTGATGTTCTGGCCTTCGGCGGGAGTGGCGCGCAGCACCACGTGGAGGCCGCCCTGCAGGTCCAGGCCCAGATGATAGCGGAGATCGCGCACGAGACGGGCATTGCCAATGCCGATATTAAGACCGGGATTATCGGGTAAATTGACATAACTAGCCAATGTGACGAATACGATGATGAATGCCAGTGTAATGAAGTAGCGTCGGTTCATTGCTATCCAGTCTTAGTCCCTGCCGCAGCCTCGGCCACGTCGCCTGTGGGAGTGGCAACGAGGGTTGCTTGTGCCTCGGTGCGCACGGCAAGCTCGATCTCTTCCGCGATGTCGGTGTTTTCCTTGAGGAACGTGCGGACGTTTTCGCGTCCGAGGCCAAGACGGGTGTCACCGTGTGAGTAGTGCGCCCCCGCCTTGCGCACGATGCCGTACTCCGTGGAGAGATCGATGAGATCGCCCAGCTTGGAGATGCCTTCTTCGAAGAGAATGTCAAACTCGCACGTCTGGAACGGCGGCGCCACCTTGTTCTTGACCACCTTCGCGCGTACGCGAATGCCAACCTGTTCTTGCCCACTCTTCACATAGTCAATCCGACGCACGTCAATGCGCACGGAGGAGTAGAAGCGGAGGGCCCGGCCGCCGGGCGTGGTCTCCGGGTTGCCAAACACCACGCCGATCTTCTCGCGTACCTGGTTGATGAAGATGACGACGCTGCGGGAGCGGTTGATGGCGGAGGTCAGCTTGCGCAGCGCCTGAGACATGAGCCGGGCTTGCAGTCCCATGTGGGCATCGCCCATCTCGCCCTCGATCTCGGCCTTTGGCACCAAGGCGGCTACGGAATCGACCACAATTACGTCTACGGCGTTGCTACGCACGAGCATTTCGGCGATTTCCAAGGCCTGTTCGCCATTGTCAGGCTGGGAGACAAGCAAGTCTTCGATGTTGACGCCGCACTTGGCGGCATACGCGGGGTCAAAGGCGTGCTCGGCATCCACGAACGCGGCAGTGCCGCCAAGTTTCTGGGCTTCTGCCACTACGTGCTGGGCAAGCGTGGTCTTGCCGCTGCCCTCGTTGCCATAAATCTCAACGATGCGTCCGCGGGGCACGCCGCCTACGCCCAGCGCAAGGTCAAGCGAGAGTGAGCCGGTAGGCACGACAGCCACTGGCACGGCCGCATCTTCGCCCATGCGCATGATCGAGCCTTTACCATAGCGGCGCTCGATCTGACTGATCGCGGCCTGCAGCGCTTGAGTGCGTCCTTCCAAACCGTTCTCTTCAGGGGTCTTCGCTCGGGTAGCCATGGTTGTGTACCCACTCCTTGCACTGGGGTCTCTGGTATCTTCTCTCGCGTAGATATAATTCAGCATTCTCCATTATAGGCAATTGCGGCGGTGAAGCCTAATTGGAGGAGGCAGAGAAAACGTGCGCAAGACCGCTCGCCGCTATGGCTGCGGGACAGTCCGGAGGCTTCGAGGCCGTTGCTGTGCCTACGCACCTTGCCCAAGATGGTGTTTATTCTTGGTGTCCAAGAGGCGGGGGACAAGCCCCCGCGCTACGGCTGGCTAACAAGGCTCGATTTGAGACCGTTGCCGTACTTACGGTGAAATGGCAGTATCTGGCAGAACCGCAGCCGTGCCGTCCTTGAAGGAGTCGCGTCCCCCGCACGCCAAGCCAACGTGCGGATGCACGTGCGTAACAGCGGCGACAATGGCGTCGGAGACGTTGCGGATGTCCCATTGCGCGTGACGATCGCTGCGAATGCGAGACATCTCCACGACTTCACGGGCGTTGAGATCGGCCAGAATGCGGAGGTTGTGCCCATTGGCGAGCACGATCTCGGCACGCTGGTCGGCACCGAGGGCATGGAATGTATTTTCCAGGAGGTCGAGCGAGCGCTTGTACTCGTCGGCAAAGCCGGCATTGCGAACGAGCGGCGGCAGGGTGCGCCCATGCGCGGGGCTGTGGGCCTGACTGACCTCGGTCTTCATGCGGTGACGGATGAACTGGTGATAGGCCGCTTCCGACATGACCATTTCGAACTGATAGTGCAGGAGTTCGAACTCCCGCAGAATGGTGTCGTGGGCGTGCAGTCCGCGATAGGCGGATCGGATGACTTGACCGACCTGCTCGGCATCGAGTTCAGCCACTGCTTGCTGGGCGTCGGCAAGAGTCAATTGGCTGCCGTGGAACAGCAAGGCCGCGGCGACGTGGCGTTCGCCGTCCGGGTCGAAGCGCACGAGGCGCACGGGATCGCCACCGCTGGGGTTTGAAGGAGCAGTGGCGCGCGGCTCGCTGCTTTCTGCGCTGTTCTGGGGGATGCCCAGCGTGACGGCTGCTTCTTGAATCGCGTCCAAACCGCTTTGCGGATACGGCAGCGCGTGAATGTATTTCTCAGGAAAGAGCGAGGGTGCGATGGGGTGAAGCTGCGCGAAGAGCTTCTCACCGGTTTCGCGAAATTCGGGAAGCGGCGAGGAGAGCAGGCGCGTCATCATGAGAGCAAATTCACGGGCGTTCGTCGTCACTCCCACCTGGGTCGTCTGCGCCAACGGCAAAACATACCGCGCGTCCTCCGTGGCGCGGCGTTCGGCTGAAGCGGTGCGCATGCGCGGGTACTTCTCCAGCAGATAGGCGGTGCAACCCGTATAGATTTCGCGGTACGCCGCGTAACTCCGGCTTACGGCTTCCTCGAATAGACGCCGCGCCTTGCCGCGGCGGTATTCCTTTGGCAGGTAGAACTGGCGGGGAACTTCCTCGAAAGGAATGTACCGCCCGCTGTGCTGCGTATAGGCGGCCAGCCGGTGCCGCACGATTTCGAGGGAAAGAAGGCGGGGTATATCCCAGAGCGCGGCGCTGAAACAGCCGTGCTCAGCGACGCTGTTGTGGCCGTATTCGTACACGACGCGCTGGTTGCGCTGGCGCGCCAGGGCCGTGTTGTCGCGCGCTTCCTTGATGAGTTGCGGCACGGGCGTGGGGTCACGACTAATGCGCGCCATGCCGGCCGTAATCGCTTCAGGATTTCGTGCCGCGCGCCCGACGATCTGCACCCGGGGCGTGTACGACCACTTGACCACGATTCTGGTCTGCTTCTCTCTGCAATGACTACTGCGGATAGGGAGGGCGCTTGGGAAAGACGACACGGGAAGGGCTCAGAAAGAACTCCTCTCCGCCTCCTACTGAGCGCCCGTTTAGTATAGCACTCCGCGATGTTCTCACGTGATCTGCAGTATCCTCAGTCTGACTACGGGTGTAGCGGCACGTTGCTTGAGAGCACTGCCAAGAGTCGTGAAAGTCGGAATGTGGCGTCCCAAGGGCATGGGATTGCCACTCTGCACATCAAGCAACACTCCGGTGCCAGTTGTTTGTGTTATCGGCGCAGAGGGACCGACGCTTCGGAGGATGGTGTTGGCGTAACGGGCAGTGGCTCTTCCGTCGGGGCTGGCGTGGGGGTAGGTTCGGGCGTGGGCACGGGCGTCGGTGAGGCACTCACGACAACGCGCAATTGCGGCGGATCGATTTGATCCACTGTCACCTCAGGAGGCGTGCTGGCATTGGGGGTAAGCGCGTAGGTGCCGGGACCCACCCCGCTTAGATTCAAAGACACGATCACACTACTGGCTTGAAGCGTGCGCAGCACCGGCGCCGGGCCGCTAAGTGTAACCGAAACAGTGGGAGGATCCACAGTGACTGCCATGCCTGGTTGCAGGTTGACATGCGTCACTGCGACTTCAATTTCGACACTTGTCATTATAGGCAACACATCTATGATGACTGCGACTTCGTTCGAGCCAGCGAAGCCTATTCTCGGCGGTCTCTCTAGTTCTACTATGGTAGCTACTGTTTGGGTGGCTCCGTCGACGCGGATGAGTTCCGTAAACACGAAGTCTATGCCATCAAGTTCCTCTGGCGAGCCCACCAGTGTCGCGGAGGCAGGTTGGGTAAAGTAACGCGAGATCCAGTAGTCTGACGCAGGCCGGCCTTCGACACGCACGCGGATGGGGACATCCTTATACGTTGTAACTACCTCTATGGGCACGGTGACCTGAACCACGGGTGGATCGAGTTGCACGCCGCTCACGTCCTCGCCTTGGGCGTCGCGTGGCGTCGCTCTTTGGGTGACGTTCACGGTGGTCTGCGCATTACCGATTTCTACGTCTACCAAGGCCGCGTCGACCAACTCCACTTTGGAGGCTGGCCCGATTACCTTTACGACGTCCGGCAACAACTCAGGCGCTTGAAACCGGTAGCCCGGCAGCGGACTGCCGGCCAAGTCGACGCGCACCGGCACCTCTTTTTCCATGCGCTGCTCCAGTGCTACGGTAACCGTATCCGGCTCCGCGGCAATGATGCGAATGCGGGAGTCTGACCTCTCCGTTTCGAGGGGAAGTTCGTGGAGGCCTTCGCCGACGGCATAGAGATCTACGACTATACGGAAGTTGTCGGTAGTCAGCGACTCCCAGATGTCTCGTGGCGCCGCTATCTGCAAGCGCACCGTGTGGGGCGCGATGCGACTCACGACCAAGCCATCGCCCAGGCGACTCGTCTCTACCGGAATCTCGGCATCGAAGAAGTCTTCCCGGACGGGATTTTGTTCCCACGTGAACAATATCCACAACGTAATCGATATCGCCAAGGCCAGGAGAAAGCGTACGCCCAGTGTGTAGGTGATGAAGCGCCCAAGGATGGGCAAGAAAGAGCGAATTCTGTTCATGCGACCAGTTATTTCAGGACTTTGCGCTCGCGGTGACTACGCGCAAGCGAACGAAACGGCAACCAAGACAGCAAACTTGATTGGGGCTCTTCGCGGAACAGGCTGTGAAGGTAGGTGCGCAGCTTGTCCTCATCCAAATGCCGCAGGAGCGTCCCGCCCCGCGCTACTGAGATGATGCCGCTCTCTTCCGAGACGGCGATGGCGATGGCGTCGGTCACTTCGCTCACGCCAATGGCTGCCGCGTGGCGCGTTCCCAGACCTACGCCCTGCGGTACGTTTTCCGAGAGCGGCAACATGCAGGAAGTAGCGACAATGCGATCGCCGCGAATGATGACCGCCTTGTCATGCAGCGGTGAACTGGGATTGAAAATCGTCAGCAGCAAATCTGCGCTCACTTGACCGTCAATGCGGTGGCCCGTCTCAACCAGGTCCTCTAACCCGGTCTCACGTTCGATCACCAGCAGGCCGCCCCAGTGGTTCGCTGAGATCCGGTCGGCTACATGAGCAATTACGTCCAATGCACTGGCGACACTCTCACTGATGGGAATATACCGGGCGAGCGGGTGCGTGCCTTGCCGGCCCACTTGCTCCAAGAAGCGGCGCAGTTCCGGCTGAAAGATGATGGGGATTGCGATGACGAGCGCGGACAGTACACTCCGCAAGAGCCAATCGAATACCAGCAATTGCAGGGTGTTGCCAAGGATGAAGGCAAAGACAAGCAAAACAACGATGCCGCGCACCAACTGGTCCGCGAGGGTCCCGCGCACGATGGTGAAGATGATATGAATGATGGCGGCGACGAGCAGGATGTCGAACGCCGCGCTGAAATCCAAGCGGGACTGGAGCCAAAGGAGGTCTTCTATCACGCGTCACCTCTACGACAGCGTGCCAATCTTGTCATGTCTCAGTTCGAGTTGAGGCGAATTGTGGAAGAAGCGGCGGTCGGAGACTACGGCTAGTGAGACTGGGGGATTTCACCAACCAAGAGTTCCAGCAGCACCGCCTTTTGCGCGTGGAGCCGATTCTCAGCCTGATCGAACACAACCGACTGCGGACCGTCCATTACCTCGTCGGTAATTTCCATGCCACGGTGCGCGGGAAGACAGTGCATAACGACCGCGTCCGGCCGCGCGTGGCGCAGCAGGTCGGTGTTCACTTGGTAGGGCGGGAAGACGCGTTCGCGTTCGGCTGCTTCCGCTTCCAATCCCATGCTCACCCAGGAATCTGTGTAGATAACGTCAGCGTCTTGTACCGTAGCTATCGGGTCAGTGCAGAGTTCAAGCGTCGCGCCGGACTCTTTGGCCAGGCCGTACGCTCTCGCGACGATGTCATCCGGTGGCAGATAGCCGGCCGGGCAGCCCACCGCCAGGTGATAGCCCAGTTTGCCGGTGCCGAAGAGGAGAGAGTTGGCAACGTTGTAGCCGTCGCCGACGTAGGCGATCTTGCGTGTGGCGAGATCCCCTTTGTGCTCTTGTATGGTGAGGAGATCGGCCAGTATCTGGCAGGGATGCGTGTAATCGGAAAGCCCGTTGATGATGGGAATGCTCGCATGCTCGGCCAGGGTTTCCAGTGTCGCATGTTCGAACACCCGCGCCATGATGACGTCTACCCAGCGCTCCAGATTGCGCGCCACGTCCGGGACAGTTTCGCGGACACCCATTTGCAGGTGCTCGGCGGCCAGATCCACGACCTGTCCTCCCAACTGCTGCATGCCGATGGCAAAGGTAGCGCGGGTGCGCAAAGAGGGCTTTTCGAAGATCATGGCCAGCGTTTGCCCGGTGAGCGGACGATACTCGGCTGCTGGTCCAGGCGCGGACTGCTCGTTCTTGGCAGATTTTAAAGTCTTGGCGGTAGCGAGTATCCGGTGGATTTCAGACGCGGAGAGGTCGGCTAACGTGAGGAGGTCTCGACCTTTCAACTCTAGTTGCTTCTTTCATCTGGGGGCGGAGTGCGAGATTAGCGCATTCTTGCACAACTGCGCAAAACATAATTGCAAGTGTATTATAGCAACTCCGGCATACGCTTACAACAAAGACCCGCGAGGAATCATAGTGTTTTGGCTTGACGTAAGAGGGAGAGGTGCACCGTTCTGGGTGGAAATCAGCGCGTTGTCACGCGTTGAGATGCGCGTTGGGTGGGATTGCGTCAATATGCTCACTGCCGGGCAGTCGAGCTATAGAATTGAAGGACGACATGGTGACGCAAGGCAACTGTTTCAGCGTTGCGGAGCGGCGCCGCGAGTAGGACGATGCCGCGGCCCCGCCGCGCGAAGCTGCCTCCCCGGAGCGGGGCGCTCCTGCCGGTGGAGAGGCTTCACGAACTCAGAACGGTTATCACCACGGTGGCGGCTGCCTCGCCTCCGTTGCCGTCGCTGGCTTTCACCGTCAGCGTGTAGGACGCGGTTGTCTGGCGGTTGAGGGCGGCCGCCAGCGTGATCTCACCCGTGCTTGCGTTGATGGCGAAGGTTCCGGTCGTGTTGCCTGCGGTGATGGCGTAGGACAGCGTGTCGCCCGGGTCGGGGTCTGTCGCCGCGACGGTTCCCGCCGCTTTGCCCACGGCGGCGCTCTCCGCTATGGAGAAGGCGTAGGACGCCTGGCCGAACGTTGGCGCTCGGTTGACGCAGTTCGCTAGGCCTAATGAGTTGAGGTCGTTATTCGCCACGTTCCGCAGTCTCGCCGGCACGCAGCCGGTGAGCGTGTTGCCGGCAAGGAACAGGTACTCCAGGCTGAGCTTCGCAAGCTCGGCGGGTAGCGCGCCGCTGAGCTGGTTGTTCGTGAGCCACAGTTCCGTCAGGTTGGCCAGGTTCCCCAGTTCCGACGGGATGGAGCCGGTCAGTTGGTTATTGTTGAGGATGAGTTCGTTGAGCTTGCTCAAAGAACCCAGTTGGGTGGGTATGCCGCCGCTCAACTGGTTGCCGTTGAGGTCCAGCACTTCCAAGTTGGCCAGGCTCCCCAACTCACTCGGTATCTCGCCGGTCAGGGAGTTGGCGAAGAGGTGGAGGTGCGTCAGCTTGGCGATGTTCCCCAGTTCGGACGGTATCGCCCCCGTCAGTTGGTTGGTGTCCAGGTCTAGCCGCGTTAGGTTCGTCAATTGCCCGAGCTCCTTCGGTATCGCCCCTGTGAGGTTATTGTCGAAGAGGTAGAGGCCAGTCAGCTTGGACAGTCGGCCCAGCGCGGGCGGGACGGGGCCAATCAGCGCGTTTTCGTAGAGGTCGATCCTCCGCAACTCGGTCAGCCGGCTCAACGCCGCGGGGAGGCTGCCGTTCAGTCCCAGTCCGCCTAGCAGGAGCCTCTGGACGCGCTGCGGCTCGCCGCTTGCTCGCACGCCCTGCCAGGTGGTCAGGGCGGTGGTGGCGCTCCAGTCCAGGCTGATGGTGCCGGCCAGCGTCTCCCTGACGCCGTAGTAGAGGACGAGGCAGTCACCGACCAGGCCTGAGTTGGCGGCCGGATTGGGGACGACGACCCCGTTGCCGCAGACCGAGGTTACCGTGATTGCCACGGCGGCGGTGGCGGTGCCGCCCGTGCCGCCGCTGGCCTGGACGGTCAGCGTATGGGAGGCGGCGGCAAGCTGGAACACCGCGCCCGCGACGGTAATCTGGCCCGTGCTGCCGTCGATGGCGAACGTGCCGGCCTCATTGCCGGCGGTAAGCGCGTAGGTGACGGCGCCGCCGGTGGGGTCGGTGGCCGAAACCGTGCCCACCCCGGTTCCGGTCGCGGCGCTGGCGTCCACGGCGAAAGCGTAGGGCGCGGCGTCGAAGACGGGCGAGGCGCAGGCCGTGGTGCTTGCGGTTGCCACCGCGGACGGCGCGCTCCACGCCGCGGCATGGACGCTCCCGTCGCCGTAGGCGCTCACGCGGAAGCGGTAGTCGCTGGCGCAGGCCAGATCCTCTACGGTGTACGTCGTCGCGGTTATCGTGTCGTCAGCCACGGTCCACGTGTCGGAACCGGCGGTCGCGTATTCCACGCGGTACGCGGTGACGTTGGGCACGGCGTCCCAGGTCAGGCCGACGCTCGTCTCTCCCGCGACGCCCACGCTCAGGTTCTGCGGCGGCGCGAGGCAGAAGAACAGGTTCAGGGAGGCCAGGTCGTTGACGGCCACGGCGCGCAAGGCCAGGGGGATGCAGCCGGTCAGCGGGTTCCCCGCCAGCTTCAGCGTGGCCAGTTGCGTCAACTGGCCCAGCGCCGGCGGTATCTCCCCCGTCAGGGCGTTGCCGCTGAGGTCCAGGGCGGTCAGCGCCGCGAGCGTTCCCAGCGTTGGCGGAATGCTGCCGCTCAGGCGCTTGGCGGGCAGGTTCAGGCCGGTTACCCGGCTGGGGCTGCCGCCGACCGTGATCCCGTCCCAGCCGCTGATGGCTCTGTGCCCGCTCCAGTTCAGGGTTGCCGTCCCCGCCAGCGCGTCCTTTGCCAACAGGAGGGTCTCGCAGTCGGTCCGCAGGCCGGGGGTGTTGCGCGGGTTGGGCACGGCGCCGCCGCACGCGGGCGGCGGCTGGGCCGGGGTGAAGGTGGTGGTGTCGTCATCGTCCGGGGTGATGTCGGCGTAAGCGCCGATCTGGCGGTAGTAGGCCTGGAGGCCGCTGGCGTTGGCGATGCGCCGGCCGGCAAAGGCATCGCTGCCGGCCGCCGTGGTGACGCGGGACTTCAGGTTAGATAGGGTCTGCGTGTGCTCCGGGTCGCCGGCGTACGTGCCGTGGCGGATAGCGTTCACCGTCCCGTCAACTGTTTGCACGTCCCACTGCGCCACCACCTGCCAGACCTCGACGGCGATAGCGTTGTGGGCGCCCATGGGCGCGAGGAAGACCACAGTCTCACGCCCTGTCATCTCGCCGCTCAGGGACGTTTCAGCGTCCCACACAAGCTGATTGAGCTTCGCTTGGTAGGCGCTCTCGCTCAGCAGGGCGTCGCTGCCAAACTGCCCGGCGGCGTGCTCCTTCTTGTAGAGCGCGTAGGAGTAGGCCTCGCCCATGCGGTCGAACGCCAGCGTGAGCGTGGTCGGCCCCGCGCCGAGCAGATACTCGTTGGCGGTGTAGTCCACGTAGCAGGTCAGGAAGAGATACTCGGTGGAATGCCCGCCACGCGCTATCACGGAAAAGTTAGACTTAATAGTTTCCTTGTGCTCAGGATTCAGGACATTAAGGGTTGCCGCAAACAAGATCTCAAGGATCAAGGCTGATGGTAGCGTGTCAGTGGCAGACAGTCCCAGCCAATATCGTACCGCAGCATTCCGTTGCGCTGAAGTCCTGGCAATGCCGCGCCAGTCGCAGCGTGTGGAGTTGCTGACACCCGTCCCGCGCACCGCCAAGTGTGCAGGAGATGCTTTTGCAAGGCGCAGCCCCTTCTCCAACACCTCTTCTACCGTTCCCGTCGGAGTTAGTTCATGCCCTCGAGCAATAGCACCGAAGGCTGCAAAAAGCAAGACCACCAGCACCAGAGCAACACTAAGCCGACTAGCCCCAAGTACCACGCTCGCAACGGCGTTGCACTGAGTGAACGCACGTATAGGCATCAGCAAAGAAGCCAAATGTGCAACTCCTATTCTTCCCCGGCCATATTCCCGATTGCTCTACGATCCCTCCTGCAGCGAATTCGCTGGCAAGAGATTACCGTTGGAATCCAGTCTTATGAGGTCGCGACGATCCGTACCATCACGGGCCACCGTGTAGAGTTGGATCGGAGACA
>JAPPLM010000012.1 GCA_028874195.1 Chloroflexota bacterium
AAACCGGTCACCAGCCCTTGACAGCCAAGACAGTTTCTGAGCTTGTCGAAGGGTGGACGGTCGTGAGGGAGGCGGACTCGCGCCCGTCACTCCGGCGAAAAGCTTGCCCAGTACGTGATACGGGGCCGGAGTCCAGGGCCACAGAGAAGATAGATTCCCGCGAAAGCGGGAATGACGGATGGTGGCGCTTCTTACCTAGTGAGATGCTTGCGAGATCTACGGTAAGGGTTTGACACTAAACCGTGCCTTTATGTCGGCCATCACTTGCTTTGCAATACACCACTCATGTGAACGGCAATTCAGTATACCATGGGCATTAGCAGTTTCAGCGCGAACAAGGAGTGACGGCAGTGAAGCGGGTGATGTTCGACGATCTCTACACGTGGTCGGTCTTCGATGAGGAGAAGCAATTTGACTTCAACGGCTACCTCTGGGTGCGGGAAGAAGGTAATATTCTCATCGATCCGGTGCCGATGAGCGCCAGTGATCTTGCGCAACTGGATGAGCTCGGCGGCGCGGCCCTCATCGTTCTGACCAACCGCGACCACGAACGGGATGCCGTAGCCTTCAAAGAGCGCACCGGCGCGCAAATCGTAGCGCACGAGGCCGACGCGCCGCTCTTCGAGCTCGTCGTGGACCGCGCCGTGGCCGACGGAGAGGAGATCGTCCCCGATTTGGGGGTCCTCCACCTGGCGCACGGCAAGAGTCCGGGTGAAATCGCCCTCATCTGGCGCGGCGGTACGGCGGCCTTCATCGGTGACTATGTCTGGGGTCATCCGATCGGCTCGCTGGTGCTCGGCGCGGAGCCGAAGGTGGCGGAACCTGCCCAAGCCGCGCTGCAACTTCGCAAGCTGCTCGCCATCCCCCAACTCGACGCGCTGCTGCTTGGCGACGGCCACTCGATCTTGAGCGGCGCCCGCGACGCGCTCGTCGCCATGCTGGAGGCGCGCAGGGACATCTACATCAACCGCATCAACCTGGATGAGGTCCCGTGGCTGGATGAGATCCCATGGGTAAGAAAGCGAGCGTGGCCCAGCGACTTTGGCTACACGTTCAAGGACATCGATCCCCTCATCGGCGCGCGGCATCTTGGCTACCTGGTTATGCGGCTTGATCCGGGCAAGAAGGCCTTTCCGCTCCACTTCCATTACTTTGAAGAAGAACTCGGCGTGGTGCTGGACGGCACCTGCACCATGCGCACGTCGCGAGGCAATGTTGCCCTCCGCAAAGGCGATTTCGTCGCCTTTCCCCCAGGTCCCAACGGCGACCACCAGTACATCAACGACGGCGCGGAGCCGTGCATCATGCTGCTTTTGAGCAACGTGGTGCCGAGCGACATCAGCGAGTACCCGGATTCCAACAAGGTAAACATGCGCGGCGTGCGCCGCATCTTCCACAAGGAAAAAGCCGTGGACTACTGGGACAGGGAGAGTTGATGAAGGCGAGCAGTTACTTGACGCATCTGCAGCGGTAAGACGGCATCCAAGGCCGCCACACGTGCCAAGAACGGCGGCAAGCCGTCTCGCGCGCGGAAATAGCACTGCGTCACTCGGTGTAGTACGGTATATTCAGAAAGACAACGGGAAATACACAGCAAGGAACGAAGGACTATGGCGGCACCGGCAGTAGTGCGGTTTGGCATAGCGGGAATGGACCACTGGTACGCTGGATTCGCGGCATTGCGAGGGATTGCCGCGCACGATGGCGCTGTAGTGACGGCGGCGGCGCACCGCAAGACGGCTTACTTGGAGGCCATCGCGCGGGACTACGACATTCCCTATACGACCGACGATTACCACGCCATCGTGCGACGCGACGACGTGGACGCAGTTGTGGCGGCGTGCACCACGGCGGAAGCGCCCGCGCTCTGCGAGGAAGCGGCCCGCCACGGCAAGCACATCATCTGCGTCAAACCCATGGCGCTCACGCTGGATGCTGCCGATGGAGTGGTAGCGGCAGTCGAGCGGGCGGGCGTGGGCTTCTATCCGCTGGAAGCCATTCAAACGAGCGGCAGTGCGGCGCAACAATACGCCAAATGGCTGCAAGAAGGCCGAATCGGACGTCCCATCAGCGCTACAGTCATCCGGCGCGGGGGGCTGCCCACCCAGGAGTGGCCCGGCGTACACGTCGCGCGGACCTGGTGGTTGGATGCGAGCCAAGCCCCCGGCGGCGGCTGGATCGACCACGCCATCTACGACGTCCACATGCTGCGCAGGTTGCTAGGGGCTGAGGTCGTGCGCGTCACCGGCGCCACCGCGAACTTGGTGCACAAAGATATCCCGTTCGAAGACTTTGGCGTGGCGACTATCACCTTTGATAACGGCGTGGTGGCGACGCTGGAGGTCACGTGGTCCAGCGGCCCGGAGTCGGGCATGCACGCCTTTCACCTCGTCGGCACCGAGGGGCAGATCGCCACCGACGGCATCTCCGGCAAGCTGGCGGTGCGCGGCAACTTTGCGCCCTGGCAGGGCTGGGTGCTTTCCGATTCATCGCGGAGTCCAAGCGGAGACAGCGTTTCATTAATGGCTGATTTCGTACGGAACGGCACGCCCCTGCCGGCTACGGTTGAGGACGGTCGGCAGAACCTAGCCGTATGCCTCGCCTTCTACGAGGCCGCGCGCGATGACCGCGTGGTGGCGCTGCCGTAGTGTGCGGCTGCCGTTTACCTTTAGTCGAGATTACTGCATTCACGTCACGCATTGTGCCGCCTAGCAAATGGCACGCTCCGTAGTTTCTCGCGTGGTTGTCCCATGAGCACGGTCATCGCTATTGCCAATCAGAAAGGCGGCGTGGGTAAAACCACCACCGCCGTCAATTTGGCTGCATATCTTGCCCTGCACCGGCAAGCAGTCTTGCTCGTGGACTTGGACCCGCAGGCCAATACCACCGGCGGACTTGGAATCCCCAAGCAAGACCCCAGCATCTACCACGTCTTGCGCGGCGATGCACAGGTGCATGATCTCATCGTGCCCGCAGCGGACGCACCCAATCTCGCGGTGCTGCCGTCAAGTCCGGCACTGGCGGGCCTGGAAGCGGAGGCGGTGGGGCTGACTGAGCGCGAATTTCTTCTGCGCTCGGCGCTTGAGCCGGTGAAGGACGGGTATGCTTTCATCTTAATAGACTGCCCACCGTCGCTCGGCATGTTGACTGTGAACGGCCTCTGCGCTGCCGACGAGGTGATTATTCCGGTACAGTGTGAGTACCTGGCATTGGAGGGACTGGCCCAGTTGCTGGATACGATCAGACGAGTGCGCAGCGGTCTGCATCCCGGGCTGGGCCGGGTGCGTATCCTCATGACCATGTACGATACGCGCACGCGTTTGGCGCAGCAGGTGCGTGATGAGGTGAGAGCCCACTTTCCGGGACAGGTATTCGAGACGGTGATTAGCCGCAACGTGCGGCTGGCGGAGGCGCCCAGCCACGGGCGGACCATTCTGGCGTACGACCCGTTCTCCAAAGGGGCCGAGGGGTATCGGCTCTTGGCGGAGGAAGTATTGGGGGCGTCTTGAAGGTGTGCTTATCGCAAGACCGCCCTTCGACAACCTCAGAGCCTGCCCCGTGCTTGATACGGGGGCGAACGGATGTACGGGGCATACGGTACTGGCGGAAGTTGAAAGCTACTGTCATTCCGAGCGAAAGCGGGGAATCTAGAGCCGTAGCGCGGGGGCTTGTCCCCCGCTTGGCAGGGCAAGTAGCTGGGTGGAAGAGAAGATGGATTCCGGCCCGCAACGTGGTATGGGACAGGCTTTTGGCTGAAATGACGGTTGAGAGGAGACAGGCGAGCGTGTCGCGTAGAGGTGGCTTAGGACGCGGACTTGAAGCATTGCTCCCGGAATCGGGACTGCAGGACATACCGGTCGAGCATATTCGGCCCAATCCCTTCCAACCCCGGCAGACGTTCGTCGAGGAGGAATTGGAAGAGCTCGCCAATTCAATACGCGAGCACGGCATTTTGCAGCCGGTGGTCGTCAGCCGCCAGCCGGAAGCGGGCGCCTACCAGTTGATCGTGGGCGAACGCCGCTGGCGCGCAGCACAGCACGCGGGACTCGCCACCATTCCCGCCCTTGTCAGGTCAACCGGCAGCCGCGAGGCGCTGGAGATCGCGCTTGTCGAAAACCTCCAGCGGACGAACCTTTCCCCACTCGAAACGGCCGAGGCGTATGCCGCGCTGATCAGCGAATTCGGCATTACCCAGGAGCAGGTGGCGGCACGCGTTGGCAAGAGCCGCTCGGCGGTGGCGAACACTTTGCGCTTGCTCAATCTCGCTGACGCCGTGAAGGAAGCCCTGGCTGCAGACATGATCAGCGAGGGCCACGCGCGCGCCCTGCTGCGTCTCACGGCTGACCTTCAGGTCTATGCCCTAGCCGAGATAGAAAAACGCGGTCTCAACGTGCGCCAGACCGAGCGACTCGTGAAACGTCTGCTCGCCTCACCGCGAACTACGAAGGCCAAACCGCCTGATGCGCGCAGCGGCGCGTGGGAAGATTCACTGCGGCGCGCGCTCGCGACGAAAGTGGAAATCAAGCGCCGCGGTAAACAGGGTACAATCCGCATCCACTTCTTCTCGGACGAAGAGTTAGAGTCTTTGGTCGACCGGCTGCTCACAGAAGAGTCCTAGCGCGCGGGAAATTGACAAGAATCTTGCCTTCCGATTACCCGTGCCAACACGTCCGAGCCTTATAGCAGCACCCCGCGCGGCTTATGAGGCGAAGGCAACCGCTATCGTCTCAATCGCGTAGCCGCCCAGCATCAGCGTGACCGCGTTGCCTGAGACGAAAAGCTCGGTTTCCAGGTCGCCCATCAGGTTGGTAACCCAGGCTGCTGCCACGTCGCGCGGCAGTTGGAGCGTTACCGTCGTATCCTCCCCGTGGGCTTCGAAGAGCCGCAGCAGCCAGTTGCCGGCACGGTCCGGGTGCTCCTGAATGGTGGTGATGACCACGTTCGGCGCATCGGTGCGCACAAAGCTCTCTTGATCGTTCAAGAACGTGCGCCCCGCGAATGGCTGCATGGGCGCCGCCGTGGCCAGTTTGGCCGTTTGCAACGGATTCCAGTGCTGCCAGCCGACGCGCTCCGCATGAGCGCTGCGCCAATCTCCTTCATGCGGCACCAGCGTGGCGTGAAAGGTGTGCGCGCCAAGGTTCGGGTACTCGAAGAACGGTGTGCCGCAGGAATACGACGTGCGCAGCGGCATGGGGTAGATGGTGGCGCCGTGGATGGCATGCACGCAGTTGCTCGTGCCCAAGGTTATCCCAAACTCATCGTTTGAAACGTCCAGCCACTTTTGCACCCAGCGGGCGCCGTCACCGCGATAGGTATTCGGCATCTCGTCCTTGCCGAACACCACGTTGCCAAACGGCACCTCGTACGTGACCTCACCGTCCGCGACATTGAACGGCAGCGCAATGCGCACCTGTGTGTTCTTCGTGCCGCTCCAGTCGATAGTCGTCGTGAAGTCCACGCGCGGCTCCTGGTTGTGCAGGTGGATCTCCTGCGTAATCGGCGCGCCAACCACGTGGCTGCGCAGGCTAACCGTCGTCCAAATTGGCCCGCGCTCCACCCACTGCACCTGTGTGGGTCCGTCGCTCGCGCGCCATTCCCGACCGGTGAAGTTCGTGTCTGCCAGCCAGTCTTCGCCTGCGGCCTGCACCGCCAGCGCTTCATCCGTCATTTCGACCTTCATAGCCTGCTCGTCCATGGAGTCTTCCAGGTCGAAGCGCAGGTCTTCCAGCACCACGACTTCGTTGAAGTAGTGGTCGGCTTGGGCGGCTAATTCGATACTGGTGCCGTCCGCTCGCTTCCACTGCAAACTCTTTACTACACCATCGCTAACATCCAGACGGAAATGCTCGTTTTCTACCACGTGCTCGCCGATCTCACGCCGGGTGGCTTGATCGCCGGCGCCGAACCGCGGCTCCAAATAGAACGTCTTGAAGCCGAGTGAGGGCACGTCCTTCGCCAGAAACGCAAAGTCCACCCGTGAGCGGCGCATACGCGCAGCATCGACGCGGTCCTGGCGGGCGTTCTGGGTCTTGATGACCTGACACGGCATCTCGTTGCCCTGGCCGTCGGTGATGCGAATGCCTGCAACGTCGTCGCCGGGGAATTCCATGTAGTCTTCCACCACCTCAGAGCGATCCCAGTTGAGCAGGTTGCTGACGAGGAGCGTGCGCGCTTCTTTGCTGGGCGGCGCGTAGTTGACGTGGGTGGCAAACTGGTTATTCGCCTCCCGCGCGATCTCCTGGCCGATCATGTGGGCGTTTACGGCGGTCTTGTAGCGCGCGTCAATGCTGAGATCGCCGTGGCGGCCGCTAAGGTTATGGTCGTGGCAGTTGAAGAGGTCTTCCCAGGCGGCATCGAGCTCGGCGCGGGGATACGCGCCCAAGCCCAAGAGCCCACGGATCGCAGAGAGTTTCTCCGCGCTCGCCAACTCATTCTCCGCGTGGCGCGCTTCTGCGAAGACGTGCGGCGCCAATGCCGTCAGCGCATAGAAGGCATAGGGTGAGTGGCCGCCGTAGACAGGCAAATCGTCCAGTTTGCCGGTGCGCTCGGCCGCCTCGAAGAAGCCCGTAATCGTGGAAATGGTGAAGTTCAGCTTGCCCTCGTCGGTCAGTTTCTTTGCGGCGGCAATCATGTCCTCCGGTACCGGCGGCAGCAGGTCGGACTGCCCCATCATGAGCAGCACCGGCAGCGGCCAGAGGCGCATCGCCTCTGATATTGAATACACTTCCGGCTCATCGCCCTCGTAGTCCGGCAGCCAGCCGAATTCCGGACTGGTAAGCAGAAAGGCCCAGCCGTAGTTATTCATGTGGTTGACCGCCAACACCCGCGATCCATCCGGCGCTTCCCACCAGTGGACTGGTGAATACGGGCGGAACCTCGTATAGGAGAAATACTTCACGCCGGCTTTGGCGAGCAACTGGGGCAATTGCGGCGTGTGGCCCGGCAGGTCGGAGTGCTGGGCCGTGGGCAAGTCGCAGTCCAGCACGTCGCGGGCATAGCGTTTGGCATGCACGATCTCGCGCACCATGAGTTCCCCGTCAAGCACGTCCTCCATGTAGCCGACCATGGCAGCGGTTGTCTCGAGCTTGCGCTCTTTGATAAGTTGCTTGACGGTGGGCAAGTACTCCGGGAAACGTGTCAGGAAGTGGCGCAGAAAGGCGGCGTATTCCACCGTGAAGCGGTAGTCCGGGGTTGGGCCGGTAATGGCATCGATGGAGCCTTTGATAAGCTCATCGGCGTAAGCGAGACATTCGGAGATGCCCGCGCACCAGCCATAATCGAAGTGCGCGCCCGGGACGATGAAGATCTCCTCCGGCAGCGTAATCTCATTCAAAGGGACTACGGTTGCCTTGCGGACGCTGTTGACCTCCTCAGGCCACGTCCTGATTGCCATGAGACCGCTTCTCTTCTTCTTGACCTTCTGCAATTTAGCGCCATTTAATCGCCGCGATTGCTTCACTCCATCGTACCGGCAAAACCCCCGTCATTCCGGCGGAAGCCGGAAGGTGGATTCACATTTCAAGTGCAACACTTGG
>JAPPLM010000057.1 GCA_028874195.1 Chloroflexota bacterium
GAAGGGCTTTATGCTGAGGCAAACCAACAAAGATAGTCAATAGCTACTTATTCCCTTTGGCAGGTCCTCCTCGAGTGATTTACCAGTTCTCGCGAGCTGTTGTGTCGGCCGGGCAACGTGCACAGCGTTGGTCGATAGCGGGAGGCTCTGAAGCCGGCAGTGGAGCGTTGTCGGCACACGAGAGTGTAGTAGCCAAACCAAATAAACGCTGCCTTTGCCTGGCGCTAGAGACTCTCGACTTCCTGGGGTGCAGCCTGTTGCCTACACTATCCGGCTGCTGGTCGGTGAGATACCGGACCGGCAAAACAAGCCTCTCTGGCAAGTGCCGGCGGATTCGCGTGGCAGGCCGATGGTGGTGAGGAATCATGACTGTGGATAACCAAGACGCACGCTGGTCGCGAGCGCGACAGGTCAAGGAGAGCACGTCCCTATTCAAGGGATACCGGCAAGCATCGGCCCGTGCTGAGCCGGGTCGCCTTGAGGCGCCGGCAGAAGTCTAGTGTTATCGAAGCTGGCGGGCGCACCCCTCACTGGACAACGTGCGATGCATAGGTACATTGTCTTCGTCAAGAGGAAGAGTACATTGCGTCCGCTATGCGTAAATGTGGACAGTATTGGCTTTATGTCTGTCCGCCGGAGAACTCCCAGGGCTTCTTCTCCCACGGGAGCCGGACGACTGGATCTAAGAAACTTGCTATGGTCAATGCCAACAAGGAAGACTCAAATGTGGTACGTCGATGCGGCCGCCAATGCGCAAGAGACTACGTGGCGAAACCACAGCGTGATGGGTATCAGCGCGAAGACGCAGCGCTAGAAGAAAGGAGCTGAACCGGCAAGGCGGGCACCTTATAATCAAGGAACATCTGGACGCCGTGCAACATACCGCGGAAACCGCTCTCGAGGAAGGCGGTTACCTCTGCTAAGGTTTTCCAAGCGAGCCAGGCTTTTTTCACTCGCTCGGAAGGCCTTTTGCGAGCGTAATCGCTATCCAGGTAGGCACAACATGCCAAGGGTATGCTGTTCGGCTGTAGAGACGACTAAACAGGAATCTACTTATTGGAAACACAATGGCCAAGAAAACAAGCTTAGAGCTGCGACTGCACGGCAGGCACTGGCGTACGCGGACCCTTGCCACCGCCGACTGGGAAGAAGAGGAGTTTGCGCTTGATCCGGATGAGACCGGTTTCGTGGCTTTACATCTTTGGAACGTCGGTGACGTGGGCGGTCCGCCTGTCCCGGAGAATTTCTCGGTGGATATGGGCAAGCCGGAGACCCAAGCAGAGTCGGTGCGGATTGCCGAGCAGTATATCCGTCCAGCAATCCACGCGGCACGCGCTGCCGGGCTAGCGATCTTCCACGTTGAGCCGCGCAACATCGCCCTGAAATATGACTCTGTCCATCACATGCTGGCGGAGGACGAGCTCAATCCGCCGCGGCGGGAGCCGGGACCGCCGGCGGTCAATCCCGGTTGGCTCAAAGAGCGGGCGGAGCGGACGCACGGCAAAGGGTATATGGAGTGGGAAGGCTGGCAACAAATGCGCATCCTTTCCTCATGTGAAGCTGAGCCGGGCGACCAGGTGATCCTTACCAGCGCTCAGTTCGACCGCATTTGCCGCAGCCGGGGCATCAAGAACCTTATCTACACCGGCTTTGCTACCAACATGTGTATTCTTGGCGCAGAAGGGGCAACCAGGCCCATGCTATCGTACGGATATAGGATTTTCCTCATCCGCGAAGCGACGCTGGGTTCTGAGATCCCAGAGACTTTCCATGACCGCCTGATTACCAAAGTAGCGCTCATTGAATTTCAAAAGCACGTAGGCGACACCATCGGCTGCGACCAGTTCATGGCAGCATGCCGCACCGTCGCCGCGGCAAGAATGAGATAGGGCGCAATGTTTCCGAACGGCGCGGAGTTCTGTCTCAGTCTGCGTCCCGCGGTTGAGATGTGCACGAATTTTCCCTACTGGACTTCCCAGTGGAACCACCTGAAGGGCGCATTGGATGACGACAGCAAACACTACGTACTGAAGATGCATGAGGTAGCGCGCTCATACGGGGTGCCTCTCTACTTCCTCTTGGTGGGAAGCTCCCTCGAGGATCCAGACATTGACTACCTCAAGCAACTGGTAGCCGCCGGTCACGAGGTGGGTAACCACACGTACACACACCTCAACGTCAAGGCAAAGACGATCGAGAGCTTGCAAGCGGTGTACGCTAACGCGCCGTGGCGGGCACATGGCCGCACGCCGTTGCAGGTAATCCACGACGAGGTGCGCGCGACGAACGCCGCTATCCGCGAACGGCTAGGTGTCCCTGTAACTGGATTCGGCACGCCGGGCGCGTTCAGCACCGGACTGCATGACGTAACCGAGGTCCAAGCGCTGCTCAAAGAAGAAGGCTTCACCCACGTCACCTCGCATTATCTTCATCCGGCGCCGCGGGGAGCCAAGCGCCCGCCGCTCGCTCAAATCGAAGCCGCCTTGCGCAAGAACATAGACAAGCTCCAACCATATCGCTATCCGAACGGCCTGCTGGAAGTCGCGCCCATGGCTCTTACCGACATCGCGGCCTTTAGGGTTCTCGATCTGGATCGTTGGGAATACGTTAGACTTCTCAAGACGGCGATCGATCACGCCCACGCGAACCGCTATATCCTGAGTCTTGCCTTCCATCCGCCCGCGATGGCCGCGCGCGATCCCCACTGCGACGTGCTCGACACCGTAATCCGCTATGCGCTCGAGAAGCCTGGCGGCTGTTGGATTGCGACCAACAGCGCGATTACGTCCTATTTGGAGTCGAGGGAGACAGAAGGCTAGTTTAAAGCCCTTGGGGGTTCACCTTGGGAAGTGGGAGTCCGCTTGCCCCGCAACTTACGGCCGGCGACCATCGCTCTAGGCAAGTGGCGGCGTCTCGTTCGCAATCCAATAGTCTCTTTGTCCCACCGCCACGCCTGCACTCCTTCAATTGACGAGAGAGTGATTTGCTTGCTAGACTGAGCTAGGAATGCTCCCCGCACGGTGGCTGTAGCTCAACAGGTTAGAGCTCTGGACTGTGGCTCCAGCGGTTGGGGGTTCGAGTCCCCTCAGCCACCCCCTTACTCTCACTTCACCAAATCTTCTTGCCGAAGGTTACCCTATGCGGTCAGCGAACGCAGGCTGCCCGCATGGGTTTTTTCTTACGTACCCGTCTCAAGCGGGACTGTCCAAAACACAAGTTTGAGTGGATGATCCTGCTACTGGGAAAGAAGGGCACGAAATTCGTGATTCCTGCGATTGATCCGAACGTCGACTACAAGGTATTGGTAAGGCAAGCATATGACGCTTGCGCGGCAGCATACGACGCATCGCGCCGGTCGGAGCCGGGGATAGAGATGCGGGCACTGCTCGATCGACTGAACGACGGCGACGCGGTGCTCGACGTTGGCTGCGGGGCGGGGGTCCCAATTGCCAAGTCTCTGGCTGCGCGCTACCGCGTCACGGGCGTGGACATCTCACCTGAAATGATCCAACGGGCACAGCAGAATGTGCCGACCGGCGACTTCATGTGCGGAGACATCATGTCGGCCACATTCCCTCCTTCCAGCTTTGACGCAGTGATGGCATTCTACTCGATATTCCACCTGCCCAGAGAGGAGCACCCGGACCTGTTTCGGAGAGTGCAGCGGTGGCTCAAACCAGGTGGATACCTGCTCTGCACCTTGCGTCACTATAGCGAGGAGGGCTACACGGAGGATGATTTCTTTGGAGAGACGATGTATTGGAGCAACTACAGCCTCCGCGAATACGCAGAGATACTGAACACAGCGGGATTCACGCTGCTTGAGACGGATTTAACGGGTTCCGGCTATGAAGAGACAAGCGAGGAAGTCAGCGAGAATCACCCGCTGGTGCTTGCGCAAAAGCATTGACAGGCAAGGCTAGGAATACCCTCTCAGCCATCAGAAATTTAATTCAAATTTTGTTGGATTTTTGGGGGATTGACTGGTTGACGGCGGGCCTGTGGAAGATTAGAATCTCGCTATCTGCTCGCAGACTTCCATTGTTGGTAGAAGGCGGCAAGATACAGGTAGTTTCAGACAGAGTGTTGAGCGATAGCGAGGTAGCCGGTCATGGCCAATTATGAGCATCTCAAGAGCCGCTTGGACAACGGTGGTGTGGTCGTCTTAGATGGCGCCATAGGGACTGAGCTCCAAGTGATGGGCGCGCCCATGGACCCGGCCTCATGGTGCGGCCCTGCCAATTACACCCACCCGGCAACGGTGCGCCAAATGCACGAGCGCTACATTCGCGCGGGGGCCGACATCATTACCACCAATACGTTCAACACGCTCCGACCCGCGCTGGAAGCTTCCGGTTACGGTGCATTGGTGCGAGAGGTGAAAGTACGCGCCGTCGACGCCGCTATCGAGGCCAGAGACCGGGCCGCTGACGACCGGTCCGTTTACATCGCCGGTTCTATCTCATGCCGCATACCCATTCGCGATCGCAAAACCGGGACACTCCTCGGTGGCACCGGCTACGGCTACGGCGCCAGTATTTCGGCGAAAGAGTTGCGTTTTCACGCCAGGGAGCAGGCGGATATCCTCGCCGAATCTGGAGTTGACTTTTTCCTAATTGAGAATCTATGGGCCGATAACGAATCCCGGGCAATCGCTGCCGAAGCGGCAAAGAGCACCGGGCTACCGGTGTGGGTAGCATTTACCGCCTCACTTGGCCCGGACGGACAGACTGTCAGGATGGATTTCGCAGACGACCGGAACTACAGTGTCGGCTTGGGAATGCCGATGTGGACCGAAACGTGGCGTACAGTAGATAACGAAAAGACCCTAGGTGAGGCGGTAAGGGAGATTGCCTCTATCGGTCCGGATGTGCTTGGTGTGTTCCATAGTAGAATTGGGGACACTACCAAGGCTCTTCAGGTCGTCTTGGATGCGTGGAACGGCCCCGTTCTCGCGTACCCGGATGCGGGCAGGGAAGACTACCTCGACACCTGGCAAGATAGTAGTGTGATCAATGAAGAGTCTGCAACGGAACTGAAACAGGAAGCCGCGGAGTGGGTCGGTATGGGGGTTCAAGTCATTGGCACGTGCTGCGGATTTGGCCCCAATTACGTTGGCGCTTTGGCAGACGCGTTGGCGGACGAGGTGACTACGCCGCGGGTAGGCGTATAGTTCAGGCTGCTGAGCTGATGCGCTCGAGTAAGGGCGCATTCGTAAGCAGGGGCTTCGGCATTTTCAGGAGAGAGACCACATGGAGACCAAGTCGCTAGTTGTCGTAGGGGCCGGCGTGGCCGGTACTGCCGCTGCCATCGAAGCGGCCCAATCCGGCGTGCAGGTCACGCTGATCGATGAGAACCCCATCAGCGCGTCCATGATGGGACTTGATGTGCCTCAGTTCTTTGGCAAGAGAGTTGCGGACACGCTCAGCGATAAGGAATCGATGCTCCAGAGGATGACTGCGGCTAACCCTGCACTCGATGAGGCAGCGGCAGCCGGTGTGGACGTTCAGCTTGGCACGTGCGTCTGGGGCGCTTTTCGCAATACGGAAACCAGCCGGAAACTCGACGGCCCGCAGCTTGGCCTGGCCGACGACAAGCAGTCGTGGGTAATAAAGTACGACCGGCTCATCGTGGCGGCCGGCTCCCGCGACTTGGTCATTTCCTTTGCCGGGTCGAACTTGGCGGGAGCAATGGGAGCTAACGGTGCTCACGCGCTGCTGAGTCGCTACCAGGCATCAACTTCGCGGCGCATGGTGATTTTGGGCTCCGGCAACGTGGGACTCCACACTGCCAAGATGGCACGCGCAAACGGTATTGAGGTGGTCGCCATTGTGGACGTGTTTCCTTCCGTGCGGGGCGACGGGTCCCTCATGAAGGAACTTCAGCAAGAAGGCGTTGACTTTTACACATCCCATACCTTAAAGGAAGCCGTGGGCAGTGAAGACGGTATCGAATCCGTCGTGCTCGTCGCAGTAAACGAAGACAACGAGCCGGTCAGCGGCTCCGAAAAGACGATCGCTGCCGACACGGTGTGCCTTGCAATCGGCCTCGTGCCCAATATCGAGCTCCTCAGTCTTTTGGACTGCGACATTTCTTTCAAGTCTGAGCTTGGTGGCTACGTGCCGGACCATGACGACTGCATGCGCACCAGCCTCGAGGGCGTGTATGTCGCGGGTGATGTCGCCGGTCTTCACGACGGAATGGTCCTGAACCCCGAAATTGCGCGCAATCAAGGCCGACTTGCCGGCATTGGCGCTGCCGAGTCACTGGGTGCCATCGACAGTGGGGAGGCTCGTGCCCGGCGCGCCGAGATACGGGCCGAGGCTGCCGCAAGACCGGCCGCAGTGCATTTGGTTTGGAATCAATGGCTTCAGTCCCTCGTCAATGTCGGCGGCATGGATGTGCTTGCCTGCGAATGCGAGGAGGTTTCCCGCGCGGAGCTTATAGACTTGCAGCCGCCGCGCTACTTGAACTGGCGCTCGGAGCAGATGAGTAGTCGGAACGTGCGGACTCAAGTAAAGGACGGTCCAGTCGATCCAGACCAAGTCAGGCGCCTGACGCGGGTCGGCATGGGCCAATGTCAGGGCCGGCGCTGCCGCGAGCAGGTTTCGCTACTGCTGGCTGCAGAGTCCGGTACCGATCTAGCCAAAGTACCGTTCATGTCGTACCGGCCCCCCGTGCGGCCTCTGCCGCTGAGTGTCATGTGGCCGCACGATGAAACGGATGAGATGCGCGAAAATTGGGTCAAGTGGTTTATTCCCGTGAGTAGAGTGTTGGGGTAGGCAACGATCAGTGGTTCAGCGGAGTGGCAGTATGCCTAGTAACAGAGCAGACGTAGTCGTCATTGGCGGTGGCATTTCGGGCCTCAGCACCGCCTATCATCTGGCCAGGGTGGGCAAAGACGTCGTCGTCGTCGAGAAAGGGATCGTCGGGGCCGAGGCGTCCGGTCGCAACGGTGGGATGATCAGCGAACGCACTGACGAGCCGGACTTGGTGCCGTTGGCGGTGGAATCTGTGCGATTGTGGCCGACGCTGGACGATGAATTGGGCTATCCCACCGAGTTCGTGCAGAAGGGTAGGCTCCAAGTTGCCGTATCCGAAGCGGAAATGGGCCGCTATCTCACCGAGTGTGAGGTTGGGGAGCGTTTCGGCGTGCATGTGGATGTGCTGGATCCAGGAGAAATACGGGACTTGGTGCCTTGCGTCACCGATAGAAACCTCGGCGGGATCTTTTTCCCCAAGGGCGCTCACGCCAACCCGCAGCGGTCGGTTCAGGCATTCGCCTGGGCGTTTCAAGACAAAGGCGGAAAACTCTACCAACACACCGCCGTCAAGGGTTTCAAGCAAGCAGGTGGAAGGGTCACGGCGGTTGAGACGACCACCGGCGACATCGAGGCCGACACGGTGGTGTGCGCTGCCGGGCCTCAAACGGCGCTAATGCTCGAGCTGGTGGGTGTGCGCGTGCCCCTAGCGACGGCGAGGGCAGAGATTATTGCCACTGCGCCCTTGGAGCCACTCTTTGAGATGGCCCTCGTGGGCAACGGTCTCTACGGGCGCCAAGCCAAGAAGGGCAACCTGCTCTACGGCGGAGGACCCCACGAATGGATCGATGTGGACTTGACCGGAGATCCCGGCAAACCCAACACGCCCCTCATACGGAATATCGCCAGGCGGCTGGCAGACCTGTTTCCCGGGGTGGCGGACGTGCCGGCAATCCGGAGTTGGGCCGGGGTGATCGAACAAGCGCCGGATTCCCTGCCTATCATCGACATCCTGGACCGGCCGAGCAACTTTGTATTTGTCTCCGCATCGGCCCATGGCTTCGCAATCGCCGCCGCCACGGGCAAGGTCGTGAGCGAACTGGTCTTACACGGCGAGTCCAGCGTTGAGATAAGTGGACTGCGAATGGACAGGTTTGGCGACGTTGCGCCGAACTGGCGTGAAGAGCTTGGTTGGGTTCCGATTCCGAGATGACAGAACGTGTGACTGAGAACCAACCAGCTTCCGCTACTACAGCAGAAAGCTCTCACGGATACAACCCTCAGTATTCGATGGCACCCTTCACCACATTCAGTTCTGTTACGCCCAAAACAGAATTGGAGGTGCTAAATCTAAACTGGCGGGAACAGGATCTACCGGAGCGTATTAGAACAAAGCATGTTCATCGGCTGCATCCATACTTAGGAAAATTTGTACCTCAGCTTGCCGAAATATTCTTGCGCAAGTATGAACCTGCCACAGTCTGCGACCCGTTCTGTGGGTCGGGCACGGCACTCGTTGAAGCAGTGGGTCTAGGGATAAATGCCGCCGGATGTGATATCTCTTCATTTAATACGCTCATGTCGCGGGTAAAAACCGACAAGTATGATCTTCAGCAGCTGGAGTTCGAGATCGGCGACATTTTAAATAGGGTAGCGTCTACAAAACAGATGCGGCTACTTGAAGAGAAACCATCTTACCATTCTAGTGAGTACTTGAATTCGTGGTTTGCTCCTCCGGCTTTGAAATCGCTGATAGCTTACCGAGAGTTGATAGAAGACTACCAATATAGTGACGTACTTAGGCTTATCCTTTCTCGGTCTGCCCGGTCCGCGCGCCTTACGACCCACTTCGATCTCGACTTCCCAAAGTACCCTCAGACTGAGCCATACTACTGCTATAAGCACAGGCGGACATGTAAGCCCACCGAAAACTCGGCTCAGTTCCTAAAGAGATACAGCAGGGATACCTTGAAGAGGATTCGTGAGTATTCAGCGGTTCGCAGAGATGTGTCGATTTCAATCATCAACGGTGATACCCGAAAGGTGCAATTTCCAGAGTGCGATCTGGTAGTTACTTCCCCACCGTATGTAGGCTTGATTGACTATCATGCCCAGCACAGGTACTCCTATGAATTATTGGGACTAGAGTGGAAAGCAAATGAAGAGATTGGAGCGGCAGAAAAAGGGGGCTCTCTTCGGGCTCAGGCGGAGTATGTAGACAGCATGGTCGAATCTTTTGAGAACGTTAAGAAGAGCCTTTCAAAGGAAGGGCGTATGGTGGTGATCGTAAATGATAAGCACGGCCTCTACGAAGAAATCCAAGATCGAGTCGGCATGCGTCTTGAAGCAAGGCTAGAGCGACACGTGAATAGAAGAACGGGAAGAAGAGCGGGCGATTTCTTTGAAAGTGTTCTAATTTGGACAAGCTAAGGACTACGATTTGAATCCTGCGACAAAGAACGCAGTCATCAGTATATTGCGAGATTTCGCCACTAGCCAGTTACCGAAACTGACCAAATGGACGCTGTCAGATATCGGACAAGCCTACCCTTTCCATCGACTCTTCTTTCCTGATAGAGAGATACTTGCTGCAAGAGTCGAAAGAAGCGTCGTCACATCAATGGGTACAACGCTCTACCCAAGTCTGGCCGAAGCGATATGTAAAGGACGATTTGATTGTGTACACGTTGAGCACCCCATAGAAGGCATGGTCAATGATGCGGCGATCAACATGATTGAGCAGATAGTCACCGAACTCCGCACATCTCCTAAGAAGCGTGAGTACCCTCGAAATCCAGACCACGACGCTGAATTGAGTGACATATTAAACTCAAGGGGCGGTGGTCAGGCATCTCGTTCGGTTACCGCCGATCTATACGTAGGAGACTTTGATTGTGGCCCTCTGTTCATTGAGCTAAAGAGCCCGCTTCCCAATCTCGATGTTGCGGCGGAATCTAAAAGGAAACTCCTTTACTACCTAACTATTATGAATAGGCAAGGGAAGATCAATCCACAAGCTTTCTTGGGCCTAACGTACAATCCTTTCATTACTCGAGAGCAATACGGGCACTCCTACACTAAGCAAATCATGGACATGCGTAAGCAGGTCCTGATTGGTAGCGAACTATGGGACTACTTAGGTGGTCCCGGAACCTATTCCGAGTTGTTGGCACTAATTGAGCAAGTCCGGCAGGAATTACCGGGTCTTGCAAACCTATAGCTTCACTCATTCCTAGGTTTGCCAACGCTCGAATTCTACTGTTTTCATATTGCTTGACCCAGCATCCAATCGCTCTGTTAAAAGTGCATAGACGCTTCTATGATTGGAGAAAGCCTGTGAAGGCATCGATTCGCTTGGACCTCGACCACCACGTTGGTGATATTGATCGGCGCATTTTCAGTGGGTTTGTAGAACACTTGGGCCGGGCAGTATACGAGGGGATCTTCGATCCGGCGAGTCCACTGAGCGATGCTAATGGCTTTCGCACGGACGTGGGCAAAGCGCTGCGAAAGCTGGGCATGCGTTTCATGCGGTATCCCGGCGGCAACTTTGTCAGCAACTACGACTGGCGCGATGGTGTAGGGCCGCTAGCAGAGCGTCCCGTGCGGGCGGACTTCGCATGGAAGAGCATCGAGCCGAACACGTTTGGGGTTGACGAATTCGTAAATTGGTGCCGCTGGATGGACATTGAGCCCATGATGGCGGTCAACCTTGGCACGCTGGGGCCGCGTGAAGCCGCAGAACTCGTCGAATATTGCAACTTTCCCGGTGGCACACACTGGTCCGATGCGAGACGACAGAACAGCAGCTCAAACCCACACGGCATCAACCTTTGGTGCCTGGGCAACGAGATGGACGGCCCGTGGCAGGCCGGCAACTGCACGGCCGCGGAATATGCGGCGAGAGCACAACAGGCGGGCCGCCTCATGAAGGGTATCGACTCATCCATAGAATTGGTTGCGTGCGGCTCCACCGGTCGTTACATGGATACCTACTTGGAATGGGACCGCGTTGTACTGGAGACCTGCTGGGACGACGTTGACTACATATCTGCCCACCGGTACAGCCGCAATTCCCAGGATGATAGCGCGTGGTTCCTGGCTGAAGGCGTGGAAATAGACCGGGTCTTGAGCGATTACGCCGGTCTGCTGGCCTATGTGCGCGGCGTCAAGAGAAGCGACAAAAAGGTCTACGTTTCTTTCGATGAGTGGAATGTCTGGTACAAGGACCGCATGATAGATGGCGCGTGGTCACGGGCGCCGCACCTGCTCGAAGAAATTTACAATCTTGAGGATGCGCTGGTCTGCGCGCAGTTCTTAAATAGCTTTCTGCGCCACGCCGATATCGTGAAGATTGCGTGCCTTGCGCAAATCGTCAACGTCATCGCACCCATTCTTACAAAGCCCGACGGCATGCTCATTCAGAGCATCTACTATCCGTTCCAGCTCTTTTCACAGCATGCAAGCGGGGTATCGCTTAGACCGATTGTGGATGGTCCGACGCATACTGCTGGTGTCAGAGGTGAGGTGCCAATGTTGGACGTTTCAGCAAGCTATGACCCTCAATGTGAATCCATAAGTGTGTTCGTTGTCAACAGAAGCCTCACGGAGGATATTGAAGCTCAGGTTTCAGTGGGTGGTCTGCGAGCAAAGCCGGACATAGAGACCATCATGCTCACTGGCGACGACCCCAAGGCTCACAACACGTGGGAAAGACCGGACGTAATCAGTCCTAATTCTGGCACCGCTACCAGAGGCGCGAACGGTCAAGTGTTCCTGAAAGTGCCGTCGCTTGGGCTGACTGTTGCCCGCGTGCAGCTAGAACAGCGGGACTAGCTGCACATACATGAGCGCTACTTTAACGCAGTGGCCTTCAGTACTCTGGCTTAAACGCGGATATCGGGATTCTTCTAGCCCTCTTGATTCGATAGCGAGATTACTCTCGATACCACGATGCCTGTTTGCTGTAGAGATCGGCGTACGTGCCGCCCTGAGCCATGAGTTCTGCGTGGCTTCCCTCTTCAGCAATCGCGCCGTCTTCCAGCACGATTATGCGGTCAGCCATGCGGACTGTTGAAAAACGGTGGCTGATCAGGATCGTGCTGCGGCCCTGGGTGAGTTCTCTGAACTTCTGATAGACTTCGTACTCTGCCTGTACATCGAGTGCGGCCGTGGGCTCATCCAGAATGAGAATTTGAGCGTCCCGGAAGAATGCGCGCGCCAGTGCCAACTTCTGCCACTCGCCGATTGAGAGTTCCGCCCCTTCCTCAAACTCTCTTCCCAGTTGATTATCGTAGCCCTTTGGCAGCCGGGCAATCACTTCATCGGCGCCGCCCTGCTCAGCGGCTTGAACTATTGCTGATCGGTCATCCATGCGTGCCAGGTTGGCAATGCTGATATTCTGTGCCGCCGTGAGATGAAAACGGGCATAGTCCTGAAAAATTGCAGTGATATTCTCGCGTAGGTTTCCTAGGTCATGCTCCCGCAAATCAGTGCCGTCCAAGAGAATAGCCCCTTGTGCAGGGTCGTAGAGGCGGCAAAGTAGCTTGACCAGCGTGGTCTTGCCAGCCCCGTTGTGCCCCACCAAGGCGACACTCTCTCCCTGTCCCACGCGAAAACTCACATTTTCCAGCACCTTCCGCTCTGTGCCCGGATATGTGAATGAGACATTCCTTACCTCAATCCCTTTGCGCAGCGGCTTTGGCACGCGTTTGCCCACGCCCTCCGAAACGGGCATTTGCGGCTCTAGGTCCAGAAAGTCCAGGAGATGAGAGACATGAAGTTGACACGTATGCACGGTGCCAGCGGTTTGTAACAGCCGGTAAAACGTCTGCTGCACTAGGAAGATGACCCCAACATAGAGCACGAGGTTGCCGGGCTCGATTTCTCCAAGAGCTGCTCGCCACACCGTGTAAATAAGGACGGCTCCCGCCGTTGCCGGGGATATCAAAGTGAGCAGTGTTACAATTCTTGCCTGGCGGCGGCGGAAACTCTGCACGAGCTTGTAGGACTGCTGGAACAGCTCCCGATATGAATCGATAAAGAACCCGCCAAGTCCAAAGAGACGAACTTCCTTGGCCGCGTCCTGGGTGGTGAGCACCTGCGCGTAGTAGTCCAGCTTGCGCTGGTAGGGTGCCTGCGAGCGAAACACGGTTGTACTCTCCACTCCCGTTCTCAAGTACGCAAGGTAGGATGGAATGGTAGCGAGAAACACAACGACTGCGGCTAAGGGGTGCAGTTGCGAAAGAGTGCCAAACAGCAATACCACCACCACGATGTAGGCCAGCATATTCTTTGTCGCCATAAAGAGCCGCTGCGCCCACGTGTCGGTTGCCTGCCGTGCGGTCTGCAACTGGTCGTAGAACTTAGATGACTCAAATAGCGTTAGGTCCTGGATAGATACTGCCTTCTCCATGAGTCTCATCTGCAAGGCGAACTGCAAGCGATCAATCTGACCGGGTGTGACGATTTCATATGCCCACGAGGATAGATAGCTACTCAAACGGTATATGACAAGCAGCAATGCCACGAGAATTGCCATTTCTACCTGTTGGGCGATTACGGCGTCTACCAGGAACTTCATAAACCATACGCTGAGTGGTTCGAGCGTGGCCATGAGGAGGTCGAGCACTATCTCCACGGCGGTGTGGCCGGGTGCAGCGGCAATGAACAGCCGCATGCTCGGCACGATGCGACCGTACTCCCCGAGGAAACTCTTTAGTTGTTCACGATTGATTTTCAGCATAGCCGTTTACTGTTTCGGAAAGTGAACGAGAATACACTTAACATAAGTATAAGAACAAGGATATGTTAAGCCAACGCTTAGATCGAGCGAGGATTGAGATCCTTGGCTTTTGACTTGGCACCGGCGCCATGTGAAGCTACGGTCGTGCTCTCACCCACCCAACGACGAGAGCGTGGCGCTTGCCAATCCCCGCCTTCTCATGATACAGAAGGAGTGCGAGTTTGCAACGAACCGCAAATTGAGGACACGATGACAAGACGAATACGCATCCGCTGCGGCGATGTGGAAGCAGCGGCGACGCTCAATGACTCAAGCACCGCCCAGGCGATTTGGGAAGCGCTGCCCATCGAAGGCGACGCCAACGTCTGGGGTGATGAAATCTACTTCCGCATCCCCGTGTCGCTTGCAGAAGACGATGCTCAAGAAGTGGTCGAGCTTGGCGATCTTGGATATTGGCCGCCGGGCAATGCCTTCTGTATCTTCTACGGGCCGACGCCCATGAGCCGCGGCAGCGAGATTCGGCCTGCTTCGCCGGTAAACGTCTTCGGCCGCATAGAAGGTGATCCATTGGTTTTCAAAGGCGCAACGAGCGGCGCGACAATCATAATCGAGCGCATTGAATAGGCGCAGAGATTCTTTGTGGAATGAGTGCATGAGCATCAGGAGTAGTCGGCATGGCGTATGCATTGGAAGATGAATTTGGCGACATCATCGGTAAGGCGCGGCGGGGACTGGGGTTGAGTGTAGCCGCTGTGGCTGATCAGGTTGGTGTCAGCGCGGGCGACATTGAAAAGATGGAGAGCTATGAACTTACGCCGGATCAGGCGGGCATTGGCCGTCTTGCGTGCGTTTTGGGCCTGGACAGCGACCGCCTCGGCGCCATTGCGCGCGAAGAGTGGGAGCCGAAACCCTGCGACTTTGCAGCCGCCGAAAGTGTCGGTATAGAACGCTTCCTCGTCGAGGAATACAACGCGAATGTTTACTTGCTGGTCAACAGAGACACCAATACCGCGCTACTCATAGATGCCGGCGGCCTCGGTGACGAGGTCGTGCGCCATGTCCAGCAGACCGGCTTGCGCTTGCTGGCCGTCCTGATTACCCACGGGCACAGCGACCATACGGACTGGGTAAGCGCCATTCGCAGCAAGACCGGAGCAGACGCCTACGTGCATGCTGCCGACATAGCCATTAACCAGCGCAAGCTGGGGGCCGACGTGAACTCGCTGCAAGGGGGCGAAACCTTGGAGTTCGAAGGTTTCAGCGTGAATGTGGTGCCGACTCCCGGTCACACGGCGGGGAGCGTCATGTACGTGATCGGAGCTGCCGCTTTTCTCGGCGACACTTTGTTTGCCGGTTCAATGGGACGGTGCAGTCTTAGCTATACCAATATGCTGGAGACTATACGCGAGCAGATTCTCGCATTGCCCGCTGCTACAAAGTTGCTGCCGGGACACGGTCCGGCAACGACCGTACAGGAAGAGCGCGCGCATAACCCCTTCCATGGCTGAATCGGCTGGGGGGTGTCCCAACAGCATTGGGCATTGAGCTGGCCAATACTACAACCACCGTTAAATCTCTATGTGGAGGCGGAGGGTGCCAATCCGCCTGACCGGCGCGGCCCGAGGGTTGTGTCAGTCTCGACGATGGGATAGCGGCAACTCTCTCCATGTGCCGGCTCGCAGGCGTGTACGGAAACACGAGCTGTCTCATGGCTTATTGGCCCCTGCACGAGCGATCCGCCAATAATCCCGTAATGTAGGCTCCCGTACAAAACCAAATCACAGTGGGTGCTATGCTCAAAATAGGAAAACTCATGCAAGTCAGGGCAGTGCGAATCTCTGCCTGCCACAAAATGGAAGGGGCCGCATGAGGAACATCCAGGCATCCACGCGCAGGACGAACCTGCGTCCACACCGTCAGGACAACGGTCGGCTGGCTCTCTACAGCCATACCCTTTCCTGCATCTCCAAGTTAGAGATCTTTGCGGAGCTCTTGCCCCACGAAATCAGCGAGATCGATCATGCGAGCGCGACCGTAAAGATCGGCAAGGGCGGAGTGATCTACGCGCAGGAAGAGAGCCGCGAGGTGCTCTTTCTCATCAAAGAAGGCCGTGTCCAGCTCTACCGCATTTCGTTTGAAGGGCGCAAGCTTGTGCTGGCTATGCTCGGGCCGGATATGTTCTTTGGCGAGATGCCGCTCTTTGGGCAGGCTATGGGTGATTCGGTGGCTCAAGCCGTGGACGACACGACGCTATGCACGCTCGGACGTGCCGAAGTGGAGCGAATTCTGGTGACTTATCCCCGGATCGGCCTGCGCCTTATTCAGGTGCTCAACGAGCGGCTTCAGGATGCTGAGGAGCGCCTGCATGAGAGCGCGTTCATGACGATGCCTGCCCGCACTGCCGCGCTGATCTTGCGCCTCGCGGAGGATTCCGATGAAGTGCACGGCCTTACCCACCAGGACTTGGCGGACATGCTCGGTGTCTATCGTGAAACCGTGACTGCGACACTGGACAAGCTGAAGCATGACGATCTGCTGGAGATCGGCCGCAAGCGGATTACATTGACCAATCGCTCCGCTCTCGAAGACCTCGTACAGGGTTCTGCAAGCACCCCATTGCAAGGAGAGTAACTCGCATGAAGCGACCGACACGCAAACTCATGAGTCGCCGCAACATTCTGCTGGCTGCCGGCACCGCCACGGCGGCAATCGTAGCGGTAGCAGCCTGCGGACAGATGCCGGAGGAAGCACCCGAAGAGAAAGCTGAACCCGCCGCCACATCGCAAGCGGAAGCGGCGCAGCCCACTCCTTCGCCTGATCTGCCTCCTAACGTTCAGTTCTCCACTTTTGGCTGGAAGACAGACTTCTCCAAGCACAGTGTGCCGTTGGACGAAATCAGCTCCGGTGGACCTGGAAAAGACGGCATTCCATCCATTGACTTTCCGCAATTTAACTCAGTCGACAAGGCATTCTATGCCGACACGGAACCCGTTGTAGTGGTGGAGGTGAATGGCGAAGCGAAGGCGTATCCCATTGAAATCCTGATCTGGCACGAAATCGTGAATGACACTCTCGGCGGCGTGCCGGTAACGGTGACGTTTTGCCCGCTGTGCAATACCGCCATCGCATTCGATCGACGCCTCGACGGCATTGTCTATGACTTTGGCGTGAGCGGCAACCTGCGCTATAGCGACCTCATCATGTACGACCGCCAAACCGAGAGTTGGTGGCAGCAGATTACGGGAACAGCCATTGTAGGCGAACTCACCGGCAAAAAACTCACTTCGATCCCGGCGTCTATCGTCTCTTTTGCAGACTTTCAAAGCACCTACCCGAAAGGCCTGGTGCTCTCAAGCGAGACCGGCTATATGCGGCCCTATGGCAGCAATCCATATCCCGGCTACGACAACATTTCCCGCTCTCCTTTTCTGTTCTTCGAGCCTGTTGACGGACGCCTGCCTGCCATGGAGCGGGTGGTGACGGTATCACTGAATGGTGAGGACGCCGCTTATCCCTTCAACGTGCTGGCGGAACAGAAGGTGGTGGAAGATTCCGTCGGCGGAGAGCCAATTGTGGTCTTTCATCAACCTGGCGTGGATTCTCCCTTCTCTGCCACGGACATTGGCGCCGCCGGTGTTTTTGCACCCACCCTCGACGGCACAACCCTGAAGTTTAAAGTGAACGACGACGGGACAATCGTGGATACCGAGACGCAGTCGCAGTGGAACGTCCTCGGCCGCGCTATTGCCGGTCCCCTGGAGGGCAAGCAGCTCCAATCTATCGTGAACGGCAACCACTTTTGGTTCGCTTGGGCGGTGTTCAAGCCTGAAACGCGAGTCTTTGGCCTATCCGAGTAAACTACTCCCAATGGCATGCTATGAGTAGTTAGTTGGTGGCAAAGCCGGCACGAAGCCATCGTTAGCGTTTCGAATGGCGGCGCATCATCCTCGGTCAATCTCGGTAACCTTCAAAACGAGTCGGATCCCAATGGGAGATTGAGCGGGAAGTCCGGCCGGTGGTTACGAGATCCCTGATGATTTCGGCGGTGATGGGCGCCTGCTGGATGCCCAGCTTATAGTGGCCGACTGCGTAGAAGTAGCCAGGGAGCGCAGAGGGCCCGACGAGTGGATAGCCATCGGGGCTAAAGGGGCGGAAACCAGACCAGAGTTCTTCGATGCTCCCTTCGGCTAGTGCCGGGATAGCTTGAATCGCGGCCTGAAGCATCCCCTGAATTGCTCCTGCGGTGTTACGCCTGTCGTATCCGACCTTTTCGCTCGTCGCACCCAAGACGATGCGCCCGCTCTTGCGGGGGATGATAATGAACTGCGGCAGGTTTATGAGGTGGGTGAGCGCGACGGAGTCCGCGCGCAAAGAGAGCATCTGGCCGCGCTCTGGTTGCACCGGAATGTGCTCTGGCGCTCCCCGCAGAGTGCCGCCCCAACTGCCGGTTGCATTGACTACTGTGCCCGCACTGTATTCTTGGTTCGCAGTGCGCACACCGGTGACCTTGCCCTCTTCGACTTGCAGCCCTTGGACGTCACAGCCGGTAATGACGTCAACACCCGCCTTGCGCGCGCCTACATCCAGTGCACGCAGTAGACGCCGGTTCTCAATATTTGCGCATGACGTGACCATGCCGAGTCTCACCGGGAGTGTGACCTCAGGCTGGCGTTTCCGCACTTCCCCAGGGGCAATGAACTCGCATCCAAGGTTGGCCCCTTCTAACTGGGGTTGCAGCGCGCGCATGTTGGACTCATCATCCGCAGTAAGGGCGAGGTGTAGTGCCGGATGGCGCACTGCCTCTATGTCGATGCCAGTCTCTTCCACCAGTACGGGTGCCAAGGCCAACAGCATTTCGCTGCCCTCCACACGCAGGGAAAAGTCGGCAATGCTCTCGTAGGGATAGGGTCGGCTCATGAGCACACCGGCGGACGCCCACGACGCTTCTTTGCCCACCTCGCTGCGTTCGAGCAGCGCCACGGAAAGGCCGGCATTGCGCACGGCGCGCGCGATCATGAGTCCGATGATACCTGCGCCAACGATTACAACATCATAGGTTTTCATGCCGGCATTTAGTCCCCTCATGCAAAGCCAACTGCGGCGCTGGGTGCTCTGGCTTTCAATTCTACTCTAATCGTGCTGGTGATTATCGCTCTCGCAGACTTGCTTTTGCGTCAGCGTCCAGGACCGCAAAGCAGCTACACAAAGTCTCTTCACGGCTTACGACCCAAGCCGTCTAAAGGTGTGAGTTGCTTTAGCCCCCTAGTTGAACCTGCATCAATCCACTCGGTCTGATTGTGGCATAATCGAACGTGCCGCAACGCGGGTTGCCGCCCACTCATGACATTTGGGAGCGAATGCCAAGAGATTTGTCATGCCGGAAAAAGTGCTCTTCGACACAGACATCGGCACTGACATCGATGACGCGGTGTGCTTGGCATACCTGCTGGCTCAGCCAGCGTGCGATCTTCTCGGCATTACCACCGTGAGCGGTGAGGCCACGAGACGCGCCATGCTGGCAAGCGCCTTGTGCCGGGCGGCTGGCAAGGACGTACCAATTCATCCCGGCGCGGAAGATCCGCTGCTCATTGCGCAGAAGCAACCCAGGGCGCAACAAGCGGACGCATTGGGTGACTGGCCGCACAGTTGCACGTTTCCACAGGGATCAGCAGTTGAGTTTCTGCGGCAGACCATTCGCGCCCATCCCGGTGAGGTAACGCTGCTCGCAGTCGGCCCGTTGACCAATGTCGGTCTCTTATTTCGCGCAGACCCTGAGATTCCCAAGCTACTAAAGGGGTTAGTGCTCATGTGCGGCCAGTTCTTTGGTCGTTCACCGGGCAGGGGACCGATGGAATGGAATGCTTCTTGCGATCCCCATGCCGCTGCCATTGTCTATCAGAGCGCGGTTGCAGTGCATCGTTCGCATGGCCTCGACGTCACCCATCAGGTCAGCATGCCAGCAAAGGAAGTTCGCGCAAGGTTTCAAGCGCCACTGCTTCGACCGGTGGCGGCGTTTGCTGAGGTTTTCTTCGAGCATCGGGACGAAATCACATTCCACGATCCACTCGCCGCTGCTACGATTTTCGACGATAGCATTTGCACGTTTTCACGTGGCAACGTGCACGTTGAACTGGAGAGCCCGCGCCTTGCGGGCTACATGCACTGGCAGGTTAACGGAGGAAAGGGTTCACACCAGGTCGCAGACACGGTAGACCCAGATCGATTCTTTGCCCACTATTTTTCAGTGTTTAGCTAAGGAGAACGAGCATGTTCGAAGGTAAGGTTCTAGGCATCTATACCGCCCCGGCCCGCCGGGAGCCCATGGTCTCACACCAAGAAGTGCGTGTCGTCCCAGGCAAGGGCATTGAGGGCGACCGCTACTACATTGGCAATGCGACGTATTCGGACCGGGCGGGGCCGCATCGGGAGGTTACACTGATTGAGCTTGAATCCATCGACGCTCTGGAACGGGAGTACGGATACCGCCTTGAGCCTGAACTCTCCCGTCGCAACCTCCTGGTGTCCGGAGTGCCTCTCAACCATCTCATCGAACGAGAATTCTCGATTGGCACCGTGCGCCTGCGCGGACTGTTGCTCTGCGAACCGTGCGCGACTCTCGCTGAAACCAGCGGTCACGAGCACATCATCAACCACCTCTTGCATCGCGGGGGTCTACGTGCGGAGATCTTGACCGAGGGTACGATCCACGTAGGTGAAGCGGTCTTGCCAGGTGGTGGCGAGTAGCGGCTAAGCGCTCACGTATCTGCACCCAAAGGACATATGGATCTTGGCCGGATGCATGCGGCTATCCGGTCCTGTACCCTAGCGTACCGCCACCGTCCGCATAGAGTTCGGTACCGGTTATGTACGTCGCCTCATCTGAAACGAGAAAGAGCGCGGCGTCGGCCATCTGCTGCGGCGAAGAGATGTAATCCAGCGGAGCCCGCGCCGCAACGCCGGCGCGCATTGCGTCCGGATCGGGTTGCATGTTCAGAAAGCTCTCGAAGAGCGGGGTGGCAACGCTTGACGGGCAGAGCGAATTCGCCCGAATGCCATACTGCGCGCAGTCCAGCGCCAGCGCCCGGGTAAACGTGATTACGGCTCCCTTGGAAGTGCAGTAGGCAATAGAGTGCGGTTGCGCGTGGACGCCCACCATGGAAGCAACGTTGAGCACTACCCCCTTTGTCTCCTTCAAGGCTGGCAACGCGTACTTGCAGGTCCAGTAGAGGCTCTTGACGTTACTGTTCATAATGCGGTCCCACTCGTCCTCGGTGGTACCCTCGACATCATTATCGACATAAATAGCGGCATTGTTTACGAGGATGTCCAACGCCCCAAACTGAGATTGCGTTTCCTTGAGCATAGCGCGCACGTCATCCTCGCTTGAAACGTCAGCGGCGATGGCAAGTGCCCGCCCACCTGCCTGTCTAATGTCGGACACTACGCGTTCCGCGCCCGCCTGATTTAGCTCTGCAATTGCTACGGCCGCGCCTTCGGCGGCAAAACGCACCGCCATGGCTTCCCCGATACCGCTGCCACCGCCGGTAATCAGTGCAACTTTGTTCTGCAATCTCATATCCAAGCTCCTGTAGAGTGCTCATTTTGGCCCCCAAGTCTTATGGGAGCACTTCGTCTCTGTGACAACTCTCGTGCAATTATACCGACTACCGGGGTGGACTGAGGTCAAGTTAACTACCGAGAAGCAGGCCTGAATTGACGGTTAATTGCCTAGACAGTAGCATGCACTGGAAGCGTCAAGTGTCGGGCACTCCCTGACGCTGAGCGGTTGCCAAGCATGGCCGTTGCGGCGTGGTATCACTTGTGCCGTCGCCCGCTGCGGGCGTCTTATCGCGGGCCCAGAATCCTTCAATTCTGCAGCAGACTTTCCCTACGCAATCATAATGAGCGGGACGTTAGTTGTCGGACAATCCGGCGGGTCAACTGCCACGCTGAGCAACACGCTGGCAGGTGTGCTGGAAGCGGCGCTGCAGAGTGATGCCGTAGACCGCATTTACGGCATGTGCAACGGCATTGAAGGCTTGCTGCAAGAGCGTTTCGTAGATCTGACGAATGCCTCAACGCAGCTTCGTGACGCGCTTAGGCGAACTCCTTCTGCCGCCCTGGGATCTTGCCGCTATGGCTTGCAGGAGACTGACGCCGAGCGCGCGCTGGATGTGCTCAAGGCACATGACGTCCGCTATTTCATCTACATAGGTGGCAATGGCTCGGCCCTCACGGTGCAAGCGGTTGACCGCTGGGCGCAGGAGAGCGGCCACGATTTGCATGCTGTCGCAGTGCCCAAGACCATCGACAACGACCTTTGGGGCACGGACCACACCCCCGGCTACGGAAGCGCAGCACGCTTTGCGGCGCTTGCCGCGCTGGATGGCGGTTCGGATTCCTGGGCGCTCCGCACGCATGATCAGGTTAAGATTCTCGAGACGTTTGGCAGGAATACAGGATGGGTGACGGCTGCGACCGCGCTCGCCAAGCGTGAAGAGGCCGACCCACCCCATCTCATCTTTGTTCCCGAACGTCCGCTCACGCAGGAGCGCTTCCTGCAGGAGGTCCAAGCTGCCTTTGACCGTTTCGGCTACGTCCACGTCGCCGTTTGCGAAGGACTGCGCCGACCCGACGGCGAGTTGCTGTTCGCGTCCGACCGCGCCGTTGACCGGGATGCGTTTGGGAGAGGGCAACTTGGCGGTGTGAGCACGCTCCTTGCGGAATTGGTTGCAGATGAGTTGGATCTGAAGAGCCGCACAGACAAGCCCGGCACCATGCAGCGGGCGTGCTTGTCGCTCGCTTCATCGGTAGACCTTGAGGAGGCTTACCTAGTTGGCAAGGCTGCGGTGAAGGCGGCAGTCTCCGGCGATACCGGCAAGATGATTACTTTGGAACGCACGCCCGGCCCAGAATACGCGGTCACTACCGGTCTCATCGATGTTAGCGACGTTGCGGGCAAAGAACGGCCACTCCCTGACTCGTATCTCAATGAAGCCGGTAACCACGTAACTTCCGCATTCCTGGACTACGTGCGGCCCCTGATTGGCGCGCAGCTGCCGGAATATGTGCGGCTGTCCCTTCCCACGGTGTCCAAGCTGATCTAGGGGTGGATACCAATCGAAGCAACCTGACTGGGACTCGGGAATGCCAATGCGCCAACCGGCTTGGCCTGTAGGTAAGAGAGACGATTCTGCGTGAAAACTCTTGGGTTTCTTTCGCGGCCAGCGGCCGGGTTACCTCGCACCGTTTTGATTCTCAGCACGGGTTTCTTCTTTGTCTTCATGGGCGCCAGCGCGTTCCAGCAGTTTCTCATCCCCTACCTGACGGACAAGGGCGTGACGACCGCCTTCCAGGCATCTGCCATACTAGCGTTGGTGTACATCTCGTTCCTCGTGTGGCGTGCCGTGGTCGCGTATACCCTTTACTACTTGGGCGAGTACTGGAGCACCGTGCTGGGCGCGGTGACGTATTCGCTCTTTGCCGTGAGCGCCTTTGCATTGAACCGCTTTGAGCTCCTGCTGATTGCTGCCGCGATGTGGGGGTGGGGAGCCGCGGCCATGTGGATCTCGAGCACCACCCAACTGCTCGATGCCACGGCCGACACGCACTACGGCCGCGCCAACGGTCTTTTGTACACTGCGACAACCGGGGGGCAAGCAATCGGTGTGCTCTTGCTCGGTCTCCTTATGAGCGTTACCAGTGTGGAATTTGGGCCACCGGTTGCGGCTGCGATCACAGGAATCGGCGTAGCGACGTTTCTCTTCTTGCCCTATCAACATACAAAGCGCGTGAAGCCCCGGCTGGCGCCGATTTTCCAGGTGTTGACTGTGCCAAGGACCGGCCTTGCCGCGCTCTTTCTCTTTCTTTCCTCTCTCGCCTTTGGCCTTATCCTCGGCAGTTTCAGCCAGATCATCGGCAGCGGCCAGGGGCACGGCATGCTGGCGCTGATAACTGCGGGGTATTGGATCGTCCGCATCTTTGGCAGCTATGCGGGTGGCTTTATCGCGGACTGGCTTGGCCGCGAGCAGGTTCTTATACTCTCATTCGGCGTGGCAGGTTTGGGTCTGCTCCTGCCGACGTTCTATGGTGGCACGCTTACCATGAGCGTTGCGGCGCTGGCAATGGGCTTGCTCAACAGCACGGTGCCGGTGGCAACTAATGCCATGATTGGCGACCTCACCACTTTCAGCAATCGTCACCTGGCAATCGCGTCGCTCTTCGTGTGGCGAGACCTGGGCGTAGGCATCGCCATCCTGGCGGGAGCAGCCATAATCTCACTTGCCGGTAGCGAACAGTTGATCTTCGGGATCTTCGGCGCGGCATTCTTGGTCTCCGCCGGCTTTGCCTACTGGCTCAAAGGGCAGCCCATTGTGAAGATGGCCTAAGGTCCCTTGGGAACCGCTTGGTGCTGCAGGGCGCTACGTGACTGCTGCTAAGCGCGAGTTTCAGCGGTGGAGCAAGCAACGGCCAAACAAAAAAAGGCAGAGCGGCATGCATTGCCGTTCTGCCTCTCTGAATGAAAAAGCCTTCGTCAAAAGTGAATCACGGACACTGCGACTGCTACGGACACAAAAAGGTCAGTTGTCTTTAGTTGGCTTAGCCGACGAGGACTTCGATTCTCCGCCAGAGTCTGAGTTGGCCGTGCCTGCCGCCTTGGACTCGGCTTTGTCCTTTGCCGGAGCCTCTTTGGGTTTTGGGCTGCCGTTATTCTCGCTCTTGCCGTTATCCGTGCGGTTATCGGTTACGTACCAGCCACTTCCCTTAAATATCACGCTTGCGGGATGGAACACTTTACGCACCGCCCCGTTGCACTCAGGGCAGTTCGTCACCGGAGGATCGCTGAACCGCTGTTGCCGCTCAAAACTATGGTTACAATCATCACACGCATATTCGTACAACGGCATTGAAGACACCTACCTCCGCAGTCAGGTCTTGCGCTCTAGCTATTCGTCAGGCGAGACAAGCAGTCGGCTGCCTCTAGTCAGACATAAGATTGCCGCACCCGCACTTCATATACGGGCGTCTACCGCAGTTGGCGCGAACAATCTTGTCCGCTCAACGCAATTGAGGTCCAGCAAGGGCAAACGGAGCCCGGGCTGAACCAGCAACAACCAAGTTCCAAGTATACCATCCACAGCAGGACTTAGTACGGCGCTTCACGATGCTTCAGGCAAGTGCAAAGCAAGGGTCTCTAGGGCAAGCCGGGCGTTGACGTTTGCGCGAACCCACTCGCGCGCTTCATCGATGCGCTTGATCACGCTTACGGCTTCCTGTGGAGAAATACTGAGTTCGACATCATTGCCCAGGCCATGCCTGCTATTATCGGCGCCGTCCGGCACGCCCGCTTGCGCCAAGAGAAAAGAGCGCCACCATTCACTCCAAAGATCGAACAAGCGGTCTACGTCTGACACATCGTCCAAGAGATGGTCTATGAGTTCCATGCGAGAAGCGCGGTCGGCGCGAAGAGTCTGAATGAGGGCGCGTACGAGTGATTCCTCTCGCTCCCGCAGTTCTGGGTCCATACTTGCCGCAAGCGCCCACCCCATGCGTCCTAGGCTTGCTGCCGCGAGAAACGCCGCGTCTTCCCGCGCCACCCCTCGCTCTTCTAGTTCAGTCTGGACAAGCCGACGCGGAAGTCCGGTGAGACGCCACACCTGGCAGCGCGAGAGCAGGGTCTGAGGCATGAGGTGCGTGGAGGTTGCCGTGAGAATTAGCGTGTTGTGTGCGGGTGGCTCCTCCAATGTCTTAAGAAGGCGCTGGCTCGCCTCCGGTTGGAGCAGATGTGCGTCGAGAATGACCGAGACGCGCTGGACCGCTTGGTAGGGACGCAAGGCGACCGCCTGTTGCAGCGCGGCAACTTGCTCCATGCGAATGGACTTGCGTCCTTCTTCCAACTCTACCAAGTGAAGGTCGGGGTGTTGTTGACGCGCGACTCCCTTGCACTGTACGCACTCCCGGCACGGACCGTTCGGTTGAGCGTTGCACAGCAACGCGGCGGCTAGGTCGAGCGCCAGCGTTTGCTTGCCCACCGCTGCCGGGCCGGCAAAGAGGATGGCATGTCCCAGAGCGTCTTGGGCAATTGCGCGTTGCAGGAAATGCTGCACCCGTTCATGACCGACTGTACGCCACATGTTCCGAATCTTCTAAGTGCAATGAATCTCAGCGATGAAGTCCGCCCAACCTGCCGATTTTTGGGACTCCTCGACATATCCGTTCAGAATCTCCTCGTACCCATTGGCGTTGTACGTGCCTTCAGAGCCCCATAGCGCCTGCCAAAGCGCCGCTTCGATGCGTAGACCGTCGGCGACTAGCTGTTTGCAGGTTTCACGAGTGTGTTCCAAAGGCACCGGGGAGAGCGTTCGTGCTTCCAGATACGTAGCCAAATGAGCGAGCACGGCCGCGACTGCTTCGTAACGCGCATCCTTCAACGCCGGATGTAAATAGATCAGCACCCAATTGCCGACGCGCAGCGCCGCAGTATCGAGAAGGTCCGGCGCGTAGCCGATTATGGCATGGTCGAGGTGGTGAACGAGGTGAGCCGTTACTTCCTGTTCAGCGAGTAAGGACCGCACTTGGGCAAGCAAGGCGTCACTTGGTTTATCAAATGGATTAGGAACCGGTCGGTATGCATCCATGGGAATGAGATTGGCTTCTTTGTAGAGTATTCCGGCAAAGACCTGTGTCACCGTGCCAGGTTCGGGTTGGCCCGGAACGTTCTCGACCCAGCGTTGGAATGCGGCCCGTTGGAATCGTTGGACCACAAAGGGGCCTAGTTTCTGCGGATGGGACATAGGGAGTCCGTAAAGCAAGAGAGAAATCTCCAGATTGCCGGGGACCAGTGGATTTTGCAAGAAGCGAGCAGCAATCTCTGGATCAGTGAGCCAGGAGAGGCGAATAGCACGAGACTCCGCAAACGTTGACCCACCGTCGTCCGTAATCGGCCGCGGAATGCCACGATCGAGGAGCCACTGCTCTAGTCCCGCATTGTCAAGAAGCTCAAAGGTATTGGCAAGCGAGATCTGGCCGGAAGACTTGTGCCAAACCAGGACCGCATATTGCAGGATCAGGTACACGTCTCCGGTGGTAGCGTCTGTGAAGGGAGAAGCCAACGGATAGCCCAATACGGAGCCGCCGCCAAGCGCCCGAAACATGACGTAGAACTGAGGGCCATTGGGAACATCGGGAATTACGTATCCGAAACCCTCGCCGTATCCGGCTGCCTCGCTATAGAAACCCTGGCTTGGTGGATCGGTTTGGTAGAGTATGTCACCCCTCGCCGCTGCAAAGGCGGTTGAAACACCGAAGAAAAAAAGCCAGAGAGCAACAGAGAGACTAACAGCGCAGCGCCGCCAGCTATCCAACAAGCGATTTCTTGGCATTGGGATCATCGTTGAACACTACGCCAAGTACGTGCGCATCGATCTGCGCCAGCATTGCCTTGGCACGTTGGATTTGATCACGCCTCGCCTGATTGGCGCGTACCACAAGGAGAACACCGTCAACGTACCGCGCCAGCGCCGCGGCGTCCGCAGCCGTGAGGAGCGGCGGAGTATCGAGGATGACGTGATCGCTTGCAGCGGCAAGATCCACGATTAAGTCGGCCATGCGCTGGGAGGCGAGAAGGTCGGGAGCATTTTCCGGTACGGCGCCGGCGGCAAGCAGATTCAGCCCTGCTGTTCCGCAGTTCTCGTGAAACGCTGGGCCGTCCGCGCCACTCAAGTAGTCGGCAAGCCCGGGTTCTTGTGAGACGCCCAGAATGGTGTGTAAGCTGGGCGTGCGCAAGTTCGCGTCGACAAGCGTAACGCGGAGACCCAGTTGCGCCAAGGAAGACGCAAGACATGCCGAGACGAGGGTCTTGCCTTCTTGCGGGCCCGCGCTGGTCACTACCAGCGCTTTCTGTGCGTGTTCCTCTGCCTGAAAGCGAATGGTGGTGCGGAGGGAACGGAAGGCCTCGAAAGCAGGGCTATTCGCTCCGAGCGTTAGCTGAAGTGGTGAGGAGAGTCCTGTCATGATTCTTTTTGCCTCATATCCTCAAAGCGGCAATGCAGTGTCTACGCAGTTAGTACACATGTATCCAAATCTACTTGGGAACTGGAGGGATGCAGGCAACGATAGGCACGCCGAGAATTTGCTCGGCCTCTCGCCGGAGACGGACGCGCGCATCGAGAAACTCGCTCGCAAGCGCCAAAACAATACCGGCAATTGCGCCAAGTACAAGGGCAACCGCCACATTAAATCTCACGCGAGGGCCTATCTGTGCAGCGTTACTCGCTTCGTCAAGTATCCGAGCCCGCAAGAAAACGTCACCACCCGGCCCGCTGCTCTGCTCCGATTGCGCGAGTTGTACGAACTCGTATGCAAATCCATTAGCGGCATGAACCGCTTGTTGTGGAGAGGCACTCTCTGCCTGGATCACGACTATGTAGCTGTCCTGGACGACAACCGTCCGCAAGCTGCCAAGTACGGTATCGGGTGATACATCAAGCTCCTTGCGGTCTACCACACGTTGCGCCACCTCCCCGGTGCGCACGCGCCCTACATAGGTGTTGAGCAGCCGCTCTACAGCCCCCATCGTCCAGTAGTCGATGACGTTCGGTGTAACGAGAACACTTACCCCCGCTCGGTACATAGGTTGCTGCCGACTGCTATAGAAATAGGCGGCGAGGACGGCAACCAGGGCAAGGACGATCACAATCCAATACCGCCGTCGAATGACGCCTGTGTAGTCCTGTAACCGTAGAGATGCAAGCTCAAGCATTCAGCATACCTAGCTTTCGGTCGCATCCTCAAGTGGGCCCTGCGCAGTTGCCAAGTCTTGTTGAGGAATGGGGGGAATAGTCAGTAATACCGGAATACGAAGCGCTTCCTCAACATCTTCCCGCGAGCGACAGATGCCCGATAGCACTTCTAGGACAAACGCAAGTCCCGTGATGAGGAGAAAGGCCACCAGCGTGCGAGCGAAAATATCGAGGCCCAGACGAACCAGCGAGGTGGCTTCCGGATCGGTTGCCGGGTCAATAATCGTGAGGCTCACAAGTCCCTGACGCACAGTGAGAAAATAGTCCTTGGCTTGTGTCTCGAGTAGCGTCTGCGCAGCGTCTGCCAAGGCCTGCGCGACTAACGGTTCATCACTGACAAAGGTGAGTTCCAAGACTCGATGACTGCGGTTGCTGCGGAGTGAATCTGCAATCTGCCTTGGCGTAAGCTGCAATCCATAGCGCTCGGCGGCAATTGCGGAAACGCCTGCGGCGAACGCCTGCCCTTGGACGATTTCGGAGAAGTCTTCAATGTTGGACTGGGCGAGAAGCTGACGGTAGTATTCCTCCGAGTAATGGGACTCTCCGCTCTCAGGTGTCGGAGCGGGAGGTACGGCCTGAACATGGACGCGCACGGATGACTCATAGGCATTCGGCCAGAGGAGCGCCAAGATCACACTTCCAATAAACGCCACGATAGTGACGCTCAGGATTAGCTTCCTTCTGGCTCCAAGTATTCTGAGATACGATTGAATGCTCATGGACAACTCGATTGGCGCGTGAATACCACCTCATTTTAGCAGATTCCTTGCCCATGTCAGTTAGGGCGGCGAACATGGGCCTTTGGGAGGGCGCGGCCGCGACGCGGCAGTATCGATGAGGGTGGTCATTCTCTTTTTGAATACGTTGGTGTCGAAGGCAGCGGCATGTTCCGTGATGCGCTCTGTGCAAAACGCCATTGTGGCAAAGCGCTCAATTGCTTCGCAAAGAGCCTCCACTCGTTGTTCAGAGAAGAAGATCCCCGTTTCTCCCTCAACCACGGTGTCCAGCGCTCCGCCGGCAGCATAGGCGATGACCGGACGTCCGGAGGCTTGCGCTTCTACCGGGACCAGCCCGAAATCCTCTTCCCCGGGAAAGACCAGAGCTCTACACTGCGACAAGTGGCGCCGTCGTATCTCGTCGTCTACGTAACCCAGAAACTGGACGTTTGGCTCTGCCAGCGCCTCCAAGCGAGCGCGGTCTCGTCCGTCGCCGATGATCCGCAATGGCAAGCCAAGACGGTTGAACGCTTGGATCGCTAGGTCCACCCGCTTGTAGGGCACCAGGCGGGAGACAATCAAGAAGTAGTCGTCAACGTGGTCGGATGGTGCAAAAAGCGACGTATCGACCGGTGGGAAGAGAATGGACGCTTCGCGGTTGTAATATGTCTTGATCCGTGCAGCTATAGCCCGGGAAATTGCAACGAAGTCATTTACACGCGCGTTCGCGGCCACATCCCAGGCGCGAATTCTTGTGAGTACTGCGGGCAGCACCTTTCGTGGCAGCCAGCCTATTTGCTCCCCCGCGAGATATTCCCGTGTGCTCCAAGCAAAGCGCATGGGAGCAAGGCAGTAGCAAATGTGCCAAGCGTCTTCACGGGTAATGACGCCCTTGCACCATGCGCTGCTGTTACTAATGACCACGTCATATTCGCGGAGGTCAAGGTGCTCGAAGGCGATAGGGTAGAGCGGCAGCAGCATCTGATGCCGCGGATAGCGGGTGAGCGGTCCAAGCTTCTGCAGAAAGGTAGTACGTATGTCGAGTGGACGAAACGCCGCAGACATGGCGTCCGGACGGTAGAAGGACGTGTAGATTGGCGCCTCAGGGAAGATTTCGTGGAGCACGAGCAGAACATTCTCTGCGCCCCCCATCTGGTTGAGGTAATCGTGGGCTATGGCAATTCGCATCGTTGTGAGTGGAACTCTCTACTGTTAGGGCGCAAGCGGCTTTGCAATGAACGCGCTGCAATGAGGTATGCAATATCGATCTAATGGCTCAACAGCTTTAACTTGTAGCGTAATCGGACTGGCGCGGTACTCCGACAGCACGGCGACATGGCACAAGTTACAAACCTGTGCTACCGGACAGCAGGTTGCAAACGTGTCCTGAGCCTGTCGAAGGGCCTGCGCTACCAGATGAATGGTAGCGATGCCTCCTGTGTCCTCGTCACGTGCCAACGTACCGCCAGCCACAACGTAGTAGCGCGGGGGCTTGTCCCCCGCCAACCACAACGCAGCGCGAGGGCTTGTCCCCCACCTCTGCACCCTGTGCTCCCGTTGCTCTCGCTCGGCGAAACAAGCGTGTTGGATTGCTGGCTGTTCCTCGGCGACGAGAAGGACATGTTGCCCTCTAAACTGGATAAGATCTGTTCTTGCCAAAGTCCCTGACGCCGCTGTCGCTGAAGCCTATGAAAGTAAGACCAGTCACTAAAAGAGTCAATCAGTAGGCGCCGTCACGGCGGAGGACCGCCGGAATCGTGCGAATGATAAGATTGATGTCGAGGCCAAGCGACCAATTGTCAATATAATAAATGTCCATCATCACCATCTCTTCGAAGGGGACGTTGCTCCGTCCATTCACCTGCCACAGCCCGGTCAAGCCTGGCTTTACACTGAGCCGCTTCTTCTGCCATTCCTCGTACTGGGCCACTTCTTCGGCGAGCGGCGCCCGCGGACCGACAAGGCTCATGTCGCCGCGCAGGATATTCCAAAACTGCGGCAGTTCGTCGAGCGAAAGCTTGCGCAGCCAAGCGCCGACTCTCGTGCGCCGGGGGTCGTTTGCCATTTTGAAGAGCGGTCCGTCAGCTTGGTTATGGTCAGCGAGCGTAGAGCGCAACTCGTCGGCGTCCTCGCGCATGGAGCGGAACTTGTACATTCTGAACGGCTTGCCGTTCTGCCCGACACGTTCCGCGGCGTATAGCACCGGGCCGGACGATTCCAGTTTGATGGCAAGCGCAATGATCAAGAACACCGGACTGCCCAAGAGGAACACGGCTGCAGAGATGATCGTATCGAGGAGACGCTTCAGAAAGAAGTCCCAGCCAACGATCCCGCCGTCTTTCAAGCCGATGATGGGGATGCCTCCGATAGAGTCAATGTCTACTGTGTTGAGTTGAATTTCGAAGAGGTCCGGTATGAGGTGAAAGCCAACTCCTTGTGCTTTGCATTGATCCATTACGTCAGCAATGCGCCGGTGCTCGGTCGCCGGCAGCGCAATGATCACGCTCTCCACCCCGTAGGCTTGTACCACGTCGGCAAGTCGATCAACCGCTCCCAATACCTTGATACGACCGAAGTGCGCGCCTCGCGCGAAATGCCCGTCATCCAAGAACCCAACGAGTCGGTACCCGAGGTTCGGTTGCGTTACCACCTGCTGCATGATCATCTTGCCATGCATGCCTCCACCGACCACGACCAATTGCTCGAGCAGGCGGCCGCGACGGCGCAGCATGTCAACCCCAATGCGGAACAGCACGCGACTCGCGCCGATGATGAGCGGGGTGCTCAATCCGATATAGGTGAATACCAGACGTGAGTACACCGCAGGCTGATACATGGAGAAGATAACGATAAGGAAGAAAACGGCCAGTGCGGACCCTAAGAAGATCCGACCCAGCTCGTCGAGCAGGCCGGTAGACCGCCGCAGACGGTAAACGCGCGTGACCTGGAAAGCGACAAGAATCAAGGCAAGGTAGCTGGCGAAGACGTTCAGATAGAAGCCAAACGGCAAGTACTGAAATTCTGTCAGAAGCGGCCCAATCTCAAGTTCGTAGCGCAGCCACCAGGAGAGGTAGAAAGCAACGGCAGCGAGGGCCAAGTCAAGTACGCTGAAGAGCAGCTTGCCTGCAAACTGCTTCCTGCGCTTGACTTTTGGCGGCGAGACCATCGAGGCAACCATAGTTAACTCTGAGTAGGCGCTTGCGTGCCGAGTGACTGATACAAGTTCACGCACGTACGCACCGATTTCTCCCAAGAGAATCGGCGCGCCTGCTCAAGGCCGCGCGCGCGCAGGCTGTCCGCGAGTGCAGTGTCCGTCAGAATGCTGGCCATGGCGGCAGCCAGATTGCTCTCCTCACGAGGCGGCACCAGCACGCCGGCATCACGGGCGATTTCCGGCATGGAGGATGTATTCGAGGTAATCACTGGGGCGCCCGAAGCCATGGCTTCGAGTACCGGATAGCCAAACCCCTCATAGGTTGAAGGATAGACAAACGCGTCCGCGCTACTATACCACAGCGGTAGTTCTTCGCGCGCCACGTACCCTGGCATGAGAAGGCGATCGCCAATCCCGGCTTCCGCAATCGCTTGCTGAATCGCTTGCGTCATCCAACCCTTTGCGCCAACCAATACCAGGCTATGGGGCAGATTTTCTTCACGCATGACTTTCCCAAACGCGCGGATGAGCACGTCTACATTCTTGCGTGGTTCTAGTGTGCCGACATAGAGAACATATCGATTCGGCAAGCCCTTGGCGGTACGAAATGTGTTGCATTCTTCCTGTGTGCGCGAGCAGAAGTCGGCATCAGCGGCATGATAAACGACGTGCACCCGCTCTGGTGGAACCCCTAGCATTTGCACTACATCGTCACGGGTGCTTGCGGACACCGCTACGACTGCATTCGCATGCTTTGCAGACAAGCTGGTGAAGAGCCGGAGATACTGTCGCTTGAGTTGAGGGAATAACCGAGGATAGCGAAGAAACGTAAGGTCGTGAATCGTAAGAACGGTGGGGCACGCTGCGCCCATTGGAACTACATTCAGCGGGCAGTGCAGTACGTCTAGTTTATCATGGGCCGTGTGCCATGCCAAGACCGTCTGCTCCCACAAGATACGGGGCACCGGATGCGCTGTAGGGAGTCTACTTGTGACAATGGTAGGCGTGTGTCGCGTGGGCTCGCGCCACTCCGGCATGAGGTTGTTCGTAAAGAGGGTGTAGTGATTCTTGCCATCGGTATTGAGGAGATGTGTTGTCAGTTGTCGAATGTAGTGGCTTATGCCGGCATTGCGGTAGTCGTGTGAGGAGTAGAGCTTCAGGGCGTTGATCCCAATTTCCACGGCCAAACCTCGTACTGCTGGGCGTTCTCGCGGGTGGACACCATGCTCACCTGGTATTGTAGCGCGAAGAGGGTGTGGCGCTCACGCGTGAGCGCACGCCCCACCACTATGGCTGTAACTCTGATTTGCTAGCTTCTAGGCAACTCTCAAGACATTGATAGAACCGGATCTAGACAACTAACGGAGTGAAGTGCGGTACCAGGCTGTAGCGCAAGGGCCTGAGGAGTGGGCCGGATACCGCAGTGTCAGTTCCCGGAATCTCCTCCAGACGAGCGTCTAGTAGTCCAATACGTTTGCATTGATGACTTTGTGCAAGCACATGAGTAGGGCCAATGGTAGCGCAGGTTTGCAACCTGCGCTCATCCCGCATTGACGGCCAATCACATCAATCCGGTGACTCCTCAAGACAAGGCTGTTGCACTACTAGCCACGTCAGCCGCTTTCAGCGCGTGCCTGTCTCATATATTCATGCTAGCATGAATGCACACGGTATTTGCCCCACGCCATGAGGAGCTACAGCGCCATGCGTCTTGGAATCGTGACCTACAACATCGCGGCAGACTGGGACATTCCCGCAATGCTCGCCAACTGTGAAGAGGTTGGGATCTGTGGAGTAGAACTCCGCACCACCCACGCACACGGCGTCGAACCAACCCTCCCAGCGCAAGAACGCCGGGAAATAAAGTCGCGATTTGCAGATTCGCCGGTTACGATCATCGGACTGGGCACTACCTGTGAGTTCCATGCGGTCGATGCAGAGACGGTGCAGGAGAACATCGAAACCGCAAAGGAGTTTGCGCAGCTTGCGCACGATCTGGGCGCTACGGGTATTAAGGTGCGTCCAAACGGCTTGCAGTTGGAGGCCGGAGTATCTAAAGGGCGAACTCTGGAGCAGATAGGCAGCGCGCTCAGTGAAGTTGGCGCCGCCGCCCAAGACCTAAACGTCGAAGTGTGGCTGGAGATGCATGGCCGCGACACGGCAGAGCCGCACAACATCCGCCAGATCATGGACAATACCGCCAACTCCAATGTATACCTTTGCTGGAATTCCAATCCGCAGGACGTGGAATCGGGCTCAATTGCCAAGAGCTACGCCTTAGTGCGCAACGAGATAGGGCACGTCCATATCAATCGTCTCTACAGCGACTATCCCTATCGCGAGTTGTTTGAACTTTTGAACGAAGACGGCTACGCCGGTTGGCTCTGCGCGGAGATTGAAGCCTCTTCCGATCCTCTGACCGTTCTGCAGTACTATCGGACGCTATTCCACAATCTAGGCGGGTAAGGCAGCCACTCGACTGAGAGTGCTCACATAGCGCACCGGTGCCGCGACTCGCTAAACGAGGTATAATTGGGATTGGTCACACCCGATATGTGGCTTCAAGCGAAGTGTAGCTCCCTAGGACTAAGCAGGTTAAGATGTGCAGCAAGACCGCCAAGTGCAACATTTCAACCTACTCTGTTGCTCTTGCTTGCTGACCGCAGAATGACGGAATCTGTTGAATACGACGAGAGAATCTAAATAACCATGGCGCGCAAGAGACGAAGGTCGAACAGCCAGCGGCGTAGGCCGGCAAGGAATCGCAACACAGGCGGAGAGCGGCGCGCGGCAAGCGCGGCTCAGTCCCAGCAGAGCCAGACTGGTGCAGAGGCGTCGAGCAGTGGATTGGAGTCCTCTGTTCCTACAGAGTCTGCTGCGTTGTCTTCCAGGGCGCCGGCAGATTCACAGAGCGGACAGCTGGGTTCCACACGTTCCCAGGAGACGCCCGCCGGCGCGAGGACAGCTTGGCCTACGCGCCGCAAGCGATCCCAGCTTGTAGAACTGCCGGTCCAGGAGCTTGACCACGTGCGTAGCGATCTCGCGCGGATCGGTTTGCTCTCTTTGGGCATGGTGCTTGTACTGGTGGTGCTGACGTTCGTCTTACGCTGACGATTCCACTGCTCCACCATGCAGAAACGATCCGTGTTTTCGAGATCCGGTCACATCTGCGCTGCTGCTGAGAAAGAAACGCCACGTTTGAAGTAGACGATGTTTGAGCAAGGCACGACACTTTCACAAATCATCGGCACGTCTCTTGCCAGTTTCTTGTTGGCACTCTTGTTTCTGCGCATCTACCTGCCCTTTGCGCCGAAGCGTCCGGGAACACCAATCGGCAAGATCCGCCTTGGCATTCGGGAAAAGGTCCTCATCTTTCGCCCCACGCTGATTCCTCTTCTCTTGCTGCTATTCATAAATCAAATCCCCCTTGAAGGCATACACTTCTCTTTCATGCTGCCCGGAACCGAGTTGATGATCATGCTGGCCGTCTTGATTGCGGCGATGGTGCCCATGGCCTACGTTTTCACGACCGAGGGGTACTCGCTCAGCAATGGACAGGCCCATAAGTGGGAGAATTATCGTCGCTATGAGATTGAGAGCGGTACGGTCGTTCTCGAAGGCAAGGGGGAACGGCCCCTAAAGCAAAAGCTGTACATTCCTCTTGAGAAAGAGAATGCGCTGCGCACGGTCTTGAAGCGGTTCGTAGGCTAGGTGCGCGTTCGCTTCCCAATTTCCATTTGCGCTCACTCATTTCAGTGCAAGGACGCGATGTGTAGCGGAAGGCGCGAGAAGCAGTGAAGCGAAGATCGCCTCGAGAGAATCCTCACCCCTCGCTCTTTGTTGATGCCAATACCAGCAAAGAACCGGCTTCTGCGCGTACACGCCCAACCGCCGCTGCCGTGCCCCTGGCTACGCGCATGCGGCCGTTGTCGCTGGATGAGTACGTGGGGCAAGCCCATCTCCTGGGTGAAAAAGGCGTGCTCCGCCAGGCAATCTCGGTGGACCGTATCCCATCGATGATTCTGTGGGGACCGCCCGGATCGGGCAAGACGTCACTGGCCGCCATCATCGGCCGCACCGCCAAAGCCAAAATCGCGAGCCTCAGCGCCGTAAGCGCCGGTGTTGCCGACCTGCGCAAAGTGGTGGAAGAGTCCCAGGCGCGTCTTGAACTGACCGGCCAGCGCACCATCCTCTTCATCGACGAGATCCACCGCTTCTCCAAGAGCCAGCAAGACGCCATCTTGCCCTACGTGGAAGACGGCACCGTTACGCTGATTGGCGCCACGACGGAAAACCCCTCGTTTGAGGTGAACGCTCCCTTGCTCTCGCGCACCCGGGTGTATAAGCTCGAACCGCTGAACGATGATGAGATCATGGTGCTGGTGGAGCGGAGTGTGGCCGACACTGAACGGGGTTTGGGCCGGCAGCACGTGGTCATGCAACCGGAGGCCTTGTCATATCTCGTCAGCATGGCGAACGGCGATGCCCGTGTAGCGCTGAACGCTTTAGAATTAGCCGTCACGCTTGTCAGAGAGGACGACACCGGTAAGCATCTGGTAACACAAGACAGTATCGCGCAGGCGCTCCAGCGGCGGGTGCTCCCCCACGATAAGAAGGGAGACTTCCATTACGACCTTATCTCGGCATACATCAAGAGTGTGCGCGGCAGTGATCCTGACGCTGCGGTCTATTGGCTTGCGCGCATGCTGGAAGGTGGGGAAGACCCGCTCTTCGTCGTGCGCCGCATGGTGATTCTGGCTTCTGAAGACATTGGACTTGCCGACCCACAAGCGCTCAGTGTCGCCGTGGCCGCCCAGCAGGCGGTGCACTTCATCGGCATGCCGGAGGGGATTTTTCCGCTCACGCAGGCGACGCTCTATCTTGCCACGGCGCCCAAGAGCAACTCGGCGCTGCGGGCCTACGCTGCGGCGCGTGAGGCGATCCAGGAAACCGGCAACCTCAGCGTTCCGCTCCATCTGCGGAATGCGCCTACGGGGCTGATGGCGGCGTTTGGGCACGGCCAGGACTATAAGTATCCGCACTCGTTTGCAGGGAATTGGGTAAAGGAAGAGTACCTACCTGACCCACTGGAAGGCCAGCGCTTTTTTGAGCCGGGTGCGGAAGGTTTCGAGCGCACGCTTCAGCAGCGTCTCGCTGAAGTCGAAGAGCGCCGCAAAAAAGCCGCAGCGGAGACTAACGAACCTGGCGAACCGATGCCGGATTCTCGCTAGATGAGACCGCGCAAAGGCTGGGCGTAACCGGTGAGCTCCGCGTACCCGTAGCCTGATGCATCTCCGGAAACGCGCACTGCGCCCTCCCAGTAGATCACATTGGCCAAGACCTCTTGATCCGCAAGCAGCGGCTCCAGTTTAAGGCGCAATGAGGCATTGCCTAGTGTCAGTTCAATTTCCCATCCCGCGGGATACGTAGCGCCGCTGTTTTTGCTTTGCCAACTGCCAAGCGGCGTGATGGCGAAATCCTCTGCCGCCAGGGAGCGGGTCGTGCCGTCCGGAGAGACCAGCAGTCCGCCAAACAACGGCTCAAGACTGCCGTCCTGGCGCCGAATCTGCCCCACCATGATGTCACGACCGTCGTCGAGGTGAATGGCAAACCAGTCCCACCCCACGGCGTCCGCGCTGAGCGCACTGGTGCCAAATTCACGATCCATCCAACTCAAGCCACTCACGGCGAACTCCTCGCCCCCGATTTCCACGATACCCGTCGTTTCCAGGCGCGAAAGCGAATAGTAGTAGCTGGCATTGCCAGGCTCAGGTCCCTTCCGACTCAGCCCGTTTTCACCGTGGAAGGAGGGTCCCTTGACCGGTGTCAGCGTAAGGTCAAGCGCAAAGCCGGCTGCTTTTGCGCGTATGACCATTTGCGATACTACGTCGTCCGAAGCGAAAACCGCCCAGTCGTCGATCCACACGCGGAATCGTGGCGACACCTCCGCGCCTGCGAGGCCCACTGCGCCGCGACTGAATCGATCTTCCTGGAAGAACGTCCCGCCTGCAATGTCGCTCACCGTGAAGTGCGCTAGGTATACCTGATTTGTGTACCACTCCGACTGGCTGTCTCGCCGATCTGTAGTCAAGGCACGGCGGAAGATGGTGAACTGGTACCCAAAGCGCTTACCGTCGGCTGTCGTTAGATTGCCCGTGTAATACCACCATTCCGTTTGGAAGGCGGGATGCGGCCCATGATCGTGGGGGAATTCCCACTGCCAGGGCTTGACTGCGCGCGCAAAGCCATCATCATTGAGTTCCGCCGCAACGACTATGGTTTCCGCGCCAATGGGCTGCGACGGCTGAGTTGAAACTCGCATAACGCTAAATACCAGCAGCGCGAGCATGGTCACAATCAGGCCGGACCACAATAGCCTGCTGTTGACATAACGTCTATTCATAGCGAATTGCCTCCGCGGGGGCGAGATGAGCGACGCGCCATGCCGGATATGCTCCCGCCAGCAACGCAGCAGTCAGTGCGATAAGCACGGCTTGCAGCATCGAGCCTGGAGCCACAAGGAAAGAGAATGTCCATCCGAACGCGCGTACGTTTATGACATTGATGAGCATTTTGGCCAGTAGCAAACCAATCGGCAGTGCGAAGACGCCGGCCGCAAGACCCATGAGTCCCGTTTCAAGCAACGCCAATCTCCATAGCTGACCGCTGGTGAGTCCAAGGGCGCGCATCGTACCTAGGGTGCGCTGCTGGTCGATTTGAATAGCCATGAGCGCGCTTAATACGCCAATGAAGGCTACCACGGCAGCAAGACTGCGCAAGGCGGCGGTGATGTTGAAGGCGCGGTCGAAGATGGTAAAGACCTGCGTCCGCAGCTCGCCGGTGCTCTGTACACTGAGTCCCTGGTCGGCCAGCAGTCTGCGTGCGTTCTCCACAACTTGCGCGCTTTGGGCCTCGGGCGTCAGGAACAAGGCGAATGACGACACCCATGGATCGGCGAAGTGCTTCCGGTAGACGGCATCCGACATGAGCACTATCCCTTGGTCCGTACCATAGTGGTAGTAGACGCCCACGATAGGAAAGCTGCGAGGACAGTTATCGGTTAGGATGCGCAGCGTATTCGCTTCTGATGTGATGCCCCGGCGGTAAGCGAACGACTCCGTTACGATGATTGCGCCATTCTGCATGGCATCCCAAACGTCCTCCTTGGGAACGGCAAGCCAAAGGTAGCGGCGAGAGCGTTCCGCGAGGTCATCACTCACTGCGACGAGGTTTACCGGCGGCAAGTCGGGATAGTCCGGCGCCAGCACCGGCACGTCGCGCGCGGTAAGTACCTTTGAAACGCCGGGCAGGTTTTGTAGTTGAACTGCCAACTCCGGGTCTAAATTGACCGTTTCGAGCAACCCGCTCGCCGGCGCGGAAATGAACACGTCTGCGGTCAGCGCGCCATCAAGCCACGTAGTCACCGTGCCTCGAAAACTTGCAATCATCACGCTTACGCCGACGATCACGCTGACCGACAGCGAGAGCGCGGCTACGGCTACACCGGTCCGGCTTAGTGAACGGGCAATCGCACGGGGGGCAGTTCGTCCTAAGGTGCCGATCGCGCGCCCGAGAACCGGCTGAACAAGGCGCATCACGATCAATAACGCGAGCGGCGTTATGAGCACACTCCCCATGAGCGCCAGAAACAGTGCCCCGAAACCAAGCAAAAGGCTCTGCGCTTGGAATTGAGTCAGAACGAGTCCGGCCGCAAGAACAACGATCCCGGCTACCGCCGCCATGTCGGCGCGGGAACGCGACACGTGCTCGGCATCGGTGCTGCGCAGCGTACTGGCTGGCGTGATGCCGGTTGCGTTCAAGGCGGGGATCAGTGCCGCCCCGAGGCTGGCGCCAAGCCCCGTAAACACACCTTTGGCGATGGTGAACGAGGAAAGCGTAAGCGCTTGCACTTCCACTCGATAATAGAGATCGCTGATAGTCCTCGTCACCGCGCCTACGAGGAAGCCGCCAAGCACGTAGCCGACCGCCAAGCCGAGCAGCGTGCCCGCGACGCCGAGGGCGACGGCCTCCAGGAGAATGCCAGCAAACACCTGCCGGCGCGTGGCGCCAATCGCCCGCAGCATGCCGATCTGCCGCCGGCGCTGCACCACGCTAAAGGACATGATGCTGTAGACCAGAAACAGGCCGACGATCAGCGCGAGCAGGCTGAGGGCTTGGAGATTGAGGGTGAAGCTATCGCTCAGTTGCTCCAGGTTGCTTTGATTGCTTTCGACCGGCCGCGCAACGACCCCAGGAGGCAAAGAACCTTGGATATCCGAAAGCACTGGGGTGTTTGTGAGCACGAGGTCTATGCGCGTCAGCACGCCCGGACTGCCCACGATCTCTTGCGCCGTGCTAATGTCTGCGACGACGAGTGAGGCAAGCGCCTGCGCGCTCAGTTCGTTCGCGGGATGGATGATTCCCACGAGGGTAACGCTTCGTCTTCCCCGCGCAGTGCGGAGCTCGAGTTGCTCTCCGGCTTCTACGCCAAGCCGCGCGGCGACGGACTGGGAAACCAATACCGTGTCAGGTTCGGTTATAAGTCTAAGTAACACCTGACCATCCACGCCCGGAGCGGAAGCACCGGCGAGGTACTGACGCACCTGCGCCTCGGCAAAAGGATCGATTCCGAGCAGCGTCAGCGGGATTTCGTCTGAGCCGACACGAACAGTGCCCTGGATGACCGGCGCGGCAGTGCGGATACCGAGGTCGGCGCGCAGCGAGCGGTAGAGCGCGGAGGGGACGCCGCTTGGGCCGCCTACGATTTCGTGGGTTGCATCGCCTTGGAGGCTTGCCAGACTTAGCGAGAATGCCCGGCGCGCCGAATCCGCGGCCACGTCAACGCCCACCACCAACGCGACGCCGGCGAGAATACTCAGGACGAAGAGTATACTTTGCAGAACGCGCCGTTGCAGCGCGCGATAGGCGAGACGGCTGACTACGGTGCCGGTCATGGGTCAGACCACGGCAGCAGCCGGTTGCACTGACAATGCACCATCGCGAAGCAGGCAGACGCGAGACGCCTGACGCGCGATCTCGTGGTCGTGGGTAGCCATCAAGAGTGTGCGTCCGGCCTCACGCGTGAGCTGGAGCAGGATTGAGAGCACGCGCGCGCTGTTCTGAGCGTCGAGATTGCCGGTGGGTTCGTCGGCAAGGACGATGAGCGGCTCATGCGCCAGCGCGCGGACGATGGCAACCCGCTGCTGCTCGCCGCCGCTGAGCTTCTCCGGAAACGTGTTTGTGCGGTCACCGAGACCCACGCGGGCCAGCAATGACGCCGCATAGTCTCTGCGACTGGCGTTCACACTCCCTTCAAGCTCTGCGGGCAAGAGGATGTTTTCCCATACCGTGAGCGTGGGAATGAGATTGAACAACTGAAATACCATACCGACGTGGCGGCGTCGGAAGTGCGTGCGCGCAGTGTCGCTCAGGCTCGTCAAGTCAGTACCGTCGATGACGATTTCGCCAGCGTCGGGCGTATCGATGCCGCCGATCAGGTGGAGCAGCGTCGTCTTGCCGCTGCCGCTGCTGCCCAGGATGGCAACGAATTCGCCGCGGTCGACCTCCAGGCTGGCGTCGCTTAGTACGGCGCGCTGCTCGCCTTGATCGAGATAGGACTTGCTTATGCCGGAGATTGAAACTATGGGATTGTGCTTTTTGTTCATTTCTTGTGGCTGGAACGTCAGGTATGGAATTCGGGGTTGCACTACGAAGCATCCTGCAGCCAAGAATTCATTGTGGTGCCCCGCTGGCTGCCGTGCCATGCTTCAGATGCATCTCGGCGAGTCGTTTGAATGCAGTAGGTTCTGGACCGCTCTCAAGGCGTTGCCGAATGGTGTCGGCACACTCCGGAGGAGTGAGTTGCGACGTGTCGACCTCAACGTCATAGATACCGGGCATATGAACTTCACGCTGCCAGCGGCAAATGTGTTCGTCTAGCCCACGACTTGGGTCCCAGGTTTCTTGCCGTCGCTCGATGATGATTTCGATGGGACAACGAATTCCCACGAAAAGGACAGGTAAGTCTCGCAAGCGCCGCGCGCTCTCAAAGAGGATGCCACGCGGCACGGAATAAGCATCATGATGGCCGACATCCACGACGACATTTACGCCCATCCGGCTATGGGCGGCAATCGATTCGTACATAGCCGCGTACAGCACTGGGACAAGAGGCTCGAGCGTAGCGGCCAACTCTCCGCCCGGGCGCAGACCGATTCCCGGACTGTAGCGCTGTGAAGTCAGTTGCTTGAAACCATCTACGCCAAGGTTGACCCATACACCAGCGAACGTGTCCAAGACCACCCTGGCGATGCTCGACTTGCCAGACCGCGGCGCACCGTTCAGGATGATGATTTGCCCCGGCTTGCAAGCTAGCACGTTGCAATCCCTTTTTGCGTAAAGAATGAGCTTTGCCTCAACGCGAAAGAGACTATCAGCCTTGCAGACCGGGAGGTTGGCGGCCTACTTCCAGGAACCCAGAATGTACGTCGTGGTACCCCCAGGGCGACTCGAACGCCCGCTCCTGGCTCCGGAGGCCAGTGCTCTATCCACTGAGCTATGGGGGCCTGTTCTTCTTTATGATACCAGACTGCTGCGGCGCAACCACAGACCGCGAGAGATGGGGTCACTAGCTCGAATGAGGAGGGGGAAGTAGCTTAGGGAGAGTTCGCCAGTTTGCCGGCTTCTTCAAAGGCAGCCTGCGCCCATTCGACGGCACCAGCGGGATAAATGCCGAGCACGAGCGTGCCAATCATGCCAATGGCGACTACGGCACCAATGGCGGTGGAAGCGGGCACAGGCAGCAGGCGGGGCTGAATGTCTACCATGTACATGTTCACGACCACCCGCAGATAGTAGTAGGCCGAGACCGTGCTCGTGAGCACGAGGACTACCGCCACCCACGTCAGGCCGCCGTTGACGGCCACTTGCAACAGATAGAGCTTCCCAAAGAATCCCGCCGCGGGCGGTATGCCGGTGAGGGAGATCATAAACACCGCCATAGCGACGGCCATGAGAGGCGAACTGCGACCGAGGTTTTGGAAGTTCTCCAAGTCCGTGCCGCCGGTGCGGCGCTCGACCGCGAACGTCACGGCGAAAGCGCCCAGCGTCATCAGGGCATACACCACAGCGTAGAACATCACGGCGGCCACCGCGTCCCGCATGAGACCGCCTGCCTCCGAGTGGGCGTGCACGACCGCGATGCCCACCAACATGTAGCCGGTATGCGCGATGGAGGAGTACGCCAGCAGGCGCTTCACGTCTTGCTGCCAGATGGCGACAAAGTTGCCGACGATCATGCTGGCTACCGCAATGGCGATCACAATGGGCATGACCATGTCTTGCCACGGTTCAAGTCCGTGTACGACCACCCGGAGAAGGCCCGCCATGGCGCCAATCTTGGCGCCGGCTGCCAAGAAGGCGGTGGAAGGCGTGGGCGCTCCCTGGTAGGCGTCCGGCGTCCACATGTGGAAGGGCACTGCCGCCACTTTGAACGCCAGGCCGACGAGGAGCAGGCCGAGGCCCAGCAAGAACCAAGGATTATCCGCACCTTGGCTCTGGACGTACAACGCTATATTCGCGAGATTCGTCGTGCCGGTCAGCCCAAAGAGCCAAGCGATGCCGTAAAGCAGAACGCCGGAGGCAAACGCGCCCAGCAGGAAGTACTTGAGAGCGCCTTCCGTAGCACGAAAACGGTCGCGCTTGATGGCCACGAGCACATAAACAGGAATAGACGTAAGCTCAACGCCGAGATAGAGCGTAATCAGATCGCCCGTAGCGCCCAGCAGAAGCATGCCGACCGTCGCAAAGAGTATGAGCGCCGACAGTTCAGCGAATGGGACCTCACTGGACTGAGCATACGCGAGCACAATGCTGAGCGCGGCAATTGCGATGAAGAGCACCTTGAAGAAGACCGCATAACCGTCGGTCAGCACCATGCCGCCGAAAGCGGTACCGCTGTCTGCGCGTAAGACCACACTGACGAGAATTGCGACAACACTGCCTGCCACAATCAGCCCCAACAACCCGCGGTGGGTCCGCCTGCCGCCAAAGGCGTCCACCATAAGAACGGCGGCAGCGATCAAGGTAATGATGATTTCCGGCAGTATGCTTGTGAGATCTTCTGGTTGCACGGGCTATTCCTTACACATGCCCCTAAGTACTGAAGGCTAGCGAATCACAGCGCTCGACACCCCGGATTCCGCTAAGCCTTGCATGATTCCGCTAGTGTCGGCGGTAAAGAGTTCAACGAACATCTGTGGCTGCACACCTGCCCATATCACCACCACTGCCAGGGCCACGAGCACCGCTGCTTCCAGCCTATTCAGGTCCTCGAGGCGGCCGTGCGCATCTTTCAAGGTGCCGAGCATGACCCGCCAGTACATCCACAGCATGTACGCCGCGGAAAGTATGATACCGAGCACTGCGAGCACGCCAAAGATGCGCGTTCCTGTCATGAAGGCGCCAAGCAGTACCATGAACTCGCCCACAAAGCCCGACAACCCCGGCAAGCCGATGGAGGCGAGGGAGAAGAAGAGCAAGAGCGTGGCATACACCGGCCAGCGGTGCGCCAATCCGCCCAGGTTCGCTATCAGCCGGTCGTGCGTGCGCTCATAGAGCTGCCCCACACACAGGAAGAGAGCGCCGGTTACCAGGCCGTGGCTGAACATCTGCATGATGGCCCCGTCGAGGCCCTGCTGCGTGAAGGAGAAAATGCCCAGGGTTACGAAACCCATGTGGCTTACCGATGAGTAGGCAATGAGTTTCTTTAGGTCCGTTTGCATGAGAGCGACCAACGCGCCATAGAGAATCGCAATGACCGATAGGACAAGGATTGCCGTCTGCGCCAATTCGCTGGCATCGGGAAAGAGCGGCAGGCTGAAGCGAATGAAGCCGTAGCCGCCCATCTTGAGCAAGATTCCGGCCAGGATGACGCTTCCGGTCGTCGGCGCCTCCACATGGGCATCCGGCAGCCATGTGTGGAAGGGAATCATCGGCACCTTGATCGCAAAGGCAAGGAAGAACGCCAGGAAGGCCCAAAGCTGGAAGCGCTCGCCATACGTGCCCTGAGTGAGCTCAAGAATGTCGAACGTATACACGCCCGTCGTATTGCCGTGCACGAAGTAGAGCGCCAGAATGGCGACGAGCATGAGGAGACTGCCGAAGAGCGTGTAGAGAACGAACTTGACCGTTGCGTACACACGGCGCTCGCCACCCCATACCCCGATCAGCACGTACATGGGGATGAGCATGACTTCCCAGAACACGTAGAACAGGACGAAGTCCAAAGCAAGGAACACACCGGTTATGCCCACTTCCAGAATGAGCATGGTGAAGAGGTACTCTTTCACGCGCTCGTGTACCGAGGCCCAGGCATAGACGATGCAAAGGAAGAAGAGGAACGTATTCAGGAGCACCATGAGCAGGCTGATGCCGTCAACGCCGAGCGCATACTGGATGCCCAGGGCCGGCAGCCAGTCGAACGTCTCTCGAAACTGCATGCCGGCGCCGGATTCGAAGCTCACCCACACGGCCACACTCAACACGAGCGAGAGCAGAGTACCCGCGAGCGACACGGCGAACATGGCGCGGCGCTCAGGCAGGAAGAGCACGATTACGGCCGCGACGAGCGGCAACCAGAGAATGAGTGAAAGAATGGGGATTGAATCCACCAATGCTACCTCAACGCACCATTATGATGTAGAAGGCGAGCACGAGCGCCGTACCCAAGACGACGCTGAAGGCATAGTTTTCCAAGCGGCCGGTCTGCATACGCCGGAGACCGCCTCCCACGCCGCTGACAACCAAGCCAATGAGGTTCACTAGGCCGTCCACGATGTTCAGGTCGAACCAGGCAAAGAGCCAACCCACGCCACGGGTTCCCCCTGCCAGGACCGTATCGTAGAAGTCATCGAGAAAGTACTTGTTGACCAATAGCGTATGGAGGGGCCGCACCCTGCCGGCGACGGCCTCGGGAGCGGGCAATCCGCGCATGTATACGCTATAGGCAATGAGAATGCCGAAGAGCGCAATAAGAGTCGAGACGGCCATTACGCCAAGCACAAACGTCGTAGACGGTTTATGGACTAAACCGGCTAACTCTGCCGCGATGAACGTATCGTGTAGGTAGTTGTGGATAAGCCCGTGCTCAGGCGGGACACCGACAAACCCCGCAAGCGCCGCTCCTACTGCCAAGACGATGAGGGGTAGGGTCATCACATGCGGGGACTCGTGAACGTGTGAGAACCGCTCGGTTTCCATGCGGGTCTTGCCAAAGAAGGTCAGAAATATCATGCGGAACGTGTAAACGGCCGTAAGGAACGATGCCAACGCGCCCAAGGCGTAGAGGAGATAGCCCATCCCGCCGGCAAGCAGCGTGGCTCCAAGCAGCTCGTCCTTACTCCAGAATCCCGCTAAGGGGATGATGCCGGAGAGCGCCAGACCGCCAATGATGTACGTTGAGCCGGTAACCGGCATCTTGCCAAACAGCCCGCCCATGCGCTGCATGTCCTGCTCTTCGTTGGTGCCGTGAATCACGGAACCGGAGCCAAGGAAGAGCAGACCTTTGAAGAAGGCATGGGTAGCGAGATGGAAGATGGCGGCGGCGAACGCGCCGACGCCGAGAGCCATGAACATCAAACCGAGTTGGCTGACGGTGGAGTACGCGAGGACACGCTTGATGTCGTTTTGCGCGAGGCCGATGGTCGCCGCAAAGAGGGCCGTAAACGCGCCGACGATCGCTACGACCACCATAGCGTTTGGTGTCAGCACATAGAGCGGATTGAACCTTGCTACCATGTAGACACCCGCCGTCACCATCGTGGCCGCATGGATCAGAGCGCTGACCGGCGTTGGGCCCTCCATCGCGTCGGGCAGCCACACGTGCAGCGGGAACTGCGCCGACTTGCCCATGGCGCCCACAAAGAGCAGGAGACAGATGACCGTGAGCATGCCCGGTGTCGCGGCTGCAATGGCCGGAGCCTGCGCGAAGATTTCGTCGTAGTCTAACGTTCCGAAGACATACCACGCCAAAAGAAGCCCAATCAGAAAGCCGACGTCGCCTATGCGGTTCGTCAAGAAGGCCTTAATCGCTGCCGCGGACGCCGACTGACGCTCGAACCAGAACCCAATCAAAAGGTAGGAGCATAAGCCGACGGCTTCCCAGAAGACAAACAAGACCAGCAGGTTGTTTGCCATCACGAGCATGATCATCGCAAAGACAAACAGCGGCAGATAGGTGAAGAACCGCCAGAAGCCGGGATCGTGGTCCATGTAGCCTATCGAATAGACATGGACCATGAAGGAAACGCTCGTGACTACGAGCAGCATCACAAGGGTGAGGGCATCCACACGCAGCGCGATATCCAGTGCAAAATCACCGGAGACTGCCCATGTCCAAAGCGTGACTGATTGCGGTTCCGCATGGTCCAACTGGGTGATGAACAAGGCCACACTGACGACAAGCGCGCCCAGCACGCCGGCGTTCGCGACGAGGCCGGTATGCTTCTTCAGGTACTTGCGGCCAAAGACGCCGTTTATCGCGAAAGCGACGAAGGGCAGAAGCGGTATGAGCCAGGCAACGTCGGCCATTATCTCTGTGTGCCTTTAGCCTTTGAGTGTGTTGATTTCATCTACGTTGAGCGTATCCCGATGGCGCGACAGCGCCACAATGATAGCCAGCCCAACCGCAGCCTCGGCCGCGGCTACCGTTAGCGAGAATATGACGAAGGCTTGCCCCAGCATATTGTCCAGTGCCACGGCGAACCCGACAAACGTGACGTTGGCTCCCAGCAAAATAAGCTCAATTGACATAAACACAATAAGCAAGTTGCGCCGCACCAGCACACCGAGCAAGCCGATGATGAAGAGAGCCGCGCCCAGCACCAAGTAGTACTCTAAGGCTGGGATTATCATCTCAGTCGCCTATCTCCTCAGCGCTACTTGGCCGTTTGTTGCTTCTGCACGTTTGCCTTCTCGTACCGCTCTTCCATCCACTCTGACACCCCCATCTCCGAAGATGAGCGCGGCCGTCTCGGCTTCTGACGTGCCAGGACGATGGCGCCAACGACAGCGGCAGTCAAGAGAACCGAGGCCACTTCAAAGGGAAGCAAGTAGTCGCGGAAAAGCACCTGCCCGAGCGCCTGTACGTTCCCGCCCTGTCCGGCGACCCATGCGGGCGAATGAGGACCTTGGGCACCGATGGTGATGGTGGCTCCGGTGAGGACTATGAACTCCAGAAAGAGGATGGCGCCAATCACAATCGCGAGCGGCGCTTGCACGTGAAACTGCCGCACGCGCTCCACCGCGCCGATATTGAGCAGCATCATGGTGAAGAGGAAGAGTACGATGATGGCGCCGGCATAGATGATTATGTGCGCTGCGGCGAGGAACTCAGCGCGCAGCAGGATGAAGATTCCCGCAAGGTGGAACACAACACCCACGAGCGCCAGCGCGCACTGGACCGGATTGCGCAGCATAATGACAAGCACGGCGAACACCACGCTTGCCAGCGCGAAATACGCGAAAATCAGGGTAAGCAAGGTCTCGCTAGTCAAGCGTTGAGACCTCCTTGCCCTGCTTATCCACCAAGTCCATCAAGCGGTCTACGTCATAGATGAGCGTGCTACGATCGTCCGTCGAGAAGTCAAATGCGTCAGTCATCTCCAAGGCTTCAACCGGGCATGCTTCCACACAGAGGCTGCAAAAGAGACAGCGGCCGACATCCAGCGTGTAAGAGGTCACCACTTTTTCCGTCGGCTGGGCCGGATTCGATTCCGTTGTTATGGTGATGCATTCATTCGGGCACGCCGTCTCGCAAAGACCGCAGCCCACGCACTTTGGCCGTCCGTCCGGTCGCCGGCGCATGCCCACGGCGCCGCGATAGATCGCAGAGAGAGGTCGTTTCTGCTCCGGATAGCGGATGGTGACCGGCTGTCGAAAGAACTCCCGGAGGGTTACACTGAGCCCTTTCGCAATCGGCAGCAGCGAGTCAAACCGAAAACTCATTACACTCTCTCCCAACTTTTCTCCTAAGCGTACACCGTCAGCTTCAGCACTGTGGCGACTGCCAGGTTGAGCAGTCCCAGCGGCAAGAGCACTTTCCAACAAAAGTTCATCATTTGGTCGTAGCGAAATCGCGGTAACGTGGCCCGAATCCAAAAATAGATGAACAGAAAAAGGAAGACCTTGGACATCATGATGCCAACAGCCAGCAAGGTTGTGAAGAAATGCCCGATATATGGCTCCAGAAACTGCGCCGGCCACCCGCCACCCAAGAAGACCGCGCTCACCAAGAAAGACGCCAAGAGCATGTTGGCGTATTCGGACAAGAAGAAGAATGAAAACCGCCAACCGGAATACTCGACGTGATACCCGGAGACGAGCTCGGTTTCCGCTTCCGGCAGGTCAAACGGCGCGCGGTTTGTTTCCGCTAGCGCGGCACAAACAAAGACAAACGCGCCAATGACCAACGGTATGGCGAAAGGTACCTGCTGCTGCCGCACGATTTCAGGCAGGGAAAGCGATCCCGCAAGGACTACCACGCCGACGAGCGCTATACCAAGCATGATCTCATAGCTGATCATCTGTGCACTCGACCGCAGGCTTCCCAACAGGGCATATTTGCTATTCGACGCCCAGCCGGCCATGACTATGCCGTACACCGCCACAGACGTAAGCGCCACAATGTAAAGCACGCCCACGTTCAGATCGGTGGCATAGAGACCGATGACCCGCCCGAAGATGTGGAGCTCGGTGCCAACCGGCACCACCGACCACGCCATAAAGGACGGCACCAAGAGCAGGAACGGGGCCAGAATGAAAAGAACGCGGTCCGCTCCGGCCGGGATCATGTCTTCTTTACCAAGAAGCTTTACGGCATCAGCCAACGTTTGAAAGACGCCAAAAGGCCCGACGCGATTCGGGCCGACGCGAGACTGAATGCGACCCAATATACGCCGCTCGCCCCAGATGAGGGGAGGCACCATGAGCAACGGCACCGCAAAGGCAATGATGGATTTGAAGATGACCGCGATGACAAATTCTGTCATGGCTCATTCCTAGCTCGCGGCTGCGCCGAGCCAACCTCGGATGCTGCAGCAGCAGCACGTACTGATACCGCAACAGTGGCCTCCGCGCCCAGCAACGCTCCCACCGGCGCATCCGGGAAGCCAACGGGAAGATAGACTACATCTTCCGGCAAACGGCTGTTGGCTTTGGCCGTAACGGTCACGTCCGTTCCGTTTGCCTGGATCCCCACTTTCTCGCCGTCAGTCACGCCAAGGTGCTCGAGCTGCGCCGGGTGCAATTCGGCAACCGGCTCCTCCACCAAACGGCGTAGGTTGCTGCTGTAGCGGCCGGTAACGCCGGGCACGAAGAGGTGATCTTGCGTCACTAAGAGCAGTTTGCCGTCACCATTCACGCTTGGCAGCACCGGCAGCTCGTGCCAACCGAAACGCGGCGCGCTGTGGGTCGTTGGGATCTCTGCCAGCACCGCGGCAATCTCTTGCGCTACAGAGTCCGAATTCCTATAGGCCCACCGTGCGCCAAGCTTGAGTGCGAGTTCAGTGAAAATCTGCCAATCGGCTTTCGCTTCGCCAACGGGTGGAATTGCCGCCTGCGCCCGCTGCGCGCGGCCTTCCAGATTTGTGAACGTACCGGTCTTTTCGGTAAAACTGACCGCGGGCAATACAACGTCGGCGTGCTCCGCCGCTGTGCTATTCACAAAGAGGTCCTGCACCACCACGAAGCCCGCCCGATTAAGGAGTGCTTGGGCCTGCTGGTGGTTGCGGGCGGTCGTTGCCACGTCTTCTCCGATAACGTAGAGGACGGAGACATCAGCGTCGGACAAGAGATCGTCAAGCGTGAGTCCCTGAGATTCGGGCAGCACCACGTCCCAAAGCTTGCCCAATGCGCTGCGGGCTTGAGCGTCATCACCGCTGCGGAAATTCGGCAAGATGTCCGCTCCCGCCCCCATTTGCACGAGGCCGCGGGAGTTTGCCTTGGCGGCGAGCGGGAAGAGTTGGGCATCCGGCAAGGCCAGCGCAAGATTGGCCGCCGCTTGCGCAAAGCCCACGGCGCTTCCGATCAGCCAGTTGCCGAGCGCCCACACGATTCCGACGCTGCCAGCCTGGGCGAGTTGCGCGGCGGTCTCGCTCAATTCTGCCGGTTCGATTCCGGTATCGGCGGCGGCAGTCTCCAGATCGTAGCCGTGTAACTCCTCCGGTGCACCGCCGTTACCAGACTGGCGAGAGAGTTCGGCTGCAAGTCCCTGGACAAGGTGCTCCTCCGTTCCCGGTCGCACGCGCAGTACACGTTGGGCGAAGCGGCTATCCTGCCTGCTCGGCAGACTGCTGACCTGAATAAGCGCTTTGCCCTGGTCGCGCACCCACTGCCGCATCCGCATGCCGAGCACGTCGTGGCTTTCCATAATGTCACCACCCACGACCAAGAAGGCATCCATGTGTTGCATTTGGGCAATGCTGAAATCAAAGGCGGCGGGACCTAATGTCTTGAGCGTGGGAATAAACGTCCAACGCTCAGTGCTATCGATATTGTTGGTGCCGACCACCTCTCGCATGAGACGCGATACCAGATAGTTTTCTTCATCGCTCAAACGCCCGGACGTAATGGCTGCGATTGCATCCGGACCGTGCTGGGACTTTGCCCCGGCGATTTGTTCTGCCACCAAGGTAAGCGCTTCATCCCAGCTTGCCGGTTCCAGCGCGCCGTTCCGGCGTATGAGCGGCTGCTTCACGCGCCCGTCGTCATGAATGTAGTCGTAGCCAAAGCGGCCGCGCGTGCAGAGCATGCCGTCCCCGGGACCCCGGTCGCGTGTGTTGACCGGCGTTTGGTCACGGAGTGCGGGATTCGCTTTCGTGCGCAACACTTCGCCCATGCGCGTCTCGACGTGCATCTGGCAGCCGACACTGCAATGGTTGCAGATTGACTCGCTTTGGTGCACTTGCCACGCCCGTCCGCTATGCATGAATGGGCGGCTCAGCAAAGCGCCAACGGGGCACACTTCGATACATTCACCGCACTCGACGCAGTCCAGCGGCTCGTCGAACTGTGTCCCAATGTAGCTGTGAAACCCGCGAAGGTTGAAGGTAAGCGCACTATCCCCAACGCGTTCGTCGCAGATGCGCACGCACTTGCCGCAGTAGATGCAGCGATTTGGGTCCCACTCGATCAGAGGACTGAATTCATGGTCGGGCTCGTTTGGATTGTCGCTGCCCAACTTGCTGCGGTACACCCCTACTTCGTAGGCAGTGTGCTGCAGATCGCAGACACCGGACTTGTCGCAATAGGGGCAATCCAGCGGGTGATGCTGCAGGGTCATTTCCATGATGCCCTGCTGGGCATGCACCACGGGTTCGGTCTTCGTGCTCACCACCATGCCGTCCATGGCCAGAGTATTGCACGAAGAGAGCGGCTTTGGCGCACGCTCTACTTCCACCACGCACATGCGGCACGCGCCGTAGGGCTTGAGAAAGGTATCGAAGCATAGGGTAGGTATGTAGGTGCCAAGCTTGCGCGCGGCATCGAGGATCGTCGAGCCTTCGGGTACCGTTACTTCTTGACCGTCAACCGTAAGCGTTACAGGCATCGTTCCCTCTTCTTACCCATGGCAGGTAGCCAAGTCATGTAGACTGCACCACCCGCATCATCGGTCAATCTCACCAAGTATGATGTCAATACTTCCAATTACGGATACAACGTCTGCGAGCAGCCGACCTTTCACCAAGTAAGGCAAGGACTGCAAATTGACGAACGAGGGCGAACGTACGTGCATACGATACGGTTTGCCGCTGCCGTCGCTGACGACGTAGAAGCCCAATTCGCCCTTTGGCGCTTCAATAGCGGCGTAGGTCTCGCCCCGCGGCACCGGGAAGCCGTGGATGTACATCCAGAAATGGTTGATCATCGCTTCCATGTCGGTGTAGAGGCGCGGCGTGTCCGGCCGGCCAACACGGGAGTCATCGGTCATCACGGGTCCAGGCGGCATGTGTTGAATCACCTGACGCATGATGCGTACGCTTTGGCGCATCTCTTCGAGCCGCAGAATGTAGCGGCTAAAAACGTCGCCCTTACCCGTGCCCGTGGGAATATCGAACTCCACCTTGTCGTAGGCGGCATACGGTTCAGCCTTGCGGATGTCCCACTCCACCCCCGAGCCACGTAAGCAAGCGCCGGACAACCCCATCGCAATCGCGTCGTCGCCGGATATCACGCCCACGTCCACCGTGCGGCCCAACCAAAGATCATTCTTGCTGAGCAACTTATCAAACTGGTTGATTTCCTTGATGAAGTAGTCCAGTGAGCTTTCAAGCTTTTCGTAGAAGGGTTCGCGGGGTTCCTCCAGGAATCCACCGGGACGCATCACACTGTGGGTCATGCGTGCACCGCAAAGTTCCTCGAAAAGCTCCAGGACACGTTCGCGCGCGCGGAAGGCATAGAGGAAGACCGACATTGCCCCGATGTCCAGCGCGTGGGTGGCTATCCAGACGAAGTGGCCCGCCAGCCGTCCCAGTTCACCAACAATGCACCGCAGCCATTGCGCGCGCTCCGGCACCTCAATTCCCGCAAGCGTCTCTACGGCAACCAGCCAGCCAAGATTGCTGGAAGCGGCCGCGGTGTAATCCATGCGGTCCGTATACCCCAGGATTTGGGTATACGTCTCGCTTTCGGCGATCTTTTCCGTGCCGCGGTGCAGGTAGCCAATGATGGGTACGGCTTCCTCGATGTACTCGCCGTCCATCTTGAGGACAACGCGCAGCACGCCATGAGTGCTAGGGTGCTGCGGACCCATGTTCAGGATCAGTCCTGAATCATCTTCACCGGCAATGCGTTCTATCTCAACAGTCGCCATGTGACGCTCTCACTACTCCTGAGGTAGTGCGTTACTCGACTAAAGTCCCTCGCGCGGGAAGTCTTTGCGCAAGGGGTGATACTCATAATCTTCATCCATGAGGATGCGCCGCAGATCGGGATGATTGGCGAAGTTTACGCCCATCAGATCGTAGACTTCGCGTTCCGGCCAGTCTGCGCCCGGCCAGACCTGCGCCATCGATTCTACCGACTCATGTGCGGCTATTCGCGTTTTGACGCGGATACGCCGATTAGCGGGGATTGAGCGCAGATGGTAGACGACTTCCAGTTCTTGCGATTCGCCGGGCCAATGGACTGCCGTGACATCACCGAAAAAGTTGAACCTTAGCTCGGGGTCGTCGCGCAGCGCCGTTGCGACCTCTAACAGGTGCGTGGCGACGATCTCTATGGTCAGGTAGTCGCGGAGAGAGTTTGCGGCAATGACTTTATCGCCTAAGACGGCTTTCACACGTTCGTGGATCAAATCAGCGGCGACTGGTGGCGGAATGCTCACGGAAACACTTACTCCTTGGCGCCCGCATCCGCGCGGGCGGTGAGCAATGCCTCTTCCGAGCCGGCCCACTCACCCTGCTTGATCTTCTGCTGCAACAGCATGAGACCCTCCAGCAGCGCCTCGGGCCGCGGCGGGCAGCCGGGCACGTAGATGTCTACCGGAACGGCGAGGTCTACACCCTGAAGCACACTGTAGGAGCGGTACGGCCCGCCGCACGTAGCGCAATTGCCGTGGGCAATCACCCAGCATGGCCTGGCCATCTGTTCCCAGAGGTTGCGAATAATAGGTGCCATCTTCTTTGTGACCGTACCCGCCACAATCATGACGTCGCATTGACGAGGTGTCGCCCGGAACGCCATGCCGAAGCGATCCGCGTCATAGTGTGATGCCCAGACCGCCATCATCTCGATGGCGCAGCACGCGAGGCCGAACGTCATCGGCCACAACGCGTTTGCACGCCCCCAGTTCAGGATTTGGTCGGCGGAGGCAAGCACAAAGCCGGAGGCACCCGTCTTTTGCCCGGCGGCGGGCAGCGTAAGCGTATCTTCTATAGCCCCCAATCGAATGCTCCTTTCTTCCATGCGTAGACGTAGCCAACGAGCAGGATAGCAATGAAGATTGCCATTTCAACCAGACCAAAGAGGCCGAGAGACCCTATGATTACGGCCCATGGAAAGAGAAAGGCGAGCTCCAGGTCAAAGACAACGTAGACAATTGCAACCATATAGAAGTGCACCCCGTGCTTGCCACGGGTGTCGCCCACCACGCCACTTGGGCCAATCCCCGACTCGTAGGGTAACGTGCGGAGGGGGCCGGGGCGAAACTTCGGTCGCAGTACGGAGGCCAGCGCAAGCGAGCCAATCCCGAATGCGGATGCCGCAACGAAGATCACCAGAAACGGGATGTATCCGACGTAGTATTCCATCTGCTATCTTCCGGCCCTCAGCGGTGGCTGTATCAGTCGCGCTCCGGTCTTATAATGGACGAGTTTCTTTTCTTTTACAAATGCGTTCCGTAGGAGCTCTACTTAGACAATACGGTCGATACGTCAGAGCATTCAGCTTCAGAAGCGTCACCTTCCGCCACACTCTCCCGCAATACATATGAGAGGTACTCCACCTCGATTGAAAGGTCTACGCTGGCCAGGTGGACGTGAGACGGCACCATCAACGTTACGGGTGCGAAATTCAGCAAGCAGCGCACACCGGCAGCGACGAGCTGCTCGGTAACGGCCTGGGCGGCCTTGGCGGGAACGGCCAACAGCGCCATGACGATTTGGCGGGACTGAATGGTCTCTTTGATCTGATCCATCGGCTTTACTACCACGTCGCGGATCACCGTGCCAACGCGGCGCGGATCAGAATCGAACGCCTCGACAATGCGGAATCCTTGACGCGGAAACCCATCGTACGCCAATAAGGCGGAGCCCAAATTGCCGACACCTACGAGAGCCATGGGCCATCCTTCGCCGATTCCCAAGATGTCCTGCATGTGCGTGTGCAGCGAGTGCACTTCGTACCCGACGCCGCGCCGCCCGAAGTTTCCGAAATACGCAAGGTCACGACGGACCTGGGCCGCTGTAGAACCGGTCAAGGCAGAGAGGTGTTCTGAGGAAACACTTTCAACGCCCTGTTCTCGTAGCACAGCCAACGTACGATAGTACATTGAGAGGCGTCTGATCGCCATCTGCGGCGCTTTTCCCCGCGTCGACCCAGACATTGGCGCTCCTCATGTCAGAGGCAATTGCCACGTGAAACATATCACAAGCTCCCGCCGCACGCAACTAATCAATGCCGTTTCCTAGGCGAAATTCTCCGTATTCCAATCCTCCATGCGTTCACGCATTTCTATTGCCAAATCGGTCGGAATCTGCAGGAAGCACTGCTCGGAGTGCGAGAGATTAGAGAGCACGAAACTCCCGGACCTGGTTCGTTTGGGTTCCACACAAGACACAATTCTTTCCTCAACGACGCGCACAGGGTTCTGCGGCAAGACTCCTTACGAGACTATCAGCGAGGTGTTGATTCAGCGCTCGCTGCATTGATCTTGCGTGTAATGGACAAGACATCGGACCAACGGTGGGACGCGCCCGGCAAGAGTCACGTGTAACTGCTGCCCAGCCTGAGCGAAGCTAAGCCAGTGAGTCTAGAGTGACGGAATAGGGGAAAGGCGGCGCGAATAGAATGCCGGCAAGGCAAGAGAACGTGCTTGGTCACTGCATCGATGAGTAATCGGATACGCGTTAGGAACAGCAAGTCTCAATGCGAGTGGGGTGAGCCGGTGCGCTCACCCGGGTAGCTGCGGCACCTGGCCCGGCTGTTCTTCGATCTTCGTGCCAACGAGCCAGCCCTCGCGGTTCGGTCGGTAGCGGCTGCGAAACCGGTCGACGTGGGATTCTCCATCGACCACGACCTCTCGGTGAATCTCAGCGTACACGCCGTCCACGGCCCATTCAACTTGCAAACGCTCACCCAGCGGAAGGTCCGGGTCCTCTTTGTCCGGCAAGGGCGGGCCGTGCTTCACCCAATTCTTGGCGACGGCGGGCAGCATGCGCACCCACCGGTTTATACTGCGGCCGTGGAACACAAACTTGAGCTCCATGGCTTCTTCGTCAACGTGCGTTTGGATGAGGATAGGGTGTTCCGAATCGTTGACGAACTTGAGGTCGACACCCGGATCATACACTGCGGCATCGAATCCGGGCGGACTCCCGTCTCGCTCGTAATAGCCGACCCGGTAGGAATGCTGATTGCGTTCCATGATCGGCAGGCCGGCCCAAAAGGCCGCCCGAAACATGGTCGTCGAGACCTGGCAGACACCGCCGCCGACGCCCGGCACCGTTTGATCGCCAAAGATTATGAGACTGGATTGGTAGCCGTCGTCGCGCGTGATCGGGCCGAGTACGCTGAGGAATGAGAACGTCTCTCCCGGCGGGATCACGTAGCCATGGAGCTTAGAGGCGGCAAGGGCAATGTTGTGGGCGCGCTCTGCCGGAGAGCCCTCAAATAACGAGGCGCCTTCCGCGATGACGTTCTCAAACCCCCAGTTGTGCATGTTCTGCGCTGTATACACCGGTTCTTGGACTTCGGCGGGGAGGTAAAGTGCCGTGATCCCTTGCTCGATGGCAGCCTGCGCTGTAGCCAGGAGCACATCTGAATCGGTTTGATACCCCTGCTCGGCCGGCTCCTGTAGGTGCACTTCTTCATCGCGGACGGTGAGCCGCGCGTTTATGGGAGGCCGCGTTGCCTCGACGGCAACCTGCTCGAGCCACGCTTGGAGCCTCTTAGCATCTCCCATGACTGCCAGGCGGCCTTCATCGGGGTTATGATAAATCTGCAACCAGGAAGTTAACGCTTGCCCCGGTACTTCCCAGCCGTCACCTGCAAGTTCGAAGCGCAATCCTTGGGCAACAAGCTTATCGAAGACTGACTTTGTTTCTTCCGCCTTCTGCAAGGTAATCGGCGGGACGAGGGTTAGGACAGGCAAGTAGACTACCTGGCGCTGCGGTGGATCGGACGGCAGTGCCAATAGCTTTAGCGCCGCTTCGCGGTCAAGTCTCTTGCCGTCGGCGCCGGGCACAACGCGCACTTGGTCGGCTTGGCGCTCCAGAGCTGAATTCTCGGGTGGGCGGTCGATTTGCTTGGCAATCGCATTCAAGAAACCTAAGGCAACCGTAGAGTTCAAGAATATCGGCAATTCAACCTGATTGCGCGCACTCAGTCCTGAGAACCAGTACCACATGCGCCGCTGCTCGCGAGCGAATGCCGCGCGAATTGCCTCTTCGATTTCTACAATAAGACCGATCTCCGTGGCTGTGGGTGTCCACGTGGCTTCTTCGTAGCCGAAGACCACCGGGTTACGCAGATAGTCTTGCCACTGTGCCGCGACCAGCGCATTTGCCTCCGCCATCGACAGACCGGAAATGTCCACGGAGCCAATAAAGGTGCCGGGCAGTGCGTACCTGCCGGCTTGGGAGCGCGCCACGCCAAACACCGACCCTCCTACGAGGCCCGCGGCAGGCACAGCAGCGGCTTTCAGCAGCAGCCGCCGGGGTATCCCGCGAGAGCTAGCCTTCCACGCGTAGCGCGATTGCATTGGCATGCTAGATCTCCGAGGAGACATCTATCGCTTCCATTTCCATAGCAACCTGTTCGCCGCTACGCCGAGCAGCCCCGCTCTTGGTCGACTTTGCCGGGGCTGTGTCTGGCGCTCGGTTTTGATATCCAACATACATGCCGTGTGTTGAGTGTGATCAAAAATCGACGTTGGTGTGATCGGGCGAATAGTCTACTACCTCAGCTTCTAATGTTAAGAAACTCTGGGCAATCTGGAGCTATCAGGTACAGGCAAGGAGCACGGATGCTGGTTGCAAGGGAAGGTGGCTGGCGCTTGCGTGGTCGCACGCACAGGCTGCTGCCGGCGTACCCGCAAAAACACATCGCGCAGAGGGCAGACTATTCTCGGGGAACTGCCACGGTGGGAAAAGCGCCAGCTGACTTTGGGGTACGTTCGCAATGGTGGTGGCAGGGCTAACTGTGCCAAGCGAACCCGATAGTAAGGCATTCCACTCCTGCCACGTCATGTCGATCTTCCTCGTCATCGAGGCTGCGTGGTTTCCTTACTTTTCCAGCCTATTATAACACCTGCTCACAAGGAAGTGTCCTACCCGACATTCCTGACTAACTTTAGGCAGGATTTAGCGCGACATATGAGCCTTGCCTTTCTCCACATCCGCATGTGCGCGTATAAGTGGGAGACTCGCGCACGCTCCGCAATTTCCGGGCGTTCATGAATGCAAGTGGTACATACGTTTGCCAGGTTTGACAATCGTTAAGCAACCTCTCAGGTACTCGTGTCAAGGTATGTAAAAGAGTCTGTAGCGGAGATTGAAAGGCTGTCAAGTCAGAAGGGGAATTCTGGGGTTTCTTGCTCAATGTAGTCGAGGGAGCAAAGGAACCGCTCTCTTCACCAACTGGAATTAGGAGGCGAGCCATGCTTACGCGTCGCGCATTGATCGCGGGATCTGCTGCACTGACCGCCGGGTGTGGTTTTCTTGAATCTCGGTTTTCCGCGCCGAGCTTACCGCAAGAAAGACCGTTGACTTGGGCGGTAACCCGGGTATTCGACGAGGAATTGCCCTGGCTGGCCGAGCAATTGCTCAATAAGGACGAGGAGAATCCCAACGGCCCCAAGCGCGGGGGGTACATTCTCTCGCGTCAAGAGGTTGGCAAGAACATCTATGGTGATGAACTCATTCGCGTTTTGCAGGAAATGGAAGCCGACTTGGTAAACGTGAACACATTTAACGTAGATGAGTTGGCTGAAAGAGGCGTGTTGCTGCCTCTAGACGGATTCCTTGGCGCCGATGAGACTACCTTGAATCAAGAGCACTATCCCAGCGTGCTCGACCAATTTCGCGTACGGGATTCGCTCTATGCCTTGCCGCTGAATGCGATGCCGCTGATGATGCACTACGACGAAGCGCTCTTTGCGGCGCAGGGCGTGCCGCCAGTGGATAGTAGCTGGGCGTGGGCGGACTTGGTACGGGTTGCAGAGCAATTAACGGAAAAGAAAGAAGATGGCACCGTTAGACGTTGGGGCCTGATCGCGCACAATTTCGGAATCTGGTGGGCGCTATGGCAAAACAACGCGGAGGTGGTCGATCCGGCAACCGGCGAGTGCCGACTTGGGGATGCGGCCGCTCTCGAGGCGCTGGAATTCATGCGCGGTCTCTTCCACACGCAGCGTGTCTCCCCGGCAGCCGTGAGGAGGGAACTGGGGGAGAGTATCTACATTAATGGGGTTGGACCTGCCATGAAGCACACGTTGTTCCCTAGGCCGCCCACGGGGATTCGCTTGGCGGAACTTCCCCGCGGCAAGGCGCAGGTTGTGCCGGTTAGAGCCGATATGGGCATGGCAATCGTAGCGGAGACTTCCCGACCCGAAGTAGCGTATATGGCTATGCGCGGGCTCGTGGATGTGATGCAGGAGCTTGTCGTCATACCTGCGCAGCGAGAAGCGGTCGCGCGTCTCGGAGATTTCAAAGTAGGTCTTGAAGAGAAAGACATTTCCATAGTTCAGCGGTCTATGGAGCACGGACGCGGCGTGCCGCGCTACGGCCAGACGGCACGTAGGGCGCTGGATAGAGCGCTTGAGGCACTGGTGCAAGGCGATGACGTGACCACTGCCGTCAATGACACATGCAGGTTCATTCGTCAGAGTCAGTGATGTGTTGCATGTATCCGCCATTGCGGGCGAAGCGTCTTGAGCCGCAATGTGCGACCCAAATCCGCATGTTCCTCTTGCTCGTGCCTGCGACATTAATTGCGGAATGCGGGCCTGCAAGACGCACTGACTGATTCTATCCCGCTAATCTAAGTCCGACATTGTTAGTCGAACACGGCGATCGCGTCTATTTCCACCAGCCAGTCTTCACCCGACAGGGAGCCGATCTGCACCATAGTGGCCGTAGGGTACGGCGGCTCGAAAATCTCATTGCGGATGCCGGTGACGACGGCGCGGAAGCGAATGTCGGTGACGTACATATTGAGGTGCGCCACGTTTGCCAGAGAGCCGCCGGCCGCCTTGCAGAGCGCCTCGATATTGGCATAGACCTTGCGCGTCTGGGCTTCGATGTCGCCCTTCCCCACGAGGTCGCCATTCTCATCTACCGGAAACTGTCCGGCAATGAACAACACGCGCTTGATGCCATCTATCATCAGGCCCTGCGAAAAGTTGCTGAAAGGCGGGCAGACGCCCTCGCCGAGGATGGTTTTCTTTCCTAATGCCATGCTCTTTAGACTCCTAGAGTGTGAGTTCTAGTTTTCTCGCTGCGCTCGAAATGACAGAATACCTTGTTTTGACTTAGTGCCGCGAAATGACAACACAATCTTGAGAAGGCGCGGATTCCCGAGATAACATTACGATTTCATTGGGCAACAACCATGCCACGAACTGGGGTCGAAATGAACGTTCGCCCCCTCGTCTCCAAAGGGGCGAACGTCTGACCAAAGCTACACAGGAAACGGCGGGCCCTAGCCCTTATCGGCGTAATACTCGTCAATCATCTCTTGCATGATCTTGCCGGCGCTTTGCATCGCTTCCGTGACGGTCAATTCCTGACTCCACGCCATGTTCATGTGGTCCAGGTAGACCCGGCGAATATCAACATAGTTGGGGTAGATTTGCGTCATGAAGCCATTGCCCTCGCCAATCGGCTCCGTGATCGGGGTCAACTCGCGCGGCGGACGCGCCTTCTGTTCTGCCAAGCGCGGGTCGTCCCAGGCCGATTTCACCACGGGCATGCCGTAATTCAGCAACGTGGTGACGCCGACCTGCACCTCGAGATCGGTGCTGATGAACTTTATCAGTTCCCACGTGGCGTCCGGAGACTTGGCGCCCGACCACATGTACTGCACCGGCGTGTAGCTGCCCACCGCGTTCGAGTTTTCGCTCGCAACGCTGTGGGCCGGGAAGCGCCGCGCTTTGACCGGTAAATCCTCGACGCCCGGCACGTTCCAGCCGGATTCAGTGTTGAACCACGTATGGAATACCGCGGCGCGCTGGTGCACGAACGGTGAATCCCGCCGTTGTTCCGCCGGAATGGAGTCATTGAGCGCAGCAACGTCTTCCCGGGTCGGCTTTACACGGTACTTGAATTCAAGGTCATACAGGAATTGAATGACGTCGATGAATTCAGGTTCGTGCAGCCGGAAGCGGGAGTAGTCGTCAGAGACGAAATTCGTGCCGTTTTGGATCAGCATCGTCGGCACTTCGGTGGTGGAGTCGTTGCGACTATAGAAACCCCAGATGGGATTCTGATCGGCGCTGGAGCGCTGTGTGATCTCGCGCGCTGTCTCGAGCAGTTCGCCGCCGTCACTGGGATTCCAGGATTTCGGCGGTTCGTTGATGCCGAACTTATCGAGAAGGGCCGTATTGTAGATTTGGATAGTAGCCAGCACGCCGTAGGGGAACGTCCATGACTTGCCTTCGGGGTCCTGCAGCCAATCGATTCCCACTACGTCGGCAAGCGCGGCCGCATCGCGCTGGACAAAAGGCGTCAGGTCAGCGATATAGCCGGCGTCCCGATACTGAGGATAGCGGGTGGGTTCCGGGCCGAGGATGTCCGGCGACGACCCGGCAGCGAGTTCCACGACCTGCTTTTCCATGAGCGCCCGATACGCCATGGACTGCCAGTTGACCGTAATGTTGGGATGCAATTCCTTGAAGGGACCGAGGACGAGATCCTCGAAAGCCCCCGCGTTCTCATGTATGTTCACCACCCAGTTAACGCTAACCGTCGCCTCTTCCATCGCGGGCATGTCTTCCGACTTAGGCGCATCGTCGGCCTCAGGCATAGCAGCCGGAGCTTGCGCCACGCCGCAAGCAGCAAACACGGCCACGGTGCTCGCGCCCGCCGTGGCTGCAAGAAGCCCT
>JAPPLM010000009.1 GCA_028874195.1 Chloroflexota bacterium
AACCTATTGTACCAAACAGGTTATAGGTAGTCAAGTCATATTCTTATCATTCCGAGTAAATTAGGAACAAATCGCCTATAGAAAGCCTAGAGGGTGTTGCTCAACCGCCGGACTTCGCCCAAAAAGGCGGAAACGGCCGTCTCCGGCACGTATCGAACATCTGTTCCGCCGAAGAGAAACTACGCGCTATCAGTCCGCAGCCCGCAGCCAAAGTGTCACAGTCAGTCGAGTGGATCGAAAAACGTCAGTTCAGCGCCGAAGTTGTCCATCGCCACCACCGCGTCTCCTGCAAGGACCGTCCTGATGTTGCGCGTGCGGTGAGCGAGCACAATGTCAGTCCGTGCCGCCGGGTATTCCAATGAAATCGGTTTGCCCGGTTCAGGTTGGGGGACGAACAGGTAGTCTCCCAAGAATCGATAGTCCTCCGTCTCCCTGACCTGCGATGACGCCCTGTCGGCCCACCGCGGCAATCTGATCCAAAGCGCCGCCGCGTGTCTGGGCGTTACGCTGACGCGGCCTGGCAATTTGCCTGCCTTCACGAGCGCGTCCGGCGAGTCCTGGTCCAGCAGCAGGTTCACCCGTACGCCATCGGGCCCTTTCACGACGCCCTCCCTGAGAACTTCGCAGAGGGTACCGACCACCCCGCCGACTATGTCCATGTTGAAGCTGACCCGCTCGAGCCCAAGCGGGCGGTGGCCGTACGGCGCTGGAAACCCAAACGCTCCCAGGTGCCGATCTCTCACACTTCTCAGACCATCTTCCTCTGCCGGATTGGCAGGTTCAGGGATGAAATCCGCGTCGCGCAGTTGGGACGGCAACAGGTGCCCGCGAAGTATCCTTTCGGCATCCTGGTAGTACCCGGGATAGCCGTGCCGGCCGAGTATCAGGTCTGTCTCGACGATGTCGCCGGTGTTGTTGCCCTCTCCCTTGTCAGGCGGGCTGTCGTCGGCGCTGCTCTCAATCACCCAGCCCAGTTCGTCGCGGATCTCCCGCAGCCCGTTGTCGGCAAAGGCCCGTACTCGCTCCAGGAGTGCGGCGTCTCCGGTCAGGTCCGCAAGCTGCGCCAGCGAGGACATGACGCAGGTCGTCGAGTGCGTGTGTACGCCGAACTTCTCGCGGTCATACGACCCGTCCGGCAAGAAGAACTCGGACGTGGCCTTCTCCGCCAGAAGAGACGCCAGTTCGAGCGCTTTGCCCGAGCCGGTGGCGCGGTAGTACTTGACCAGCGGGCCGATAGCGCGGGCGACGCCCGTAATGAACGTGGTTTGCCGGGTCCAGCGAATGCCGTGGGCCGCCGAAATCCCTTCGCGGTCCCAGCCGTCCACGGGATCCCACGCATCGAGAATGAATGCGATGCTTGATTCGGCTACTTCTCTCGCCCTTTCGGAGTTTCTATAGCGGACCAAGGCGTAGAGGGCATGCATGCCCTCACGCACGTTGTGATCGTTGAAGTTCTCAATTGGTCCGTCCACGCGGTCGCGGTTCATGGGCAGCGGCACGGGGCCGGAATATGAGAAGAAGGCCGCTGCGGCGTGTTTTTCAATCGCCTCTTCCGAAATCGAGACGCCCGCAGCGTCCTCCGCGTTCAGCAGGGCGTTCAGGTGCCTGCCCGGCACATGCGACTCGGAGTGGACGTTGCTGAATCTCAGCCGGGGGTCAGGAAGGACTTCAGAACCGAAGAATGGGATGTCATTGTCATCGGCGTTAAACACGTTAGACATCGTCCCGCAGCCAAGTTCGATGGCCGCCCTGATGTTGTGGGTGTTGACGTTGGATACCTTCACGTTGGCGCTCCTGTGGTCCGCCCGAAAATAGTCAATCCAGGTTGATTTACACTTTGCATTATAGACAATAGATCATACCGGCGGGCGGCTCATCCAACCTCCTGCACCTGCGCGATTTTGAGCCCGACTAACGTAGCTGCCGAAATCTTCGCGAGCCCTCCCACCTCTATTGCAAGGCAATAGTTACTTTCATTTGTCCCTCTAGGGGTACGAAGAGATAAGGCTCACTGCTAGTTCCAAGCAGTGAGACCACACCGCGCGTGAAGAGCGTTCGCAGTGCTAAGGTCCGTTGAATCCCGCTCAAATACTGCTCAATTCGTGTTAATCTTGAAGGTCTGGTAGCATTACAGTAATATACCTAGCGGCCATTTGCTGCGCGCCCGAGAAGAGCGTGCGGTTTAATTGTGTTTTGGAAGGTCTGCTACGGAGAGAATTTCTGAAGAGGTGAACGCGTTTCGCGGCGCGCATTTCTATGTGTACCTCGCATCGAGACCGCATGGTTTCGGCCCGCAAGACTTTATTGCATATGAGTGTGACTCGCTATGGAAGGAGAATCGATGAGTAACTCCGGGCCCGCAGTGATGGAAAAACAAGCATGGGAGGTGGTTGGCCAGCGCCTTGGTGGCACAGTTGCGTCACTTGCAGTTTCGCCAAGCTTTAACGAAAACAACCTGGTACTGGCCGGTACCATGGCCGGAGTATTCTGCTCCGAAGACAGGGGCAAGACGTGGAAGATCTCCAACGAAGGCATCACGAGCCCTTACATCCAAGCGCTCGCGTTCGCGCCCAACGTTGCCAATCATGAGGTCGCCTTTGCAGGTGCCTTAGAGGGCGGGGTTTATCGCTCCGATAACGGCGGTCAGACCTGGCAGCAACTCGACTTTTGGCAGGGTGCCGCCTCGGTGACGTGCTTGGCTGTGTCGCCAAATTTCGCCGACGACGGCGTGATGCTGGCCGGCACTCAGGAAGACGGCGTGTTCAAGTCGACAAACCGCGGCCGTACCTGGAATTCGGCGAACTTCGGCATCATGGAACTGAGCATTCAGGCCGTGGCAATCTCGCCGGACTTTGCGGAAGACCAGACAGCGTTTATTGCAGGCGGCGACGGCCTTTACCGAACGCTCGACGAAGGCCGCGCGTGGCGGCTCGTGGATAGAGGGCTGGATAGCATGGCGATCCAGGCCATTGCTGTCTCGCCGAATTTCGCGGAAGACCGCACAATCCTGGTCGGCACTGAAGACATGGGCGTTTTCAAGTCTACAGACGGCGGCACGAATTGGCAGGAAGCCAATAGCGGGCTGGATAGCGTCTCTATAAATGCACTTTGTCTTTCGCCTGATTTTGGCGCGGACGGTCTCGCCTACGCCGGAACGGCAGAGGGATCGATCTACCGCTCAACAGACGGTGGCACGACCTGGGAGAGCGCCATTGACCAGGACTCGTCCGTGCTGTGCTTGCTTACTACCGGAACCGGAGAGGATGACATCGTCCTGGCAGGCGTGCACCGCGAAGGCGCCCTGCGCGCTGGCGGCGACGCTGCCAACTGGGAACCGGCCGTGGCGGGACTTGCCGCGCGCTCTCTGCTCGGCACCGCGCTTTCACCAAACTGCCACCAGGACGGTACGCTCTTTGCGACCAGTCTGGAAGACGGAATGCTGCGTTCCACTGACGAGGGGGTTTCGTGGGAGCCGGCCGGGGCCGGCATTGAAGAAATGCAAGTGGCGTCACTCCTGATATCACCGGATTATGCTAACGACTCGACCGTTTTTGCGGCCACGCATCAAGGTATTGCGATTTCTGCCGACGGCGGACAGAGCTGGCAAGCGAGCAACGCCGGCATAGACGATGAAACGCAAGACCTCCGCGTGCTTGCCGTGTCCAACACCTTTGCCGATGACCGCCTCATCGTTGCCGGCGGACCTGGCGGCGCGCTGTACTTCAGCCGCGACGCGGGTCAGTCTTGGGAAAGAGCCGAAGAGACGTTTGGTGAGGAGGACGTGATCGGCGTAACGCTCTCACCGAATTTCGCCGATGACAATACGCTGCTGCTGGGCACTTTCCGCGCTTCACAAGGCGATTACGCGAGCACCATTACCGTGTGGCGTTCCGCCGACGGTGGTGAAATTTGGAAGCGCATTCTCGTTCATGCGACAGGAGCGCAGTGGATCAGCTTTGCCATGCCACCGAACTACTCGGGCACCGAAGAGGACTACAGCAACTTCTTCATTGCCACCGCGACGCGCTTCTTCCGCCCCATGTGGCGCGGCAAGAATCTCTGGGTCGGCGATGCCATTGGCGAAGCGACGGCGGCAGTGGTCTGCCTAGCGATATCCCCTAACTATGAAGAGGATACGACGATCTATGCCGGCACCAGCCGGGGTGTCTACAAGTCCGCTGACGAAGGGCTTACGTGGCAGAACATCAACGAAGGGCTGGACAACAAGGCGATTGTCTCCTTGCTGGTCTCACCCAATTATGCCGAAGACCACGCGGTGTGGGCCGTCTCGCTGGGCGGCACCGTCTGGCGGTACGTTGACGCCTAGTGCGTTTGGCGTTAAGTAGTCTTGCGTGAGCCACACATTTGCGATAACTGAAAGGCTGCGTGCTCCCTTGGGCAGCACGCAGCCTCTTGCTTTTGAGCGCTTGCTCCCCGGAATTCCGCTGGCGCAAAAGGGCTTTGCGGTATGAGTAACGTAACGTGGTCCCAGGTACATGCCTTTCGGCTCCAACGCCATTTTCTCGGACAGCCAGCCCTGACAGAAGACTTGCTCGACATTGTCAGCGGAACGTGTGGCATGCAAGCGCAGGTCATGTCTGCCGCCCAGTTGGCGCTGCGGGCACGGATTCACGGCCTTACCGCCCCAGAGATCGAACGTGCGCTCTGGCAGGACCGCACTCTCGTGAAAGTCTGGTGCATGCGGGGCACGCTGCATGTGCTCCCCGCGCACGAACTCCCCCTCTACGTGGCTGCGCTCAAACCGTATCGGCTGAAACAGGAACAACGCTGGATGGCGCGGTATGGTGTGGATGCCGCGGCCATTGAGACAATGGCAGACGCTATCTTCACGGCCCTGAGCGCTTACCCGCTGACCCGCCGCGAAATCTCACAGGCTATCTTGCCGCGTCTGCGCAAAAGCGCCCCGCAGATCCAGGAATTGCTCGAGCACGGTTGGGGCGGGCTAGGGAAGTACGTCTGCTTGCAGGGCAAACTGTGCCTCGGCCCGAATCAAGGTCAGGAAGCAACGTTTGTGCGACGTGACCAATGGCTACCGGACTGGGAAGACGTACATGGTGAAAAGGCCGAAAACTGGCTGCTTCAGCGCTACCTCCAAGCGTACGGTCCTGCTACTGTTCAAGATTTCGCCGCCTGGGCGGGCATAGCCATCAGGGATGCGTCCCGGATCTGGGACAGGCTGCAAGATAAGATGTGCACTGTCCATATTGGAGGAAGTCAGGCCGCCATCCTTGAACGTGACCTGCGCATATTACGCGAGGCGGCGCTTGCTGCCGGGAACGTGCGCCTGCTGCCGCACTTCGACGTTTACCTGCTCGGACACCGTAGCAAGTCACACCTCATAGACGACGCCTCCTACAAGCGCGTCTACCGTGCGGCCGGCTGGATTTCTCCCGTGGTGCTGATCAACGGCCGTATCGCCGGGGTGTGGTCCCACCGCAAGCGAGGAAAGCGCTTGCAAGTCTCGATTGAGCCCTTCTCCCCGCTATCACAGTCTCAACGTGCTGCAATCGAAGAGCGCGCAGCGGATATAGCTGAGTTCTTTGAGTCTTCCCTGGAGCTTGCTTGCACTGGCACGGCAGCGCGATATCCTGCAAACTAGGGACAGGTGTTCAAGCAATCTCAGAATCGACAAGTAAGATCCTTTAGCGCAAGGAGCAGGTCATGGCGAACCAAGTGCAGTTGGGGGCGGCGAGCATCAACATCACGCCGTCCGTCGGTACGTGGATGGGCGGATACAGCGGTCGCGACCACGGGGCGACGGACATCCACGACGACCTTTACGCCAAGGTCCTCGTGTTTTCGGATGGTGAGACGAAAGCTGCCATCGTCACGTGCGATCTGATCGGCATTACCGAAGAGAGCACTGCCTCCGTGCGCGGTCTCGTGGAAGAGCAGACGGACATTCCCGGCAGCCATGTGATGATCGCATGCTCTCACACACACTCAGGACCTACGACGCGAGAGTGGCGGTATGACGCGCCGTTCAACGACGCCTACATGCACGAGCTCGAGCGCAAGCTGGCAGGCGGCGTGCAAGTGGCAAATCGCCGCTTGCAGACTGTCGTGGCGGGGCTGGGAACTGGCAGTTTTCCTCTTGCCGTTAACCGACGCCTGACCGTGGATGGCAAGACGCGAATGCAGGCTAATCCTGAAGGCGTTGTGGACCGCACCGTATCCGTTCTGAGGTTTGATGCGGAGGACGGCACGCCGTTCGCAACGGCGCTCCACTACGCGTGCCATTCAACCAGCATGGGCGCCTCTAACTACGCCATCAGTGCCGACTACGCAGGCGGCGCCAAGGCGTTTGTCGAACATACCTACGGTGGGGATCACACCGCAGCTTTCCTGTTGGGTTGCTGCGGCAACACCCGGCCCAATTTCACCAGCGATGGCAGAAGTTTTCGCTCCGCGACGTTTGAAGAACTCGAAAGCGTTTGGCGCGGCTTGGGCGCCGAAGTGGTAAGCGTGCGAGAGTCGATTGATTGTGCTCCGCTGGAAGGCGTGGCCGTTGCAAGCCGTGAAGTGACGGTCCCAATTCGGGAAGTTCCCGATGTCTCCTTCTACAAGGAGGCACTTGAGAAGGAAGTGTGGCCTGACACCGGAGAACGCATCAGCCGCGACTCCTTGAAGTGGGTACGCAATCGCGTCGCGGAGTACGAATCCGACTCGTTGCTCCTCGATCCAAAGGCGGAGATCCAAGTGATTCGCGTTGGCAATCTCGTCTTTGCCAGTTTCCCCGGCGAGATCTTCATCGAGTTCGGAATGGCGGTCCAAGAGCGTGTGAAGGCGGAATTGGGCCTGGATGCCCTGCACGTCGAACTCGCCAACGGCATGATCGGCTACGTGCCGACAGCCGAAGCAATTCCCGACGGCGGCTACGAAGTCATGGCGTATCGCCACGGGTCACAGACGCCGTCAGGGTACTCCGGTGACGCTGAGAAGATCTTCGTCGATACTGCCTTGGAACTCGCTCACGAAACGGCAGCAGCCGGAGGGTAGTCTCAGATTAACACACACCCTGAGTGGATACGAACCTGCAGAGACACTAACTGCCATGCGCTTTGATAGGACCATCACGGTGCCGGAGGGAGGCTTGGCTACCGGACGCGACGACCCGTTGCCAACGAGCCTGGCAGACAGAGTAGATTGCCTCCTCATTCCCGAAGAAGTGCTGCAAGAACGGGTCTCGGGTCTGGCGCAGCAGATTCATGCTGCTTGCAAGGAGAGCAGCGAGCTCATCCTACTGGTAGTGCTAAAGGGCGCATTTGTCTTTGCCGCAGACCTTGGCCGTGAAATCTCGCGGCTTGGCGGTCTGGAGTTCCGCTACGACTTCATTCGCACGAGCACCTACGGCAACACCATCAAGCAGCCCGATGAAAAGGTGCGCGAGGTGAGTATGGCGAGGCTGCCCGCAGACCTCGCGGGCAAGGACGTGCTCTTGGTTGAAGACCTGATAGACCAGGGCTTTACGCTCACTGCCCTGAAGCAGCGCGTGCTCGCTGCAGGCGTACGCTCCGTGCGCATTTGCGCCCTCCTGTCAAAACGCCTTGAGCAACCGTCGCCGGCGGTGGCACGCAATCGCTCCGAATTGACCCTTGATTTTGTCGGATTCGACGTGCCTGATCGCTGGGTTGCAGGCTACGGTACCGACGCCAGCGAGGACTTCCGCATGCTGCCATACACCGTAACGGTGCGGGAGCAGCTCTATGCAAGCAGCGCAGAGTAATGAGCGTTGATCTGATTCTGCGGGGCGGCACGATTGTCGACGTGGTAGCAAAGCGCTGCTACGGCGGCGATATCCTCATCAAAGATGGTCTCATCCAAGACGTCACGCACACCTCCTCGACAATAGCGGCAGCAGAGACTCTCGATGTGACGGGGCAGTACGTCATTCCTGGATTCATTGACCCGCATCTGCACATCGAGAGCAGCTTGCTTAGCCCGCTTGAGTTCGCCCACACCGCCGTGAGTCACGGCACGACCGCTGTCTTCGTAGATCCCCACGAGATTGCCAACGTAGCCGGCAAAGACGGCATCAGTCTATTCCTCCAACAGGCGGAAGCCGCTCCCATCGACATCTTCATCGGCGTGCCGTCGTGCGTGCCGGCTACGTCCTTCGAGGATACCGGGGCGGAGCTATCTCTTGCCGATATCAAGGAACTCCTGCCCCATCCGCGCGTCTACGGGCTGGCGGAGATGATGAACTTTCCCGGCATCATCCATGACCTTGGAGAGGCGCGCGCCAAAGTCGATAGCGCATACAACCTGGGAAAAGTCGTTGACGGACACGCGCCGGGCGTATCGGGTCGCGATCTCGCCCTCTACGTTACCAATGGCAGAGACGATGGCACGGTCAGGATTATGTCCGACCACGAGTCGAGGACGGGCGAAGAGGCGCTGGAGAAGCGCCAAGCCGGCATGACCGTGGCTATTCGCTACGGCAGCGCCACGAAAGACCTGGACGTTATTCTTCCCTACCTGGTAGAGCGGGGGGAATGCCTGGAAGGGTTCATGCTCTGCAGTGACGACCTAGACGCAGAGGAGTTGCGCGAGCACGGTCACGTAGACCGCATTGTGCGGCGCGCCCGGGACATACTGGTGCAGCATGGCAACATAGACAATGAGCAAGCGACGATCCAGGCGATTGCCATGGCCACGCTGCATCCTGGGCGTTACTTCTCACGCTTCTTTCGCCACCACGGCTACCCCGAGATGGGAGCAATTGTACTCGGGAGTGTTGCCAATCTTGCTGTCCTGGACTCCCTGGAGACCCTGGAGTGTTCAACCGTAATCCGGCGTGGCGAGGTAGTTGTAGCCAATGGCATCGTAGAGCGGCGTGAGGTACCTGGCGACTACGGCGGGCTTTTGCGTTCGGTAACGGTCAAGGAGCCTCTGTCGGCATCTGATTTCATCGTCCCCTATAACAGCCCGGAAAGAGAGGTGGCCGCTCGCGTCATCGGCGCAGAGGACGGGAGTCTGACTACGCAGATAAGAATTATCGACCTTCCCGTGAGCGATGGGGCGATCAAGGCCGACCTCGCTAGAGATGTCATAAAGATTGCCGTGATCGAGCGTCACCACAATACTGGCATGCATGCGGTCGGCTTCGTCAGCGGGCTTGGCATGCAACGGGGAGCGGTTGCTTCAACCGTGGGTCACGACAGTCACAATCTCATCGTGGTCGGTGTCGATGAGCATGCAATGGCGCAAGCGGCCAATCACGTGATCGAGATCGGCGGCGGCATGGCAGTAGCAGTCGGCAACGAAATCAAATCTCTACCGCTACCAATCTGCGGGCTTATGTCAACAGGCGGTGTCGATGCCGTTGTGGCGGACTACCGCTCGCTACAGGCCGCAGCAAGCCGCACCGGCACGACGAGCAAGAGCATCTTCCTGCTGCTCTCGTTCCTCGCCCTTCCCGTGATCCCCCATCTCAAGATCACCAATCGCGGCCTGGTGGATGTGGACGCCTTTGAACCGGTGCCGCTCCTCGTTGACTAGGGTGTGTTTACGCGAAATGTCATTCCAAGCGCAGCGAGGAATCTAGAGTACGTTCCCACGTCTGTTTACAACCGGTAACTCCAATGCATAATGCGTGGGTCTTCTCCCTTGCTGACGTGAAATCACTAAACAGCGCTACTCAATTGCGCAATTGGCGGCACGAACAAAGTGGCCCGGCTACACTCTCCCGTCTCAACCAAGATCCAACGGCACCACAGAGGCGCCGTGCTCCGCGCAGGAAAGGATGAGACTACGCGCAGGTGTATCGTGAGCGTACGCCGCCGCAAGCATAGCAGCCGCAATAGCATCGGGATTGCGGAAGGTCAGCGCCAAGATTGAAGACCCTGCACCGGAGAGGGCGCTGCCGCACGCCCCCGCCGCTAGAGCAGCATCCATGATCGGCTGCATAGCGGGAAAGATGGTGGCGCGGTAAGGCTGATGGAGGCGATCCTGCATGCCAGCGCGAATGCTCTCTTCATTGGATTGCATGATTCCCGTGAGTAACAGGGCGGCGCGACCGACACTAAAAACAGCGTCGCCGAGCGACACCTCTTGTGGCACAACACTGCGGGCAAGCTCCGTGGGCAAATGCTGATCAGGAACACAGACCACCGCGTGGAGGTTGGGCGGCACGGGGATACGCGCATACGCCGGTATGTCTCCGCCTTCCGCCGCGCAGACTATTAGGCCCCCGAACAGGGCGGCGGCCACGTTATCCGGATGGCCTTCAATATCACACGCGAGCTGCAGCAGCTTTTCCTCAGAGAGCGACTTCTCCAGCATGTGATTGGCAGCCACTAGACCGCCGACTGTCGCGCTCGCGCTGCTGCCGAGCCCCCGATAGAGCGGAATGTCATTTTGCATGTGGAGGCTGATAGCAGGTGGGCTTTCACCTGCTTCAGAGAAGCCACGGGCAAAGGCGTGCAGGAAGAGATTGTCCGCGGCGTGCGACAGTTCCGTCTCACCCTCACCCGTGACCGTTACTTCCGATTCGCCCGTTGTGGCCTGCACCGTGAACGCATTGTAGACCGTGAGCGCCATGCCGAAGGCATCGAAACCCGGCCCCAGATTGGCGGTGCTCGCCGGCACGCGCACGCGAATATCGGGAAAGTCACTTGCCATAGAGAACTACCTCGAAAGAGAGTGCAATCCGGAGAGCGGCCTGTTTGCGGAGGCTTTAGTGTACCATAAAGATACCGTCCTCCAAGAAGCAACAGGAGCCGCAACTGAGTGGTATCCAGCACCACAACCTGGCAGAAACGTGCAATCAGCTTTGAAAAGTGAGTGGGGATAGCGCATGCTTAGTTGGCTAAAACGCGGGATTATTGTGACAATCGCGGCCGTCGTTGCCTATGTGGCGTATACGCGCCTCAAACCGCGGCCGATTTCGATAGAGTCGCTACGTACCGACGGTCAATTCGTCTCGGTAGAGGGACTGCAGATTCACTACCGCACCGCCGGCTCCGGCCCGCCGCTGATCTTGATTCACGGCATCTTTGCCAACCTCTTCGGCTGGCGGCATGTGTTCAATCAACTTGCCCAAGAACACACCGTATACGCCCTTGATCTCAAGGGGCACGGTCTCTCCGACAAACCCGCCAACAGCGACTATTCACCGTTCGGCATGGCCGACCTGGTAGCGCACTTCATGGATGCCGTCGGCATTGAGTCTGCCTCAGTCATTGGCCAGTCTATGGGAGGCGCAATCGCGGCTGCGCTGGCAGTGAGGCATCCAACACGGGTGCAGCGATTAGTGCTGGTAGATGCCGCCGGATACGCGCTCAATTACCACATTATGCCGCTGCTGACCCGAGTTGCCGGCAGTGCGGCGGCAGGATTCGTGTTTCGCCACAGCGCGCCCCACCGCGGTCTTGCCGCGAGACTCCTGCGCAATTGCTACTACGAGCCGGACCGCACGTGCACGCCCGACGTGGTTGACGGCTACTTCTTGCCGCTTTTGACACCGGGCGCCAGCGATGTCATAACACCGCTCGCCCGCGACTTTGGTCAAACGAGCATCACGCATCGCCTGAAGAAGATTCAAGCGCCAACCCTCATCATCTGGGGACAGCACGACGCCGTGATTCCCATGCACTGGGGCTACCGCTTCCAGCAAGACATCGCCAATGCCGAACTCGTCATCTTTCCCAAGTGCGGGCACTGTCCCCACGAGGAAGAACCGGAACAATTCCTGGAGACGGTGAACGAATTCTTGCAGCGTGCTGACACCGTAGACTCTGACCCACAGAGCGAGAGTAGCACCGCTGCAAACACCTAGACCCGCTTTACTGGTACGGCACTAGGAGACGATGGCAGCGCAGGTGGGAGACGGGAGATCATCTCCGACCGGTTTCCAGGCGAGATCAGTGAAGGACGCGTGGTAGACTGCGTCATCCAACACCACCGCGAAGACGTCTTGCGCATCGCAGATAATGTGTTCACACATGCGGTCGAGGGGAAAGGTGAGGTTCTGCTCCGCGTCCTGCCAGGTGTCGCCGCCGTCATTTGAAACCATCATGCGTCCGAGCCTTCCAACTCGGCGCGAGGGTCCAACGACAACCGTAGCAGGGTCGTCCGCCTTGATGCACACCCCGCGGGTATAGTCATCGATGAGATGCTGCCACGACCGGCCGCGATCAGTGGAACGAAATACCCCGCCGCCCGTGGCCGCCATGACCGTATCCGGTTGGCCGGGATGGATGTCGATGCTGTGCACGTCCGGGTGGAGGCCGTTGGCGGGATACTCCCATTGGCCGACCTTCTCGGAGATGTCCCACGTCTCGCCGTCGTTGCGACTCTCGGCAAGACCACCGACCTCGATAGCGGCCCAGACAGCCTCCTCAGCGCCATCCAGCATGATGATCTTGCGCACAGCGCCGGCGCGCGGCGAGTAAGGCAGAAACCACTCCGCGCAACCCGGCAGGGCGGTGAAGCCTTGCTCTTCCGCCCACGTGGCACCGCCGTCTCGGCTGCACCACACGCGGGCCGGTTCGGTGCCCACACGCACGATCAGTGGGTCATGGGGATGGTAGGAAACCGAGCGTATGTACGGGCTGCCCTGCCAGCCGGAGATGGGCTCCCAACGCTCGCCCCCGTCGGCGGTGATGAAAAGCCCGGATCCGTGTGTTCCGGCTACGGCGTGCTGTCCGTCCGGATGGGAGGCTACGGCCTCAATCTCCTGATCGCCTAGGCTAGATGCCTGCAATGCCCAAGCGTCACCTTCACGCCTAAGCCGAAAGAGGCCTTTCTCCGTGCCGACGTATATCTGCTTTGCCATGACATATGCCTCCGCTAACTGCAACACGAACAGTTAGTAGCTCGCTCCGGGTCGCATGCGTCGCTAAGACCCCACTTCTATTGGGTAAACACTTCCAAAACGGCCAAGATTGCCACCCCTGCTGCTACCAGTCCACCCAAGCGGATTGTCATGCGTTGCTCCAAGTCTCGGAGGTCAGCCTTCGTAGCTAGTGATTTCCCCGTTTCGCCGAGAGTATCCAATATAGCCTCCGCCTTTTCCTTGTCAAAGCCAGCCGCAGTCAAACGCTCGAATGCTTTATGCGTATCGATGATTGCCGTCTGCGACTCCTATCGTGGTCTAATTCGCAACGGCCCGCTCGGCCTGCTTCTGCGCCACGATCTCATCGACTTCTTCAATAAGCAGATCGAAGAGTTCCTCTTCCTTGCAACTGCGCACCGGCTTGCCCTTGCGGAAGAGCGCTCCCTTGCCGCGCCCGCCGGCGATACCCACGTCGGCATCGCGCGCCTCGCCGGGACCATTTACCACGCAGCCCATCACAGCGACTTTCACCGGCTCCTTGACGCTTTGGAGGAAGCTTTCAACGCGCTCCGCCAACTCGATGAGTTCGATTTCGCAGCGTCCACATGTAGGGCACGCGATGAGGGTCGGCCCGTGCTCGCGCAGCCCAAGCGACTTGAGAATCTCGTACCCGGCAAAGACCTCTTCCGTCGACTCGGCAGCCAAGGAGACGCGCAACGTGTCGCCAATTCCCTGGTACAGCAGCACGCCAAGTCCCACGGCGCTCTTGACCATACCCGCCTTTGGCGTGCCAGCCTCGGTGATGCCCAGGTGCAGCGGGTATTCGACGCGGTCGGCGATGAGCTGGTACGCCAGGATCGTCGTCGGCACATCCGAGGCTTTGAGGGAAATCTTGATGTCGGTGAAGTCCATGTCTTCCAGTATCTTAACGTGGTCGAGCGCGGATTCCACCATTGCCGCCGCTGTCTTCTCGATCTTCTCATCGCCCTCGAGCATCATGAGCTCGGGGATGAGGCGAGACTCCAACGACCCGACGTTTACGCCGATGCGCATCGGCACCTGGCGGTCCTTCGCTTCTTTGACCACCATGCGGGTCTTCTCTTTACTGCCGATATTGCCGGGGTTCAAACGCAGCCCGTCCACACCGGCTTCCAGTGCGCGCAACGCCAGGCGATAATCGAAGTGAATGTCGGCAATCACTGGAATCGGCGAACGCTTGCGGATCTCAGGCAGCGCGTCGGCATCCTCCTTGTGGGGCACGGCCACGCGCACGATCTCGCATCCCGCCTCAGCCAGACCAAGTATCTCGGCCACGCTCGCTTCTACGTCCCGCGTGAAGGCGGTGGTCATGGACTGCACGCGAATAGGCGCGCCGCCGCCAATGGTGACATCGCCGACTTTGAGTTGCTTGGAAACACGTCGGGGGATCATGGGGTGGTCAATCTACCTTGATTCTTCACACCTGACCTGCGTTAAGTGTGACGTATCCTGCGATGAGACGCAAGGGAGCTCTAGCGCCAAAACATCCTGCAACACTTCTCAACCATATCAAATTCCGCTACCTACGGAGCTATAGTGTCTGAGAGCCAGAACATAGGTAACATAGGCGAGACCAAATACCAGCAACCCTACGCCTAAGCTGAAAGCGCCGGGCCAGGCATACTCACCGCCCCGCAATGCAAACGCCACCGGATAGAATGTGGTGAAACCAAAGGGTATCACGGTAAGCAGAGTCTTTAGCGGCACTGGAAAGATATCGAGCGGGTATTTCACGTAGTCATTGAGCGCAGAGAACGATTGCCACAGGGAAAACGTACGTCCCACCCACACGGTGATACAAGAAATGAGCGTGGCAATTCCCAACCAGACTAATGCCGAAGCCGCAAGCGCGACTACTAATAGCAGCATAGTCACGGGCTGTACGTAAAGCTCCAGCCGTACAACGGCAATTGCGAAAGCCACTCCGAAGAAGACCATGTTCAACAGGGATTCAAGAGGCATTTCCCTTGCCGATTCTTGTGTAAAGACCGGCAGCGGACGTACTAATGCATAGTCCAACCTACCGTTATAGAAATGGATCTTGGATTGAGTAGCAAAACAGAAGAAGGCGTCTTGAATGTAAAATCCGATGACACCCGTGCACCACATGAGCACTACTTCCCAGGGTGACCAGTCGCCCAAACGATCAACAAAGCTGAAGGCTATGCCCAAGAAAGCGAGCTGCAAGCCAAAGCGAAGAAGCCGCATCGTAAGTTGGAGCCAAGCATCCACGCGGTATTGCGCATATTGCTTTAGTCGCAGCGTAATGCTCACTCCATACACGTGTATGAGATGTCCCAACATCAGGTGATTAACCTCGGCAAGCGCGCGCAACGTGAGGTGCTTTGATTTGAGATGCGTACGCTTCTGTGAGCAGATTCATCCGCCCTGAATCTCCAGTTTGGGCGCGGCGCGTCCCCAAAGCCAGCGGCCGGCCAACAGCAACGCCACACCCCATGCCGCTTGGAGACCAAGGGCAAAGATGAGCTCCTGTCCTTGCAGTCGCCCCAAGTAGATGGAAACCGGGGTATACACAACGGCTTGAAAAGGCATAATGGCGGCGAGCACAGCCAGTGGTGCCGGCATAAGCGCAAGCGGGATGAGAGTACCCCCAAAAAATTCTTGGATGGCCGTACGCACCATCAAAAGCCCAATTTCGTCGTAGGTCCAAACGATGAGAAGGGAAACCAGAAAGTGGATACCACACATGACGAACCACGCCAATGCCACGCTCACGAAGAAGAACACTGCGTCTACGGGCGAGGCCGGTAATGCCAGGCTGCCGCTAACGTACCACACTAACCAGACTGGTACCGCTACCAAAAGCAAGTCCACCACAAATACCGCCGCCCACTCCACGTATCGCAACACTTGCAGGTCGATTGGTCGTGCTAAGTCGAGCGCTATCAGCCCAGTGCGCACGTGTCTCAGCGACCGATAGACGATATTGCGATTTATCCACCCCATGCGCGCGAGGTTTACCACCTGAGCAACGATCACATAGGTCACGAGCTCCTGTTCCCCAAAGACTCCTTGGACAGTAGTGCTGCCGCCATGAATTATCCGCCACACACTCACCAGCACCCAACTAGCGACAAGTGTAACCAGCAGACTCATGAAGAAGTTGAATCGCATGGCCAAGCCCACTTTGAGGAAGGCAATCACCGCTCCCCAACAGGGCATCAGCACGTCACGCACTCGGTTCATCAATGCCTCCCTCGCGAAAGACATTGCGAATTACCTCTTCCACCCGTGGCTCAGTGATAGTGAGATTGCCCACCTCGGAGAGGCTAAGCAGGGCACGTGCAACATCGGTCGCGCCGCCGGCATCCGCCAGACCGGAGACGCGTATCATGCTGCCGAGTAGCTCAACTGTGGCGTCCGGCCAATGCGTTTGCACGGTCTGCTTAATCATCTGCTGGGCGGAGGCGGAGGCTTCCACCTGCACGGCTTTGGAGGCAGCGAAACGGTTGATGAGACGGCGCAGGCTGCCGTCGTAGACCACGCGTCCTTTGTCGATTAGTATCACGCGCTCGCAGAGCTCTTCGATGTCCGCCAAGTCGTGGGTAGTAAGAATGACGGCGACCCCGTGCAAATCCCGCATCGAGGCTATGAAACGGCGGATGGACTGTTTCGCCTCGACGTCAAGGCCAACAGTGGGTTCATCCAGAAAGACGACTCTGGGGCGGTGTAGAAATGTCGCCGCCACGTCGCAGCGTGTGCGTTGCCCTGAGCTAAGCGTGCGCACCGGCTGGCCCAGTAATGGTCCCAGTTCCAGCACCTCTGTGAGTTCATCCAATCGCTGCTGAAATTCACTTTGCGGTATTCGGTAGACTGCTCGCAAATATTGGAAGGAGTCGATTGCCGGCAATTCATCGATCAGCTGGCTGCGTTGACCGAAAAGCACACCGATTTCCCGTGCATTCTGAATACGCTGACGGTGGGGATCACGAGCCAGCACTCGTACTTCGCCTTCATTGGGATACATGATCCCGGCCACGATTTTCACCGTCGTCGACTTGCCTGCGCCGTTTGGCCCAAGTAGTCCCACCACCTCCCCCGGCGGAATCGTAAAAGAGATACCGTCCAGCGCTCGGATGTACTGGTAGTTTGGCGTGACAAAGGAGCGCAGCCAGCCCAAGCGTCCTTCTCGCCGTTGCTCAACGCGGTAGGTCTTGATCAAGTTTCGAACTGCAATGGCCTGAGAATCAGATTCCATCAAGAAAGCAGCCTTCGAATCGATGAATACATCCGGACGAAGAATTAAGGGCAACGAGGTTACGGGGAACTACTGAACCGCACAGGTGATAGCTGACGAAATCAGTGATCTTGGTCGCTACCACACGTCCGGATCGCGCACGACAACCGTGCCGACCATCTTGTCGTGCCACGTCTGGGCGTTCTTGTCCCAGAAGGCTGACAAGAAGCCCCACGTCAGGGGCAGCAGGCTGACGAATTTGCCGACCACCTCACGCCGCAGCATGGTCTTGAAACCAGGGTATCGTTGTTGTCCCAGTAGGATCACTTCCAACCCAAATAATGACTTGCCCGGCGTAGTACCACGAACCAAGAAAGTGACGAAGAATATGCCGTAGACGAGAGGCATAAAGATGTATTGCCAGAAAATGGTGAGAAAGTTGTATCCGTCCGCCGGATTAAAGCCGGTGAGTCCGAACAGAAGGATGAGCCCTACCGGCACACTTAGGTCCAGCGACGCCGCAAGAAAGCGCGGGAGAAAGTGCGCCCGGTGGCCGAGGTCTTCGTTCTGCACAAACGTCTTGCATTCCTTGCAGAATAAACGCCCATCCGGCACTACAGTGCGGCACTTCGGGCACCGCAGCATGCCGATAGCCCCATCGTCAAGTGCCAACTCCTCCTCGGCCTCTTTGACGGCGAGGTCTTCCACCTCCACCGCAGTCAGCCCGCGAATGCGCATGGCACTCTCTTGCACGCGCTTCATCTGGTCCGGGTGCCGGAAGTAGCCCTTTACGTGCGCAACCATACTGTCCGAATCCACTCCAGCCGACATGAATGTGGCGCCCGTGAGGTCGGAGTCCTCTCCCTGCAGAAGTTCCATCAGACCGATGTTGCGGCGAAACCAGACTTCCTGGCCGACGCGTCTGTCCAGCACGCGCAGCATGAGCGGCCGCCAATACGTTTGGAAGAGAAAGCCGGCCTGAACCCACACTGGCGTCAAGACGACTGAGGCCGACAGACCTGCAACCAATGGCGGAGAGAAAGCAGCAGTAATGGCGCTGATTGCCAACACATTGCCGCCCATTATGGCGAGAAACGTGTGCGGTTCCACATCAACCGTGAAGATTGAAGTGAAGTACAGGCGCATGCGCTTTTCTTTCTGCAAGGCGTCCCGCTGCACCGCAGCTACCACTGTCCCGAGTATCCCACCGGCCAGCACAACCACCCACAGCCGGCCAATGAGCACCGGAATGCCGAGCGCGATCTTGAGCAGCAGTCCCCCAGTATCGGTAAACACGGTCGGACCCGTCGTATCTGCCATGAGCGCAGCCACGGCGAAGACCAGCACCACCATGATGAGAATGAAGACTCCCACAACTCTCGCATTGAGGAGTTCCGGGATGAAATACCCGGTGATGCCAAGAAACGCGACAAAGATTACGAGCCCAACAGCGGCAATGAGAATGCCGAAGTAGAAGGGGCGCAAGAGCTCCCAAAGGCTGGCGAAGACTACGGCTGCCCCAATGAAGGCGCTCATTATGCCTATACCCCCCACAAACCCTGCTAACAGGGTCGAGCGAGTATCCGACACCATGATCAAGACGTCGTCTTCGGTCGCCGCTACGAGTTCTCGCCGATTGAAGTCACGCATTGCGCGTGCCCTCCCCACAGTATTGGCACTGCATCTTTTCTGTGCCTATCTTACCCCATTTTTCTACAGTCTATGCGTCTCAGGGCATGCAAATGCAGAAGAAAACACAATCATTCGCTAATGTAAGATTGCAGCCAGTTTTGCGCCTGTTGCGCGGCCTGCTCCACGCCAATCTCTCCGCGCGCCAGTGGCAGTGTCAGATTCTTAAGAAGCCAGCTATTGATTGCATTGCTGCTCGCCAAGTAGGACGGGTGCGCAGTGCTGAGGATATCAAGGATGACTTCCCGCTGATGTTCGAGAAAGAGAAGATCAAGATGATCTCTTGAACCTGGCGTCGAGATGTACTTCAGGCTAGATTTGACAGTTGGCAAACGACTGCGTTCACCAAAATGCAGAGCCAGGGGAGCCAACACCTGGTACGAGAGGTCAAGATCTCTTGCACCCGCGGGAATGGCGGTCACATCAAAGAGCATAAGCGGCGTGCCTGCCATCGGCCCTGCAGGGATGGACGCCACTTCACGGTCACCAGTACTGCTGATCTCAAAGGCAGTTTGAAAGAGGATGCCAGTCCGGTTGGCACGATACGGGCGACGGATTCCCGGAGGGTGAGATGAAATCACTTGCCCATAGGGCATAATCTTGTGCTCACGTCCGAGTTCATCCCAAAAGTTAAGCCCGCGCAATGCCGCTGGATCGGTAAGGCGAACTGCACCAGTTTCCAAGTCAACAACGTCTTTGCCTGTCTCCTGCAATACGAAGGGCAGCCAGTCTGCATAGTAGTGGCTAATGCCAAAGCCCCACTGGTCCACTGTGCCATCGCCGTTCGTATCCTGCGTGAGTTGCTTTGCGGCAGCGACAAAGTCATCACGCGTCCAACCCAACTGCGGTGGGGCAACATTTGCCTGGGAGAAGAAGTCGGGAAGATACTGGGCTACGCCAGCGGTTACCCTGGTTGGCAGTGCCATCGTCTGTCCCTGATATCGTACAAGCTTGACGGATTGAGGAAAAAACTGTTCCAGAGGTTGGTTTGCGTCATTCTGAATGAAGCGATCTAAGGGTTGCAGGAGATTGCTCTTAAAGAGCCACGGAAAGTCAGCCAGCCAGGCAAATACCATCAGGTCCGGCACCGTACCTGCAGAGACACTTGCGGAAAGGGCAGCAGCTACTGCATCCTGTGTGGCTTCTAGATTTCCAGTGCTAGAAAACGTCAGTTCAGCCTCTTGCAGTTCAATATTGGCTGGGACACCAGCCACTCTACCCTCATTCAACTGACGAATTGCCCCCAACATCGGGCCCTGTCTGCGAAACATGGCAAGTGTCACTATCTCTTTTTCTTTTGAGGGTTGCGGCACGGAGCCCTGAGGCGCAGTCGGCGCAGCACGCGCTTCCTGGTCGTCGTCTTCATCATCGCCACCACAAGCAGCCAGCAAGAGAAGCTGAGCACCGAGCAGTGCCCGTCCAAGCCATTCTCGCCTTGTCAGTCGTTTAGCTATAGTCACTCGAATCCTCCGGCTAGCTTAGCCACAAGAAATGTGTTAAAACGTCACTCTTTGAAATGCATTCCGTTGTTCAATAAGCGTTCAGGAAACCGTTTGAGACCGATCCACATTTGGGCACCGGCGTTTCATTGAATAGGGTCCAGACAAACGGACCGCCTACGGCTCATTCAGGTTGGACTCCAGCCAGTCCTGCCCCCGCTGGGCTGCCTGCACAACATCCATCTCGCCGCGCGCGAGGGGTAGCGTCAGTCTTTCGAATAATTCAAACGTCATGGAGAAGCTGCTCGCTAGTTGCGATGGTCTGGCGGTATCGAGCAGGTGAAAGACGAGCTCCCGGTCATAGGGCGGCAACATGAGATCCAAATAGCCGGTGCTGGGCTTTTCTATATGCTGCTGTCCCGCGATTACGGGTGGCACGAGGAGACGCGAACCTAGATCAAGCGCGAAAGGCACTAGAGTCTCGTAGGAAAGGGCGGGATCGGGCGCGACGAACGGGATTGCCGCAGCCTGTGACACCGATAGCGGCGTTACGTCCCGCGGCCCGGCCGGCAACGGGGCTTGTTGGCCCGCCAGCATGTTGCTGGGAGGAACGTACCGGAAAAAGAGAATGCCGTTAAGCAGGGTAGTGAAGTCAACATCGAATTGGTCTGCCGTCACTGTCGCGCCATAGGGCATGATGCCGTGCACGCGCCCCAGTTCGTCCCAAAATTGCAGCCCGCGCAGCGCCGCCGGATCCGTAAGACGCACAGTGCCAGTGTGTGGGTCGAGAATATCCTTGTCCAGTTCCTGCAAAACAAACGGCAACCAGTCTATGAAGTATCTATTTGGATTGAATCCCCACTCATCCACTGTGCCATCACTGTCGGTATCCTCGGTCAATTTTTGAGAGGCGGCGACAAATGCCTCACGGGTCCAGCCCTTTTCAGGTAAAGGCAGTCCGGCATCTGCGAATTGCTTAGCTTTGTACCGTGCCACGCCGGCCTCCAGCGCGATGGGCAGGGCCATCGTCTGATTTTGATAGCGGACCAACTCCAGGGCAGGGGGAAGGAACTTCTCTGAAGGCTCCGAGCGATCTTGCTGCAAATACCGGTCTATCGGCTGGACAAGCCCGCTGCGCAACACCCAGGGAATGTCGAAAAAGATGCTAACCAAGAGCAGGTCCGGCGGCGTGCCGGCAGAATCCTGCTCGCTCAGAAACGCCGAGAGTGCAACCTGCGCGCCTTTGATGAGTTCCAATGGGTCGCGCGGTCTCCCGATGTTTATCCGGACGCGCTCCAATTGAACGTCTTCCGGCGCACCTGGCACTGCACCTGCATTCCACCGCTCAATGGCATCGTCGACAGCCCTGGCGTACCCGTCCTGCGTGGCGGCCAGCCGCAGCGTTACGGGCTCTCGCGAGACCTTTGGCACAGCGGCCTGCGGCGCCTCCGGCGCCGAAGCCTTCGGAGCATCCGGCGCCGCGCGTGGCTGATCTTCGTCATCGTCATCACCGCCACAGGCGACTAGGAGCACTATCTGTGCACCCACGAGCGTGCGACCGAGTATTTCTCGTCTAGTCACAAGCAAGACCTCCTTAATTCCTAACGAGACATTTAGTCGCCGATAAACTAGAGTGAGAGATCAGCTCTGCAGTTAAGGGTCTCTCAACCTCGGTACAATTTTCGCATGGGTTGAAGAACCGCCCCACAAGAATTGATGCTTCTGCGCGCAAGGGACTCCTCCGCATCCTTGTACGCTACTTGCTGAGGTAGGATTGCAGCCAGTCTTGCGCCTGCTGCGCAGCCTGCTCCACGCCCACCTCTCCGCGCGCTAGCGGCAGTACCATCCTTTCAAAAAGCTGATACGTCATGTAAAAGCTCGTCGCCAGCAAGGATGGACGGGCAGTATCGAGCAGGTTGAGGACCAGTTGCCGTTCGTATTCCGGCAACACGAGTTCCAGATAGTCCGCACTGGGATTCTGAATGAACTGCTGTCCCGCAATCACGGGCGGCAAGGAGAGACGCTCTCCCAAGGTCAGTGCCAGGGGCCTCAATGCTGCATAAGACAGAGCCGCGTCGGAGGCAACGGTAGGAATTGCCAACGCTCCGTTGAGCATCAATGGCGTACCCTCCCTGGCCCCGCCCGGCAGTGGCGCCTGTTGGACGGGCGAGCTCTGACTGGGAGGCAGGAAATTCCAGAAAAGAATACTAGTGTCTAGGGGCGCAGAGTTAGCGCTAAAGTGGTCCGCAGTTACCGTTGAGCCATGTGGCATGACGTTGTGCACTCGGCCCAAGTCGTCCCAGAACTGTAGGCCGCGCAATGCCGCCGGATCCGCGAGGCGAACGACGCCCGTGTCGAGATCAACCACATCTTCGTCCATCTCCTGCAAGACGAAGGGCAACCAATTCGCGAATAAGTAAATGGGCCGGAATCCCCACGCATCCACCTTGCCGTCGTCGTTTGTATCCCGTGTCAGACGTTGGGCAGCCTCGACGAATTCTTCGCGCGCCCAGCCCTTGTCCGGCAAGGAAATGCCCGCATCGGTGAATTGCCTGGGATTGTACCGCGCTATACCAACATCCAAGGCTATCGGCAGCGCCATCGTCCGGCTATGGTAACGCACCAATTCAAGCGCGGGTGGCAGGAATTCCTCCAATGGTTCCGTCTGGTCCTGCTGCAGGTAGCGGTCAAGAGACTGGATAAGGCCGCTGCGAAAGACCCAGGGAAAGTCAAAGTACCGATTGAACACGATCAAGTCCGGCGGCGTGCCGGCAGAATCCTGCTCGTTCAGAAAAGTAGTCGCTCCGGCTTGGGCCCGCTCGGTGAACGCCAGAACATCACTCGATGGCGCTACCCTCGGACCTTCCACTTGCTCTAGTTGGATGTCTGCGGGAGCGCTGGGGACCCCGCCCTCGTTCCACTGCTCGACAGTCCGCTCGACAGTACGAGCAAACTGGTCTTGCACTGAGGCGAGCCTCAGTTTCACGGAATCGCGTGTGCCCTTGGGAACTGAGGCCTGCGGCGCCGTCGGCGCAGCGCGCGGTTGCTCCGCCTCCTCTTCGTCATCGCCGCCACAAGCGGCTAACAGGAGCACTTGCGCGCCAATGAACGCGCGGCCAAGTAATTCACGTCTCGTCATGAGATGAGCCTCCGTATGTCTACATGGAACCCTGCTTTGCCGCTGAAGCTTTCAGGCTCCAGCTTTGATATCAGATGCTTCTACCCCGGCTACGGGTACCACGCCAACTGGCGAACACTTCTCTGAGACCAGTTCCCTTGAGCCGGAGGGGTGCGGCAACTCACACGGTACGTCACCGGTTCAAATAGGCTTGCAGCCAGTTCTGCGCTTCTTGAGCGGCTTGTTCTACCGCCACTTCACCACGGGCCAACGGTATCGAGAACTGCTCAAACAACTGAAAGAGCATCGTAGCGCTACTGGCGAGATGCGAGGGACGGCCAGTTTGGAGCAGCCACAGTGCAAGCTGCCGTTCGTGTTCGGGCAGCAAGAGCTCGATATAACCACTGGTGGGATTCTCAATGAACTCTTGGCCGGAAATCACCGTCGGTAATAAGAAGTGTTCGCCCAAGTAAAGCGCGAGCGGCGCCAGTGCTTCATAGGACTTTGCGGTGTCCCGAGCACCGGCCGGAATGGCCAAGCAGGCGCCCAACATCAACGGCGAGACGTCCCGCGGTCCGGCAGGGAGTGGGGCTTGCTTGCCCGTAGCGGTACTGCTGGGCGTAGCAAAGTAGTAGAAGAATGTGCTGGGATGCCGATTCCAGAATGGAAACCTGAAAAGATCAGCCGTTACGTCGGCGCCATGGGGCATAATGCCATGTTTATTCCCCAATTCATGCCAGAACTGCAGGCCGCGCAGAGCCGCGGGGTCCAAGAGACGCACCTCGCCGGTGTTCACGTCTACCACGTCCCTGTCCAATTCCTGCATGACGAATGGCAGCCAGTTTACGAAATTCCATATCGGTCGAAAGCCCCAGGAGTCGATCTTGCCGTCATTGTCGGTATCCTGCGTGAGCCGCAGGGCTGCGGCTATGAACTCTTCACGAGTCCAGCCGTTATCGGGCACAGGCAGGCCTGCATCCTCGAAGTGCTTAGGGTTGTACCGCGTCACGCCGGCGCCCAGGGAAACGGGCAGAGCCATCATCTGGCCCCGAAAGCGCGTCAATTCCAAGGCCGACGGCATAAACCTTGCTGATGGATCATTGCCGTCTTGCTGTAAAAGACGATCAAGTGGTTGGAGAATGCCGCTGCGGAAGGCCCAGGGGAAATCAAAGAGACGATTGACTATGAGCAAGTCCAACGGCGTACCGGCAGACTCCCGCTCGGCTAAAAACGTCTGAGCTCGCTCTTGTATATGCTCAGTAGTCTCCTCTGGTCCGCCTCGCGAGGAAATCTGAATCGTGAGGCGTTCTAGTTGGATGTCCTCCGATGCGCCGGGGAACTCACCCCTATTCCACTCGTCAACGGCCTTGTCTATCACAGGAGCGAATGAAACCAGCATCGAGGCGAGCGTCAGTGTAGTCGGCTCGCCCGCCGGTTTCGGCAGCGAAGCCTGTGGCGCGGTTGGCGCGGCGCGCGGTTGCTCCTCCTCGTTCTCGTCACCGCCTCCGCAAGCAGCCAACAGCACAACCTGTGCCCCAATGAGAGCACGCCCAAAGAGTGCCCGGCGTGTCAGCGGTCTTGTCCCGGTCGGTGCCGCATTTGAATTATCCGGAGATGGCGATGTCTTTGGATAAAGCAAAGCACGCGGTTCTACCGCACTCATGCGGAAACTCCTTGTTCGCAAATTACTCTCCCAAGCGGGAGAAACCCCTTTCTCAAGTATCTATCGGCTCAATTGCAACGTCAAGGGGTGTAACGGGCCGAGGCGCAAGAGACCGCCTCAGCAAGGGTCTAAAGAAAGCGCTAAAGAGAACGCGCTTAGTGGCGGCGAATCTGTCACCAGGAGCGCCGGTGTTTGGTAGCCTGAGTGGAGCTTTGCCTTCCCATTGCCTTCAAGCGGTTCGCCAGAAACTGCACAGACAATCCGCTCGCAACACGCTGTCGCAGCGCGAACGGCTTATCTTGCTCAAGGAAAGGCTATGAGGAATCTACGGGAGGTTTACCAATCGAGCGGCAGAGTAAACGTGAATTTGCTGCCTTTATCAAGTGTGCTCTCCACGCGAATGGCGCCGGCGTGCGCCTCCACCAACTGCTTGGCGATGGTCAGTCCCAGCCCCACGCCGCCGGTGCTGCGGGTGCGCGAGGGATCGACGCGGTAGAGCCTATCGAACACATGGGGCAGCTCATCGCTGTGAATGCCTTCGCCGGTATCGGCAACCGTCACAGAGACAGCTTCTTCACTTTCTTCGATAGACACGTCAACGCGTCCTTCAGCGGGCGTGTGCGCTATTGCGTTCTGCAGGAGATTGCTCATGACTTGCTCAATGCGCGTGCGGTCCATGTTCACTTGGCGTTCTGGCGTCGCGCGGTCAGGGCCAGGAGCGAACGTGATAGTTATCCCTTTCGCCTGCGCCTGGGGGCGGAACGCATCCAGCGAGCGCGCCACCACCTCGCTGAGAGAGGCCGGTGCAAGATCAAGCTGAAAGTCGGCTGCCTCGGTCTCCGCAAGTAAACGCAAGTCTTCGATCAGATTCGAGAGATGCATCGTCTGTTGGTGGATGTTCTGAATTGTCGCCTCATCGGCCTCCAATACTCCATCCTGCATCGCCTCGACATAGCCGCGGATGTTCGTAAGCGGGGTCCGCAATTCGTGAGCCACGTCAGCAACCATATTGCGGCGCTGCCGCTCGGCGTTCTCAAGGCCTTCGGCCATGGCATTGAACGTGCTTGTCAGTTCTCCGATTTCGTCTCGCCCAGAGACGGCAACCCGTTGCGAAAGATCGCCTTTGCCCAATTCTTGGGCCGCGTCCGTCAGTCTGCGCACCGACCGCAGCATCCTGCGCGAGAGCAACGAGACGAGCAGAATGCCTCCCAGTCCCGCGCCAAGACCCGACCACAGCAGCGACCGGAAGGCGGTATCGGTGAACCGCCGCAGTGAAGGCTCTTGAATTTCACGCAACGCTTCTCCTTGAACAGGGCCCCGTGCCGGGACTCGGTATGGTCTAAACGTCGGTCGTGACGCCGCCGGTCCCACGAGGATAGAGGCTACGTGACCGCCGTCTACAACGATGCGCGATGTCGTGTAGTCTTCCTTCTCACGGGGACGATCACCTCTACTCGACCGTTTCGCGGCAACGATAGGATCGCCTGCCGTGTCGAGGAGGGCGATGTCTCGTCCCGTCAGATAGCTCACCCGCTCGACAGTGCCCGCGACACCGCTCCAATTACCTTTGGCCGCATAGTACTCAGTGAAAGCTTCGTGAATTCTGGCAAGAAGGGCCTCGTCCGAAGCCTTGCGCACATCCCGCACCTCGCGTTCCGCCGCAAGGCCGCTATACATGCCAACCGCCGCCAGCGCCAACATGAGTACGAAAGCGAAGGCGACGATGAGACGAAACTGGAGGCTGAAGAACCACCTAGTCATTGCTAAATCTATACCCTACGCCGTAGACGGTTTGAATGTGGTCCGGACCTTCCAAAGGCCTGATCTTGCGCCTAATGTTGGCCACGTGGGCGTCCACCGTCCGGTCGAACCCCTGAAAGTCGAACCCAAAGACCCGGTCTATGATCTGCTCGCGCGAAAACGTCCGTTCCGGCTCTTTGATGAGCATGACGAGGATGCGAAACTCAGTAGGTGTGAGGGACGCCTTTTGGTCGTCCACCAGAACCGTGCGGCGATGAAGGTCGACAGTGACGCCATTCCACGCCACCTCCGCCGGGCCGCGTTCGAGTTCATCCTTGGCGGTACGGCGGAGCACAGCCCTGATTCTTGCTGCCAACTCCCGCGGACTGAAAGGTTTGGTCACGTAGTCATCCGCGCCCAAGTCCAGCCCCCTCAGCCGATCCTCTTCCTCGACGCGAGCTGTCACCATGACAATTGGCACGGTGGATTCCTGCCGCAGTGTGTGGCAGACCTCAATACCGCCTAGCTTCGGCAGCATCAGATCCAAGACGACCAAATCGGGCCGCGCCTTTCTGGCTAGCCGCAAGCCTTCGATCCCATCATGGGCACACAAGACTTTGTGCCCGTCGCGTTGTAGGTAGAGGCTGACGAGCTTGACGGTGTCGCGATCATCTTCGACTATCAGCACCGTGCTGGCCATGGGTTTCTCTCTCCACACTCTTCTAATTGGATTTGCAAATGCTGCTGCGGTGCTTGCTTGCCTCTGTGCCCTCCGGCAAAGCCGGTGGTACACCCTCTATTGCGATCATCGCGCATATGAGAAAAGCTGCAATTCTTCGATCAACGACAACGACGCTTCAGTCAAGTACGGTGAATTGGTTAGCGAGGGTATTCTATAGTTACTTAGACGTATAGCTTAAAGGATAGCAACAAATTTGAAGAAATTATGAAGGCGGCTTACCATAGTGAAGCCCCCGGCAAGCCAGCGAGAGTGCCGCTTGCCGGGGGCGTATGCGTTGCGGTATGAGGTTTCGAGCACTTCATCTTGCGAGGCGGTTGACCGTGCTCTCGCCTCCAGCGCTAATTGTCGTCTGAGGAGTCGGCGGGAGCTGTCGGTGTTGCCGCAGGTGCCTCTGGTGTGGAAGTGGCCGGTGCAGTCTCGCCCTTGCCAGAACAGTCACCTCTGTGGAAGGAGTTTCCCTTGAAGGAGAAGTGACCCTTGCCCCGTCCTCCATGTCGACCGAAGCCCTTGCCGCGGTCGGAGCCTGCGGCCAGCCAGAAAGAATCCGGCCGCTCTGCATACCACGCGCGCATTTCGTCGGCCTGTTCCTGTGTGATACGTCCGCTCTCCACCAATGCGTCCAGCCGTTGGCCGACCATCTCTTCGAATCGTGCGTCGCGGATCTCCTGACGCGCCTGGTCGAAAGCAGCTTGGACCTGTTGCTCCTCCAGACCCAGGATCGTAGCGACCCGCGCTATGACGCCTTGGATCGGTTTCTCCGCTTTCTCCCCATTCTCCTGTGCCAGCGCTGTGCCGCTGCCAACTCCAACGACCAATGCGAGCAAAGCCATTAGCCCGATTATCCAATGTTTCTTTCTCATGCGGTACCTCCAGTACTGCAACCAACCTTGTCCGCCTCTGATTCGAGCGTACTGAAGGAATGTCAAGGAAATGCGAATGGGAAACACATGCCTCGTAAAAGAGGTCTAAGTGATCCATACGCAAAAGCCCTTCCTGGATTTAGGAAGGGCTTTTCAACAATGGTCTTTATTCGCCCGCATTGTTCTCGAATGCAATGCGGCAGCTCAACCGATAAAAACAGCTACACAAGGAGAACCAGCTTGCGCCTCCTACACGCACCGCTTGCTCTGCCTGCGGGCAATCATCCCGTGATCTCCACTCGCTCGATGGGAGACCGGCGCAGCGAACCTCGGCGGAACAGGCCGGGTATGCTCTGGTTTGCCAGTGTATAGACCACAGGCACGACCAATAGTGTCAGAAACGTCGAACTCACTAAGCCACCGATGACGACCGTCGCCAGTTCTGCTCCCAGGATGCCGCCCGAATCCTCAGAGAATGCCGCCAAGGGGATTAGGGCGAAACTCGTTGTAATGGCGGTCATCAGGATGGGCCGCAGCCGAATGCGCCCGCCCTGCATGAGCGCATCGTACACACTCATCCCGCGCTCCCGCAGTTGCTCCACAAAGGACACGAGCACCACGGCGTTGGTGACGACGATACCAATCAGCAAGAGTATCCCCATCATCCCCGGCAGGCCCAGCGAACGACCGGTAATCGCCAGCGCCGCCAGCGCGCCGATCAAGGCAAGCGGCAGGCTGGTTACGATGACGAATGGGTTCCGCAACGATCCGAGGCTGCCGACCATTACGAGGTAGACCAGCACCACGCCGACGGCCATGGCTATGAAGATGTCCTCAAAGCCTTCCGTGATCTGCGAAAACACGCCGGCGTTGGTCACCGTCACACCCGGAGGCAGGTCGAGAGCGTCGATCTTCTCCTGTATCAGTGCGCCAATTGCCTGTGTGTCATCTACGGTAATGTCGCCGCTGATTCCTGCCGACCGCAAGCGGTCGGTGCGATTGATAGCAACGGGCCCTTCTACTACCTCCACCGAAGCAATGTCACTCAGGGAAGCGATACCCAACGGCCCGGCAATTATCAGCGACCTGATGGTCTCAACACTGTTGATCCTATCTGCAGGCCCACTCAAGATCACGTCTACCGGGCTGCCGTCTACGTCGATCTGCGTGACGGTCTGACCCACCAGGAACTGGTTGATTTGAAAAGCCACCGTCTGGGTGCTCAAGCCGAGCGCGGCAGCACGCTCAGGATCAACGTTAACAATCACCTCATCTCGCGCATCGCTTACATCGCTGGTAACGTCTTCGATACCCTCAATAGACTGTAGTTCGCTGGCGAGCAGGAGTGCAATGGGCGCAATTTCGCGATAATCGTTGCCGGTGATACTGATCTCCAAGCCGGCGGCAGGAGGCCCGCCACCAACATCCACAATGGTAACCCTGCGGTCAGCCGTGGTTGGCAGCCGCTGGCGGAGAATGTCAACGATGTTTTCCGGTACATCCTCCTTCAGTTGAACGAACGTGGAAGACTCGTTGAAACCAGTAGTGAAGCTTTGAGCCGACGCGCCGGCAGCGGCGCCGACAGTAGAGCTATAAATGGCCGAGAACTCACTAATCTGGTCCTCCAAGGCGATGACCTCGTCAAGAGTGGATTCCGCGCGGGCGCCTGGCGGCAACTCCATGTTGATGGTGACAAATTCAGTGTCCCCGGATGAAAAGAGGTTTATCGGGATGAAGCGCAGCAACCCAAAGCTGCCTCCGGCGATCACGATGGCCGCCAGCAGCGTGAGCGTCTTGTGCCCAAGAGACCACCGCAGCATCGGCACGTAGATGCGCTGCATCCACGTATTCGTCTCCGGGAGTTCCTCTACTTCGCCCGCGCCTTCGGGGAGATCGCCCGGGCGCAGCAGGTAGGCGCCCAATACGGGCACCGCTGTCAACGCCACCACGAGTGAAGCGATAAGGGCAAAACTGACCGCCAACGCAAAGGGGAAGAAAAACGCTCCAACCAAACCCTGGATAAAGGCCAAAGGCGCGAATACGACAATCGTTGCCAACGTGGAGGCGGTAATGGCGGGACCTACTTCCACGGTTGCATCCAACGCAGCGCGCCAGCGCTCCCTGCCGCCCTCGATATTCCGGTAGACGTTTTCCAGCACCACAATACTGTCATCTACCACGCGGCCGACAGAGATAGCCAGACCACCCAATGTCATGAAGTTCAACGCTAGGCCTTGCCAGTTCATGAGCAAGACGCCGGTGAAGATACTGAGCGGGATGGACAGGACAATAACCAGCGTCGGCCGCAAGGTCCGAAAGACGCCCCTGAAGACACTCGGACGCACCGTTAGGAAGAAGGCAAAGACGACGATTGAGGCGAGTGTTAGACCCAAAACCGCCTCGCGCTCCAGCGTGTCGATTTGTGCCTGGATTTGAGGTCCATCGTTGTAGACGATGATCACGTCAACATCCGGCGGCAGAATATCCAGGTCTGCCAGGGCTTCTTCCACGGCAGTTGTGACGTCGATCGTGTTGGCGTCCGGCTCCTTGAAGACGGAAATGCCAATGCTGGGCTTGCCGTTCGTGCGCGAGATGCTACGGGCGGTGCCCGCGCCTAGCTGCACCTCCGCTACGTCGGCTAACCGCAATGGTTGCGGTTGGTCACCTGTCTGCGCTGGCGGACCTGTGGGAGTGCGGGGTATGACCAACTGCCGCAGATCGTCCAGCGAACCGAATTTGTTGATCGTCTTCACCGGCAGGACTTGACCGTTACTCGTAATAGTCCCACCGGGAAAGGTAATGTTGTTCTCCCGCAGCGCCTGCGAGACCTGGAACAACGAGATACGCTCTTCCAAGAGTCGGTCCGGGTCTACCGTGATGATGACTTGCTGCTCCACGTCACCTGTGACATCGATGCTGGCAATGCCGTCAATGCTGGAGATCTTTGGCAATACGCTGGTCTCTAGGATTTCCTGTAACTCGATTATTTCCCTCTCGCCCGAGACACTAATGCGCAAGACGGGAATCGAATCCGGGTCTATGCGACCGACATTGGGAGCATTCACACCCTCAGGGAGTGAGACACCGGACACTCTGGAATTGACGATGTTTTCCGCCTCTTCCATGTCGGTGCCGAATGTGAATGTGGCAATGATGACGGAGAGGTTTTCGTTGGAAATGGACTGGATCGTTTCTAAGCCGTCCATCCCGGCAATCGCATCCTCAAGCGGTACCGTTACGTTTTCAGCGACTGACACCGGATTGGAAGAAGGGTAGAAGGTTGACACCGTGACAATCGGAAAATCCACCTCCGGAAAGAGCTCTACCGGCAATCTGGTGTAGGTGAATATGCCCGATACGAGCACAAGAATGACGGCGAGAACCGTAACAGAACGCCGGCGCAGAGCAAGACCTGTGATGAATGCGATCAATGCAGCCTCCGCAGATGTTGTATATAGTCTTCTATACCTAGAGTATACACGATATTTTTTGATCTGTTTCGCTCGCAGCACGTGAAACCATAGGCGCAACCTCCGTTTGCTTCAGAGAGTGTACGTGAAACCCCTGGCACACGGGTAGTCAGGGGATGGCACACAAAGCTGCAATTCCATGGCAGTTGGATGCTTTTCTCACCTAATGCGCACGCTACGTCTCCGCCTCCGGTGCGCTTCCATAGACGACGAAACCATCTTCTCGATCTTCATAGTAGGACTCAGGCGGATACGTCAGCACTTTCCGTACCAAAAATATGTCGCCCACCGACCCGGCAACGTTCAAACCTGCCATCAAATACGCTGTAAAGGAAAAAACGCTATTCACCGGAATGAGCGCTAAGGCGACAAAGAGAGCCACAGTCAGGAGCGTTACCGGTGCTAGGCCCGCTGCAAGATACTCGCCTCTACGCAGATAGTAACCCGGGGCGCTCGTGTAGAAGACCGGACCCAATTTCGTCCAAGGCTTGAATCCGAAACGGGGACGGGCGCCACATGCGCGAAAGCCGATTCCGTGAAACAACTCATGCAGAACAACGGTCAGCACCGATCCAAGCGAGAGGGAGAGAACCAGCTCGCCTCCTTGTGAACTAACCCCCCATTCACTACCGTGCACGAATGCAAGTACGATGGGAACTATCAACCAAGTAACTAGGAGAGCCGCCAGTGAGAAGGCGGCCATGACCACCCAAAACCACTTTGGCGCTTGAGCGATTTCCCAGCGGCCAATCTCGGCATAGCCTTGCGGCAAGTTCTTTGCCATACTGCTCACTCCGTCCATGGCTGGGAAGTACACCCATCAGCGCGGCGGTCAACGCGCCGTGCGCTGCATTCCATCCGCGCATTCCGCTGAGTATCGCGGTAGTGCGTAATGCTTTGAGTAGTTCCCCTATTGGGTCGCGCATCTCTCGCTACGCCGTAAGCGATGCCCACTAGTTTCAGGATACATGAAGTAATCCTGAAGCACTCGGCCATCTCATCCAGACAGCGCTCGGCTGTCAGTCACGCACTGCCGGGACCACTACCTACGCCCTACAGGTATCACCCTTGCGACCGGCGACGGGCGGCGAATGTCTAAGAGTGTGCGGCAAAGCGCGCGAACTCCTCGGCCTTCTCCGAATTAGCGCTCCAATCCGCGCAGCCGCACCTGAAGTTCATCCCAACCAATTCACTGAGGAGTGTGGAACGATGAAGATTCTCTTGGATCCCGGTCACGGCGGCCGCGACCCGGGTGCAGTTGGATTAGCGCTGCCAAAGTCAACGTCAGACACTAAACCATTAGAGCGGCTGCAAGAGAAAGACGTCACGCTCGCAGTGGCGCAGCGCGCCGCGGCGGCACTGCGCGAGCACGGCTACACGGTGCTGCTAACCCGCGAAACGGACATAGATGTCCCGCTTTACGCGCGCACCGGCATGGCCCTGGCGGAGCAGGTAGACGCTTACATCAGTATTCATGCCAATGCCGGCGGCGGCACGGGCTGTGAGGTCTGGTACCAGGAAGGTGACGATTCCTCACGAGCGCTTGCCGCGGCACTGGAGAAGGGCATGTGCGAGATGAATCTGGTACCAAACCGAGGGTTGAAGGTAGGGAGTTCAGCCACGCGCACCAACTGGTACACCTTCTCGCAACTTGCCAACGACGCGTTGCTGGAATTAGCGTTTCTCGACCACGAGAGCGATGCATTACAGCTTCAGCAGCACCCGGACCGCTTTGCCCAGGGCATTGTGAGGGCAATTCGAGCGCACTTTCCCCTTGACACCAACGCGCACACGGAATGCGCGTTGGAGAAGCAGCAGCTCATCGCCCAACGGGACGCTATGCTCCAGCAAATGTACGGGGAATTGATGTCAGACCGCACCGACTTGGCCTATGCGATCCGCATCGCCAACGGCGCCAGGCACCCCGACGATCTGGGCGGCATGCCGCGTGAGGAACGGCTGCGCGAGCTCAATGAGAAGTGGGCCGGCAAGATCTAAGCCGGCTTCTTTACAGAATCCCTCTTCGGCAACGAAAGCCTTATTCCTTCAGCCGCAACGCGCTTTGGCGCTGCGGAGAAACCGGACACAGCGCTGCGCACATCGTATTGACACCGTACTCAAGAAAGAGAAGCAACGACATGACTGGGATTGAATTAGCCGGACTGGGCGGCATTACCGTCGGCGTACGAATTATCGTCTCAGCGCTCAAGCAAGCCGGGTTGCCCAAGCGCTTCGCTCCGCTCACGGCGGTGGCGCTCGGCGCAATTGCCGGCAGCATCGGCGGCAACATCACCGGCGCGGACTGGTACACGAGCCTGGTGCTGGGCATCCTAGCCGGCGGCGCAGCCGTCGGGCTCTACGAGATCGGCCGGCAAGCTACCAAGCACCGGTCGGAAGAGTTGCTGTAAGCGCGGCCAATGCGCTCCCGCCAGCCTATGCACGAGCCTGGTAACAAGCTGTCGCGGGAGACGTCTGCAATAAAGCATGTGTGAAGACCGTCCTTGGGACGGTCTTCACACATAGAACAGATAGTCATGCTCACTGAGCTTCGCTCTATTGCAGCAAGGCTGCGTCTGACTTTGCCAAAGTCAGGCATCCATGATATTATCTAACCGGTTATATTGACTGGTTTGATATTGCCATGAAAAAGATCCAAACCACCGAGGCCAAGGCACGTCTTGCAGACCTTTTGCGCATGGTCGAGCGCGGCGAGACCGTTGCCATCACGCGCCACGGCAAGACGATAGCCCATCTGGTGCCGGCTCATGTGCAAGAAAGCGACTCCCGTAAGCTGGCGGTAGAGCGCTTCCGGCAACGTCGCGCGGGGTGGCGCCGCGTCGCTATGACGACGGCAGAGATACTGGCTGCGCGCCATGAGGGTCATCGCTCTTGAGTGTGCTGATTCTCGATGCGTCTATCGCCGCGGCATGGCTCTTTAGTGACGAAACCGAGCCGCAAGCTGAGGCGGTGCTCGCGCGCCTCGCAGAAGACACTGCATATGTGCCGCAACTCTGGCACCTCGAAGTTCGTAATGTACTCCTTGTCGCAGAACGGCGCGGTCGAATCGCAGCGGAGCATGCGCTGGAACTCCTTGAGACCTTGGGTGAATTGCCCATCCGAACCGACACAACGCCAGACCTCGCGGTCGCTTTCGCGCTGGCTCGCGCGCACGGCCTCTCCTTCTACGATGCGCTCTATCTCGAACTGGCGCAACGGCGCGATGGGACACTTGCCACTCTGGATTCCGCACTCGCACGCGCCGCGGCAGCCGTAGGTCTGTCACTTTCTGAGAAGTAACTAGAGTCGTTCGCGCCGCAGTAGACGGGTATGGCTCCCATTCCTCATGGCAGCAACCCGTCCAATTCGGCATAACTCATCGGCTAGCTCTTAGAGAAAACCAGACCTGCAAGTGAAGACCACCCCAACGGACGATCTTCGCTCCTCCATGCCGTCAGGTAATTGGCAAAGCAAGGTCACGTTCGCGGTTGGACAAGCACTGCGCTGGCTCTAGTCATGTGACCACACGCTTGCTATCATGCAGTCACACGCGTCTCTCGTGCGACTCCTGTGAGAAGGCGAATACCGCAAGACCACAACCGGGAGAGTTCTGCTATGACACGACGCGAATGGCTTTCCCTGGCACTGCTCGGCGCCCAAGTGGCGCTCATGGCAAGCTGCGGCGGCGATGATGACGACTCGCCTGCAGACGACGCGCCATCGCGACGGGTAGGTACTGGCAGCGATGCTGTCAAGGAGTCCCAGCCCATCACATTGGCGGTCCTCGATAATGAGCAGACAATTCGCGATGCCGAGGATGTCTTGCAGGCATGGGAGAAAGGCAGCATTCCCGGTTTGCCTGAGGGGGCGGTCTTGCAGCACGTCGCCATGCCGGTTCCTGCCGGAGACAATTACGCAGATCGAGCCACGCTCGGCGTCCGTGACTTTCTGGCCGCCGGCGAGGCGGGCGGCGTAACCGCCGACGTGGTCTGGCTGCCTTTCTTTGTGGACATCATGGACCTCTGCATGATGCGGGCGCTGGCGCCGCTTGATCGCTGGCTGCAAGCAGATAAGCACAAACCCTTTGAGGCTTTCGTAGAAGAGGCCCGCAGCCTCGTGCGTGTTCGCGGTGAGACCCAAGTGCTGCCGGTACAGATAGCTCCGGCGATTCTCGAACACAACGCCATACGGTTCCGGCGCGCAAATCTCGCGGCGCCAACACACGAATGGACGTGGGATGACTTCATCGCGGCGGCAGGGCAACTCACCGTAGATACCGACGGTGACGGCGCCACGAACCGGTGGGGCTTTGCCTCGGCCGGATGGTATCCGGACTGGCTGCATCTCCTAATGCAGGAAGGCGGCGTGGGCGTTGATCTCAATTCCGGCAAGATCGACATGGACGAGCCGGCCGCGTTTCGCGCGCTAAACGCCTGGGATGAATTGGGCCGGGTACACGGTATCCTGCCCCACGGGCCTGACGTAACGCTAGAACAGTTGGAGGCTTTGAAAGACTTCTACGAAAGGGGCATGCACTTTTCACCGTTCTTCGGCCACACCTGGGAACCCTTTGGGCCCGTGACCCCGTTGCCACAGGGCACATCTGACACCACGCCCCTCGGACTGATAGAGGCTCTGGGCATGCCGCCTGCCGCGCAGGATGAGAAGTCTTATGCAACCTTGGTAGCATTGGCGCTCTGGCTTGGCGAACGCCGGGTCCTACCGACCACGACTGCGGGCTGGAAATTCGTCGAGCGCCCGGATGGCGATCACTTCGATCTGGTCTTCCCCGATCCGGTGAAAGCGACGGCTCTGGAATCCATGGCCAGAGCGAAAGCGTCTCACGTGGCAAGCGGTTGGAAGATCAATCAATGGCTTCACCACAATGTTACTTTTCCGCTCGCTCGCGAAGAAATGGTGATAGAACAGGCAATTCAGCAAGCCACAAACTGGCTGCGCAGCTACGTGTATCATTAGCGCCGCTTGAAGCTTGGCATTGCTTTCCACTTTAGGAGATTGGATCCGTATGCAGCCTATTGCGCGCCAATGCCCCGACACCTTAAGAACCTACCGATTTGCTAGAACTGAAGACATACCCAATCGCCACTTAAGTCTTAGCGATTGCTATAACACGGTGGTGTTCCTGCAAGACTACACGTCAAACCGCAGACATAGGATTCACATACCTAAGCCCCATTGACTGACAATATCGGCAGGCGAATCTATGGTCTCACACCATGAACGGTCATTCTTCAAGCGGGCGCCGGAGACGCTGCATCTCTGCCGTCTGGCCGTCTGGCTAGCGTGGCGGGCGCAGCCGTTGCTGGCCAGTCTCATGCTGCTGCTGATTGCAGTGCAGGCCGCGCTCCCGCCTTTGTTGCTATGGTTCACGCAAGCTCTGGTAGAGCGTCTTACGCTTGACCTTGGCTTGATTGCGCAAGCTCCGGACATAGTGCGGCTGCTGCCCTTGGGCGCGTGGATCGGCCTCGCGGCCGGCGCAGTGGCCCTCTCCCAGTTCCTGCAGCCCCTATCCGCCACGTTTCAAGTCATGGTAGATGACCGTATCACGGGCTTTGTCGGCCGCGAACTTATCCATGTGGCCAATAGCTGGCAGGGCCTCGCCCGTTTCGAAGACCCGGAGTTTGCCGACGATCTGGCGCACGCGCGAAGGTACGTTAGCGGCAGAGGCATAGACGTCATGCGATCGGGCGAATGGGCAGCGCTATCTCTTTTCACCGCCTTTGGCATGGCAGTGGTTTTAGCGGCTTTGCACCCTCTAATACCTATTGCCCTAATCCTCCTCACGCTCCCCGCCATTGGGCAGCGTTGGGACTTTTCCGACCGCATGGGCAGCCATCTCTATGTACAGACACCGGAGACACGGCGCCTAGAGTATAACCGCGGCATGATGCTCGAGCCCGAACCTGCCAAGGACGTACGCCTTTACGGATTGCTTGGTTTTTTTGCCCAGCGCTACCAGACAATCTTCAACCGCACCATGGCGAGGCTCTACCGCGTGCGCCGCGGCATGGTGCCGCGCGTAACGCTGGCGAACGTAGTGGCGGTCGTAGGAGTTGGGGCACTTTGGGTCTGGCTGGCGTGGCGTGTGTTTCTGGGCGAAGAGTCCCTGGGTGCCTTCGTGCTATATAGCGGCGCTGCCGCTATACTCCACCAGCAACTGCACTTTGTGGGGTTTCAAATTGGCTTTCTCCCGCACCCTTTTAGCAGACTGCGCACCCTGAAGCGCATCTTGGAAGCGCCGCCGGACCTCGCCCAATCCAGCCAATCCAAACCGGCGCCAAGCCAAATCCAGGAAGGCATCGTCTTCGAGCGGGTGCGCTTTACCTATCCGGGCACCGACAGGCAAGTGTTGGATGATGTCTCATTTCACCTTAGGCCCGGTCAATCCACGGCACTGGTAGGACACAACGGCGCCGGCAAGACCACCATTATCAAGTTGCTGTTGCGCTTCTACGATCCCACCCGCGGGCGCATTCTGCTGGATGGCGTCGATCTTCGTGAGTATGACCTCGCCGAACTGCGGCGCAGCATGGGGGTCATTTTCCAGGACTTCGTGCAGTACGAACTGGCTGCAGGCGAGAATGTGGGACTAGGCAAGGTGGAATCGCTTCACGACGAAGAGCAAATCCTCGCCGCTGCCGCCAAGTCCGGAGCCGACGACGTCATTTCGAAGCTGCCGGAGGGTCTTGAGACCCAATTGGGCAGGGAGTTCGGCGGGCGTGAGCTCTCCGGCGGTGAGTGGCAAAGACTCGCGCTGGCGCGGGGCTTCATGCGGGACGCCCCGCTAATTGTCCTGGACGAACCGACCGCTGCTCTGGATGTGGAGACCGAGTACGCCGTGTACCAGCGGTTCCATGCGCTAACGCGGGACAAGATCACCGTGCTCATCAGTCATCGCTTTTCCACCGTGCGCATGGCCGACCGCATCTTGTACCTGTCGGACGGACGCATTGCCGAGGAGGGCGCCCACGACGAACTCATGGCGCAGGACGGCGGGTACGCTCGCCTCTACACCTTGCAGGCAGAGCAGTATGCGGACGTAACAGACGAGGCAGGCGAGCAATGAAGGCCATATTGAAGCAACTCCGCCTAGCCCGGTCCACCATCCTTCTCTTCGGTCGCGGCCTTCACTTGGGCCTTGCGCCGGAACCGGCCGTGGCGACGGTCTTCGTGGCGTTGGTGTTGCTCACTTCAGCCATGCCGGTGGTGCAAGTGTGGCTCGGCAAGGTGCTCTTGGACCAACTCGCGCTGGCGGTGGGCGGCAGCGCTGTGGTGCTGTCTGCCATCTTGATCACGGCCGCGCTCTATGCGTTGATCATGGTCTTGGAGACAGCTCTAGAGCCCGTTCAGGAAGCCATCACCGCGAGAATGGAGGAAAGAGCCCTCGGCGAATTCGACCGCCGTCTCATGGCCGCAGGCGGCCGCATGGTGGATCTCTATGACGTTGAGCGGCCGTCCTTCCAGGAGAGGCTAGCCCATGCCAAGTTTGGCAGCTTAATCGTGCCGCGTCTGGTGACATTCGTGCAAAGTGGGTTGCGACCCTTTCTCACGCTGGCAGGACTGCTCGTTTTGCTCGTGCGGCTGCACCCACTCATCCCGGTCGCTCTCGTGTGCGCAACCATACCCTATCTCATAAGCGAGCGGCGCATGGCACGCAATAGACACGCGGCCATCGAAGAACAGTCGCGCGCGGCGCGGCAGATGGCATATTACACCGAGGTGACAACTGATCCTCAATCCGCTAAAGAAGTGCGTGTGTTCGGACTTGGCAACCTCTTCCTCCAACGCTTCGAAGAACGGCGAATACGGGCTTTGCATCAGCTTGATCGGGTGCGCCTTGTCCACCTGCGCAGCACCGGGTTCTTCGGCGCGCTCTATGCCCTGGCCCTGGGCGGCGGGTTCTGGTACGTGGCGGCCCAAGCCAGCGCGGGCCAACTCTCCGTGGGAGACATCGCCCTCTACCTTGGGGCAATCACGCAGTCTCAAACGGCACTCAAGTACATCGGCAATTGGGGAGGGATGCTCTATGAAATTACGCTGCGGCTGGACTCGATCTTCAGCTTTATGGACCGCAGCGGGCCGCACATTGCGCTCGCCCCGGCTGTAGACGCTCTCGACGCGCCTCGCCTTCTCGAAGAAGGCCTTGCACTCCGGGACGTCACGTTTCAATACCCGGAAGGTGAATCAAACGTGCTGCATGAGATCTGCGCTACGCTGCCGGCAGGCAAGGTGACGGCATTAGTAGGCGTTAATGGCGCTGGCAAGAGCACGCTCGTCAAGCTCATCACCCGCATGTACGACCCTGCGGCAGGAGAAATATTGCTGGATGGCAAGCCTCTACACGCCTATGACCTGGAAAGCCTGCGGCGGCGCATTGCCGTCGTCTACCAGGATTTTGCTCAGTTTTCCTTGAGCCTGGGCGAGAACATTACGGTAGGCGCCGGCGGACTGGACCCAAGCGAGGAACGCATGCGGCAGGCGGCTGTCTGGGCGGGAGCCGACCAAGTCGCCGCCAACCTGGCACAGGGCTACGACACGCAACTCACGCGGCGCTTCTCAGGTGGTGTGGAACTCTCCGGCGGCGAGTGGCAGAAGGTAGCCTTAGCGCGCGGCTTCATGCGCGACGCCGCCTTCGTCATCCTGGACGAGCCCACCGCCGCTCTGGACGCCGAAGCCGAATACCATCTCTTCCAACGCTTCCGCGAGTTGGTGTCCGGCAAGACCGCCCTCATCATCTCCCACCGCTTCTCTACTGTGCGCATGGCGGACAACATCCTCGTCCTTGAAGATGGCGCCATCATCGAAAACGGCTCCCACGCTGAACTCATAGCCGCCAACGGCCGCTACGCCACCCTCTACGCGATGCAGGCCAGTTGGTATCAATAGGCGATACGCCCACAACTTACTCCCTCTAAGAGGTTGTGCGAGAATCTCTCGCTAATAACCCTTCATGGTTCGACAGGCTCACCACGAACGCAAGAGGCAACCATCGGTTTGAAAAGCCAGCACCCGGGTTAGAAAAGTAAATACCCGTTCGTCCTGAGCTTGTCGAAGGATGAACGGGTACTGAGCCAGTCAAAAGATAGATGGATGATCTTTCACATGCCTCATCCAATATCCATTGCCCCGCGAATTCTCGCCGCAAGCGCTGCCATCTCACCATACGAAATCTCCAGGATGCCGTTTTCGGCTCGCAACGCTTCATACTGCTGCTCTCCATAGGGCACACCAGGCGGCAGCGGGGCTATGTGCCAGTGCACGTGGCTGTTTCCCTGCTGGCTGCCCAACGACAGGATGTACACACGCTCCGCTGGCACTACCTTCTTTATGGCCTCTGCGACCGCGTAGATGAGTTTCTGCATAGCGAGATACTCTTCCATCGAGAAGCCACCGATAACGTGTTCCCGGTGGTCACGCGGCGCAACCAAGGCATAGCCATAGAGTGTCGGATACTTGTTCAAGAAGACGACGTGCCTGTCATCTTCGTAGATGATGTGGTGGGGTTTGCGACCCGCGAGCATCTCACAAATGAAGCAGGGGCCACGCTGCGCTCGCTCGACATAGCGCTGAATGTCGATGTGTGTTCGCTTCACACTGCATCCTCAAGGCGCACGGAACTGCGCAACTCCCGCGCTTCCACTCGCCCGTTCCATCAAATCGCATCATGCACGATTCTGGCACATACCGTCGGCAATGTGCCAGAATCTGCGGGCGACCTACAACTGCCACTTGCAGATTCACGTGACCACGACACTACATCTCTGTGGCTGTCAAGAGTAAATGCAATTAAATACTGGATGATTTATATATCATCGCAAATTTCCTTGACTTATTTAACACATCTAAGTTTATAATTCTAAAAAGAATGTCTATCCTTGTTGAGTGGCATGATGTATAGCACAAGAGAACACGGCGCTAGCTGAGCAGCCTTCACGTGAATGACCGGAGTTACGGTGAACCAGCCCCTTCTCGAAGCACACAACCTCACCAAGCATTACGGCCAAACGATCGCCCTGCACGATGTTGACATGCACGTGCGCGAGGGCATAACCGGTCTGCTGGGTCCCAATGGCGCGGGCAAGAGCACGGCCATGAAGCTCTTCTTGGGACTCCTTCAGCCCACGGCCGGTTCGGCCACGGTCTTAGGCGAGAAGCCCTACGAGAATATCACCATTCGCATGCGTCTGGGCTACATGCCGGAACACGACTGCCTCCCGGACTTCATGACCGCGTCCGAGTTTCTCAGCCACATGGCGCAGGTGAGCGGCATTCCGGCGAAGCACGCCCGCACCCGCGCCGCCGACATGCTCCGGCACGTGGGCTTGGACGAAGAACGCTACCGCCACATCAAAGAGTATTCCACCGGCATGAAGCAGCGGGTGAAGCTTGCGCAGGCGCTTGTGCACGACCCGGTGCTGGTGCTGCTCGACGAACCGACCGCCGGCCTTGACCCAGGCGGGCGTGAAGAGATGCTGCAACTGGTGCGGCGCACCGGCCAGGAATTCGGCATCAACATCATGCTTTCGTCGCATCTCATGGGCGACGTCGAGAGCACCTGCGACCGCATCATCGTGATCGAAGGCGGCGCCATCATCGAACAGGGCGACGTTTCAGAGTTTACGCAGGAAACCGAGACGTTCTACATCGACGTGGACGACCGCCGCGCAGAGGTGATCGCCGCGCTTGAAGCCCGCGGCATCAAGGCAAGGATCAGTGGGGGGGCGGTGGTCGTCCGGCTGCATCGTGACGAGCAACTGGACGACATCCGCGACGCGCTCGTTGCAGCAGAGGCGCGGCTGCGCAGACTTGCTCCCAGCCGCGGCGAGCTCTCAGACATCTTTCGAAGGAGCACGGGGTGAGCCAAGCGCAAGCCGAAATCTACGATCTGGGTTACCAGCACTACGACGGCCCGCGCGGCGGTAGAATGCAGGCCGTCAAATCACTGTGGGTGAACAGCTTCCGAACCACTATTGGTCTGGGGCGCGGCGCCCGGGCCAAGATCCTGCCGGTGCTCATGTCGCTCTTCGTCATCGCTCCACCCGCCGTTTTTCTTGTCATAGCGGCGGTGTCGCCGGTAGCGGCACAAGTCAGCCACGCCGATTTCTACACGGCTACGTCAATCCTCCTGCTGCTCTTCTCGGCCATCATCGCCCCGGAACTGCTCATACCTGATCGGCGAAACGGCGTCACCACTCTCTATCTGGTGCGGCCGCTCACTGCCTTCGATTACGTCATTGCGCGTTGGTCCGCTTTTCTCACGGTAGCGCTTCTGGTCACGCTCTTCGGGCAAGTGCTCGTTCTTATCGCTAACTCACTGGCGGCTGAACAAGCAAGAGAATTCCTGCAAGAGAACTGGCTCGACATACCGCGATTCATCTTGGCAGGCGTCATCATTACCGTATTCGTCACGACAATTCCCATGGCTGTCGCGGCGTTTACCGACCGGCGGGCGTATGCCGCCGCGTTTGTCATTGCCGCCTTTGTGATCACGACACCCATGTCTGGACTGCTCACGACAGAGTGGTGCGAGAGGTCGATGACGTTTGCCGTCGAAAGCGGCGAGATTGTCGAAGAGTTAGGCCCAGAAGAATGCCGGCGCATTACCGGCGACTACGCCAAGTGGTTTGTGCTGCTCGACGTTGGCCAAGCGCCCACGCATCTCGGCGACATGTTGTTCGACGATGACACTCCTGACGACGCCTCCATCCTAGTGGCAGAATTGCCTCCGGCCGTGCCCATCGTCTGGTATGGCCTTTTGGTTGTCGGACCGGGCGCACTGCTGCTGTGGCGGTACCGGAGCATGAGCATATGAACAGTCCCAATGTCCCCGTCATTGCCGTGAAAGGCATCTCGAAGTGGTTCGGCAGCGTCGTTGCCGTGAACGATGTCTCACTCTCAATTGACCCGGGAATAACCGGTCTGTTGGGACCAAACGGCGCCGGCAAGACCACCCTGCTCAAGATGATCGAAGGCTTGGCTTCGCCGTCAGACGGCACCGTTACTATCTTTGGCCAGACGCCCCGCAACAACCCGGCGCTGCATCGCCGCATTGGCGTTATGTCAGAGCACGAGGCAGTGTACGGTTTTCAAACCGGCAGACAATTCGTGGAGTGGTCGGCCAAACTGCATGGCGTGGCTGCCACCGCAGAAGCAACCGCTCTCGCAATCGAGCGGGTGGGATTGGCAGACGCGCAAAACCGCCCTCTTGGCACTTACTCGCGTGGCATGCGCCAGCGCATGCGGTTGGCGGCAACTATTGTGCACGAACCAGAGGCAATCATCCTCGATGAACCTCTGAACGGCACCGATCCCCGCCAGCGCATTGAGTTCCACGATCTCATGCGCCAGTTGGCCGACGAGGGCCGCACGATTCTGATCTCCTCGCACATTCTGGAAGAAGTGGAGACGCTAGCAGACCGCATTCTACTCATGGTCAGCGGCAAGTTGGCCGCATCCGGCGATTATCGGGCAATTCGTGCGAAGCTCGACGAACAACCGTACAGCGTTCGCATCGTAACGAGCGACTCGCGCAAGATCGCGGCTGCGCTCGTTGAACTGGATAGCATCGAATCGGTATCAATTGGGGCAGAAGACGACGTAATCGTCCTCAGTAAGAACGTGGCAGTCCTGCAACGGTCGCTCCCGCGCATCGCCAAGGATCGCGGCATACGCCTGGAGCGGGTGGAGCCACTGGACGAGTCGCTCGAGAGCGTCTTCAGCTACATCGTGGAGAGCTAGATGGCTGAGATATTTCTTCTTTCCCTTAGGCAGCTCTTGGGACGTTGGCGCCTGATTGTCATTCTATTGCTCGCCGCCCTGCCGTCGCTGCTTGTGCTCCTGATCAGAGCCATTGGTGAAGGCGAGATGGCCTTTCATGGCGAGTTCGTAGGAGTCGTTATTGACGCCATGATTACCGGCGGCATCATGCCAATCGTGACGATGACGCTGGCAACCGCGGCCTTCGGCAACGAGCTGGAAGATAAAACGCTCTACTTCCTAGTCTTGAAGCCGGTATCGCGGGTTTCTATCGTGCTCGCAAAACTGCTGGCAGTCTTAGTAGTTGCCTTGCCGCTGGTGATAGCGAGTGGCGTCGTAGCTTCCGCACTCGTAAACGCGGAGGCGCAACAGATGGGAATCCTCGCCATCGCGCTGGCCGCGGGTGTGACCGCCTACGCCTCAGTCTTTACTTTGGCTGGCCTCTTGACCCCACGCGCGCTGGCCTACGGCCTGGTGTACGTGTTGGTTTGGGAAGGTTTGCTGAGCACGATCGTGAGCGGCATTGGCTACCTGAGCGTCCGGGGCTACACGCTCGCGCTGCTGCACGGCATGGATGAGAGCAGCTTTGCAGTATTCGAGGGGCGCGTGATCGAGTTCCCCGCCGCCATTGTCGGCACGGTTGTCGTGATTGCGGCCTTCTTCCTGCTGGCGCTCTATCGCCTGCGCACGATGGACGTGCCTTAGGGACGAATGGGCTAGACACTGTAAAGTGCCGCACGTCTCAAGGCTGTGAAATACCTGCCGTAAGTTCTGCCCGTTCGATTATATCCGGCTGCGGACCGCATGGTGTCGGAGCGATCCAGTCATCGCACTCCCCGCAAGATATAGGGAGTTAAGTCAGCGAGCGATGTGACTTCCAAGTCGGGTTGGGCATCACTCTTGCCCCGTTCTTTGCCGCCGCGATTCAACCACACCGAGGTAAGACCTGCCGCATTCGCGCCCGCAACGTCAGTCGCCAGGCTATCTCCCACGTGCCACACATGCTTGCCGGATTCACCAAGAGCCTTGAGCACAACTGCAAACGCACGTTTGTCCGGTTTGGCCACGCCGGTCTCACCTGAGATGGAAAGAGCACTAAAACTGCTAGCAATACCTAAAGCCTCGATCTTAATTCGCTGCGTGTCGGCGGCGCCATTCGTTACCAGGGCTATCGGGACGCGTGCCTGCCGCACTGCACTCATGAGTCCCGCTACGTCAGGGAAAGGCTGATAGGATTCCCAGGCAAAGCGCAAGTGTGTCTTGGCTGCAAATTGAGCGAGCGCGTCGTCATGGTTGCCACAGGCCTGAAGCGTCCTACGCCAGGCCTCGACAGCAAGTTCTGCACCGCTCAATCTGCCCAGTGTCCAAGCATCAAGTCTCTCTGGCCCGTAATTGGCGAAGACTGTGTGATTGGCTTCCTGCAATTGCCTGGCCTCTAGCCCTGTCCGCAGCGACGCGAGCTCCTCGCAGGTGCGCGTGACGGTCTGCGGGAATGAGCTGCCGTCCAGCAATGTATCGTCCAAGTCAAGAAGAAGCGCGCACACTCGTTTCACATACAGCCTCAGCGTCATCTTGCTTCTACATTAGAGAGAGGCATCCGTCCACATGTCACCAATCTCTTCTCTCCCACTATCGCTGCCCAGTCTTAGCCAGTCTCAATGCGGCCGAAGTCGCGCAGCACTCTCAGATTCTTCAAGGTAATGCGAGCCTGCCATTCGCGTTTGGCTATCTCCCAGGCCTCCGGATGCTGGTCTCCCCACGAAAAATTCGGCGACCACGCGCCATCCGCGCCTTGCTGCTCGATCTCGAAGTCTAGGTTCATTGCCACTTCTGCCGCGAACCGCTCCGCCAAAGCCGCCACTGGAGAAGATACCACATACAGCGGCTTCAGTACATAGCCCGCCAGTTGCTCCGGCTCCCGGGCAACGCCATGCTCCGCCGCCTTGGCAATTTTCTCCCAAATGCGGTCTCTTTGCACTTGCGGTAGCGCTGCCGTCTCCGCGAGGCCGACAAAGCAGATGAGGTCGTGCATCTCCATCTCGTCGGGCAGAGAGTCCAAGTGCGCAAAAACCGCAGTCGTCACTGACGCCAGCAGGTCCGCCGGCACTGACGCACTATAGTCGTGCAAGTATCCCACAATCTCCACCCGTGGGTTGCTCAAGAACCCACCAAAGCCCGCTTCACTGCCGGCATAGTCCCACCACGGCGCGTGAGGCGCGTCTTCAACCTCGGGCGGAATAATCGGCCACACCTGCCGGGACGCGTCAAAGGTGTCGAGAAGGTAATCAAGCCCCCTACGCACCAGCGGATGCTCTGCGGGCACGCCCAATGTCCGGAAATTCTGAAAGGCTACGGTGGTCGCAATCACCGACGACGCCGGCGTGCGAAGATCGGGTTCCAGGCCGTGGCCGAAACCACCGTCGTCGTTTTGATACGCCGCCAGCGCGTCAAGCACCTGCTCGGTGGTCCCATCTTCAAAATGGAACTCCAGCAGCGCTCGATCCAAATCCCTCCCCTGCTCCATAACAATTGCCTTGGCACGCTCGAAAGCCGCTGCAGTGAGTCTTTTCATTTTGTCCAGTCCTCGTTGATCAAGAATGCAGAGCCGACTGTTTCGTCACTTGGCCGTGTCGAAGAATTCACTTTGTGGGTCGTCAGCGCAATGTTAGCCATTGGATTACCGCTTAAGAATCAAAAAGCCATGGTGCGCAACAATACTGTAGACGATGGGGCGGAGGCATGCCAAAGAGGGAAGTTTCGGGCGCAACCTCAATTAGGCTGAAAACTGCCACAATGGAATCCGCGTCCAACGCCTATCGCCTAAGGAGAGAGTTCGACCGTGAATGCCGTGGAAATTGGACCTTATGTCAAATCTCAGAGAGTAGAAGGCCGCCCGCTTTTCTGACACAACCAAGACTGTCAAGTCCTTAACAATTGCAGATATTAGCAGACTCCTGCTATAGTGATGCCCAAGCGGCTTGATGGAGCGAAAGGAGGGTGAGTACGACGAGTCTACGGCCGCACAATGACCAGTGTCTTTCCATAGACGGTCAATCCCTTTAAGAGGAGGGAAACGATGGCGGATACACTATCTCGGCGATCAATACTACGCGGCGCGCTGGTAGGCGGCGCAGTCGCGATTTCGGCAGCCTGCGGCGCGGTGCCGGCAACACCTACCGATGTGGGACAAGAGGGCGAGGCCCCGAAGGCAGCAGAGGCCGCACCCAAAGACGAAGGCCCCAAGACGGTTAACTTCCTCCACGTGCTGGAAGGCCAGAACGAGACCTGGCGCAACGGTTGGGCAGAGGTGGTAGAGACGTTCGAAACGAAGAACCCGGATCAGAAGATTGCAATCGCTGACTCCGCGTTCGGTGAACTGCCAACCAAAGCGGCAGCGGCGCAAGCCGGCGGAATCAAATTCGACATCATTTACGGCTACTTTGGATGGGTAGGAACTTTTGTGGCGGGCAACATTGTCCAGCCGCTCGATCCCATCATTGCGACGGACCCGGAAATTGATCCCGCGAACTTCCACGAGGCCGCCAAATGGATCCACAAGGGCCAAAACTACGGCGTCGCCTGGTGGATCAACTCGCGCGAAATCTGGTACAACAAGAGCCTCATCGTCAATGCCGGCCTCAAGACTCCCACCGAGCTCGAGGCTGAGGGTAATTGGACCTGGGATGCCGCTTTGGAAGCGGCCATAAAGCTGACCAAGGTCGAAGGCGATGAAGTAGTGGTAGGCGGCATGGGCACCCAGCCGCACGTTCCCTCTGTGCTGACGTACTATTCTTGGGCTTGGGGGGCCGAATTCTGGAATCCGGATTGTAGCCAAGGCGGTTTTGGCAGCGATGCCTTCCGCGATGCGGTGCAGTTTCAGGCGGATACCTTCACCAAGCACCGCGTGCAGGGCGGCAACTATTTCGAGGGCAACACGGCCATCTATCACACCGGTCACTTCCAGATCCGGCGCATCAACGAGCAGGTCACGCCGACGAATCTGTTTGAAGTCGGCATGGCGCCAACTCCAAATGGGCCCGGCGGGCGTAAAGCCGCCTATGCCGTGGTCGCCATCCACCTCGGATCACAGGCGGAAAACCCCGAGGGCGGCTGGGATTTCATCAAGCACACGGTGATCGGCGACCTGCAGGAAATCTGGGTGCCGCAAGGCGGCGGGCGCTATCCGGCGGACTTGCGGCGTGAGCCGATCACGACTAAGGACTATGAGGACGCCAGCGTCTATAAGACGATGGCGTCTATCGCCAACGCGACGCCCACGCTCATCCAGCAAGGCGACTTCAACGATATCTGGCGCAACGAGACGTGGCCGGCAATCTTGGAAGGCGCCATAACGGTGCCGGAGGCACTGCAAAAGACGCAGGACCAAGTCCAAGGCTGGCTGGACGACCGCGGTTGTCTCTGGTAAACAGGGATTCGCAACCAGGGGAGCGAAGTTCGCTCCCCTGGTTCATTTTGTACAATGCAAGGGCTGGGCCATGATGCACGCGCTCGACCGCAAGCGAACCGGGCCCTGCTTGTGCCCGGTAACCTGAGAACGGGGAGTAGAGGAATATGGCTCGTCTTGCGAAAGTTGCCGTCTGTTCTACGCCAAATTCGGTTGTCGGCGAGGACGACGAGGAACGCCATGAGTTTAACCTGCGTAAGGCCGAGGAACTGCTCCACGAGGCCGCGGCGCAAGGGGCGGACATTGCCTGCCTACCTGAGGCCTTTCCAGTGCGCGGCATTAACTCCGGCGGTACCGACGACCGTTGGTACGAGCCGGTGCCCGGCGGCGAGACCTATCAGCGCATGGCGGCGGTGGCGCGGCAGCACGGCATGTACGTTGTCGCCCCAGTCCTTGGCCTGGATGACGATGGACTGCGGCGCAATGTGGCCATGGTAATCGACCGCAACGGCAACTACGTCGGCGGTTACAACAAAGTCCACCTGACCGTTACCGAAATCGAACAGTGGGGGATCACCGCCGGCGATTCCTGGCCGGTCTTCGACCTGGACTTCGGCAAGATTGGCATCACCATCTGCTATGACGTTTTCTTCCCGGAGGGATACCGCATCCTCGCCCTCAAGGGCGCTGACATTATCTACCACCCGACCATGTACAGCATGTACGGCGAGGTCGGTTGGGAGGCGGTGATCCATTCCCGCGCCATCGATAACTGCGTTTACGTCTGTCCGGTGAACTATGGGTTCACCGACCACGAGCCCTGGATGCCGGGCATGTGCCTCAACCGCAGCAGCGTGATCGGACCCGACGGCATAACCCTGGCAGACCGCGGCCGCTACTGGGGCGTGGCCATGGCAGAACTCGACCTCGACCGCCCGCGCATGGTCTACCGAGGCGGCACCACCGGCTTAGCCAGCTTCCGCGAAGATGCCTGGAACCACCGCCGGCCGGATACCTACCAGGAACTCTTGGACTACGGGTATTGGGTAGACGGGCTGCACGAGAAATCAGTTGAGCAGCCCGTTGAAACAGAGGCCTAGTCTGCCCGTCCTCGCCAACTAAGCGATTGGAATTGGTCGAGGTGCTCTTTCCAGCAACAGGGTGATAGACTCATCGCAATACCCCCAAATGGTCAACCCTGCCGTGTGTAATGTGGGGCTAACCCACATCGCCTAGCCTGTCTGTTGTGGTCTGGGTGGGTGAGGTGCGGGGTAAACCAATGCCGCTGAGGTAACGAATAGAGTGCAAGGTTGACAGTGTCACCGGATCGTTGGGCACATTTCCTGTTTGCCGTCATGTGTGCAGGCATCTACGCTGCGATCCTTTATGCACGTCATGGAAAAGCGAGTACCGGCCGGATCGCGTCAATCGCGCTTGCGTTCCCGTTCCTGTTCCTCGGTAGCGCCGTGCCCGACCTCGATATTTCCCTGTTCGGCATCGGTGGCCACCGCAACATCCTCTTTCACAGTGCCTTGCCGTACTTCGCATTTGCTTGGCTCTGCAACCGCACAAGCTACCGCAGCGAGATACTGACAGCCGTGAAGGTTGCCTTTGCCCTGGGCTTGGGCAGTCACCTAATCATGGACTTCCCACAAGGCAGGATCGTCGGGATGCCTACGTCGTTCCTCGATCCCCTTTGGCTGCTGGGCAACGGGATTGCGGTCGTGCTAGTCTCCGTGAGGGAGCACGGGAGAGGAGTGTGCGTGTAGGTTTGCGAAAGCGTGCTATTGTCTACTTATTTCAATACTTTTCTCTGATCTTTCCTAACTGTGTGATGCGGCAGTGTTGAAGATCGAGCTTCGTCAACAGACTGCGATACGGAGGCTTATCCCCGCTTCTTAGCGAGAAAAGCAAACACCGTCTCAGGCAAGTGATCAGATCTCTCTTGTCACGGCGGTTTATGCTAATGCCAGGTGTACCGACCTATTTCAAGGGAGACAATCGCATGCTCATTGATACCGACGACTTTGTTACCCAGCGTATCGCTGAAAACGAGGTCCTCGCACCCGAAAAGACCGCCCTCATCATCATCGACATGATGAACCGCTTCTGCAATCCGGTCTGGCTGGCCCAAGGCAACCACGAGAGAGCCGAGTGGTTCGCCCGCGAGCTCGACTACGTGATTCCCAACGTCACCGACGCGCTTCACATCTTTCGCGAGGCCGGCGCCCTCGTCGTCCATGCCGTTTGCGCCAGGTGGACGCTGGACAAGCGCGATGCGCCGCTCCACATGCGTGAACGAGACTACGACCTATTCGATACCCCCGCCATGTCGGTGATCGAACAGTTGGCGCCGCTGCCTGGCGAGATGCTCATCCGCAAGACGACAGGCTCTGTCTTTACAGGCACGGGCCTTGACTACCTGCTGCACCAAGCCGGCATCGAAAACGTGGTGCTGTGCGGGCAGTACGGCAGCGCCTGCGTCTTCTACTCCCTGATACAAAGCCGGGAACTCGGTTTCAAGCAGCGGGTCTGGCTGGAGGACTGCATCCTCTACAGCAGCGAGGTAAGCAAACACCTCTTCCCCGCCCTCGTCGGCCAGCATTGGGCCACCCTGGCAAACCGGGAGGAAGTTGCCCGCGCTCTCGTCCCGGTGTCCGCACCTGCAGGCTGACCGAGAGCAAGAGAAGCTGGTATGCTGACCGCAAATGCGGGTGCAAAAGACCTTGGTTTGGCGGCTTGGCTCCTGACGCACAAGTCGCCAAGATTAGTTGGCGGCTGATCAAGATTGCGCTAGCGCAACTACCCTTGCACGGCAGCAGGACAGCAATTCTCTCGATACGACCCATTTACGAGGGACGCCAGTCATGAGGGACCCCAATGCTGAGAGAAAGCAAGAGTTAGAACGCAGGCGCCGGGCGCTTTCTGAGAGACAGAAGGAGTTCGAAGCGCGCCGCCTTGAACTGGAAGACCGCAAGCAGCTCTTTCAGGAACGCGAAGCATTAGGTAGAGAAGAGCAAGAATTAGCCGAAGAAGAGGAAAAGCTGCTTCGTGAAAATGAGAGGCTCGACCATCTTGAAGTAGGACTGGATTACGCGGATGACACGGAATCGCCAGAATCCGAGAAGGCAGCAACAGCAGACGGACCCCGCAGATCTCCCAAGCATACCGTAGGGCTGATCATAGCCTTCTTGGGCATCTTCATAATCTTATTTGGCATTGTATTGATCGCAGTGGCCGTAATCACTGAGTTGTTGCGCGGAGACATTGGCGAAGGTCTGTGGGGAATCTTCAGCGGCCTGTTCGTGATACTCATAGGCGTTATTGTGCTGGCTATTGGCGGCAGCGTGATGCCGGATTCTGATGAGGACCCAGCGGAAACCGAAGATTCCCCATGAAGCATGGTGGTTGCATAGACCCAAATGCCTTCTACAAGTAACGACACCGGTCGGCAATCACATCCCCGCAGAGAGGGAACGCTGCACGTCGGCCGCTCTCGCCATGATGTGATCACAAATCACCCTGGCGTTAGGACCCTCACACACTGCCAGCATGGGCGCTGTAATCTGTTTGAATCAACAAGAAGTAGCAGAAATCCACTCTACGTGCCTCGCGGGCGGGATAAGGGGGGCCGCTTCTGCGACGTGGCTGGCGACTACTGCGCCTGCACATGCGGCATCCCAGGACTGACTTCGGCTCTGGCGAATGTCGAAGGCGCGCGGCAGCCGTCGTCCCTCTTAACCTCCGCTGCGGTTGAGGTCGGTCAAGGACAGTTGCCGCTCCGGGTTGTGATAGAGCCAAGTCTCGAAGTTTCGTTTGATGAGCGGCCATTCGCTGTCCAGCATGGCGAACCACGCCGTATCGCGATTGCGGCCCTTACGAATCATGTGCTGTCGAAAGATGCCCTCAAAGCTGAAACCGAGACGCAGAGCCGCCGCACGTGACCGCGCGTTCAGAGAGTCGCACTTCCACTCGACCCGCCGGTAGTGCAGCCGGTCGAACGCCTCACAGAGCATCAGGTACGCAGCTTCCGTGTTTGCTTGCGTCCGCTGCGCCTCCGGTGTATACCAGATGTTCCCGATTTCCAGGCGACGCATCTCCTCCGCGATATTTACCAAGCTCACCATTCCCACGCGCCGCTGGGACTCGTGCTGGTGAACGGTAAAGAAGAGCGGATCGTCTGGGGCCACCCACTGCGTAAGCCACTCCCGCATAGACTCTACGCTGTCAAAGGGACCGTACGGCAAATACGTCCACACCTGCTCCTTGGTAGCGGAGCCGTGCGTGCCTGCGAAGAGCTGCTCCACGTCTGCTTGGGGATTCACCGGCGACAGCGTGACAAACTCGCCTATGTAGTCCGTTCTGCGCGGGACGTCAACATGCGCGATGGGTTCTACGGCATTCCCAACCGGCAGAGACGAATCTGCCATAACAATTCCAATCCAGAGACTTCACACACTAAAGGACCTACTTCCACTCGTCGTCCGACGGCCAAATGTTGGTGCTCCCCGCGCCGGCGCCGGCTCCCTCGGGCCGCTCCTCCATCCAGTCCTTGACCGTATCCCGCCACTTGATGAAGTGTGGCGTCTGCAGATGCGCTTGGAATGCGGCCTCGTCCACGTAGACCTCGTAGAGCCAGATGCGGTTCGGGTCGCCGCCGTCCTGGACCACGTCGAACCGCAGGCAGCCGGGCTCGTCGTTCACCGAACCCTTGGCGTCACCCAACATCGCCTCGATGAAGGCCTCTTTGTATCCTTCCTTGATCTTGATCGGCGCGACGATAATGTACATGCTCACACTCCTTTATGTAAATGCGATCCTCAACTCTTTTTGCCAATGCTACGGCCATGATAATGCGGGACGGGTACACCTTACAAAGCGCTATCGCCATGAAGTTTAGATCGGGAGGTCAGGTTGGCACCCCGTTCCCCCACTCCTCACTGATGCATGCGGTACCCACCGCCGACGTAGAGCAATTGGCCGGTCAACCAGCCACCCTGCTCCGACACCAAGAAGACCACCGTATGCGCAATGTCCTCCGGCCTGCCGACGCGGCCCAGCGGCGTTTCGGCCTCAATCTCTCGCTCCATTGCGGGCGTGATGTAGCCCGTCTGAATAGGGCCCGGCGCCACGATGTTGACCGTAATGCCGTATTGGCCCAACTCCGAGGCGGCTGAGCGGCTGTACGACTCGATAGCGTGCTTGCTGGCGGCGTAGCTCACGTTATTGCCGTGGGCGTGGGCCGCATCAGTGCTGATGTTGACGATCCGTCCCCAATCAGCCCTCCTCCCAATGTGTCTCTCAACGAACTCGCGCATGAGCAGCACCGTTGCCCGCACGTTCACGGCCATGTGTTGATCGATGCCCTCAGCCGACGTGAGCGTGATGCCGCTTCCTGAATCGTTAGCTCCGACATTGGCCGGATCAAAGGTCTCAGGAGCGCAGTAGGCATGATTGTTGATGAGTATCTCTACCGGGCCCAGTTGAGCCTCACAGCGGTCAAAGAGGCTAGGGATCGCATCAGAGTCGGAGAGGTCCAACTCCACCGCCGTTGCAGTACCGCCAGCTTTCCTGATCGCGGAAACAACATGGTCGGCGCTCTGCTGCTGCTGTGCCCGATAGAGCCGGTCACCGCCAATGCCGGCGTCCAGAGCAGCCTGCAGTTCATTCTCCGCATAGGCGGTCTCCAGACGGAAATAGGTGATAAGCACTTTCACGCCCTGTGCCGCCAGCGCCTGCGCAATCACAGCCCCGATGCCGTGATTGCCGCCGGTGACCAGTGCGACCTTTCCATCAATTCCCGTTTCAGTCAACTGTCACCCCCTCTTACTGCAAGTTAGATGGCTAATGTTCAAACAGAAGATGGATTCGATGCGACTAATGAGATGCGACGACAGGGTTTTTATTGTAGAATTCGAAGTGGGTTAAGAGAGTGACATTGAAAGAACGAAGTTGTACGCGCACACATTGGTACTGGTGGCTTAAGCGACTACTTAGTTCCTTTTGATCGGAAGTTCTCTTAGACTCCATTGATAGCGTCTGGCTACACTTCCCGGACGTACCAAAATGGCCGCCTTATTTCCAAGGCGTAAGTCATATGACCAAGGCTGAGCATCGTCAGGTCTGGGGTTCGTGTTTGCTGGAAGGTAGCGTGCAATTCGCTGGTTTTCCTGCCAATGACTCTCCGGCCTCTCAAAATAAGTCCAACCGAGCCCAACATCACAGAGTTGCCATAGGCACCCGTCTTGAGTCTCAAAGATTAGCACCTGTGAGTCCTCAGCCATGCCAATTTGCCAAACTCGAACAAGGCGTTCCTGTCTCCTTAGTTTTCTTTGGCTAAGGAACTGCTTTGTGTCTTCATTCCTCAGTACTTTCTCAAATGACTCTTGGAGGTCTTCATCTGTGACCCCGATCTCATGCAACTTTTCGACACACAGATCCTGCACTTCGGAGTCCACCTTCTCGAAGTAGTCTTGCATTTCTTCAAGCATAGCGATCATCTCGCCAATTCCCTTTACCGTTGTCATCAAGTTGACTTGCTCAAACCAGAATCTGTGCGCAAGGTATCTTCGTTTTTCATTTGCGCCCCTGAGCTTCTCAAATAGATCTTGGGACACTTTGGTTTCTAACTTTAGAATCAACTTTCCAAGAGTGAGTGAACTTGAGTACGAGAGTTTTTCTTCAAGTCGAGGGCGGGTCATGTATCTGGGTTCCCCAAAGTCCAATAGAGCCGCTAGGGTAACAAGGCCAGAGTTCAGACACTCACTCAAGTAGTAGGCAAGACCAAATCGAGCGTATACCTCCTTTATGAGGTCCCCATCTGGACTATCGTAGGAGTTCATCTTCCTAACATACTGTTCCTTAAATAAACTCCTCATGAATTCGTCACTCTTGTTTTCACCAATTTCAACTCGGAAGTCAGTTGCCAATTCGCTCACTTACGACGCATAGCCCTGCGACTTTGACAGCATGCGGTCACCGTACTATAGTCATATGGATCCTTGGTACCTTCTAGTATCCGCTTCTATTCCGACGCTGACAAGAGAGACGAAGAGTGCTCTGCAAGCAGGGCTAGAACAGCAGCCACGAGCTACGCCACAGGAGGTCAACACTAGCCATGATTAGACTTACCGACGAGCAGATGCGCGACTTCATCCGCAACGGCTATGTCGCGGTCAAGACCGGGCATCCCCGTGAATTCCATCAGGACATCTGGAACCAGACCGAAGCTCTTTTTGAGGAAGATGGCAATCCCGGCAACAACCTGATGGCGAGAATCCCCGCCATACGCCAGATCCTCGACGATCCGGCCGTGGACGGCGCGCTGGCGGGCGTGCTGGGCAACAACTATTTCATTCATCCCCATCGCCACTGCCATTACCGGCCGCCGCACAGCGAGGGTCAGCAGATCCACCGGGACTCCTTTACCCGGCGGCGGCACCGCACGCGCTGGCTGTTGGCAATGTACTATCCCCAGGATACGACCGTGGAGATGGGGCCGACCGGCGTGCTGCCGGGCACGCACTACTACAACTGGTTGGTCGGTCCGATAGGCCTCAACATGCGGCTGGATACCACCGAGGGTGAGGTCCCCGTGGTGGTAGAGGCCGGGACCATTCTGATGGTCCACTACGATCTCTGGCACCGCGGCATGGGCAACACCACCGACAAGAAACGCTATATGATGAAGTTCATGTTTGCCCGCATCGAGGAGCCGCAGGAGCCGAGTTGGGATAGTGAGGACGGTGAGTGGGCGGACGATGACGATAGCGCGCTCAACGGCGTGTGGAGCCAAATGTGGCGCTGGTATTCCGGCGCGGCCAACAACGGCGCGCCGTCGGCCAATGGCAATGGCTCGATACCGGAGCTAATCGCGAATATCAAAGTTGACGACGAGACCACCTGCCTGGCGTCCGCCTACCAACTGGGCTCGCTGGGCGAGGCGGCTATACCCGCCTTGATCGATACGCTCCAGCACGAGAATGAAGCCGTGCGGCGCAACGCCAGCTATGCCCTGAGCACCATCGGCGCTGCCGCCGTGCCCTCCCTGTTGGATGCCAGCAAGGACGACAATGAAGGCACACGCACCATGGCGGTGGAAACCCTGGCCGACCTGGGATTTTTGGGCGATGAAGTCATGCCGACCCTGCAAGCGGCGTTGAACGATGATTCCATCGAGGTGCGCCGCCATGCCGTGGACGCGCTCGGCATCTCCTTGCAGAGCTCCGCCAACGGCGTACCGGCCCTCATCGAGGCGCTCGGCGATGAAGACGAATTCATGCGCCGCGGCGCGGCACTGGCCCTATCACGCATTGGCGAAAAGTCGGAAGAAGCCGTGCCCGCACTCACGCATGCGCTCAACGACGAAAACCGCTACGTGCGCGGCAAGGCCGTCCATGCGCTCCAGCGTATCGGCACCCAGAAAGCGCAAGATGCGCTGGTGCACTTCCTGCTGACCTCCCAGTGGTGCTACTCCACCAACAAGGACAGCCTGTACTAAGGGGTGTGCAGGCACTGCCCGCCACGCGAAGGGCGTGAGGATCATCACGAAAAGGGATCGTCATTCCCGCGAAAGCGGGAATCCATCTGATCTGTGCCAGTCTTTCCCGTGAAATCTCGCCCCATGCCGGGGCGCGGACTAGGCCGGGTTTTGCTGGAACCAGATATATCCTTGCGTCCTAGCCGTAGCGCGGGGGCTTGTCCCTCCCTCTTTGGCGCCAGAGGCAGATTTCCATTCCGGCACGTCGCTTTGCGCACTGCTACACTTCGCACTGCATACAGAAGGGTCGAGACCACGCGTTCCGGTCTCGACCTTCTTGAAATTCGCGCCATTGATGCACTGACTTGACGCACCCGCCCCGCCTAGGCGCTCCCCTCTTTCCAGAAGCGGCGTCCGATCAGCACGCAGAGCACCACAAAGAGCGCATCGACAATCGGGAAGTAGACCAGATGCGAGGTCACCGCGTCGCCGGTCTCGCTCTCAGGATTCAGGGTCCAGAACCACTCCCAGTAGAAGAGCATCGCCAGCACGACGCTGCCATAGAAGGCGGTGCTCACCCGCAGGTGCTCAATGAGATCGCTGCTACCACCTTCCCGGGCGTCGCGGTCGCGCCGCATCAGGAACCCCTTGACCAGCATGATCAACACGGCAGCCGCCATGAAATAGTTGAGTATCTGCCAATGCGGATACTCCGGCGACCCGTCGTGATACAGCGGCGTCGCTATCAGAAGGGCCCACGCCAAGAACCCGACCGCGACGAGAAATACCGCCAAGACCCGATACAATAGAGTCATGCTGCCCTTCCTCCTCTGTGGGTTGCTACTGGAAGCTCTGCCGCCCGCCACTGTGCGTACGGTTGTTCAGCCACCACGCTCTGGTAACTGGCAGGAGTCCACGTAGGTTTATGACACATTTCGCGCGGTATGTCAAGTCGTCTACCTGCCAGACTGCGCTCCGTTTGGAATGACAGGATTTCCAACACATCGAAACGGTCAAGCCTGCACCCACTGATGCCAGCGTTGTGTCATTTGCTCCGCTGACAGACCTCTCCTATCATTAATCAGGGAAGCAGGGAGCCAATCGGGTACGATCTTCATACATGGCATTTTCGTTTCAGGCATTTTCAGCAAACCCATTCATCCGGCGTCACGGGCCATGGTTGGGCGCCGCTCTCGTCCTCACGGCGGTCGTTACCGCATTCTTCTGGAAGGCGCTCCTCACCGACCGGGTACTGGCCGGCTACGACCTCTCCACCTACTTCTACCCCTATCGCCAGTACGCCGCAATGGCCCTGCGGCAAGCCAACCTGCCGTTGTGGAACCCCTACCTCTTCCAGGGTGTCCCCTTCCTTGCCAACCAACAGACGGCTGTGCTCTATCCGCCCAACCTGCTCTACCTCCTCTTTTCTGCCGAGACCGGTTTGGCGCTCTCCATCGCGCTGCACCTCATTTGGGGCGCTCTCGGCGTGTATGTTTACACCCGTCGCGTGACAGCGCTCATCTGGCCTGCCGCCATGGGAGCTGCCATAACGTTTGGTCTCAGCGGCTTCCTGGGCGCGCAGGTCGGACACGTCAACCAAGTCAACGCGGCGGTGTGGTTACCCTGGGCCCTCTTTGTCACCCACCACATCTACCACGGGCGCAGCGTGCGCTGGGCGGTGGCGCTTAGTTGTCTGCTTGCGCTGCAATTCCTCGCCGGACACGCGCAGCCCTCGTACATGACCCTTGTCGCAATAATGCTCTATTGGCTGGGGCACGCCGTGTGGGACTGGCTTGGCTACAAGGGTTACCGCCCTGCGTTCTTTGCTGTAGCGGGTGATCCCGCCACGCAGCCACGCGCAATCAGGCCAGAACCGTCATCAGCACCGGCTTGGTTTGCATACCTCAGAGACTGGTACACACGTTCGCTCTGGCGTCCCGTTGTGGCGCTATTCCTGCTTGGCGGTGCGTTTGCCGGCACGGTGGCTTTGGCAGCGCCCCAGCTCCTGCCCATGCTCCAACTCACCCACCACTCCATTCGCCAGGGAGGTTTGAGCTATGCGGAAGCCACCGCGTTCTCGCTCTCGCCGCGCGAGTTCTTGGCCGGCATGCTGCCCACTCCCGACGGATTCGTAAGCACGGATGAATTCTTTGGCTTCGTTGGCATTCTTGCCATCTGCCTTGCGGTGCTCGCGGTGGCAGCGACGATTCGCCGCCCGGCTACAAGCGGCTTCGCTTTCCTCGCTCTTGCGGGTCTGCTTCTCGCACTGGGCGCATACATACCTGCATATCAGGCACTGTTCGCAATTCTTCCGGGTTTGGACCTCTTCCGTGTGCCCGCGCGCTGGCTACTGCTCTACACATTTGCCGCCAGCGTTCTCGTCGGCATCGGCATTGACTGGATAGCGACCACGTCCCGAGACCACGGCCGTTTGCGCGCAACACTGCTGCGGTTTGGCAGCGGTGTAATTCTGTTGGCGATAGTGATTGCCGCGCTCACGCCGTTCCAGCACTCGCTTTCACCCGAACTTCCCCTCATCTGGCTCGGTCTCACTGTTGCGAGCGTTGGGCTTATTCTCCTCGCAATTCGCGTGCCGTCCCTGGCATTGCTCTTGCCGCTCTTTCTTGGGCTGGAACTCTTCTGGGCGTCACGCCATTTGGAATATAATCAAGCGCCGCCGCCCATCGCCTATAGCGAGCCGGGACCCGTAACCGCTACGCTGCGTGACCTCTATCAAGGAGGGCGCATCCTCAGTCTTGCCGGTACCGCCTACGCGCCCGGTGTGGAGCCGCAGTTGCGGGAGCAGTTCGCCCACCTGGGAGACGGCAGTACCTACAATCTCCTCGTCACACAGAAATACTTCGAGGTCATGACGCCGAACATACCGCAGGGGTTTCAGATCGCGACCGTAGACGGCTACGACGGGGGCGTACTGCCCCTGGATGGCTTTGTGCGCATGAAGGAAGTGCTGCAGCCGGGTGCGTCGGCGCAGCCGGACGCCATCCTGCGCGACCAACTCCGCGCCGTGCCGCCGCCCCGCATTCTCGATCTCTTTGGCGTTGCCTATCTGCTCGATGACAAGATACGCGACCCGTGGGTTGACGACGTGTACTACGACACCACGTTTACCCAGGCGATCTCGGCGGAAAGTCCGACCGTTGCCATTCCCAACGTGCCGGACATTGCCGCCGACCACATCGGCATCATTTCGTACCTGACCGACGCGGCAACGCTCCCTCAGGGGCAGCCTATCGCGACCATCCGCATCACGACCACTGATAACCGGATGATTGAACGTCCAATTCACGTTGGTGTGCACACCGCTGAGGGCGAATACGAAAAGTCAACGCCGGCGCACCAAGCGGTGCGGGTTGTTGGTTCGTGGCCGGATAATCCCCAAGGCCGCCACTATCACGCCGTTATCGATCTCGGCGAGACCGTATCCCTCAAGGAAGTCGTCGTAGAGTATCAGGCAACCGGCGGCACGCTGCATATGGTTGCCATGAGCGCTATCGGACCTGAGACCCACGCGCCGCTCATCCTTACCACTGAACCCATGACGCTCCTCTTCAGCGGTGACGTAAAGCTCTACCAACGCGAGCGCGCGCTGGGTCTGCTGTACGCGGTGGGTACGGTCTATCTTGCGGAGAGCACCGACCTTGCCCGGCTCGCTCTTAGTAGTTCGGCCTTCCGTGTCGGCCAAGACGTGATCCTGGAGCGGGAGGCGGACTTCCTCGAGTTGCCGCCGCGCAATGCCTTGACAGGATTTGCCCGGCCGCTTAAGCACCGGCTGCAGCGCATGGATCTGTGGGGCGGCGGCCCGCCGCTTGGTGTCGTTCCCCCGCATCAGGAAGCCCGCTTTGGCGAGAGCACTGCATCGAGCGAATTGAACATGCCACGGTACGCGCTGGCGGACGACGCCCAAGCAGTCTCACTTGAAACGGAACGTCCGCAGCCGGAACACCTCATCGTGCGGCTCGAATCGCCAACACCGCACGTACTCATCTTCGCTGAGACCTTCATTCCCGGCTGGGAAGCGACCCTCGACGGCGAGCCAACGGAAATCTGGCGGGCGAACGCCTATTATCAAGCGGTGTGGGTTCCCGCAGGAACTCATGAGATCGTCTTCCGCTACCAGCCGGTGGCCTTTCGTTTTGGTGTTGTGATCGCCCTCATCGCGTTGCCCGCCCTGGGTTTCCTCTGGTTTCTCCCCGCTTTGATAAGGCGCCTCGGCTGGGTGTGAGAGGGATCCCAAAAAGAGTATCCATTCGGCCTGAGCCTGTCTTGAGCTTGCCGAAAGATCGAAGGCCGACTTCCCTGCACCCGTCGCACTCCAGTCGCACGAACTCAACCGCTATTCCCGTGTGTGTCTTCCCGTGTGCGCCAGATGTGATAGAGCAGCAAGGAGCCGGCCACGGCGGCGTTGAGGGATGCCACGCTTCCCGTCATTGGGATGTGCACCAGGTAGTCGCAGGCGCGCCGCACTATGGGGCGTAGACCTTTATCCTCGCTTCCCACCACGACCGCCACCGGCCAAGCGTAGTCCAGCGCATCGTACCGGGTCTCCCCGGCGGGATCGAGTCCCACCACCCACACGCCGCGCTCCTTGTACCACGCCAACGCGCGCATGAGGTTGATTGTATCACACAGCGCCAGATGCTCTACCGCGCCGCTCGAGGCGCGAGCGACAGTAGCGTTCACGGGTGCGCTTCTGTCCTTTGGCAGCACCACGCCGTGCACGCCCACGGCCTCAGCGGTACGCAGCAGCGAACCAAGATTCTGCGGGTCCTGCAGATGGTCCAGGGCCAAGAGAAACGGCTTTTGCCCCCGCTGCTCCGCCACCGCAAGGGGATGGTCGAGGGAGTGCAGCGTGCGGTCGGGAAAACGCGCGGCGACGTTCTGGTGGTGACTGCTGCGGCAGAGATCGCCCAACTTCTGCCGCGTGACCGTCTGTGGCAGCACGCCACTCGCGCGCGCCAGCGCCACGATCTCGCCCAGCCCCTTTGCCTTCTCTACCACCCACACGACCTCAGGCACGCGCCCGGCGCGCAATGCTTCCCGCACCGGATGGAAACCAAAGAGTAGTTCCACGAAGCAATCCTTAGGTGTGTCTCATGCTTGCGCTACGGCATAGTATAGAATGAGGGAAGAGGCCCGGCTATGGTTCCGCTTGCGTGACAACGAGCACGCTGCCAATCCTACTTTAGTGGGTCAGACGCTTTCTCCGTAACTGGTTGCCAAAGCGCCCGCTCGCGCTGCGACAAGTGTTACGCGGAGCCCACTCGGTACGGACGGATGTGAAACCACTGAGCCAGAGTTGTGTGAATGCTCATCCGTTCACCCTTCGACAAGCTCAGAAACTGTCTTGGCTGTCAAGGGCTGGTGACC
>JAPPLM010000078.1 GCA_028874195.1 Chloroflexota bacterium
AAGATATTGTAACAAACCCTCAAGAGGTAGTCAAGTCATATATTACTAATTCCCCCGGTATGCGCTTCAAACCAAAGAATCCACGTCCATGTGGGTAGCAGGATCATGATTAAGAATTACGTTATTGCGAATAATACACCCTCTTTCTTCGAACGCAACTCAGATATCCTGGGCCAATGGTCAATTCAGACTACTCCTCTATTGGAAAACAGCGCATTAGACCCCGTTGAAACGCCAATGTTGTGAAGTCTCTGCGGGGGCATACAACTATATCCAATACTGAGCTTACCTTGAGCAGCCAGTGCCTTTAACTCTCCGGGGACATCTGAGGTCAAGAGGACTCTGTCAATATATAATCGCTCTAAGTCTGTGAGCGCACCCAACTCCGCTGGGATCAATCCGCTCAAATCATTGTAACTGAGATCTAGCACTCTCAATCTCGTCAGACTACCCAGCTCTGGCGGAATTGGCCCACTCAAAGCATTCCCTCCGAGCCGTAGGGATTGAATCCCTGTTAGGCTACTTAGTTCGGATGGAATCTCTCCACTCAGGTAGTTGCCATTGAGGTCCAGATCGTTTAGGCCCTTTAGATTGCCCAATCCTGTCGGGATTTCTCCGCTTAGGTGATTGTACCTAAGGCTCAGATAATTGAGCTTCCCCAGTCTCTCCAGTTCGTTAGGGATGCTTCCATGCAGCCTGTTCAGCATCTTGGGCTGAGAATAGGTTCCAAAGTCCAAAACGCGCAACGCGGACAAATTACCAATTTCCCGGGGCAAGACGCCTGTCAGCCCGCGGTTCCCGAGTTGTAGCCAAGTAACACGCGGAGGATTCCCTTCTACAGTTATGCCTTCCCACTCTGCGATGCGAGTTTCGCTGTTCCAGTTCAAGTCGGCCCGCCCCGCCAAGGCATCCCGAATGCTAAGTAGTGTCTTGCAGTCAGCAACCAATTCCGGATTCGCCTCCGGCTCCTGCACCACAACCCCAGACGAACACTTCACTACATCGGGGGCCGTCTGATTCGGAAGAGGAATCCATGGCTCGGAGTTTCGCCAGACCACACCGTGTGGATCTGTCCCATCGCGTGCTAACGTATACGTCTCACCAGGGACACCAATGCGCGGACTGCCCGGGTCGTAAATGGCAATGCGCGTCCCGTCCGGCGACCACGCGATAGTACGGCTTGGAACTCGGGAAAGCAGCTGCGCTTCGCCAAAGGTGTGCAGAATGCTTCCGTCAGGTTGGACTATATAAATGAGGTCATCGCCAACAAGTAGAATGGCTGAACCGTCAGGTGACCAGGAAGTCTTGTATGCTCTGCCGTCAAACACCTGCCGCAACTCAGTGCCATCAAACCGGGCAGTCTGAACCCCAATAGTTACTCCGTACTCATCGGCCATCACGAACGCTAGATACTGGCTATCCGGCGACCACGACGGCACTGCAGGCGCGATGTATTCCCAGCGGCTTTGTGAAAACTTAACCACATTGGCCGTCCTTGCGATTCTTGCCAACTCCGATCCATCAACCTTCACCGTATATACGATTCGGCGAAACGGACGCTGCTGACCTTCATCTACCAAGAATGCCAACCTCTCTCCATCTGGCGACCACACCGGCGGAGCCAGCACTAGATTTGTGCTGAGGCCGGTCTTAATCGCTTGAACATTCGACCCGTCTGGTGCCATCGTGAATAGCATCCCGGAGCCATCTTCATCTTCTGAAATGAATGCAATGCGCGTCCCGTCGGGAGACCAGACGGGGAAATGGTCAAGAATCCGGTTCTGAGTAAGTAGGCGCGGCACGCCGCTATCTAAATCAACAACAGCAATCTCATATGCATCTGCTGTCGGAACAAGAGTCGACATCAAAGCATTCCCGGCCCTAAAAGCCGTGCTCCGTGAACCCAAACGGCTATGGCAAGTAGCAAAAGCAATTTGCGATCCATCTGGCGATAGATCAAAATAAAAGCCACCCAAGTAGTAGTGCCCAGGATTCGTGTCTACCACCATGCTTAGTCGAGTGCCGTCAGAATCTGCAATCCATATTGCTGTTCTGCTATGCCCACCTAAGAACGGCTCACCTAACGGTGCGTGATTGAATATGATTTGGGTGCCGTCCGGTGTCCACTCAACAACATGATCGAAGGGCACTTGTTGTGACCCCCAATAGGGTGCCCCGCATGTGGTCCCATTTCCGTTTGAAGGCCCGTATCCATCAGGGTGCAATACAGGTTCTTGTTCACAACCGGCTATGCCGAGACAAGCCGATAGGACCAGCATGCCCAGGGAGATTCTTATCGGCCAATTCATCAGATATCCTCCTTGCTTGCAGCACATTGGTCAGAACTGTTGACATTGTGATGGTGGCTGAGAATGAAATGCACGCCAGTGCACAAACTTTATCGGTATTTCGTCAAGACAATTAAGATTGCACGCATAGTTGCTGTAATGTACAGTGAATTACAATTGTCAAGCAGATCATTCAAGCCACGCGAAGGCGTTCACGAGCATTATATTAGGAATTAAGACAAACAGTTGTCCAACGTGCAAGGAAGTAAATCATGACACCGCTGACAGCAGAGAAGTGCGTGGCCTGCCGGGCCGGCGCGCCGCAGGTGACAGCCGAGGAGATTGCGGAGTTGCAGCCTCAGATTCCGGAGTGGAATCTGCAAGAGCGACGCGGGATCCCACAATTAGAGCGGGTCTACAAATTTAGGAACTTTGTCCAAGCACTGTCATTCACGAACGCGGTTGGGGAAATAGCGGAAGCAGAAGGGCACCACCCCGCGCTGCTCACTGAATGGGGGCGCGTCGCAGTGACGTGGTGGACACACAAGATCAAGGGCCTGCACCGCAATGACTTCATCATGGCGGCCAAGACCGACGCGCTGTATGGGAGTGGCTAGACATTATGTATTCGGCCTCTAGCCGCGAACCGAGCGCCCTACCGTACTAGCTATAGTGCTGTAACGTCGACCACAAACTAGCTGGAGCCACCACAAAGCCGAGAAAGCAGTTCTCCGTTCGTACTGAGGGCTGCGCGAAGCCCTTGTCGAAGTATGAACGGAGAACTGGGCAACGTGAGCACCAAGTTTGCTTCATCCCCGCCGTTCACCCTTCGATCTTGCTCAGGGCGAACGGCATACAGCTTGATCCTTCGCAGTGAAGCCTCTCTTCTACCCTGCCTCCGCATTGCGCCGCAGCAGCAGCGGACTCAGCACCGCATAGAGCACAAATGCCACGATAAATGAGGGCAACGAGCCACCGTAGCTGGTTAAGGCGGCAGGCACAACGTCCTGAATTTGGGAGACAAATGAACCCATGAACTCAAACCTGTTTAGCAGATTGGTGTTCACCGCATGGTAGACAATCACTCCGGTTGCCCAACAGATCAACGCCAGCCAATTGACGCCGCCCAGATACCAATACGCTCCCTCGCGCGAAGACAAATCGGCCGTTTCGTACTCTTGCCGCCGTACGACAAAGAAGTCCGCCGCCATCACGCCGAAGAGTGAGATGAAGACAGAGCCGATCAGCAGCATGAAAATTTCATAGGTCACCATATTGAGGGACGACGCCAAGACAAGACCGATCAATGCGACAATGACGACGAAGACCCGCTGCGGGATTTGCGAGAAGACGTTCTGCGCAGTAACGGCTGCGGAGTATATGTCGGCGAAGGCCTGGTCGGTTTCCACGGCCAAGGTTGCAAGCAGCGCAAGCCAACCGGCGGTGAAGACAATAATCGCACCCGCTATAGCAACGGCAGGATTGCTCATATCTCCGAGAGTCACGGTAGCTACCAGCAAGACGCCGAGCCCGTAGAACCAGGAATTTGCCAGGAAGTAGCCCAACCACGTGCCGGCAAACGCGCCTCTTTCACTCCGACCAAAGCGGCTGTAGTCCGCAATGAGCGGTATCCAGGAAATCGGCATGGCAATGACGAGGTCTATTCCTATCCAGAAGGGCGCACCATCGGTACTTGTCTGAGCGAGCACGTCGCCAAGATTGAAACTGCTGACGATGGAATAGGTCAGCCATAGCGACGCCGCCGTCATAACCCAGATGCCGAATTTTTCCATCCACTGGCGTACGACGACAATTGGCCCTCCTAAGGCGAATGTAGTACAAATGACGGCAAAAATCAGCAGCCAGAGAATGTACGCGTCAAAGCCAAATAGGGTCTTGGCAACGTGATTGGCCGCCCACGCCATGGCCCATAGTTCGAAGGCCGTCCAACCCACGAGTTGGAGAAAATTAAGGAAACTTGGGACGTATGAACCGCGAATTCCCAGTACGGGTCGCAGCAGCACCATAGTCGGCACGTGTACGCGCGCGCCGGCATACGACATAAGAGCCAGCAGGAAGACTCCAATTGCGCTGCCGACAATGACCGCCAGAAGCGCTTGTCGGGGCGCCATGCCGAGCCCCTCCGGCAGCACCAGAAAAGCTCCAGTGAGGATTACGAGCAAACCGATACCAAGGTTGAACCACAGCACAAAGTGCTGCCGAAATGACATCTGTTGCTCTGAGGGTGGTACAGGTTCCGGTCCCCTCTCTGGTGGTATTTCAACCCTGGGGAAAACCTTGGCTAGTGATCCGAGCATTGGAATATACCTCCTGGTGTATTCCGGCTTGCGCCGGAATGACGGCTTCAACGCGCCTGGAGATTCCAGGCAATCAATTTAAAGAAAACAGGCGTGCTGCGGATTCAGCACGCCCATGCATTCCAGGCTCAGCGGTGCATTCCCTCCGCAGGTATTACCCTGATCAGGTTCAAGGGTCTGAGGACGTAGTTGTGTCTCTCGTCTCAGCCCGGACTCCCGGGCACCCCTATCACGCCACTCTTCAGTTGTCTGTCGCCGCTTACTGTATCACTATCGTGTCAAACGCGCAAGCACTGCTGTTCTCGCTCATATGCTTCAAGCACATGCAGGAAGAGACGTAACGACTCCACGGCAAACTGGTGCTGGTTCGCAGTCCGACCAGCATCAGCGAATTCGTGGGTGACTGTCCACAGAGACTCCCGGCCGGAATCTAAGGTCGCCATAATTGTGCCGTTGCCGTCTAATTCGTCCACGCTTCTCTCTGTGCCCCCAAGCTCTTCTGTAGCGCGGGGGCTTGCCCCCCGCTCTTTTGCGGGTGCTCTCCTTCCACTCGAACCAACCACGGCGAGGCAAACCATGCCCACCGGCTTGGCTGAGCGGCGCCCGGTTTGCGGACCGGCAATGCCGCTCTCCGCCAACGCCCAGTCACACGCGAACGTACGCTTCACCAATTCCGCCAGCGCTGCCGAATACTCCTCGCTCACCACACCGTGGGCACGCGCCACACTGCGAATGCTCTGCGCGAGCGGAATATCACTCCCGGCGTACAGCACCATGCCGCCAAGAAACCACGATTCACTCCTCGGCACGGCGGGGATAAGCGAAGCGAGCGCACCACCAGCGGAAGTCTCTCCCACGGCAAGCGTATGTCCCTGCCTCGCCAGCAGTATGCCAATCTGTTCAACAAGCTGCCGCACCTCGTGATCGAGGCTGGGAGCAATCGCTCGCTGCTCCACTCCGGCACCCGGTGGCCTGCTTGAAGAAGATCTTGTGAGATTACTTTGCAAGGGTGCGTTCATCGCCATCACGCAGGGTTATGCCGTCGCGGTCCATCTGCTCCAGGAGCGGCAGCACATACTTCCGGCTCGTGCCAAAGACGTCGCGGACCTGTGCTACCGTTACCCGCTCTTCGCGGGCCAGGAGTTCCCGCACTTTCTCCACCGCCTGCTCGTATGCCTGGCGCGAGTAGATGAGATCGGTGTCCACCTGGATTATCCTGCCCTGCTCCACCAGCACATTCAAGAAGTCGTCGTCCACCGCAAGCTCTTCGCGAATGTCGCTCAAACTCGGTGGCGCTAGCGGCTCTCGTTCCAGCAATGCGAGCAGTGTCGCTGCGGCCTCCTCTTGCGTCGGGCTCAGTTCAATGCGAAAGTCGAACGCGCGCAAAGCGCCTTCTCTTTCGGCGATCACTTCATCGGCGCAAAGCCGCTGCACTATCTCGTTGAAAATTCGGCTTTCCAGGCCCAGGCTTCGCCGCACCTCCTCCTTGCCCTGCCCGTTGCGCAGCGGGTAACGCGCGTGGAACTGCTCGAGCTGAGAGGTTACACGTTCCGTTATGCTGGCCCAGCCTCCAGCGGAGTACAGGCAGCGCCCCAGATCTATCACCTGCTCCGCTCCCATGAGCCTCGCCAGGACTTCCTCTACCTCCACAACGGTAAGCGGCAGTACTCCAGTGACTTCCTGCTGTGTGCAGGGTTCCCGTTGCCGGATGGCCTGGAGCACCACGTCTGCCGGCGAGCCGCGCTCCAGGGTCTCCAGCGCCGAAACTACGTCAGCGGCAAAGCGTTTGTGGCGCGGCGGATAGGGGTCGAGGACCTCGCCCCCGCCAAGCGTCACCGCCGGACTCAGTTGGCGGACAATGAAAAGGTCGCCCTTGATCAAGCTCACCGGCTTAATCAGTAACAGTTGCGCCAGCCCTTCTTCACCCGGCGGGATTTCCTCGCGGTCGAGCAGCCGCACGCGGGCAAGCGTCTCCATCGTCCCGCTATGCAGCGTCACCACCATCCCGTGCTCGAGCGGCCGCGGCGCGGAGGGCAAGAGCCGGATGCGCACGTCGGCAAAGCGGGTCGCCTGCAGCATGCGCGGTAAGCTGAGCACCTGACCCCGATAGATGTCCTCTACGTCAACCCCGCCAACGTTCACCGCAACACGGTTTCCCGGCAGCGCGGTCTCGATCTTGTGTTTGTGGCTCTGCAGGCCGCGAATGCGGCCGCTCACGTTACCAGGGACGATTTCCACTTCATTTCCCACGCGAAGTTGGCCGTCGAGCAGGGTGCCTGTGACCACGGTGCCGAAGCCGGTGAGCGTAAAGGCCCGGTCGATGGGTAGTCGCGGACGCCCCACGTCACGCTTCGCTGCCGTGTCCGCGAGCAATGTGTCGAGCGCCGCGCGTAAGTCATCCAGACCCTCGCCCCTAAGGGAAGAGACACGCACGAGCGGGCTTTGGGCCAGGACCGTTCCCGCCACAGTTTCCCGTACGTCTTCTTCGACAAGTTCTAACCAATCCTCATCCTCAACGAGATCGCATCGCGTGAGCACGAGAATGCCCGCCGGAACGCGCAGAAGATCGAGGATATCCAAGTGCTCGCGCGTCTGCGGCATGACTCCCTCATCCGCCGCAATGACGAGCAGCGCCGCGTCGATGCCGCCAACACCCGCCAGCATGTTCTTGATGAACCGCTCATGGCCGGGCACGTCAACAATCGAGATCTCTTTGCCGCTGGGCAAGGTGAGCCACGCAAAGCCGAGATCGATGGTCAGCCCGCGCTCTTTCTCTTCACGCAGCCTGTCCGGATCAATGCCGGTGAGCGCCTGAATCAGCGTCGACTTGCCGTGGTCGACGTGCCCAGCGGTGCCAATGGTGTACATTCGCAGACCTCTACACAACTGAGGTGCGGTCTAGAGCGCGCCAGCGCACCTATGCAATCCAATATACCTTGCCCGGCCTGCCACGACGTTAGCCAAAGGGCTATTCGCCGCTACACGGTGACGCAAATTCCTTCCAGTCGGACTTACCCTTTCACAGAATGGTGTGCGGATACATCCATTGAAGGAGAAGGGGCTAGAAGAGCGTTTACTTAGGTGGACTTCACCACCTTGAACACACTGGCCTTCTTTCCCGATACAAGAATATCGTAGCGCTGTAACACCGTCATTCTGCCCGTGAAGTCACGCAGACAATCCTCAAAGAGTCTAGGATTGCCCACAAGAATCACCAAGAGGCCGTTTCGGCGCAATACGCGATAGAACTCTTGCAGCATGTTGCGCAGGAATCTCTCAAGGTCAGTCAGTTGACTCTGGTAAAAACCCCACGGCGGGTCGGTGATAATCTTGTCCACCGTTTCCGGCGCGAAAGATTGCAAATCCTGGGCATCCCAGCGTCCAATAGTAATGGTTTGTCGTCGCTTGCGTTGTATCCAGCGCAGTTGCCGCACTTTCGCGCGCAAGCTCTTTACGTGCTTGGCGTCAATGTCTCCGGCCAGCATCGCGCGATAGGGAAACGACCGCGCTCGTTCCAGCGGGATCGCTCCCGAACCGCAGAACGGGTCCAAGACGACGTCGTCTGCCGAAGGTTCAGAGAGTAGACAGAGCAGGTGGCAGAGTTCCGGGCGCAATTCGCCGCGTGCCAGAGTCTTCTCATACGCCGTGTGGCGGGTAAGTCGCAAGCCAATAAACCCAAAACCCTCCCGGCGCGACAACAACCAGAATTCGATATCGGGATTGCTCGCGTGAGGCGTGAGACGCCGGTCGGCGGCGAGCAGCCGCTCCAAGGCGCGGCGCGTGCGCTGTGGGATTGGAACAAAGCGGTTCTCTTGCGAAGCCACAAAGCGGAACGTGAGGCTCTTACGCGGCAAATGCGGCGCAACGCGGCGCAGAAGTTGCCCGTCCGCAAGAACGGTCTGGCAGATTTGGGATATGGGATTGCGCCCTAGTCCGTCAAACGACATGAGGCAGACAAAGCTATTGTTGCAGAATCGCAGCGCCTGCACGTCAGCTACAGCGGAAGAAGACCGGTATACGACAAGGCCGTCGAGCAGGATATCTAACCCCACATCCTGGAGCGACCGCTCCAACGCAGTCGCAACGACCTCTCCCATGCCGGGAATGAAGGTGGAAGCGTACGTGGTCATGGAAGCGATCTTTTCGATTCACAACGGAGGTTCACCGGGCGCAGGCAGTCATGCCCGGCCCTCACAGTGTACTACGCCACGCGTCCACTCCGGCTGGCAACTCCGGCAAGCCGTTCTTCGCCGGCCCCTAGTAGTTCAACAACACTGTAATGGTGAGCAATTGCCCCTAGCGCTCCTGCCCGGCAATGCGGGAAACAGGCGCAGGTTGCAAACCTACGCTACCGGCGCTCCAACCCATCGATGCAAACCTGTCGAACCACTAGATTTCACACACGATTCCATCGCGGTCGCCGTCGCGCGGCGGGTTGGCAATGATCTCTATCGGAAAGCCGCGACCCTTGCCCTTGCTACCTTGGACTCGCGCCACGCCGGCCGCTTCGGCGGCGTCACAGCTTGCATACACGGTTATTGGCGTCGCAGTGGGAGTTGGCGCCGGCGTTGCAGCAGACGTAGGCGTAGGAGTGGGTGTCGCGGTGGACGACAGTGTCGGAGTTGGCGTTGGCGTCGCCGCGGGGGTTGGTGTCGGCGTAGGCGTAGGTAGAACGATCCGCGGCGTCTCGTCGCACTCTTCCAGCATCGTGCGCAGCGCCGTCACCTCGGCATCATCCGCACTGAGACCCCAAAACACTTTCACCGCAATCCAATCCTGTGCATACTGGCACCATGCCGAGTCTAAGGGCGGTTTCCATTCTGCAGGATCGCGCGCGCCTTTCGAGCGGTTGCTCGAAGCCGACACCGCAGTCAGTGTCTGCGGTAGAGTCAGATCATTTGCGTAGGCATAGCGCCGTGGATAGGACCACCGCCATCCCCCTGACTCGTGCACTTCTGCCAGCGGCACCATGTGATCGATGTCTACCCCTCTCGCACTGTCAACGGTTTCTCCGTCGTACCACGATAACCACGTACCGTCGGGGACACATGAATCATCATCGTCTGCGAGGGTACTGGCTTCAGCGACGAGCACTTCCTCTCGCGTATTGCAGCCGTCGTCATCTATGTCGTCCCAGCCGCTCTGCTCGTACATCCAGCGTCCGTAGGAAAGGCCGCCATCCGATTCCGGCGCGGTCTTGAGCTGCAGCCCGGCGATGTCTGTCGTGGTTGGGGTCGTTTGCTCAGGAACGCAGTTGGCCTCATAGAATACGTCAACCCCTTGCCAACCCGCTTGTTTCAAATTCTCCCGCGCCGTATCGAGTTGCGTGCACAATTCGGCAGTAGGTCCGCCATCGATGGTGATGGCAAACCAAACTGCCGCTAAGAATAGCGCCAACATATACCACCCTTTAAACTTTCAGAGCGCGTCCGCACCAACTCGGACGCACAAACACCCACTATCCCCGCGCGCTTCAGTGAGCGCGCCAATACAAACCACCCGCAACGAGCGAAGCGGATGCTCCTCGTTGCTCTTTCAACTGCAGATGCTGCAGTTATCCTTTTGAGACCCGCCTGGCAGCAGGCCTAGCCATCAGCGGGATCAGCTACAGCCCAGCGTTCAGCCAGCCTGTAGAGTCCCATTCCGTGCGATCCCTTAATCAAAACGACGTCTTTTGGTTTTACCTCCGTTTCCAAGAGCGCCTCGGCAGAGTCCAAGGCAGCATTCAGCGCAGCATCGTCGGCACGGTTCGCCGGAATCTCCGTGATGTGCGCCGGGTCCATGCCTGCCGCGCGGGCGCCCGCCGCGGTTTCGGCGCTATCGTTGCCTATGGTCACCAAGCGGTCGGCGTGGCGTGCCGCGGCCTCGCCAAGCCCGCGATGCTCTGCGGCGGTATACTCCCCCAACTCGAGCATGTCGCCGAACACCGCAAACCGCTTTCCCTTGCCGCCCAACTGCGCGAGGGACTCCAAGGCCAGTGTTGCGGAAACGCGATTGGCATTATAGGCATCGTCGAGCAAGACCGAGCCATTGCGCCCCTGCCGGACGTGCAGCCGGCCCGGAGCGGGGCGTACCCTTGCCAACCCTGTCGCAATATCCTCCAACGTCATCCCACACGCGCGTCCGACAGTGGTAGCGGCAAGCGCCGCGTAAACTCCGGCATGGCCCAGGACTTGGATTCTCAATTGCCCCACTTCGGACCCGGCATGCACATCAAACTGGGTCCAGCCGTCAGATAGCACCGTCACATTCTTACCGGATACATCAGCGATGTCCTCGGCGCTGTATGTCAACACATTCGCACGCGTTGCCGCGGACATCTGCCTGACACGCGGGTCGTCTCCATTGAGTACGGCGGTACCGCGGGCCGGCAGCGCCTGGACCAACTCAGCCTTGGCGTGCTGCACGCGCTCAAGTGAGCCAAAAAGCTCGAGATGAACCGGACCCACTGCCGTTACTACCCCAATGTGCGGCCGAATCCTGCGGCAGTAGCCGGCAATCTCACCGCGCCACTGGGCTCCCATTTCTAGCACGAGCACATCGTCACCTGGCATACTGCGCGCTACGGTGCGCGGAATGCCGATTTCGTTGTTCTCGGTACCCAGCGCCCTGCACACCGCAAAGCGCTCCTCAAGCACCGCCGCGATCGCCTCTTTCGTGGTCGTCTTGCCATAGCTGCCCGTGATAGCAACGATGCGCATGTTGGAGCGCTGTCGCACCAAGTAACTGGCCAGCTTCCATGCCGCGTCGTTTGGATCCCTAACGCGGATTTGCGGTATGCGAACGCCGGGCAGCGGTCTTTGGCAGAGAATGGCGGCAGCGCCCTTGGACACAGCATCCGGAATGAAGTCATGTCCGTCGCGCTGATCGGTGCGCAGCGCGAGGAAGACCTCGCCCGGCTGGAGAATCCGGGTATCGTGGCTCAATCCCGTACACGCGACGCCCGCCACCGCCGGGTCTTGCGGCGGATCGCGTCGCAGCGCGCGGTAGAGGTCAACGAGCATGAACAACGGGGAAAACGCTCCTTGAATTGCAAGCACCGTGGGTAAATGAGAACCGGACAGCCGTGGTACCTAAGGTGCACATTAGCGCCGTGAGCAAGATGCGATTCTTCTATCGTCTTGGACAGCGCGTGAGACAGAGTCTCAACAAGTGAACTCACGAGGTGTTCACCTTTTGCCCAAGAAGCGGGGGACAAGCCCCCGCGCTACGTTAATGCGACAACATTGGGGACAAGTCCCTGCGCCACACTCTCGCTGTCATCTTTATCAGTACTGTGGTAGAGAGTCTCAGCTATCCTTCGGAAACTCCCTCCGCATCGCGCGGGACACCGGTACTCGGCACCACACGAACCGTCACCACGCTCTAGGAGAGTCTACGCCAACCTGCTATAATGATGCCACCTCTCTTCAGCAAAGCAAACGGACCCCGGTGCTGCTGCAACTATGAGCAAAAAGCTCCGTGTTGGCCTGCTGTTTGGCGGCCGCTCAGCCGAACATGATGTATCGGTAGTCTCCGCCCGTTCGGTAATGACGGCGCTTGATGCAAGCAGGTATGAGGTGATTCCAATTGGCATCACACGAGAGGGACGTTGGCTCTTCAACGTAGACCCGGCACGTGCCTTGGCGGACCAATTGCATCTAGCGATCGATGCCGACTCCTCGCAGCTTGCCATGAAACCGGCAAGCGCATTGGCTCCCCACAACACGGCTCAGAGTCCCCAAGACCATTTGACGATCGGCGCGCTGGATGTGGTTCTTCCAATTCTTCACGGGCCCAACGGCGAAGACGGCAGTATTCAGGGGTTGCTCCAACTGGCTGACGTACCCTATGCCGGCTGCGACGTGCTCGGCTCGGCGTTGGGCATGGACAAAATTATCCAAAAGCGGCTCTTCAGCTATGCGGGTCTACCGGTTGCCGACTTTGTCCCGCTGCGCCGCAAACAATGGCGCGCGCAGCCGGAGGCATGCATTAAGAAAGTCGAGGCCGACCTCTCCTATCCGGTCTTCGTGAAACCGGCGGCCCTCGGCTCAAGCGTTGGCATTTCGAAGGCTCATAAACGAGACGAGTTGGGGCCCGCCCTCAATCTGGCGGCGCGCTACGGTACCAAGCTCATCGTCGAGGCCGCGGTGCCCAACGCGCGGGAGATTGAGTTTTCGGTGCTCGGCAATGACAATCCCATGGTCTCAGTCCCGGGAGAAATTGTGGCTGCGCATGAATTCTACGACTACGCCGCTAAATACGAAGCGGATTCGGCTCTGCACGTTCCGGCGCAAATTCCGGAGGAAACGACTCAGGAGTTGCAGGCGATGGCCATTCGTGCCTTTCAGGCCTTGGAATGCTGCGGCATGGCGCGCGTGGACTTTCTCATGGATGGTGAAACGAATGAGCCGTATGTGAGTGAAATCAACACTATTCCGGGGTTTACGTCCATAAGCATGTATCCGAAACTGTGGGAAGCCTCCGGGCTACCGTATCCCGCGCTCTTGGATGAACTGATTCGTCTGGCCCAGGAGCGCTATCGCGAATTCAGCGAACAGGATACCGCGCGCTAAAGTGCCATAATGGGGTTAACAGGAAAGTAAAGGGGGCAGCCGTGATGGTTAATGGGGACATCAAGATTTTCTCGGGACTGGCCAATAATCCCTTGGCGGCCGAGATTGCTGATCTTCTTGGCACGGGCCTCGGTGACGTAAATATCGAAGACGCCCCGGATACTGAGACGCTCGTCAAGGTGAATGAGAGTGTGCGCGGCTGCGACGTGTACGTCGTGCAACCTACCTCGGCGCCGGTGAACGACAACCTCATGCAACTCCTGCTCATTGTTGACGCGCTGCGCCGGGCCTCTGCTAAACGCATCACCGCCGTCATTCCCTATTTCGGCTATTCCCGCCAGGAGCGCATGGCGCACGGACGCGAGCCGATTAGTGCCAAAGTCGTTGCCGACATGCTCCAGGCGGTCGGCGTAAACCGCATCATACTCACCGACATTCACGCGCCGGCCATGCAGGGCTTTTTTAATATCCCCATGGAGACGCTTTCAGCCGTCCCCCTGATCATTGATTATTTGAAGCAGCAAGACCTTACCGATTCCGTTATTGTTGCCCCGGACGTCGGCCGCGCCAAACTGGCTGAGCAATACGCGGAACGCTTGGGAGTGCCCCTCGCGCTGATCCACAAAGCGCGCGAGTCTGCTACCACATCGCGCATCGTTGGCATGATTGGCGACCTGAAGAGCAAGTCTCCCATAATTATCGATGACATTATTACCACCGGCGGCACCATCGTGGAGACTGCCCACGCGGTCATAAATGCCGGCGCGAATCCGCGGCTGCGCTTGGCGGCCGTACACGGGCTCCTTGCCGGTTCTGCCTCCGATCGCCTGAGTCACGACTTCATCGAAGAGGTGATCCTCACCGATACGGTGCACATCCCCGCGGACAAACACACACCCAACATGACCATCCTCTCGGTGGCACAGCTCTTTGCCGAGGCCATCCACCGCGTGCACAACGAGACTTCAGTAAGCGGACTGTACCTGCTCACGTAAGAACATTGAGCGGTGCGTTCGAGCTCCCCCTCGCAGCCGATGCTCGTCCGGCACTTACAAAATACGGTCAATTGTTGGCGTGGTTACAAAATCCCGTCCTTGGTTTCGGTATACTAGTGATAGCAATGGGGATCTGTGGTGAGTGGTAAGGGCTTGACCCATGTTGGTTGATGTAGGCATCGCATTTGCCGCCGGCGTTCTATCTTTTCTGTCGCCTTGCTTCCTTCCCTTGATTCCCGCGTATCTCGTCTATCTCGGCGGCCGCCACGTAAATGCGGTGCGCAACGAGACCTCCGCCCGGCGTGCGGTCTTCATCAACGCGATCGCCTTCGTTCTCGGCTTTGGAGTGATCTTCGTCGCTCTCGGCGTTGCCATCACCTTTGTAGGCCTCGCGTTTCAGCAAGGCCTGCCCACAATGCGGCTCGTCGGCGGCGGGTTGCTCGTCATCTTCGGACTGAGCTTTCTCGGCTTGCTACGCATTCCATGGCTGCAGCAGATATTACAGCGCGAAGTCTCGCTCCGCAACACCCCATTGGGCCGCATCGACACCGAAAAGACCGGTCCTGTCACCTCATTTCTGATTGGTCTTGTGTTTGGCACTGGCTGGACTCCGTGTGTAGGGCCCATTCTTGGCGCCATATTGTTGCAGGCTTCCGGCTCTGACACTGTGGTTCGTGGTGGCATTCTCCTGGCGATCTACGCGTTGGGTATGGGAATTCCATTTCTCGCGATGGCCGCCGCTGTCGAACGTGCCGCCTCCCTCTTGAACTGGCTTAAGGCCCACATGCTGGTTGTGGAACGCACGAGTGGCGTCTTCTTGATTTTGATGGGTATTGCCGTAGCCACGAATTTCCTGGCGATGATTTCCGGCGTGCTTGGCTTCTTCTCATTGGAGATATTGGCGTTCGAATGATAGGAGCCAAGGTTGCAAAGAAAAGGCCGCCTTTGCAGTTCGTTAACAGTTGTCCGCTAAGCTGGCTCGCGAGGATTATTCGGCATAGTCCGATCTGAAGGAATCGTTAGGACTCGATATCAGTCATGGTTTGGCGCTGGCGAATTTAGAGCTAGGCAAGACTAAGAGCTGTGGGGATTGTGTGAAACAACAGTAAGGAGAAGAGCACGATGCGACGTCGATCTGTTTGTACGCTGCTGCTAAGCGGCGCGTCCATGGCCGCGCTCGCGGCCTGTGGTGGTGGCTCGACGCTGATCGATACGAAGGAGGAGCCCGCGCCCGCAAAGGAAGAGGCGAAGGCGGAACCAACCGCCGCCCCCAAGGAAGCCCAGCCGACGGCTGAGCCTGAAGCGAAGGCAGAACCTGAGCCGACGGCAGCACCCGAGCTCGACCTGCCCAACCTTGGCAAGGCGCCGGAGATTACGCTTACGGAGTGGCTCAACTCGGAGCCCATCACCCTGGCGAGCCTGGAGGGCAAGGCCTCTGCGCTCATCGTCTTCTGGACCTACACCTGACCGGTGTGCCGCGGCGAAGTCCCCAGTTGGGTGGACATCCAGAACACGCTCGTTGACGACAGCTTCAAGCTCATCAGCATCCACTTTCCGGCCTTGGGCGCGTCCACGGACGTGAGCGTCATTGCCGAGAAGTCTGCGGAACTCAGTGTCAATTTCCCGGTCGCGATTGACAACGACCTGTCAGCCTGGAACGACTACGGCAACAATGCCTGGCCGGTTGCCTATGCAGTCGATAAAGAAGGGAACATCCGCTTCAAGCAAGTTGGTGCCGGAATCGATTCTATCCTCGAAGTGATCGGAAAACTCAAGGCTGCGGGCTAGCATACCTGCCGGCGTTGAGACATCGGTCGAGAAAATTGAACCGTCTGCGGTGTGCACGTTGCATCGCAGACGGTTTTCCTTTGATGTGTTCTAGCCCGCTAACCAAAACGCTGCCGACGGCTTCTGGAAACGATGGCTTGCGCCCGCATGAGGCGTCCTCCAACGGCCAGAAAGTATCTGTAGCAAAAAAGCAGTCCGTGATGTCCGCATGGACATCACGCACTGAATTCGTGTCTCTACGACAGCGTCGCCGAAAACTAGGTCAAGCGGTCAGCGACCCTCTCGTTTAGCCCAATTCCTTGAGCTGCTTCACGGCTTCGACCACTAGCTCAAAACTGCCGCCGCCGAACTTTGCAAAGCGGATATTGCCCTGTCGATCAATGCCGTAAAAGGCCGGCCACGTGCGGGTGCCGTAGGCATTCCAGAGCAACAAATCGTTGTCTACAACCACCGGATAGTTTACACCGAGTGCGTCGGCACGCTCCTGGATTCCACTGATGTCTCTGGAAGAACCGGCATGCGGAAAGTGCACGCTAATCAACTTGAATCGATCATCGTGGTACGTATTGAAGAGATCCACCAAACTGGGGATTTCGCTACGGCAAACCGGTCAGGTGTACGTCCAGAAGACAATGAGAGCAGAGGCCTTGCCCTCCAGGCTCGCCATGGTGATGGGCTCAGAGTTGAACCAACCGGTGAGCGTAATCTCGGGTGCCTTGCCGAGATTTGGCATATCGAGCTCGGGTGCCGCCGTGGGTTCAGCCTCTGCCTTCTTTTCAGGCTCAGCCGTCGGTTCGGCCTCCTTCGGAGCGGCGGTTGGTTCGGCCTTCGCCTCTTCCTTCGCGGGTGCGGGCTCCTCTTTCTCAGTTTCAATCAGCGTCGAACCACCGCCGCACGCTGCGAGCGCGGCTGCGGACGTGCCGCTGAGCAGAAGGGAACAAACAGATCGTCGTCGCATAGTCTTCTTCTCCAATCTCCTTTGTGCGGGTTTGCTGCGGGTACTTTAATTCACTGATTGACTCGGTGAGCCGTTCTACCCAACCTGCCGCGCAGGGCAGTGTGGCTTGCATCCTCCGTTAGGTTTTATCGTAGCGTGAATCGTCGGCGTGTTCCAGTCGCCTTGACATCTCACGCGGCAACTACGTCATGGTACCTATGATAGGCTTGTCGGAAGAACGACTACAGCACTCAAGGAGTCGTAATGATGAGCGATCCCTCTCTTCCGCAACCGGCGCCGACGCCGGGTAACACGGCCTGGTGGACCCACGACCGTTTCGGCCTCTTCATCCACTGGGGTATCTATGCCCTGGCCGCCCGGCACGAGTGGGTGAAGAAATACGAGCAGATCAGCGATGCGGACTACCAGCCCTATTTCGACCACTTCGACCCCGACCTTTACGACCCGAAAGAGTGGGCCCGCATCGCGCGCGAGGCCGGCATGCGCTACGTGGTTCTCACCAGCAAGCACCATGACGGCTTCTGCCTGTGGGACAGCCAACTCACCGACTATAAAGCCACCAATACTCCCGCCCAGCGCGATCTCCTAAAGCCGTTTGTCGAGGCTTTCCGCGCCGAAGGACTCAAGGTCGGCTTCTACTACTCGCTGATTGACTGGCACCATCCCGAATTCCCCGTGGACGGCGTGCATCCTCAAGCGAACGATCTCGCGTTCCGGGAAGCCACGCAAGACCGCGACGTGGGCAAGTACGCTGAGTACCTCCACGGCCAGGTGCGCGAAATCCTCACCATGTTCGGCAAAATCGACCTACTCTGGCTCGATTTCTCGTATTCGCAACGCGACGACGGCTGGAGCAAAGGCAAGGGCAAGGACGACTGGCAGAGCGAGAAACTGATCGAGATGGTGCGCGAGATAAACCCCGACATCATCATCAATAACCGCAGCGAAATCGAGCAGGACTTCCACACGCCGGAGCAGTTTATCCCGCCAAGCTGGCTACACATCGACGGCAAGCCCGTGAATTGGGAATCCTGCCAGACCCCCAACGGCTCCTGGGGCTACCACCGCGACAATCTGGACTGGAAGTCACCGCAATTGCTCGTGGAGATGCTCATCGATTGCGTCTCCAAGGGCGGCAATATGCTGATGAACGTGGGGCCGACCGGCCGCGGCGAGTTCGATCCGCGTGCGCAAGCGACTCTGGCGGAAGTCGGTGGGTGGATGCGACAGCACGGCCGCGCGATCTACGGCTGCACGCAAGCGCCGTTCACGCCTCCCAGTGACTGTCGGTACACCTATAATCCCAAGACGAAGCAGCTCTATCTGCACGTGTTCGCCTGGCCGCTCAAGTACCTGCACCTGCCCGGCCTGCGCAACCGCGTGCGCTACGCCCAACTCCTGCACGACGGCTCCGAGGTGAAGACGTTCGATTTCACCCGCCACCATCAATACCCCACCAGCGGCGCAGACCTGCTCACGCTGGAATTGCCCATCCAAAAGCCCGACGTGCTCACGCCTGTGGTTGAGCTGTTCTTGAATGACTAGGGAAGCCAGTAAACATAGAGGCTAAGGCTGCAGGACGCACTCTAGCGCGAGCCTTGAGATGGTCACTTTGACTTAGAAGAGTTGGGCTTTGCTTTGGGAATTGAACTGCCGCCTGGTGGCTTGGGCGGAGGTTGATATCCTGAAGGCACTTGCTTCGGCCCCTTACCCCTCTTTGTGACTACTGTCCCTTTGTTTTTTTGATTGCCTTCCATCTCGCTCTCCTTAGCTAGCTCCTCTTTCCTTATTCCTTAATTGTATCAAGTACTGTTGTGGCGCCCCACCCTTCGGCGGCCCGATCACCTTGCATATGGCTTGAGTTGTAGAAATATGTGTAGCCGAAATGAAACCTCGTGCGTTATCGTCAGGTGCGGCTCGGATTCTCGGAAGACCTGCCACTTGTAGGCGGCGAAGATCCCGCCCAGGATCACCGCCAACGCGGTCACCCCGCCTGCGTGCTCCACAGCACGTTCTTCACCTACGTCGCGTCGGGCGCGAAAAGATACGCCGCCAGGAAAATGAGGCACAGCCCGACCACGACCGCGAGGACTATGGCTATGAGGCCAACGTTCAGCTTGCCCATGCAAATGCCGCTTCTCTCAAAACGTGGCTCCTCTTGGCCTGAGCACACTCCTACATGGTAGCGTAGAAAGTGGATAGAAAACTCAAGTCAAGGCTAGTTGGATAGAATACATGGGTACTCTCCAAGAAACGCTGAATTCTGTACTGGATGACACTTGCGAACCTCAAGAATTGTTGTCAATCTGGATTATCCCTCAACTGCGAGAGTGGGGGATTCAGTTGAGCGACTCCGAAAGAGTTCAACTCGAAGATGAATTCCAGAAGTTCACTCTCGAGGCAGCAACCTTGAGTTTAATGAATTACAGGTTCTTGGATTCGACCGGCCCTAGGTATGTTACGGCTGAGAATCGCATGTCTATCGCCAAGAGAACTCTCAAGTATGCACTGGGGCTATTCATGGCCGAGAAAACCAGGAATCTGGTCGAGGGCTTGGAGGGGCACGCTACCTCAATCCTCAGAGACGAGCGTGAAGAACAGCGGCGACTCGAGCAAGGAGTGAGTGAAGAGTGGCAGGAACCGCTCGACCTCCTTACTGTGTTTGTCGCACTGACCAAAGGGGTTAGATCACTCTTCGACGATCAATTCCTCAATGAAGCTACTCTTTCAGGCGGAATCACATTCGCAACTCTTGCAGTTCTACATGCGAGGGCATGCCAAGTGTCATCTGAGATTCTCGTTCTCTTGCGCTGCGGCTTTGCCGATGGAGCATACGCGCGCTGGCGTACGCTCTACGAGCTATCGGCCGTTAGCCTCTTTATCGAGAAGAACGGAAAGGAAGTAGCAGAAAGATACCTGTTCCATGAAACCTTAGAGCGCAGCAGACTTGCCCGCCAATACCAACAAGGTAGATATCCGGGTGTTTCGAGCCGACTATCGCAAGAGTGGATCGATAACCTTGCGTCACTCCAAGACTACCTATTGAAGGCATATGGCAAGCAATTCAAAGAAAACTACGGTTGGGCGGCATCTGTACTTTCCGGCAATCCTACGCTCCAAAGAATCGCGGAGAGTGTTGGCCTGGGTGATTCGTACCCTGCTTACAGACTAGCGAGTACCAGTGTACATGCAAGTGCGCTTAGCACATTCCGACTCTCAGTACCTGAAGCTCCTTTGGGAAGAGCAGTTCACGCCAGCCCAAACGCTATTGGCCTGAAGTCTCCTGGCTACTACTGTGCAAGATCCTTAGAGGTGATTACCACGGCTCTGCTCAAGTGTCAGCCGGGGCTTGACGATCATGCCGTTCTCAAGCGCGGGACCATTCTGAGATCTCTGCGTGTGCTGGTGAGTAGGGTTTTGAAAGGGAATTATATACGAAAGTAAACGCATGTGGTAGCCTTGTAGGTGCCACAGTCTGAACAGCGTGTGGGTCTCATGGGACTCACTGTAGATTTGACTTTGCATGTCTCCTTGCGGCCCGCGCGCTAGGCTTCAGGCTGTGGCAAGTCGAACCCTACAGTGTGTCGCAAGGAGGCACCCCATGTCCGAGAAGTCCGAGACCCAACGCAAGTCCGCCCTGGCAAATCACATTGCCCAAGAAGTTCCCAAAGGCTGGCGCGTGGAATCACAAGGGGACTTCCAGGCGGTGATGGTCAAGGGCAAAAGACCAAACCACCTGCTTCACGTTATCCTGAGCGTGCTTACCGCTGGATTCTGGCTCATCGTGTGGTTATGCGTGGTGGTATTCGGCGGCGAGAAGCGGCAAATGCTAACCGTCGATGAGTTCGGCAACGTGACAAAGCAAGGCGTATAAGGCAATGCGCCTGCTGCCTAGCCGGTGGGAAATAGCCGCCGTGGTGATTGCGGTGATCGTCTTCAAGCTGATCGAGCCACATCTAAAGACGATTGGACGGTGGGGACGAAAGTAATCCGGCCAATAAGAGAATCCTCCGCTTAGGTGCGGGGGATTCTTCTACTTCTTCTTTGGCGGCTTAGTCTTGAGCACAGCGCGGGCAACATCTTTGACCGGCGCATCTATGCGTTGCGGCATGGTCTTGGAGACTGGTCTGCCCACCTTACCCTTGCTAGATGACTTGACCGTTTTGGGCTTGGGATTGTCCATGGCTACTGTCTTTCTCGTTGCCGCTAGTTTAGATGCATATTGAAGCTGGAAGCGCTAATGCAAAGCCGGGCGCAGATACTCCTAACTTCAGAGGGTGGCAGTCTTTCGTTGTCGCCATAGGTAAATGCACACCATAGCGTGGTGCCATCGACATCACGCTCAATCCGGGCAAGCGAAGTGCCATTCACACGCACTCGTCCATCAACCACATAACGACAGTTATACTCCCTCTCTAGTCGCTCCCTGAACTCTTTGAACGTAGGCCATTGCGCCATTGGATACGCCATTTCATGAGATTCCTTCTTGTGCGGATGATTACACGGCAATCCAGCTTTCAGCTAGAGACTTCTGTGCGGGATCAAACATGAAGTTCGGAGGAATCTCATCCGCATCGGGGGCTGTAATTGGCGCAGCAAGGCGTAGTGAGTTCTCTAGCATTTCCCAGTATTGCTGGGGTGCCTTGCCGATTTTTGCCAACGGTTCTTCGCCAAGATGGAAAGCCATAACGACTTGGGAAACAAAAGCAAGCGCATATGCTTCCTGGGCATCCGTAACAGTCTCTCCGTGGGCGGCAATATCGTATTCAAGGCACTGCGCAACCCACATGTCTTCTTCTTGGAACAATAATACTCGCATGATTGACTCCCTTGTTTTTCGCTACCTGATACATCCATTATGTCATTAATGACCATTGCCGCAGACCTATGCTGCGGTTTTTGGCCCCCAATGCCAACGCCCTGATTGTAGATGCTATTGACTAGGCAATCAAGTCTCGGTAGCGAAGCCTCTTACCCTGCATGTTTCGCGCCATGTGACCCAATTGGTCTATCGTGTCGCGGGGCCGGTCGTTGTGCCGTCCGGAGAACTCATCCACGTAGCGGTCTAGGTGCTTCACGCTCATATGGTGATACGTTCCCACATAACCACGCTTGAGCATCGACCAGAATGACTCGATCCCGTTCGTATGAATCTGTTCACGCACGTACTCTTTGGCGGAATGCCGGACGGTCTCATGATCCACGTTCCCCAAGCCCCGATAGCCGCCGTGGTCGTCGGTAATGACTTTGGAGCCAGGCTTCACCTTCTCATTGACAAAGCCCTCTAGCGTCTCGCTATCCGTACCCTGTACCGCTTTAGCGGAGACCTGGTTGGCTTCCCGCTCTTTGGCTCCGACTACGGGAACCTTGCCGACGGGGCCGCGCCCGGCCCGCAGCTTCTTGGAAGCGTGTTTATTCCGTTCCTTCCCGCCCATGTACGTCTCGTCGATCTCCACTGTGCCAGTGAACGGATCTATGTCGTTATCCCACGCCTTGCGGATTCGGTGCGCCATGTGCCACGCCGTCTTTTGAGTCACGTTGATATCGCGGTGCAGCTTCATGGACGACGTGCCCTTGACGTTGGTGGTCATAAGGTACATCGCCATCGCCCACTTGCGGTAGCCGATTTTGCTTGACTGCATCACCGTGCCGGTCTTGACCGAGAAGAATTTGCGGCAGTCCGCACAGTGGAACGGCATGGACGGGTGATTGCCTTTGGCTCCCACGCGCTCGCCGTTGCAGTAAGCGCAACGCAGGCCGTCCGGCCAACGCTCACTGACAAACCAAGCCTCTGCGGCTTCATCAGTGGGGAACATCTCGTACAGTTCCAGCAGAGAGATACCCTTGCGATAGTGCTTGCCGGGAGCCTTCTTAGCCATCGTTACCCTCGTGTTCTGTGCGTTTCTTACTCTCTAATTATAGCAGAAAAGTAAACAGCGGTCAAGGGATTCTAGGCAAAAGCGTTTACTTTCGTATATAATTCCCTTTTGAAAGCGTTTGATGAAGCTGAAGGCAAGATCGGGTCCTAATTCTGAGCCCAAGTGCTGCCCTTAAGGTGGCAAACATAGGTGACCTTGATACGTATGGCATTTTCACACTCCTAAAACTTGAGTTGGTCTAGCTACTTCTCTAGCAACCTGGCTATTACATCCTCTACGGCCCTGCCTTCTGGGGAGGTGCGGAGCCAGGCGCGGAGTTCGCGGCGGGCGAGCTTGACATTGAAACGGGGGCGAGAAGCACGAAGCTCAGCGAGTTGCTGCGCCGCGCCGGTGGCGGCAGCTTGACCGACGTTAGCGATATCTCCATGAAACGATGTGCCTGTATCGAATTCGGGTATCCGCAGCTTCCAGAGGTGTTTGTGTAAATCGCGTGCTCCGAACTGGCCCTTCGGCATTAGGGGCTTTACTGCCTCATAGAGGGCATCGCTGTTTATGATTGCAAGCAAGTATGAGGCCTCTTGCTCACTTTTGCAGGTGATCCAATAGAGCGTGGTGTCAACTAGGGCTTCTTGATCCTCCACTAGTGCCGCCGTCGGGACTCCGGCCTTGCCATATACAATCCGAAACGGACGCTTCCCGGAATCCTGCCACCAGTCCAGTTGCGCCGATAGCTCCCGGTGGTAGTTCAATCGACCCAATAGGTTAAACTTACTAGCTGCTGTCTTATTCTCTTCCCACAGACGGCTCATAGTTGACCAGCGTTCACGCATCCGCCGCTCCAGTTCGCCAATGCGGACACCGCCTATTCCTTCAAGGTCTTCAGGTAGCACTCTTTCGTCGCGATGTATGGGCAGCATAGCCTTCCGGGGTTCAAGCGCCACGTAGGGCGTTACCGTTTCACCCAAATGCACGGGAAAGAGGTGATCGGATTCTATGGTTTGGCCCATCAGTTCGGATAGGTCTACATTACGCCACGGCGCTTTATCGTTTGTTCCCCGACGGGGATTGACCGTGACGGTTTGGCCAGTTTGGAGAGTAGCCGGATTTTCTATCTCGTCCACAAGGTATAGACAGCGCGGCCAGATGTCAGCCCCCCGCCGCGAATGGGCAGCGTACGGAGATTCTTCTCTGGCAGAGACGCTGGCGATTGGAATCTCAGTCCGCTGGATTCTGGGCGCGCCGGCCTTGCCGCGCCATTGCTCCACCGACCCTCGCAGGGCGTTTGCAACTCCGCTGTTACCATTGCTCAGCGCGAAGACGACGCAGGAAGGAACCGGAAAGAAGGAATTTGGCTCCAACCGCTCCAAGTCCCAGGCTGGCTTGTAATCGAACTCCACCGAAACGGTAAACTCGGGGGTGCGTTTGCGACCCCGGCCCTTGCGCTTGGAACGCCACAAGCCGGTGCGCCACTTTTCATATTGACCCGATTGGAGCGCGCTGTGGGGCATGACCATGCCGATCACGCCACCGTCTCTCAGATACAAGTCAACGCAACGGGTGAAGAACAAACCCGCCACGTCCTGATTCGCCGCGTGTTTGCCGCCAACCCATATCCCGTAGCGGTCCTTGCTCTGGTCTTCCAATGCGGTACGCAGCGTGCGTACAGTCCGGTTGAAGGTCAGCCACGGTGGGTTGCCAATGATGACGTCTACTTTCTCGCGGCTGAGGACGACCGGGCGCACGAGGTTGCGGGTGTAGTAGGCCCAGATATGGTCGCGGCCGGCGGCATGGAGGCGCTGCATGATGGCAATAGTCTTCTCTAGCGTCTCCCGTTCGGCGGGATCAGAAATGTCATTGTCGTCCAAGGCAATGAGCGGGTCAGTGTCTTGCTCGATAGCATTGGCAATGTCGCTCATTAGCGGATCAAATGTCTCGCCGCGCGCGACCAGACTCACCGGAAAGACCAACGTGGTGTTTCTCTCGTCTTCTACCTCGACCCGCACTTCACTCTTGGCAACGAGGTCTCCAGTGTGATAACGCAGTTGCAGCGTGTCGCCGAGGTAGACGGGTACAGAGATGGGGCTACTGTAACCGGCGTCGGCGGCAGACATGATTGCCGGGCGCGCGGCTAGCGTCCAGGCCGCGCGAGCCAGGTGCACGGCTACCGGGTGCACGTCGATGCCGGTCACGGCCAGCCGCAAGTTTTCGATTACCGCAGTGGGAGTCAGTTCTGCCTGTTGGGCCGCTTCCAAGAAATGCGCTACCGCCTCCACGATAAAGGTGCCGGAACCGCAGGCGGGATCGAGCACGCGCTGGTTCAGTGGATCTGCGACCAACTCGCGCACCATCACGCGCGCGAGCCAGTCCGGCGTGTAGTACTCGCCAAGCTGGCGGCGTTCATTGGGCGGGATCACGGTCTCGTAAAGGATTGCGCCCACGTCCGCTGGGGCGTTGCTCCACACAAACCGCGCGACGCGGCGAGCCAGGGTCTTGACCAACGACAACCCGCCCTCCACCTCGGTAGGCCAGGCAAAGAAATCCGACTCGACGATGCCGTGCAAGCCGGTGGCATTGTGAAAGCGGCGACCGTTGAGTAGGGCCGACGGTTCGCTCTCGGCAACCTCGGCTATGTCTATGCCAAACGAGGCCTGCACCACCATGCCGATGGTCATGCTGAGGTAGGTGTGGCGGACGAAGAGATCGTCCATCTGCTTTCGACCGCGGGCGATTTCTCCAAGTGCGGCCATGAGCAAGTTGTGCCAGAGCCGCCGCTTGACGGCGATGGTCTCGCTGTCGGCAGTGGCTTGGTAGAGCTGGCGCAGCGTGTCGATGTCGCGTTGGTACAAGAGACTGTCCGGCCCGAAACGCGCCTGGATGCTCTGCCGGTCGGGTTCGGTCTGCTGCGTCGCGGCCAGGGCCTCGTCCCGCAGCCACTTAAAGAGATCCGGACCGTTCTCTGGCGATTCAAGAATGAAGGCGTAGGGGCGTGTAGTTCTGACCGCGCCCGCGCCCGGCCAGCGCAGCACCCAGTGCTTGCCGTCCGTCAGGATGCCCATGCGCACACCTCTGCCCTGGGAAGCGGATTGCTGCAAATACTCGTCGAGTTGCTCCACGAAAGCGGGGTTGGGCATAATGCCGCTCGGCCCGATGCGGCGTTTGAACTCAATGAAGGTGTCGAGCGCCCGCAGATCGACCGCCTGGCGAGAGCCTTGCGCGGGCGGGTTTTCCTCCTGGATGTCTTCGTCGCGCACAAGCCCCGTATCGGTCAGAAATCGGCGCACTGCGCTCGTGATGTTCGCCTCCGGCTCGCGGTTGTCGTGCCGCCTCAGAATGTCATGCGCTAAGTCACTTAGTTGCGCTGTATTGTCTTCATTGCTCATGAGTCTGTAACCATCACCAAGCTTGATTGACTATTGCAGAAATAGACTGGCTACCACTTTATCCCAAGCGCGTAGTAGGGTCGAATTGGGAAGAATACCAGCACTGAGTACTTTTCACTCTTTTTAAACGTCTGGACTGATGCTCACCTACGTCAACAGAACCCACTAGCTACTCGCGCTGGAGTATTTCGTCAGCGCCAGTTGCCAGAAGAGGTGGGAGATGGTGAGGAGCCCCGCGGTCATGGCGACAGCGGCAAAGGCGAAGGTGGGGCTGAGGAGGCCCAGGAGCGCTTGGCTGGGGACCGTGGCGATGAAGGCTACCGGCAGTAGGAACGTCAGGCCCAGGCGGAGCGCGCCGCGAAAGACGTCGGTGGGCACGCGGGAAGCCTCGATGAGGTTGTAGTAGAGGTTGCCCACGTTGTTGAGGCGCCCCACGAAAAACGTCGCCGAAATGATGATAAACCACAGCGAATAGGCAATGAGGCACGCGCACACCACCATCCCCAGGTAGAGGAGTGCGCCGTACCACGGCACCGGCTCCGCCAGCAGGCTGACCGCGTACCACAACACGCCGCCGCCGAGCACCACCTGCACCAGCGGGTCCCAATCAAACTTGCGGGTAGAAACGTAGAAACGTGTATTCACCGGCTTGCTGAGCACAAAGTCCAACTCCCCGCGATTGATCAGACCGGAAAGCGCGCTCATGTTCTCGCCAAAGATCGACTCCACGATGCCGTCCACGATCATAACCGTAGCCGCCAGCACGAGCATATGCTCCACGCGCCAGCCGCCAATCGTCTGCACGTGGTTGAAGATGATCTGGATTGAGGCCACGTAGACTGCGGTATAGCAGATGGTCGCGATGCTCCAAACCGTGAAGCTCAGCCGGTATTCCAGCGCATTGAGAAACGAGTTCTTGGCAAAAGCCAGGTAGAGTCGCACGTAGCGTTGCATCGGCTAGCCTCCGTAAGCGCCGTAGCGGCGCACGCCGGCGGCAAACACCCACTGCACGAGCAGGTAGCACACCAGCAGCCATCCCGCCTGTATGGCCAGCCCCGCAAGAGCAGCCGAGAAGTCTAGCCGGCCCTGCAGCAACTGCACTGGGAAGAAGTAAAGGTAGCGCCACGGTAGGAAGTGCGTCATGCGTTCCACCGCCGCCGGCATGAGATCCAAGGGGATGATGCTCCCGGCAAGGAACATCGTGACTACCGCGTATGATTCGATGATCCCGTCCGTCTGGCCTACCCAGAACGCCAAGAGTCCCAGGCACAGCTTGAGACAGTAGTTCAGCAAGAACGATAAGACCATGCTGGCCAGTAGAATCGGCGCGATTTCCCACCTGAGCGCAAAGCCGCCGAGCATCTCCTGCCCAAACAGCAGAATGAAGAGCAGCAGCATTGGCACAAGAAAGGCCACCCGCACGCCCTTGAACGCGACCTCTACCGCAAGCTGCCACAGTTGATAGGGAAACGGGCGCACAAGATGCGCGGAAAAGGCGCCGCTGCGGATAAATCCGCCCGTGTTCCACTCCAGATGCGGCGTCAGCAAGTTGCTCAACACCAGGAACATGACGTAGTAGTTCACCATGTCCTGCACGGTGTACTCGCCGACACGGTCTACGTTGCGGTACGCCGCCAGCCAAAGGGCGATCATGATGAGCGGGATGATCGCCTCGCCGATGAACCAGACGAGACTCTCGGCGCGATATATCAAGGACTCTTGCCAGGAGGCCAGGAAGACCGCGCGTAGCTTACGAAGCGACTTCAGCATGCGCGGGCCGCCCACCGGAGAAGAACTGGCGCACCACCTCGTCTACCTCGGGTTCGACGATGTTGAGGTCGAGCACCGGGTAGTCCTGTAGCAGTTGGGCGGAAACCTGCGGCACAACGTCGCGGGCGATGCGCAAGGTGGTGGTGCGCGGCCGGTAGGAGACCACGGCGCCGAATTCCGCCAACGCCGCCTCAGCAACTGGAGTTTCAAACGTCACGGTGAGGAACTTGTAGTCCGCGTAGCGGCGCACCACCGTGTCCAGGTCGCCGTCGAATACTAGATGCCCGCGGTCGACGATGAGCACCCGGTCGCAGAGCGCCTCCACGTCCCGCATGTAGTGGCTCGTAAGAATGACCGTCGCGCCGTAGCGCGCGTTGTATTCGCGCACGAAATTGCGGATGTTTTGCTGCGCCACCACGTCAAGACCAATGGTCGGCTCATCGAGAAAGAGCACCTGCGGCCGGTGCAGCAAGGCGGCCAGCAATTCGCACTTCATGCGTTCGCCTAAAGAGAGCTTGCGCGCCTGCACGTTGATGACATCTTCAAGCTCAAGGATCTGCACAAGCTCGTCGAGGGTTTCCCGAAAGCGGGCGTCCGGCACCTCGTAAATCTCCTTGTTGATGAGAAAGGTCTCCATGGGCGGCAGGTCCCACCAGACCTGGCTCTTCTGGCCCATCACCAGAGCAAAGCGCCGCTGAAAGTCGGCCTGGCGCTGCCACGGCGTGAATCCCAGGACGGAGACCTCACCGCCGGTGGGATAAAGCAGGCCTGATAGCACCTTCAGCGTGGTGGTCTTGCCCGCGCCGTTGGGACCCAGGAAACCCACCAACTCACCGCTCTCGATGGAGAACGAGATATCGTCCACCGCCTTCACGTCGTACGACTTGCGTAGCACAAACGACTTCAGCGACCCTACCAGACCCGGTTCCTTCTGGTGGACTTCATAGAATTTTGAGAGGTTTTGTACGGAGATTGCGGGCATTGGTAAAGCGATTGAAGACTGAGATTGACTCGACTGAAGGGTTGATCCTGCAAGGCGGTTCAGAGTTTGCCGTGCTTTGAAACCATGCGGCCCACTAGCCAAAGAGATCGCGCACGTTGAGAATCAACCGCTGCTTGGAGTCTATGGAGGGTCCCTATGTGATATTCTAGCACGTACCCTCTGCCCCTCAGACGAAGAATTGACCAAGGAAGACCCGCAAGGCTGGTCTTTTGAGTCGTAGCAGAGCGAGAGCGACAAGCAGTCCGCTGCGGCACGGTAGCCGCTCGTAATTCGACCCTTCGACAAGCCTGTGCTGAGCTAGTCGAAGTGCTCAGGACAAGCAGGCTCAGCACGAACGGCAGGGAGATTGCTTTGCGTGAATGGTTAGCGGTTCTCTCTTGGCAGGACCGTCTAGAGACGGGTTAATTTCAGTTGAGTGAAAGAACACAAGAATCTTCATACGATGATACGCCACCGATCTTCAACATCGTGGGAGAAAAGGTTGCGCTCGGACCTTTGCGCAAAGATCTGGTCCCAACCTACACCCGGTGGTACAACAACTTCCATACCCTGCGCACGCTCGGTACGACGCCCGTGCCGCTTACCTTGGAGCAGGACGAAAAGCAGCATGAGCGTTTGGTTGCCAATAGTGCGACTGAGATCTCGTTTACGGTCTACGAACGGAGCAGCAGCCGTCCCATTGGCAATGCCGGCCTCTTCGATGTCGACTATCGCAATCGCACGGCCGAGCTGGGCCTTATCATTGCTGAACCGGACACCCGCGGCCAAGGCTATGGCACGGAAACAACTCAACTCGTGGTCGACTACGCCTTTACCGCCTTGGGCTTGCACAACGTGTTGCTTACGGTGTTCGAGTACAATCTGGCCGGCATTCGAGTCTATAACAAGGCCGGCTTTAATGAGATCGGCCGGCGACGGGCAAGCAATTTCATGGGGGGCAAGCTCTGGGACATCATCTATATGGAGTGCTTGTCGACAGAGTGGGGAACAAGCCCGGTACTGGTCGAGACGTTCAAACCGGATGAGCCGAGACCGGCTGCATCACTGTAGAGTCCACTGACTTTGGAAACCCAGATGGATTGAGATGGATAAGAAACAACAAGACAAGACACCTGAAGTCTCCCAAACGATCTTCAACATCGTCGGCGAGAAGGTTGCTCTTGGCCCTATGCGGAAAGACCTGGTCCCTCACTACAATCGCTTGTATAACGACTTACGCACCCTGAGTAGGCTGGGAGATTCACCCCTCCCATGGACCTTGGAGCAAGAGGAGCAACGGTACGAGAAGCTGATCGCGCGCCAAGAGACTGAGATAGTCTTCCTAATATATGAGCGCTCAAGCGGGCATCCGATCGGCGTTACCGGTCTTGACGAAGTGGACAAGCGCAATCGTACTGCCGAGTTTGGCATCAGCATTGGTGAGCCGGACGCCCGCGGCAAGGGCTACGGCACAGAAACAACCCGGCTCGTGCTCGACTATGCGTTCACCGGAATGGGCTTGCACAACGTGTTGCTTACGGTATTCGAGTACAATCTCCCCGCCATCCGCGCGTACACGAAAGCGGGGTTTAAGGAATTTGGCCGCCGTCGCGAGAGCATATTCATGGGGGGCAAGCTGTGGGACAATATCTTTATGGAGTGCTTGTCAACGGAGTGGGGTCCCAGCCCGGTGCTGGCCGAGGTCTTCAAGCCCGATGAGCCACGATAATGACTCCTAATGACGACATCCGTTCGCTCTGAGCACGTCGACAAGCGCAGTACAGGCCCGTCGAAGGGCGAACCATAGCAAGGAGGAGTTCGCCTAGCCGTCCGTGGTCGTTCACGCTTCGACCATTCGGCAGGCTCAGAATGAGCAAGCTTAGAACTAATGGGGTTAGTGCGAACTCAACGAGAAAACTATGCCGGAAAAGAAAACCAGTTTAGATTGAGACTCAGGAATTTCAAGAATGAACACGAAGCCACAAAGAGAATCACTCGAAGCCGCATCGCCAATCTTCAATATCGTCGGTGAGAAAGTCGCTCTCGGCCCTCTGCGCAAAGACTTGGTGCCTACTTATTTGCGCTGGTTCAATGACTTCGGCACCCTCCGCACGCTGGGCGCAATGCCTGTGCCGCTGACGTTGGAACAAGAAGAAAAGTGGTACGAGCGTGCGACTTCGCGCGGCGATACCGACATAGCCTTCACGATCTACGAGAAGGCTTCTGAGCGGCCCATTGGTACCACCGGCCTCCACGGGATTGACCACCGCAATCGCACGGCGCTCTTCGGCATCACAATCGGCGAGCCCGACGCCCGCGGCCAGGGCTACGGCACGGAAGCGACCCAACTCATGCTCGACTTCGCCTTCACGGTGCAGGGCCTGCACAACGTGATGCTCCACGTGCACGAGTACAACCTCGCCGGCATCCGCGCCTACACGAAGGCCGGTTTCAAGGAGTTTGGCCGCCGCCGCGAATGCCACTTCATGGGCGGCAAGTATTGGGACCTGATCCACATGGAATGCCTGGCCTCGGAGTGGGGCCCCAGCCCGGTGCTGGCCGAGGTATTTAGGCCCGACGAGCCGCGGTAATTCTGCCCGGCAACATCTCCCTTGAACCTTGAGCCAAGAATTAGCCGAGCAGCCAAGGTCGGCACCATCCGTCCCTCCGGCGGAAACCAGAGTCCAGGGTCAGCAGAGAGGATGGATTCCCGCGTGCGCGGGAATGACGGAGTCCGTCATGCTACCTTCATGGCAAGAACGAGAACTCGGGAAAGGCAAAGAATACCTCCCTACCGGATCTGGGTGTGCTCTGTCGAGAGAATTGCGATGCCTCAAATGTTGCAGGTTGCGGAAAAAGGACGGTCATTTAGCACTTATAGGCAAAGGCAGTTCCGAACCCTTCGCGACCCTTCGACAAGCTCAGGACAGGCAAGCTCAGAGCCTGTCCCATACTCGATACAGTGCTTCAACTCGTTACGGGGCTAACGATTACAACTCAGATGAATACGAACGTGCAAGCAGATCAACCGGCATCGCAGCCATTGGTAAACGTCGTGGGCGAGAGAGTGGCGCTCGGTCCCATGCGCAAGGACCTAGTTCCTGCCTACGTACGTTGGTATAACAATCTGCACATGCTGCGCTCGCTCGGCGACATGCCACAGCCGCTAACCCCATCACAGAAAGAACGGTGGTACGAAAACGCAAATACGAGCAGCGGCTCGAATATAACTTTCACGATATTCGAGCGTGACCCCGAACGCCCAATTGGGATAACCGGCCTCTACGGTGTTGACTTCCGCAACCGCACCGCCGAGTTCGCGATCACGATTGCTGAACCGAACGCGCGCGGCCGGGGCTACGGCACGGAAGCAACGCGACTGATGCTCGACTACGCGTTCACCGCGCTGGGTCTGCACAACGTGATGTTGCGGGTCTTCTCCTTCAATATTGCCGGCATCCGCACGTACATGAAAGCCGGCTTCAGGGAGTTTGGCCGCCGCCGTGAGTGCTACTTGATGGGCGGCACGACCTGGGACGTGATCTACATGGAGTGCTTGGCGTCGGAGTAGGGACCAAGCCCGGCGCTGGTAGAAGTCTTCAAACCGGACATACAGCGTCAACCTCGCCAGCAATAGCCTCCGTTCGCCCCCGTATCGAGTACGGGGCAGGCTCTGAGCATGTCGAAGGGTGGAAACGTGGGGTGACTATGTCCTCAACCGCTAACGCCCGTTCATGCTTCGACAGGGGCTTCGCGCAGCCCTCAGCACGAACGGGCTATTGTGGTAGCGACTAAGTGCGCTCTTGCCAGGCCTTTACACCAGTCCCAGACGCTGCTCCAAGAACTCGCGGTTGTACACTGCCGAAGCGCGGGCATCATCTCCCGTAGCGGTTTCCAGCACCAGCCAGCCGTCGTAGCCGATGGCCTCGATTGCAGCGAAGATGGCGTCCCAGTCCAGCGGGCCGGTACCCATGAGCGGGATGCGGTCCGGTTCCTTGGTGTGGATCTGGCTGACCAGACCGCCGAGGGTCTGCAGATCAGCGGCAGGATCGAACCCCTGCGTGTGCGCATTGCCAACATCGAAGTAGACGCCAATCTGCGGTGAATCAACGGCGGCGACCAAGCGGCGGAATCGCTCCACGGATTGCGGGTGCGTGCGACCGACGCTCTCCGGCGCCATTACCACGCCTGAGTCTTCTGCCGCAGGCATGAACTCGCTAAAGCCATCCACCCAGCGGGCAAACGACTCGTCGTAGGGCAGCTCCGGCGGGGCGTCCATAGCACAAAGAATCAGGCGTGCATCAAGAAAGTCGGCGGCCGCAATGGCATCAGTGGCCACGCGAATGCCCTGCGCTCGCGCCGCGGCGTCTCCTGTCAGCATCACGCCCAGATTGCCTACGCACAATGAACAGACCGCCACGCCCGTCTCCGCCGACTGGCGCTTTAGAACGTCCCACCCGGCCTGATCGGCAAGTACGTTCCCCGCCGGTTCGCGGGCGCTGATGGAGAACTCCACGCCCGCAAAGCCCAGTTCCGCCGCCAACGGCAGGGCATCCCCGCCGTCAGCGCCGATTGAACCCGTTCGTGTGCCGATTTTCATTGCGCCACCACTTCCAGGTCGTCGGTGAGGCGCACTTCCCGCCGCAACTCCGCCGACTTCTGGGCGGCATAGGTGAAAGCGAACGACCGCAGCGAGTCGCTGTACGGCGACAGGATGCCGTCCTGCGTGTTATTGGCAACCGCGTTCACAAATGCCTGGTTGAGCAGGAGGTTGGAATCCTGATCGGACGCGATTGTCTCCGGCTCCTGGCCCGTACGCCATACCGTCGTGCTGTCGAACCCCGCAGTCACGGTCAGGTCTTTAGCGAGAATGTGGACTACGTTGGTGATGTTCGGCGGTGTGCCGGCATGTGCCGCGGGCGAGTTGCCAATCATGCCCACGGCGCGATTCTTGAAGCGCACTGTCACCGCATTCACGTCAAAGATGTTCAGGTTCGGCACGTCCGTGAGCAACACAGTATCGCCGGCGGCGTAGAAGGTATCCGGTTCACCTACGAAGTAGCGCACCAGGTCGATACCGTGTGTGTGCTGTTCGATGAGCATGCCGCCGGACTGCTCCTGCACCCGCCACCACGGCGTGCCCGGCAACTGGCCCCAGCGCACGGCAATGACCATGCCAATAGTCACCCCTTCCAGCAGTGCGCGCGTTTGACCGACGGACGGCGCATACCGCATCTGATAGCCGACCGAGTTCACAATCCCTTTTTCTGCAATGTGGGCCGCAATCTCCTTAGCTACGGAAAGCTCGAGAGCAATGGGCTTTTCGATCAACACCGCCTTGCCGGCCGCAATCACGTCATGATCGATCTGGCCGTGCGCAAACGTGGGCAATGAAATATAGACCGCATCCAACTCCACGGCGTCGAGCATCGCCCGGTGATCGGAAAAGAGTTCTGGCTGAATCGGATTGGCCCCCTCCGGTAAAGAGCCATTGATCGTGTCCACGGCCGCCGTGCACCGCGGCTCATCGATATCGCATAAGCCTACAATTTCTGCTTCGGGAATCTGAACCAGGTCGTGCATCTCGCGCACGGACCTCCCGCCAACGCCTATGATGCCAATTCTCACTGTCACAACATCTCGCTCCCTTCTTTACTTGACTTGCCCAAGTCTTCTTGTATTGCATCTGCCGGGGCCGCGACGGCCTCCGGCTTCTCCGCCTATTGTACGTGCCGCAAGATGAAACACAAAACTCCCGCACTCTCCAAGACAAACATCGTCCCCAGTCCAAGGCGGCAACAGGCCGAACCGCGTTAGGCAGGGGCATACTTTGTCTGCGGGTTCTCCGGAGACTATACTTGGCGGTGAACGGCCCGCTTCGACAGGAGTAATTCCCATGCAACTGACCGGCATCTATCCACCACTTGCCACGCCTTTTGTTAACCAGGAACTCGCATTGGACCTCCTTGCGGAGAACGTCAGGAAACTCGCGCCAACCGGTCTCACGGGCTTTGTTGCCCTTGGCTCCAATGGGGAGTTGCCTGCGCTCACGGAAGCAGAGAAACTGCACGTGCTCGAAACAGTCGTTACAAATTCCCCTGGGGACGCACAGGTGATCGTGGGCGTGGGCTACGAATCGACAAAGCAAGCGCTGGCCTTCATTTCGCAAGCCGCCGGGCGCGGCGCCCAGGCTGCTCTCGTGCTGCCGCCTTCCTACTATACGTCCGCTCTTACACCCGATGTTCTGCGCGACTACTACATCGCACTGGCGGATGAAGCTGACCTACCGCTTCTGATCTACAACATGCCTGCCAACACCGGCATCAACCTGGGGCCGGACGTGGCCGTGCCGCTGGCCCAACACCCGCGCATCATTGGCATGAAGGATAGCTCGGGCAACATCGTGCAGATCACCGACGTAATCCGGCAGACGCAAGACGAGGATTTTGCGGTCATGGCGGGATCCGCAAGTTTTCTCTTCACATCTCTCTGCGTGGGCGCCACCGGCGGGGTGGCTGCATTGGCAAACCTCGCACCACGAGAATGCGTGCAGCTCTTTGAGTACTTCAAGCGCGATGAAATCAGTCAAGCACGTGAGATGCAGTACCGGCTCATGGCCCCAAACGCCGCCGTGACGACGCGCTTCGGCGTTGCCGGCCTCAAGGCGGCCATGACCCTTTGCAGCTACCACGGCGGTGAGCCCCGCCATCCGCTCGCGCCGCTGCCTCCTGATCAGCACGAAACAGTGCGCGCAATTCTTGCCGAGGCTCATTTGCTGCCTGCAGGCGAGCATCCCTCTGTAGTTGCCGCCAGCGCTTCTGCAGAACGCTAGAGCCGCTCTTTCCGACTTGACCGTAACGGGCAGGAGCCTTCTGCTTTGAAGTAGCAGCCGTCTACTAAAAAGTAGCAGCCATCTACGAAGGAGAAAGAGGCGAACCAAGCGTGGTGAAAACGTCTATTTAAAAGTCCAACAGCCCGTGCATTCGTTCAAGGGGAGATGCTGTTTCTGTATCTGCCGTATTAGATTGTGACAAAAGAAACCGAAATATGCTACTTTCTTCTTTAAATTACTTGACTAATTCCGAGAAAGAGTTTTATAATCGTAAAGAGTATGTTTAGACTTGACGTACCGAGGAGGAGTGAGCAATGGCAGAGACGGTAGAACCCGCCGTGCGGCGCCTCATGCGGAGCCGGACCGACCGCACGTGCGCCGGTGTCTGTGGAGGCTTAGCGGAATACATCGATTGGGACCCCACCATCGTGCGTCTGCTCTGGATTCTCGCGCTCTTTCTCTCCGGCGGCATGGCACTCTTCGCATACCTTGTCTTCTGGATCGTTATGCCGGAAGCGCCCGCATACGCGCATGCGGATGCTGGCTTTGCGTGCGACAACCGCCTCACACGCAGCCGCGACGAGCGCATGCTCGCCGGTGTGTGCGGCGGCCTGGCCGAATTCCTTGGCATGGATACGACATTGATGCGTGTGCTCTGGGTCGTTGCCACCTTCATCAGCGGCGGCGTAACGCTGATCGCCTATCCCATCTTCTGGCTGGTCATGCCCGAGAGCGGGCGGTTGACGTCGGCTGCGGACGATACCTTTCGTGACGTAGCGGACCGTGTTGACCCCATGGTGGAACGCATTGGTGACCGCGTGCGCGAGACGTTTAACAGAGAGCCGCGCACTGCCGATCCCGCTGCCGCCAAGCGTAGCCAGGAACAGGAATTGGAGAATGAAATACTCGGCATCAGCGAGGAGGACCTCCAAGGAGAGCAGCAACAAGAGGCCGCAGCGCCCAAGGTCAAAGCGCAGCAACGCTGGCTGCCCTTGCTTGGGGCCGGACTGATCACTGTCGGCCTCATCGTTCTTGCGGGTAACGTGGACTGGCTGTGGTTCTCTCCTGAGAGTCTTGTAATCCTCGTCATTGGCGCGCTCTTGCTCTTCTACCGCAGCGGTGAGGAACCGCGACCGGCGTGGCGCACCTGGGTCGGCGGTGGCTTGGTCCTCCTCAGCACACTTACCTTGTTGGAGAGCCTGAGCCTCTTTTGGTTTTCCGATAGCATAATCCCCGTCGTCCTCATGATGGGAATCGGCGGGGCGATGCTGGTGCATAGAAATCGTGTGGCGCCGCGACCGGCGTGGCGCACCTGGATCGGCGGTGGGTTGGTCGGCTTCGGCGCACTCATTCTGATTGACGAACTCCTGCCCTCGTTTGTGTCTGATCTCACCTGGCCGCTCGCAATAATCGGCTTTGGCGCGCTGCTGCTCTGGCAATGGAGCCGCCGCAAGGCAGCAGGCTAAGTCACTTCTCGTCAATTGCGTTCTCTTTCGCGAAAACGTCAAGAGGGGTGTGACCACACCCCTCTTGCTATCTAACATGCACTCGTTCGTCTGTGAGCAGCCTTATGCAGGGTCACATCGTCGCACACGTGAAAGGTTGATGAGTGGCGGCACAATTCCCGTCATTAGCCCTGCCCAAATACCCTCCAACCCAGTAATGCTTGCGGGGATCGGGGTGGCATTACCCGCACTCCGCATATGTTCAGCCGCTGCCAAACTCGCGTTAGCGCCACTCCTCCGGGCGACGGCTGTAGAGCTCATTCAGTTCTTCTGCGGCCAGGCGCATCGCCTCAGCAGCATCCATTTCACCCCTCAACGCCGCAAGAATATGCCCCCGACGCAGAATCTGCCAGGCTTCGCTCGTCTCCGGCGTCACCAGGCGGTCGTGACCGTCCGTCTCCCAGACGTGGGCCACTTCTAGCACCTTCGTCCCCTCAAAGCGCTGCAGCCACTTGGGGTGCTTGCTCGCCCAGACCGTCGGCGGCCATGCAATCGCACCGAACTGGGGCGTTTCGACCAGCCCCTCTTCCGAATGGAACCACATGAGAAAGTCCCATGCCAGGTCCGGCACCTCCGAAAAGGTAAGAATGGAGTAGGCGTTGCCGCCCAGACTGGCCGTCTGCCGCACTCCGCGCGGCGGCGGCGCAAAGTCGAGTTTCTCCACCAGGGGAATATGCGCCTTGATGGTGTTGTGGCGGAAGATGCCGTTGAACTCCATCGCAACCATCTCCGCTTCCATGGGACGTATACCGGTGGGAAGCGCCTGCCGGGCCTCGTCGGTTGGTGTAACTCGATGCTTGATGTGCAAGTCCACGTCAAAGCGGAAGCCACGAATCGCATTTTGGTCTTCCCCGAACACCGCGCGTGAACGGTCCTCGTTGACCAGTAGGCCGCCAAAATTGTAGACAAACGTGCCTGCCATGTAATGCAGACCGTTTTGTCCGATGAATGCTGCCCACTTCTGGTCGTCAGCGTTGGTGAGCTTGACGCAGGCGTCCAGGAACTCGTCATAGGTCCAGTCTTTGTGCGGATAGGGTATACCCTTCTGGTCGAAGAGGTGCTTGTTGTACATCACCGCCTCGCCGCCTGACTGGAAGGGCAGCGCATAGAGCTTGCCCCGCCAAGACCAAGACTCGATGTCCGCCGCGAAGTAGGTCTCTACCGGCACGTTGCTGGACTTGAGAAGCTGGAACTTCTCTACGAACATGCCGTTGAGGCCGCCGGACAGCGCCCAGTTGTTCTGGTTATAGGTGATGTCCACCGTCGTCGTGCCGGCAGCGAATTCAGTGGTGCGCTTCTGCCACACTTCCCGGAATTCTTGCGGTGTTTCTATCGTGATACCCAGCGCCTCCGCTCCCGCCGCGAATGTCTGCGATAGCGCGGTCCAGCGCGCATCCTCCGGACTGTGATAGTTGGAGATGCGTAACACTTGGGGCTCGGCCTTGGGAGCCGTTTCCGCTTTAGCCTCCGCGTCCTTCTCCGCTGGCGCTGTCTCCTCAGCGGGTGTTGCGGCCACTGCGCCGCAAGCCGCGAGCAAGATGCCGGTCCCACTGACCGCCGCGCCGCCGAGTAACACCCGTCGCGGAAGCCGTATCGGCTTTCCGCTCTGCCGTGTCTGTATGTCCATCACGGTATCCTCCTTCTGGGATTCCGTACTTACACCGGGCAATGTCAATCGCTTGACAATGACATTCTATTATGCATAATAGTGTTAGTCAAGCGTTTAAGACAACTTTGAAAGAGGAATTTCATGGCAAAGACCCTTAGTCCGGCGTCCGTTTTGGCCATTGACGGCGGGCCCAAAGCAGTTACCGCTCCGATTGACGACCGCTGGGAGCGGGTGACCGACCTGGAAAAGGAATTTGTGCTGCGGGTGATGGATGACTTTGGCGACGCCTACGCCGAACTGGACCGGTTTGAGCAAGAGTGGCGGGAGTTCATCGGCACCAAGCATGCCCTCGTCATGTGCAACGGCACGGCCACCATCCACTCCGCGATCTTTGCGGCGGGCGCGCATGCCGGCAAAGAGGTGATTGTGCCTTCTGTGACGTGGCACGCAAGTATCAGCCCCATCTTGCATTGCGGCGCCACACCGGTGTTCTGCGATGCTGATCCCGACACCTTCTGTGCCGACCCGGACGACGTCAGACGCAAGATTACCGACCGCACCTGCGCTATCGTCGTTACGCACGTCTACGGCAACCCGGCGGACCTCGACGCCTTCCGGGACATCGTCGACGGCACTGACATCATCCTCATCGAGGACGCCTCTCACGCCCACGGCGCGACCTGGGACGGCAAACCGGTCGGCTCGTTCGGCCACATCGGCTGCTTCAGCCTGCAGAAGGGCAAAGCCATGACCGGCATCGAAGCCGGCGTCGCCGTGACCGATGATGACGCGCTCTACGACCGCATGCTGGCGCTCGGCCAGTACGGGCGCTGCGGCAAGCTCTGGTCAACGGCCGAGTTCGCGGACCTGCGCAACATGGGGCTGGGGGTCAAGTACCGAGCCAATCCGCTCGCCATCGGCATGGTGCGCGCCCAGTTCCGGCGGCTGCCGGAAATGAACGAAAAGCGCCGGGCGTGGTTCGACCGGCTCGACTCTCTGCTGAGCGCCATTCCCGGTGTGAACCCTCAAAAGGTCTATCCCCAAGCGGTGCGCGGCGGATTGGTGCACTACGCCGGGACCCTCGACACTGAGGCCATCGGCGTCCCCGCAGATACCCTTCTCACGGCGTTGGTCGCTGAAGGCGTGCAAACGAAGCCGGAAATCACGCCGTTCGGCTATGGCGTCATGCACCTGGAACCGCTCTTCAACGACTATGCCCTTGACGGCGTGGGCGGGCCGTGGAAAGACATACCGGCCAGCGAACGCTCGCGCAGGCAGCGCGGCTACTTGCCCGTGAGCGAACGCATCCACGGTTCGGCCTTCTGGATCAGGACCCCCGTGGACCCGAATCCGGAGTGGGTAGAGCAGGTCGGTGACGCGTTTCGCAAGGTGATCGCCAACGCCGACCGCCTGGCAGAGCTTGCACCGGCGTGAACCTATGAAGTGCGCTGATAAGGGTCACATTGCTGGAGGGAAGTAGGGGCGAGAGCGCGAACCGTGCCATCTAGTCACTTGGACCCGGTTAGCATAACCGGGTCCAAGGAATCGCTTAGTCTGCAAGCAGCGGACGAAGGTATAGGTGGAGTTGCCAGTATCCGGTAGCGCAGGTTTGAAACCTGCGCCAGCGTCACTGCAGCATTTGGCAATCGCGCCAACGTGGCTGAAAAAGCGGGACAAGGATGTTCGACTGCTAGCAATGGCAGCGACGATACTTTCCTAACCTGACCGCCCTAAACGACCTCACAATCAGCCACTTACTGCTCGGCAGCGTTCCGTGGCTTCCCGGTCCAATTCACCCGCAGCCGTCACCACGACCCCGTAGACCTCCCGGGCGCGCTCAGGCGACACCTTCTCATTGCGCACGTCTTCCAGCACCAACTGCGCATCTCGTTCGAGAGGGTCCCCCCAACCACCAGCCCCTGAGACCATGTGCCGGAATAGGTCGTCTTCATAGATCGTCTCGGTTGCTTTACTCGTCAGCACGCGCGCTTCTGTGTCAGGATTGAGGATGTTCCGTGACGGCGCGCCAGGCTGACCGCCCGCCAAGCCGTAGGCATGCTTCTTATGTCGATCTGAACGCAGTTGTAGCGTGGCGCGGCGCTCCCGCAGGCGATAATCACGCACCAATGCCAGACCGCCGCGATACTTCCCGGCCCCTTCCGAATCCGGTACATAGCCGTAGCGCTCGATGCGCAAAGGCAGCTCCGCTTCCACGACCTCGACCGGGTTATTTGAAAAATTCACGACGATGCTCGCCATGGCGTCGGTACCGTCGCTCCAGGGCTTGCCGCCCCACGAGCCAAAGAGGAATTCGAGGTAGACAAACGGGTTGCCGTCATCGTCGTAGCCGCCGATACTCACGCCGGTATCGCCGCCCACCTCGCACGCCGGTATGCGCTCCGGCGCCAGCTTGGCAAGCGCGCCCATCACCGCATTGGCGGTGCGGTAGCCGGTGAGGCCGCGCGCCGCCACCGGCGCGGGCATGCTGGGATTGATGACCGAACTCTCCGGCGCGATCACCTCTATGGGGCGGAAATACCCCTCGTTATTCGGGATTTCTTCACCCATGAGGCTGCGCACACAGGCGTAGACCGCCGAGCGCGTGAACGGAATCGGGGAATTGATGCCGCCGCGCACCTGGGGCGACGTGCCGGCAAAGTCTACCGTCATCGAATCGCCGTGCACCTTCACCGTGACGGCAATGGGGATGGGTCCCGGGTCGAAACCGTCATCGTCAATGTAGTCGGTGAACGCGTATTCACCGTCGGGCAGATCAGCAATGGCCTGCCGCGCCAGCCGTTCCGTGTAGTCCAGCAGTGCCGAGAAACGGGACTGTAGCTCCTCCTGTCCGTACCGGGCAAAGAGGGACTTCACGCGCCGTTCGCCCACGTGACAGGCGGAGAGTTGCGCGCGTAAGTCACCCAACACTAGCCGCGGCACGCGCACATTCGCCCGCATCAGTTCAAAGACCGCTTCGTTCGGTTCACCGGCGGCATAGAGCTTGAGCGGCGGAATGCGGATGCCTTCCTGGAAGATTTCGGTAGCGTCACAGCCGTTGCCGCCTGCCACCATGCCGCCCACGTCGGCGTGATGCGCAATTGAAACCAAGAAACAGGCAAGTTCGCCTTCCAAATGAATCGGCTTGAAGATGTAGATATCAGGCAAATGCGTGCCACCGGCGTACGGATCGTTGAGCATATAGACGTCGCCTGGCTGCACGTCGCCGCCAAACGTCGCGAAAATGCTCTCCATGGCATGGGGCACTGAACCGAGATGCAGCGGGAGAGTCAGTCCCTGGGCAATGAGCTCGCCGCTGGGCTGGCAGAGCGCGGTGGAAAAGTCCATGCTGTTCTTGAGGTTGTTCGAATACGCCGTGCGCAGCACGGTCATCGCCATCTCATCCACCAGCGATTCCAGCGCATTCTTGAGGATTTCCGTTTCAACCGGGTCGAACTCTCGGTTCACGTCCGCTCCTCTCCCACGGTGATCACCACATTGTCCCAGGCGTCTCGTCTGGCTGTACAATTGGGCGGCACCAGAATAGTCGTGTCGTATTCTTCGACGATCAGTGGGCCAGGTCGGTCACTCGTCGCCAACTCATGGCGCGCAAGCAGGGGTACCGTCCTCTGCCCAATTGCGGCGCCGAAATATGCCGCCCGCTCTCTCGGTCCTTCCAGTTCGCCTTTCGCGACTGCTGTGCTGCCCCAGCGGTGGGCTCCCTCCCGCGGCAGCGTCACCTCAACTCGCAGGTTGACGAGTTCCACGGGGTCGTCAGGAGCCTTGTGTCCATAGGTGCGCTCATGTTCGCGCTCGAATGCCTTCCGCATCACCGCCGGCTTCGATTCTTCGAAAGGAATCGTCAGTTCAAAAGACTGTCCGGTATAGCGCAGGTCCGCAAAGCGCTGCCAATTGCCTTCTCGCCGCGCCGCGCCGCTCGCTCCTAATTCGGCAGACAAGCGGGACTCCAGCGCCTGATACTGGCCATCAAGTTCCTCTTCGCTCACTCTATCTAAAGGCAGTAATACCGTCTGCACCGCATGCTGTGCCACGTCCACGCAAAGCAGACCCAGCGAACTGAAGAGACCGGGAAACGGCGGCACCACGACCTGCCCCACGCCAAGCTCCTGCGCCATTTCGGCGGCGTGCAACGGCCCGCTGCCGCCAAACGCGAACAGCACGAAGTCCGCAGGCGAACGTCCACGCTCCACCGTAACGGCTCGGACGGCGCGGCTCATGTGCGACACCGCAATGCGATGGATACCGAGAGCCGCATCCTCGACACTGAGGTCAAGCGGAGCAGCCAGTTTATCTTTCAGCGTAGATCGCGCGTGTGCAGCGTCTATAGGCAACTCACCGCCCAGGAAGTGCGTCGGGTTCAAGTAGCCGAGTGCAACATTGGCATCGGTAAGCGTCGGCTCTTCACCGCCTTGGGCGTAGCAGACGGGGCCGGGTTCGGCGCCCGCGCTGTGAGGCCCAACACGCAAGCCGCCGGCCGGGTCGATCCACGCGATGCTGCCGCCGCCTGCACCAACTTCCGCGATATCGATGGCCGGCACGCGCAGCGCGTAGCCCGCGCCCCGTTGCAGCCGTGCGCTGAGGCTAATGCCACCGCCAACCTCGTAGTCGTTTGTGCGTGTAATGCGGCCGTCCTCGACCACCGAGGCCTTGGCCGTCGTGCCCCCCATGTCAAGCGTAATCACGTTCCCGGCTTCCATCGCATTTGCCAGCGAAAGCGCGCCCATCACACCGGCGGCAGGACCAGACTCAATCACATGAATTGGCTGCTCCGCGGCCTTGGCGGCGCCCATCATGCCTCCAGCGGACTGCATCATGTACACCGGCGCCGTGATGCGCCGCTCGTTGAGAGAGTCGTGGAGACGTTTGAGGTACGAGCGCATGACCGGCGCGATGTATGCATTGATCACCGTTGTGCTCGTGCGCTCGTATTCGCGGATTTCGGGCAGCACCTGGGATGAAAGGGAAACAAAAACGTCAGGCGCCGCCGCGTGAAGGAGCTCGCCAATGCGTTCTTCGTGAGCGGAGTTGCGGTAGGCGTTTATGAGGCACACCGCAATCGAATGCACGTCCGCGTCGAGCAAGCGTGCTATCGCTTCATGGACGCTGCCCTCATCGAGTTCGCGCACAACGTCGCCGTGGGTATCGACACGCTCGCCGACCTCGCGCCGCAGCGCGCGCGGGACCAGCGGCTGCGGCGGCTCCCAGTGCAGGTCGTAGAGGCGCGGCATGCGCAAGCGCCGGATTTCCAACACGTCGCGAAAGCCCGCCGTCGTGATGAGGGCGGTCAGCGCGCCTTTGCCTTCCAGGATCGCGTTGGTTGCCACTGTCGTAGCGTGGATAACTTCGTGGATATCCGCACTCCGGGAATCCGTCTCACGAATGAGGGAGTCCAGTCCCTGGACAATGCCTTGGGCAAAATCATCGGCGGTGGAAGATACCTTGGTCCATGCCCGCAGACCCTGGGAATCCATGAAGACGAGGTCGGTGAAGGTACCGCCGATATCGACACCGACGCGCAGAGATGATTCCACAGGCATTGCCTAGACGGTCACAGGCACGGGCCGCGCCGCGGGGGACAACTCGAACAGCCTGCCGTAGCCGGGTATCGGGGCGGTATGGCCGAGCGCACGCAGGCACTGCCAGTACGTGGCTTGATTGCTCGTCACCACCGGAATGCCCAGGTCTTCTTCGAGCGCCTGAATGACATCCATGGTGCGGAGGTTGGTGCAGCTAATGAAGAGCGCATCGGCATCTGCGGCCGCGTGCTCGCGGGCAAACCGATAGGTTTCCTCAAGCGGAACGACACCGATGTCGAACGCGGTGAGAATGCTCATGCCGGCCTGGCTCACCACGTCAAAGCCCCAATCCTGCAGGAACTTGACCTCAAGGTCGTTGAGCTCCGGAATGTAGGGAGTCACCATGGCTACACGTTGGGCATCCAGCGCGCGCAAGGCACTGGCAACCGCTCCGGCAGTGGTCACTGCCTCGATCTGGCTGCCGCCCCGCAACCGCTCGCGCAGTGCCTCCTCGCCATCAGCGCCTTCAAAGAAACTGCCCGCGGTACAGGCAAAAGCGATAGCATCCACGTTCGCGCTGAGAAGCTCATCTACGCCGCGATCCACGTGCGCGCACATCTGCGCCATGTCGTCGGCGTCCGAACGGGAATTGCGCATGCGGGTAGCATAAACGGCATAGCCATCCGGCAGCAGCGCGCAGCCTTCCGGCTCTACCACAGTATTCACCGAGGGTACGAGCAAACCGATGCGTCCGCGCCAACCAAACATGCCAACACCTCCAAACTCAACGTCCCTAAGACTTTCAAGAATTCAAAGCACTATCAGACATTGGAATCAACGTGCGCCCAGCCACACGTTGCGAGGTCTTGCGACGTGCGGGCCGATGCTTGCATGTCCAACGCCGCTCCCCAATGCAATTCAGTGCGTCAACTAGAATGATGATAGCGTAGCAACCAAGGCAAAAACAACCTTAGTTGTCGCAGGGGCAATTGCACCATACAATACGTCTCGGATGCCAGGCTGCGGCGGTGCGCTAACAGGCCGCACAGCCGCGTAAGAGGTCGGCCGCACTCTCCTGGCACCCACTTACTTACCTGCGTCTGGCGCTCGTGTTACACGGGGCGCATCGTCGCTGCGCAAGCCTCAAGCACACGCTGCGATCCGCGAGGTGCACGAATGCAAATTGGCATCGTCGGGCTGCCGTTCTCCGGCAAGACTACCGTCTTCAACGCCCTTGCCGGTGAGGCTGCGGAACATCATCAACAGTCCCACGGCCTGGATCCAACCCTCGCCACCGTACGCCTTCCCGATGCGCGCCTCGAAGCGCTCTGCACACTGTTCGCGACCGAATTGTGCATCCCGACAGAAGTGCAGTACTTGGACTTTCCCGGCGCCGGATTCGGCAGGCAAGAAAAGGAAGCCGCTTGGGTGGGCACGCTTCGCACCGTGGATGCGCTGCTCATTGTGATCGGGGCCTTTAGTGGTACCCAAGACCCCGCCGCCGAACTGGAGAGCATTCACTTAGACCTTGTCTTTCCCGACTTGCAAATCGTGGAGAGCCGTCTGCAGCGGATTGAGGTGCAGTGGCGTACGGCCCCGTCAGCGGAACGTCTGGTCCTCGAGCGTGAGCAGAGTCTTCTGCGTCGGATTCAAAGCTCACTGGAAGAGGGAATTCCTGTACGCGCAATGGAGCTGTCCGCGGACGAAGAGCAGGCCATCCGAGGGTTTCAGTTCCTTACAATGAAGCCCGCTCTGGTTGTCCTCAATCTCTCCGAAGAGCAGATAGTAACGGCAGATGAGTTGGTTGCAAACGTCCGCGCCGCGTACACATACGCGCAAACTACGGTCATTAGCCTCTGCGCGCAACTGGAAATGGAGATCGCGCAACTGCCGCCGGCAGAAGCCGACCTCTTTCGCGAGGACTTAGGCCTTGATGAAGCGGGCGCAACCCAAGTAGTGCACGAGTCGCACGCACTATTGGGTTTGATCCACTTCTTCACGTTGAACGATCAAGAGGTGCGCGCGTGGGCGATTCCGCTGGGCACCAGGGCACAGGACGCTGCCGGCAAGATCCACACCGACATGGCGCGCGGCTTCGCGCGAGCGGAAGTGATTCCCTGGGATCAGCTGGTCGAGAATGACGGGTACGGCGACGCGCGCAAACTCGGCCTTGTGCGTCAAGAGGGCCGCGACTACACGGTGCAGGACGGCGACGTACTCTACATCTTGTTTACGCGGTGAAAGAGCCGTGCCTCTAACCGTTCGCGCTGAGCCTGTCGAAGCGCAAGGCTCTCGTGACGCCGCAAACGAAGCCCTTTCCAGGTTCAAACAGCAACTCATCGTTGTAGATGCGGAACAGTGTTTATATAATCACCAATGAGTACAATTCCATCTGGGAGCATCTGGAGGCAATCCGCTCGTGGTACCCCCTAGCACCGCGCAGGCCGTCGCCGACCGTATTCTAAATCTGACACCTTCGCCGACGATGGCGATGGACGCCAAGGCCAAAGCCATGGTGCGGTCGGGCATTGACGTAATAAATCTCTCCGTCGGCGAGCCGGACTTCGATACGCCGGCCCATATCAAAGAAGCTGCCATTGCCGCGATTCAGGAAGGCTTCAACAAGTACACGCCGGCCGGCGGCATTCCTGAGCTCAAAGAGGCCATTGCGGAGAAGCTCACCCGCGAGAACGGTGTTGACTACAGCGCAAACGAAGTTGTGGCGTGCGTTGGGGGCAAGCAGGCCGTCTGCAACGTCTTTCTCGCGATCTGTGATCCCGGTGATGAAGTGATCGTGCACGCGCCGACGTGGCCGACCTTCCTCGAACAAATCAAGCTCGCTCAGGGTGAGCCCGTCACCGTGCCGCTCGACTCACCGTTCTCGATTACGGCCGACCCTTTACTGGAGCGCATCACCCCCAAGACCCGCGCAATTCTTCTCAATTCGCCGTGTAACCCCACCGGCGAGGTGGCCGATCCTGCGGAAATCCGCAAACTGGCGCGGGCGTGCGTGGAGCGCGGCATTTACTTCATCGCCGACGAGACTTATGAGCACTTTCTTTACGGCGATACCGAACACCTGTCGCCCGCTTCTATGGGTGCGGATGAGAAGGCCTACGTGATTACGGTCAATACCGTGTCCAAGACCTACGCCATGACCGGCTGGCGCCTGGGCTACGTGGCCGGACCGGAACCCGTGATCAAGGCCATCAACGACCTCATGACGCAAATCACCAGCAACCCAACTGCGGCGGCGCAAAAGGCGGCCATTGCCGCCCTCACCGGCCCGCAGGACTGCGTGCGGGAGATGGTGGCCGAGTTCAGTGCGCGACGCGCGCTGCTTGTCGATGGGCTGCGTTCAATTGGCTATACCTGCGCCCTGCCGGGCGGCGCATTCTACGCATTTCCGCAGGTCAAGGGGAATGAGCAGGACATGGCGGTTGCCGATCGTCTGCTGGAAGAGGCCCACATTGCCACCGTGCCGGGTTCGTCGTTCCTGGCCGACGGTTTCCTCCGCATGTCTTACGCCACCAGCCGCGAAAAGCTGCAAGAAGCGCTTGAGCGGCTTGGCGATATGTCGTAGAAGCACTCAGCAGTCCTGTAATTCTGTGAGCGCAGTCAACTGAAATAGGCCAGCGCAACAAGCTAACGCTCATATACGGCCAGAGTTTGAAGGGTACACATTTAGGTATGGCACGCATCGTCTCGCTCCTGCCCAGCGCCACGGAGATTGTCTGCGCGCTTGGCGCGGGAGATGACCTCGTGGGACGCTCGCATGAGTGTGACTTCCCGCCCGGCGTCGAGCGCCTGCCCGCGCTCACCCGACCGCGCTTCTTTCCCGCCGCCAGCAGCAGGGAAATCGACCGTCAAGTGCGCGCGCTCACGCGCGAGGCCCGCGCCCAGGACGCGCTGGGTGTTTACGCTATCGATATCGAGCTCTTGCAGCGCCTGCGGCCAACGCACATCATCACGCAGACCCAGTGTGAAGTGTGCGCTGTGAGTTTGCGGGACGTTGAGAGCGCGGTGTCCCAATTGACCGGCCTAGATACCAAGTTAGTCCCGCTGGAGCCAAATTGCCTCGACGACATTTGGAACGACATTCGCCGGACTGCGCAGGCGCTTGATATCAGTGAGCGGGGCGAGGCACTCGTCGCCGAACTTCAGAAACGAATCAACGAGGTATCGGTTACTGAAGAACCTCCCAGAGCAGCCGTAATCGAGTGGGCCGATCCCCTCATGACTGCCGGCCATTGGACGATGGAATTGATAGAGCGGGCCGGCGGCATACCGCTCATTGGGACCCCGGTGGGCCCTTCACTGCACTTTACGCTGGACGACTTGAGCAACGCCGATCCGGACATCATCATAATCGCCCCTTGCGGCTATGACCTCGAGCGCACGCGCGTTGATGCCGATCTCTTGTTTGAAAGTGATGATTGGAAGAGCCTGCGGGCCGTGCGTGCAGGCCGCGTTGCGCTCATTGATGGCAACCAGTTCGTAAACCGGCCCGGCCCGCGTGTCGTCGAGACTTTGGAAATCATCGCCGAAATCTTGTCCGACCGTGAGGTCTCATTTGGCCACGAAGGACTGCATTGGCAACCATACTTTGCAAAGTCACTGAGCACTGGAGGAGCACGATGAAGATTAGCGATGTCCAGACCCATATCGTCAACAACGGCTCGCGCAACTACACATTTGTCACCATTACCGAGGAAAACGGTCTCTACGGCATTGGCGAGTCCGGCTGCTCCGGTAAAGACTTGGCGGTCGCGGCCGCCGTGGAGCACTATCGTCCCATGCTCATCGGCCAGGATCCCGCGCGTATCGAGCATATCTGGCAGGACCACTTTCGCGGCAACTTCTGGCGGGCGGGACCGGTGCTCACGGCCACGATTTCCGCGCTCGATATCGCTCTTTGGGACTTGCTGGGCAAGGCCCTCGAAGTACCCACCTATCAACTGCTCGGCGGCAGGACCCGCGACAAGGTGCGTTGCTACGCCCACTTCAGCGGAGACAGCCCGGAAGCCTATGCGCAAGCCGCGCAGGCGCGCGTGGATGAAGGCTTTGAAGTCGTGCGCTTTGGTCTGCCCAACGATCCGGGCGGAATTTTGGAACCGGCGCGAGCCGTGTGTAACGCTGAGGAAGCGTTTCAAGCGGTGCGCGAGACCGTGGGGCATGAGATCGAAATCGCCCTCGACGTGCACACCCGCCTAAATCCGACATGGGCCATCCAGTTATGCAAACGACTCGAGCCGCTGCGCCCCTTCTTCATCGAAGACCCCATTCGTTCGGAGAACCCGCAGTCGTTCGCCAACCTGCGCCATCACACGAGCGTGCCCATCGCCACCGGCGAGCAGCTCATCACGAAGTGGCAGTTCCGCGAGCTCATCGAGAACGAGTTGATCGACTACATGCGCGCCGACCTGGGCCTGGTTGGCGGCATTACGGAAGGCAAGAAGATCTTAGCCATGAGTGAGGTGCACTACATTGACTCGGCCTTGCACAACCCGCTGGGCCCAGTGAATACCGCCGCCAGCGTGCAACTCGACCTGTGCATTCCCAATTTCGGCATTCAGGAACTCTCGATGATCCCGCCCGCCATGACCGACATCTTTCCCACGCAGTGCCGCGTGGAGGCCGGACACCTCTATCCCGCCGATGTGCCCGGCATCGGCATCGAGTTCAACGCCGAGGCGGCAAAGCAATACCCGTATCAGTACTCGGAACACGCCCGCCTGCACCGCGACGACGGGTCGCTGACGGATTGGTAGATTCGCATTCCTCTAGCAGCGTGCTTAAGAACGTCGTCATTCCTGCAAGTGTTGAGTAATTCGTTGACAGAATCTCTTGTCCACTGGGCAGTGTCGACCGTGCATGTCATTCCCTGTAGATGTCAGGTAATTCGTTGACAGATTTGGTGAAAGCAATCGGTGGCTTTCGCATGGCTTTTGACTACATAACATGTCATTCCGAACGGAGCGTAGCGGAGTGTCGCTAAGAGCGCGGAATCTAGTGTTGATCCCATTAGGCTGCGTACAGCATGGCCCTAGATTTCTCGCTGCGCTCGAAATGACATGAACTGTCCCACTGTCCGATGAAAGGGAGATTCTGTCAACGAATTACCTGGCATTTACAATTTCGGCGGAAGCCGGAATCCAAACAGGGTGAGATGCCCCCATTTCAAGCTGACATGGCGTCCTTCACCCATCCCCACCCACGCCTGTCTAGAAGTAAGGAACCGAAAGAGGCGCCCTCATTCGGAACAAGCCTACGGCTGAGGACACGACAGCAGCCGCTCGGCTATTCTGACCACGATGTCCCAGTCCTGTTGGTTGGCCTTGAACTTGCCGCTGACCTGCACCGTCCAGCCCTGAAACTCTCCGGCGTGGCTTTCAATTTCCATGTCGCCGGTCTGCTTAACAAAAGACTTGACCATCGGATCATTGGCGAAGGCGCTGAGCAATCGGGTGGCGTGGTCCTCGCCCTGCCACGTCACGTCCACCACCTTGCCAAAGAGGGGAATCGACTTCTTACGCACCGTCTTGATCTTCACGGCCCGCTGCTCCGAAAACCTCCGCTCGTCCGGGATGCCGAAAACCGCCCACCATTGCGGCGGACTGTACTGCGAGCCGTCTTGTTTCAGGCAATTGATCCACCGGACCGGCCCCGTCGGCAAATCGATGATGCCTTGCGAACGATTCCCAAAGCCATCCTGAAACTTCTCCTCAGGCCGTCCGCGCTCAGCCATGGTGGCGGCAATGCCCAACTCATTGAGCGCGCGGGCGAGTTCATCGCGCGTCTTGTCTCGGAAGCGTTCCTTAATGTGAACTCTCCTACGTGCCGCCGTTACTGGTTGGAAGCGGAAGTATTGACAACGGGCTGTATTGCATTCTCGCTGGTGAGCACGACAAGCAAATTGCTCACTAAGGCCGCCCGGTTCTCCGCGTCAAATTCGATTACCTCACGCTCGGCCAACATGCCCAGCGCATTCTCCACCATCCCTACGGCACCCTCCACAATCTTCTGACGGGCGGCGATCACGGCATCGGCCTGCTGTCTACGCAACATAGCCGCGGCGATCTCCGGCGCGTACGCCAGGTGGCTGACCCGCGCCTCCCGCACATCCACGCCGGCCTGCGCCAGCCGCTCTTGAATCTCGGACTTGAGCTGTTCGGAGACCTCCGCGGTATGGGTGGTCAGGCTGATCTCGTCTTCCCCATGGGCGTCGTAAGCGTATCCGGTGGCGAGATTACGCACTGCAGCTTCGCTCTGCACGTGGACGTAGTTCTCATAGTCATCCACTTGAAAAGTGGCCTCAGCAGTATCGACCACCTGCCACACGACCACGGCCGCGATCTCAATCGGATTGCCCCGCTGGTCGTTGACCTTGACCCGGCCGGTCTCGAAGTTCCGCACACGCAACGAGATGCGCGCCTTGCTATAGAACGGATTGGTGTAGCGCAAGCCGGGTTGGCGGGCCGTGCCGCGATAGGCGCCAAAGAGCTGCAGGACCTTGCCCTCGTTGGGCGCGACTTTGAAGAACCCAAATACGCCTACCATGAGCGCCACGAAAATGATGATTGGCAAGAATATCAGCCAAGGCACCACCGCTATCAAGACAATGAAGATCAGAATATTCACCAAGAGCAGGAAAATCCACAGAACAAGTAATCCCACTCCGGGAAAGCCGTCACGACGATATTCTTGCATCGTTCAATCACCCTTTCGACACTGCGAATGTAGCCCGCACTCTCAGGCTAGCACAGTTGACGCAGCCGCCAACCACAGTACGCTTGCGGCCGCGGTCACTCGGTTCAGTGGCGAAAGAGTGAGGCGGGGCAACGAAAGACTAAGCGCCACTCACCGTAATCACGGCGCCGGGAAATACCCGGCACGTGAAGCGGATACGGCGCTCTCCGGCCGCAACGACGTTCGCCGTACCCTCCGGCCCAAGCACCTCAAGGGACCCTGCATCATCGGCAAGAGTGACAACAAAAGTGAGATCGCCTTCCTTGATCTGCGGAGGTAGCTGCGGGAAGTCTACCTTTACAGTGGCGCGGGTACCAGACTCCTGCTCGATAACGGGCGTGCAGTGTCGCCGCAGGTAGCGGTAGCGCACCACGTCGTCCGGATTAGCCGCCCACATGCTGTCGCCAAAATGTGTGCGCATCTGGTCGAACCGACCTTCCAGCGCGTAGGGCGAGATGCACTTGTGTCCTTGCGGCGTCTTGTACATCACCAAGTGCGTGACGTCTACGAGCCATTTGCCCGCCACGCGCGCAGGCTTGAAGCCCTGGCGCGAGAGCCACGGCGGCAGAAAGTCAATCTCGTCGTCCTCGGAGAGGCGGTTGCGCCAGATGCTGAGGGGATCGAAGTCCGGCGCATTGATGTGTTCGGCATCGTTCGAGGCGTGGGTAAGACCGAGATAGCCCGGTGTGCGCTCCACCCATGCTCGCACCGTGTCGTAGACCTCAAAGCTATTCCATGAGGAGAAGATCGGCACCGGCTGACCGAGGGCATTCTCAAGGGTGTGGTACGACTCTACGATCTCCTGCTGAAAGTCAATGTGACTGGGATCGCGCAAGGGTGGATGTGAATAGCTGTGATTGCTGACGCTCCAGCCCTGGGAGAGGAGAAACTTCAAGTGCTCCGGCCCCATGTGGAAGTAGTCGTTGAGCGAACTGCGTTCGACGTGGCGCTTCTCGCCGAGTTGTCCGGCTACAACCGCGACGTCGCCCAGGATACCGTACTGCTGACTGAGGGGAAAGGCATTCGCCAGGCAATCTATGGTGCCTTCGTCAAAGACCACCGAGTAGACGAACGAGGCGTCGTCTTTCCACGGGGCTACCTCTACGGATGTGATACGCATAAACTTCCATTCACCCCATGAACTACGAGTCACCTATCAGCAAGCCGCAAGTGGGAGCCCTACAGAGCTTCTCTGCATATTCCATGCGATAGGCAAGTCTAGATGGGATCACTCCGGTAGTGCAGGTTTGCAACCTGCACCCACTGCCACAATACCGACCTCATACTTGAAACGGGATAGGGATCCCATCGGCCCACACCCCCGGACTCCGGCTTTCGCCGGAGTGACGGACAGCAACCAACTCGCTTTGAAACTTTAATCTGCTTTACTTCTCACAGACTTAGAATATCCGCGCCGAGTCGTAGACGCCCGCCATGCCGAGGTCCAGCGGGTTTACCTGCACCCAAACTTCATCAGTCTGTGCATCACCGTCCAACTCTAAGGACACGTGTACCCGCTCAAGTCCCGTCGCTGCCGCAATGCAATGTCCGATCTGCCGCCGGATAAGGATGTTCGCTTCCTCACGCGTGCCGCCGGAATCGGGGGCAGTTTTCGGATCGCCATTGAAGGCAACCGTTAGCATGCGGGAAACATCGTAGACGCCGGTGTTCTCTACAACAATCTCCGCCACTAGCTGTCCGTTTTCGTGCCGCACCTGCGAAGCTTCCCGATCGATGTGTAGGCCGGGCGAAAGCTCCTCCGGCTTTAGCGAAACCGCCCGGTAGGCGTCAAAAATGCCGTGGCCGAGCAACGGATCCCAGCCGGTTCCCTGGGACGTATTGCGCAGAATCTGACGGATTTCGCGATTTGAGAGGTGTGGGTACTGGGAGAACGCCAGCGCCGCGACGCCGCCGCCAAAGGCCGACGCCATGCAACCGCCTTGAAAAGGAATATAGTCGTGGTCGCCACCGGTGCCCCAAATCGAATCGACAGGGTCATCCGTATGGCGTTCGCCGCCGGGGGTAGCCGCCTCCGCGTAGTCGGCCGACGCCGCGATGTTCGCCGCCCGGCCATGCCGGTTCGTCGAGCCGACGGCGAAGACACTATCCAGGCCGGCGTTCACGGTGGCCACCCGCCGCCCGCGATTGTCCGCCGTCCCTTTGAACACTAGGCAACCGGACTGATACGCGTAGTCAAGCGCCTCGATCAAGCCGATGTTGTCGTAGGGATAGTTGAAGTCCGTACCCTTGTAGAACAACGGCACACCGTCGGTGTGGTCCAGAGTAATGTACCCGTGGGGCAGGACCAGCACCTTGGCCCCGTGGTCGACCGCGTAGCGCACAGCCCGCGGCCAACTCTTCTGGTGGTGGGGCTCATAGCCGACGCGCAGGACCATAATTGGGCACTTGGGCGCCGTGACAGCGACTTCCCCCACCACAAAGGCATGGTGTCCGCGCTGGTACATGGTGTCCGAGCGCGCGCCTTCGTACTCGAGCGTGGCGTCTTCTTCCGCGAAGTCCCACCCATGCACGTCGCCCCGTGTGGGGCGTGGATTGACCCACAAATGCCCTTCATGATCGGGATGGTAGCGATAGCCCAGGTCGATTACGGCAACAATGACGTCAGGACTGCCCTGCGTGATGGCATGGGCCTCTTGTACCCGCATCTGATCGAGCGCCCAATCATAGGGCTCGCGCACGCCCTCCGGCAGCACGCCGGTTTGCTTCTCGGCAATGGCCATTGGATACTCCTTTTGTGCTTTGCCACACAGTTGCCATTTTGGTGAAATCCGTCGCGTACCGTGTGGTTAAGGTTGACCGTCATTCCCGCGAAAGCGGGAATCTATCCGCTTGGTTACACAATAGCCACTTCCTGAGGAACTGTCCCCAAGCGCTCAAATCCATCACTTCTCAGCACGTACATGTCCTCCTCAAGCCAGGACGACTCCAGCGAGACTACATTGCCTTCCGCAAATGTGATTTCCGGCCGAACGTCGACAGCCGCAGGCAACAAACTTCCGATCAGCGGTTCCTCATGTTTGTCCATGCCGACGCCGTGGATCCACCACGCGTACTCAGCGGTATCCTTGAACTCACGCTGGCACGCTTCAAACACTTCCCGCTTCGTCTTACCCGGACGTACGTATTCTTCCATAAAGAGCTGCCGCTCCCGGTGTTCCTGCCACACGGCCAAGCTCTCTTTGCGTGGCGTGCCCACGCTGAAATTGAACTTCTGATCGGAAAAATATCCGGCGGATATGGCGGCCAGATCGACGCGGTACACGAGGCCAGCTTCCACTATGCCCGGTCCGCGAATGACCGCCGCATTGGGCTGGTCGCGCAGGCTGGTGCCGCCGTGGGGCAGCATCCACGACACCGGCGACGTGTTGATCGGCAAGGCGCCATTGTCCAGGACCGCTCTTGCCCACACCGTCACGAGGTCTTGGAACGAGATGCCTACCCGTACTTCCTTGAGCATCTCTCGGTAGCCGGCTTCAGAAGCCGCAATCGCTTTGCGGAGCCATTGGATCTCCTGAGGTGTCTTGGACGCCCGCGCTTTTGCGAGCAAAAGGTCAGCGGAAACAAATGTCGCCTCCGGTAAAAGTTCTTGCAGCCGCTCCAGGTCGCTCGCCGACGCAAAGTCCATGTCCAAGCCAATACGCGCCCCTGCCAAGCCTCGTTGGCGCATCTGGTTTGCAAGTTCTATTAGGCGTGCCGCCCGTGTGTGATCGGGAGCGAAACCCTCAACCGGCATGTCAGCTTCTTTGGGAAGACCACCGAATGCAAACGATCGATCTGGGGGAATGAGGCACGTCATCCACGGCGCGAGTCCCTGCGGTTCGTTGAGCCACGGCCCCTCACTGATGGTCCCAGCTAGGTAGGCGCAGTTGCGCATGCCGAGGGTGACCAGGGCGTCGAGCCGCTGCTCGGCCATGGATTGCGTTATGCGTGCAAAGTCAGCCATATGCTAGTTGTCCAGAACGAATCTCATGATTATCCATTGGCCAAGAGTTCACCCTTCGACAGGCTCAGGGCGAACGGTATTGCACATCTCTGCTTCAACATGATTGCCACTCTCACAAAGGCTCTTGATTCTCGTTCGTCCTGAGACTATCGACTTTCGCTCAAGTTGAGACTACCCACTACCATTTGGTGCCAATTCCGGTTAATCCCTAAAGGCTGCAACTGCCCATTTCCGTTCGTGCCGAGCCTGCCTGCTCCCGTTCGTGCTGAGCCTGTCGAAGCATGGACGGAAACCTGGAGACGACCTTACTTTGTCGGCTCCAGCCAGATTGGACTCGTCCACGCGCGGTTGCCGTCCACTTGCCGCACGCGCAGGTAGCAGTAGTTGGCGCCTACCGGAGAGAACCGCACCGGCACGTCGGCTTCCAGTAGTGCGTGTTGTTCGTTCGGTGTATAACTCTTGGCCGTGTCGCCATTGACCACGAGATCAATTTGCTCAATCTCCGCCGTGCCCACCACGTCAGCGGTAAAGGCAAAGCGCTCGGCCTGCACCGTCGCACCCACCCACGCACTGTTCACGCGGAAGTCCACGATGATGCGCACGCCGGTGGTGGCGTAGCAGCGCCGGTTGAAGAAGGCATCAAAGATCGCGGGGCGGTCCAGCCGCTCCGCCCAGACGGCGGTCAGCCCAGCGGGACCGGACGGTCCCGGCTCCTTGTAAGGGTTAGCGGGCCGGTTATCGTGCGTGTCGCTGCCGCTCACGATGCCGAGTTTCGCGCCCCGCATCAGGAACTGATTGATCTTCTCTTCTTCGATAATCCCGTCGGTCTGTTGCTTTTGGTAGATCTCAGCCAGGTGCTCTTGCACGTAGAAGTGGGTGTGGTGGTGTCCGTGAATCAGCGCGCCGCGGCGCTTCATCTCGCGATAAAACTCCTGGTAGTCGTTGCAGTAAACGGTGTCGGGATGGTACCGTGCGTGGAGCTTGGGATCGTTGGCGCCGGGCCTATCCTCGCAAAAGACCGGTGGCTGGCCTTCCGGCGCTGGAAAAAACCCGTGTCGGTGGCTGCCGTCGGGGCCGGTGGCAAACTCCGCCGACGGCAAGGCGACAAACTCGCCCGGCAGGTCGTATTGCGCCCACGCTTCCTGCAACTCTTGCCAGATTTCGCTGATGCAGATGCTGTACGAAAAGAGCTGCCCGCCGGCAAAGTCGAGGGCGTTCACGTCCTTGCCCCAGGCAAAGTGCTCGACGATGGGACGCTGGTTGAAGAGCATGCCGTGGGGATCGCCCCAATAGAGCGTGTACGGTGACGAATCCGCCTCGACTCGCACCGGATTGCTCGTGCTCTCAATCTCCCCAAATGAAACCCTCACACAATCAGCGGGACCCTCTACCGGCACCGTTCCTGCCGCGCTGAACGAGTTGAGAGCGGCCGTAGTCTCTCCACTTTTCGTCCGCAGCGTCACTTCGCCCTCGGCATCGTGAATTGGATTGCCGAATCTATCGGTCACAACTACCCGCGTTGTCGCTGATCCGGTTGAGTGGGATGGCGTCGTAACTTGCAACGCGGCGGGCTCGGCGGCAGCGATCATGAGCGAGTTGCTCTCTAACACAGAAAGCTCCACCTCGCGCGGCAGGAAGTAGTGGTACTTGTCGCGTTCAGGATGGTAGAGCGTTAACTCTCCTGTGGGGTCTTCCACCAGCCAAAATCGGAAGGAGTCGATGGCGTTCACCGGCAGCACAAAGCCGTCGGGGGCGGTACGAATCTGAATGGAAATGTGATCTTCTCCTGCCAATGCGCCGCCAACGCACTTCACGTGCATGGCGTGCAGGAATTCCGGCGCGGGAGGATGAATGTCGAACGTGCGCACCTGGCGGCCTTGCATCAACCCCTCAGCCTGCCAGGCAGTGCCCTCCGGGCCGCTCACGGTAATGCCGTCTGGCCCATACGTGTGCTTGCGGTCGCCAAACTGCCGGATGTCGTAGAAGATCCAGAGATTCCCACCGGCCTGCATCCCCTCAGCCGGCGGCGAATACTGGAATTCCAGCGGCACCGTCCTACCAACCTGCAAGGGCCCCTTCGCGTTCACTTGAAAACGTCCGTTGGCAATTGCAGACATAGCAAGGTGTCACCTTTCGTCCTACCACTTGAACTGCCGCAATCTTGGCATCACACTCCTGCGGTATCGTATCACAGCATGCGGCAGAGCATTCTTGCCTATTGAGAGACGTAAGGGCGGTTCGCGAACCGCCCCTACAGTACTTTTCGCACCCACACCTGCCAATATTCTAGTAAGGCATGAAACCAAAAAGATGGATTCCCGTTTTCACGGGAATGACGGAAATCCGGCCGACCTGCCGGGCAGGTGCGGGGAAGTGAACCAGTGCTAGGCACGTTCCCTAGAACACGCGGCGCGCATCTTCAATCCAGATAGGACTCGACCACGCCATCTCGCCGTCTTCCTGCGTAACGCGCACGTAGTACCAGTTTGTGCGGTCTTGAGGCATCTCAATCTCATTCAGCGAAAAGACGCACTCCCAGCCGGGGTGCTCAACCACGTGCCAGTCCTCGTTATTCTTGACTATTGTCACCGTAGCAATCGGGGCCGTGCCGTGAACGCGCACGCGCATCTGCTTGGGAGGAGTTTGCACGCTTATGGTCTCACCCATAGGCTGGTTGTCGATGTCGAAGTCGAGGAAAATGCGCACGCCGGTGGTGCCGATGGTGCGGCGGTTCCAGAGTGCGCTGAACATGGCGTCGCGCTCGCGGCGGCGCGACCAGATGCCCGTCATGCCGGCGTGGTGGTTGAATGTCGTCTGCTTGATGGGAAGATGCGCGATTTGCACACTGCTTGCCGCCCGCCCGTCATGACTCTCGCTGCCGCCCACAAATCCAAAGCGAATTCCCTGTCGCAACCCGTCCTGCAGGAAGTGGCCGGTGGCCTCATAGGGTGGGTATTCCGCATGGGGCCTTTCCCACTGGGTGCGTTCATTGCGAGCCTTGAGCGCATAGGGCTCGCCCTCGTGCTCGCTGCTTCCCCAATGACTGTATACCTCCATGAGACGTTCGAACTCCGGGTCCATGGATTCCCAGTTGTGCCAAATGCGGTTCCCCAGGCGCGCCGGGTGGTGTGGGATGGAAAGGATATCTTTGCCCGTGCGAGAGATGCTGCGAAAGATGTTGAAGAGGTCCTGCGGCGTGTTCGAACCCTTCCAGTTGCTGGAGACAAGCGGCATGTCGCCGCGGCGAAAGATGATGTTGCGGTGGCCGCAGTCGGCGTCCGGACCCTGGTTCCACGCCCACTCGTAGCCCAACAAGGTAACAAACCGTTCCGGCTGGTTGTAGTATTCCGCACCCTCCTGTATCTCACGCCACTCTTCCGTGCTCAGCGCGTAGTCGTGGTCGGTGAGCGCAGTAAAGTCCAAGTGCACCACGTCGCGGGCAAAGCGGTACACCTCGTGGACGGTAGCCGGCCCATAGCTCCACAAAAGCGGATCGGTGCGCTTGCGGCTGGGATTCTCCAAGCGGTGACAGTGCAGATCGCCCCAATACAGCTTGTGATCGCCTTTGTACATAAAGCCCGGGGCCCAGGCTGGATTGCTTATCGCCTCGATGCCAGTCTCGCGGTCGCGCGCCCGCACGCGAAAGATGCGGTCTTTCTCTGTTACACGACCCCGTACGGCGTGGTGGCTGTCATACTCCGGCAGCATGGGAACGGCTGCCGGCACCTCACCGTCGGCTCCTTCTAAGGACAACTCCAATAGAGCGCCCTGCCTAGGCAGATGAAAGCCCCACTTGTCTCGCAATTCAAGGCCGATACCGAACTGGCCATCGGCGACATACGGCGGCACAATGCTGGGCACGGAAACGCGGATTTCCGCCAGTTCCGGCGTTCCCTGGTAGTCCAGCGGCAGCCGAATGAGGTTGGTGTCGAACTCCGCAGCGCTCACCGCTCCGCTCCTCAGTTGGCCTACAGACCGTTATTGGGATCGAGTCTGGGATAGATTCTCTTATTCAAGCTGCAATCAAGAATAACAGAGCACCCAGCACTCCCACCGTAAGGCGAGAGTCTGGGTGCTCCAATAATTCCGTCAGAGCGGGCGCGCCAGCGCTCCAAAACCAGCGCACGAACCCACTTAGCAAAGTACTCTATTCACGCGCCAGCCACTCATCGAGCACCACCTGCGCTTGCGCCTCAGTATTGCGCAGTCCTTCCTCGATGGTGGTCTTGCCGGTGAGCATATCGGGCACGCCGCCGCTCATGATGCCGAGCATCTCGTTGGCGCCGGGGGCCGAGACCACAAAGCGACGCCCTTCCATGACGTCAACCTGGTGGATGACGAACGGATCGCCGCCGTGGTAGGCCTCACTGTACGACGTGTCGACGCGGATCGGCAGACGGTCGAAGTGCTTGGCCCAGCGAATGTTGACGTCCTCAACGCCAAAATGCTCCATGAACGTCCAGCCAACGTCCTTGTGGGTAGCGCCAACCGGCAAGACCCACGTGTGGCAACCGCCGTAGGTGCGGTTGACGCCGTCGGCAGGCTTGGGCCAGTGACCCCAGTGGTACGCCAGGTCCGGCGCTTCCTTGGCAATGCTCTCAAAGCGAATGGAGCCTGTGTCGTAGAGGTTGGCCAGACGGCTGGCGTAGAAGTGGGCGCGGGCGTTCTCATCGCCTTTGAATTGCTGCAACGCGTCGTAGCCGCCCTGCATGTCGTGCACTTTCTTTAGCCACGCCATTCCCTCGCGGCCTTCCTCAGTATTGAGCGTAATCTTGGTGCGTTCATCGTTGATGTTCTCGCCGCCAAGCTGCCACATGGGCACCATCCACACGTGGCGGTTGGCCCACAACGGCCCCCACGCTACCTGCTCGATGGTATTGCCGCCCTTGAATGACTTTGATATCACATCTTCCAGGTCCGTCCACGTTACCGGCGGGTTTTCCGGATCAAGCCCCGCGTCCAGATAGAGATTGTCGTGGATATAGAAGAAGCGCACGTCGGGACCAAAGGGCATGCTCCACACCTGGCCCTTGTGGTCCATGTCGATGCGCAAAGACGGCCAGATGTCGTCCTTGTTGATGACCGGCGACTGAGCATAGTACTGCTCCAGGCTGTCGACGATACCGCCGGCCGCCACTTGCTGGTTCTGCCAGACACCCACTTGGCCAATGTCCGGTGAGGTGCCGGCCGCTTGCGCCGCAATCAGGATGGTGAAGCGGTTGCCCTCCGGAATGAGGTCCTTGACGGTAAGGCCCTCCACCAGAGCCTCGATCTCTTGCTTGACCTCTAGGCCCAAGCCCTGTGAGAGGTCCCAGCGTCTGGTAGTCCACACTTCAAGCTCAACAGCCTCTGCCGGCGCCGGCTTGGCTTCCTCTTCTTTCGGCGCTTCCTCTTCCTTTGGCGCGTCAGCGGACTCCATTGGCAACGCCTAGCCACAGGCTACGAAGAGGGCGCCCGCAGCGGTAGCGCCAACGCCTCCCAGGAACGTCCTTCGCAAGATGCGGTCTTTCATCACGCTCACCTTTCGGTTTGTTTAAAGGGGAACAAACTCTCGCGCAAACTAATAAGACTCTTCTTCTTTCTTTGCAACCACATCTATGTTCGCTGCAATATACTAAAGCAGACAGCCAGTCCCCAAGAAGCCGCTCGAGACAGAGGAAGCCATGTCGGAATGGCGCTATGCAAAGCTCACGTGGCCGGAGGTGCGGCAGGCGGCTAAGGAGAACAAGGCCATCCTGCTGCCGGTGGCAGCCATTGAGCAGCACGGCCCGCACCTGCCGATTGACACAGACAATGTGGCGGCCCTAGCAGTGTGCGAGCGCGCCGCGCAAGCCGCGCCGGAAAGAATCCTCTGCGCCCCGCCCATCCATTACGGCTTTAACGAGCACAATATGGACTTTCCCGGCACTATCTCAGTGCAGGCGCAGCACTTCATTGACTACTGCTACGACGTGGCCGTGAGCTTTGCGCACCACGGGTTCCCGATCGTCCTGTTCGTAAACGGTCACGCCTCCAACGACCCGCTGCTGCAGGTGTCCGCGCGCCTCGCTACCCTGCACTCGGATGCTGCGTGCGCCCTCGTTTCGTATTGGGACTTGGCGAAGGAGGAAGTTGAAGAATGGCGGGAATCTGAGTATCCCGGCGGCATGGACCACGCCGGGGAATTCGAGACTTCCATTTACCTGGCGCTCGATCCAACCCGGGTGCAGATGAACAAGGCGCAGGCCGACTACCGCGTGCGCACCAAGTGGCACTACCGCGATTTGATGGGTGGCTCGCCGGTGAAATACGTCGACCACCTCAGCAAGATGTCGCCAGACGGCACGGGCGGCGATCCCACGCTTGGCGCGGCTTGGAAAGGCGTACGCGTTTTGGAGGTGGTGAGCAAAGCGATCGTTGAGGTCGTGGATGACCTGCGCAACCTGCCGTATGGCCCTCGAATAGACCACCATGACAAATAGCAGCCAAGATGAAGCAGGGCGTCTTCCTGTCATTCCTGTAAGTGTCAGGTAATTCGTTGACAGATTTGGGAGAATGAGCACA
>JAPPLM010000030.1 GCA_028874195.1 Chloroflexota bacterium
TGAAGTATTCATGAACCAGGTGTTGCACTTGAAATGTGAATCCACCTTCCCGCTTCTGCGGGAATGACGGACGAGCGCCCCTCTCGTTACCCACTCGCCTTCCCTCACTTGCACTCCTTCATCTACACTCGGGTGACGGATTCAACAGGCAAATACCCTACCAGAAACGCTAGATTTGCGAGCACACTCTATGCGTGATGCCAAGACTTATCACTATCCTATGACGCTGTTTGATCCTGAGTCGGCCCACGTGGTGCTGGAACCGCTGGAGGCAGGCAACGGCCACTGGGTAGGCGCACCGTGCGTGCTCTATCTGCCGGACGAGAAAGCCTTCTATCTCTACTACCGGCGGCGGCGTCCTCGAGGAGAGGGGACTGATCGTGGTTTCGCCTGCTACATTGCGCGCAGCAAGGACGGAAAGCACTTCGAGGACATTTGGTCGGCGCCAAAGCACGCGTTTGGCAACTCGCCTTCCGTTGAGAAAAGCAGCTTGGTCAGAGATGCCGACGGGCGTTTTCTGCTCTTTGTATCCTACGTGGACAACGCCGACAACCGCTGGCGGATCGACATGCTGGAAGCCGACACACCGGCGCAGTTCGACCCCGCGTTGCGCCGGCCGGTTTTCACGGCAGCAGACATCCACGCCGAGGGTGTGAAAGACCCTTTCGTCATCAACATCGGCGGGCTCTGGCACATGATCGCGAGCTATGCGCCACCGCCCGCAGTGGTAGATGCTTCCTCTCGCGAGGCCATGCACGCCACCGCCGACATCTACAACACCGGCATCGCGAAGTCGAGCACCGGACTGGCAATCAGCGGCGACGGCCGCAATTGGGAGTGGCAGGGCGACATTTTCGCCCCCCGCGAGCAGGGTTGGGATAGCTACTGCAGCCGCATCTCTTCGCTCGTGCGGACCGGGCAGCAGTGGGTCGTCTTCTACGACGGATCCGCCGACGTATCTCAGAACTACGAAGAGCAGTGCGGCCTGGCGTTCTCTGCGGACTTACGCACCTTCACGCGCCTGAGCGTCAACGGCCCGGTGGTGCAGTCGCGCGGCGGCTCACGCTCGGTGCGCTATGTTGACGCGGTGCCGGTGGATGACGACCTCTACTTCTACTACGAGTGCGCTCGCGCCGACGGCGCCCACGATCTCCGCCTGAGCATCGTTCCCCGTGACGTGTTTTGCCTCAGCTAGAAGCCATGCTGCAGTCTTTCCGTCACTCTGGCTTCCGCCGGAGTCTAGATTGCAGGCGGTTGAAGAGAAGATGGATTCCCGCTTTCGCGGGAATGACGGACGACGTGCCCCCCGGGATAGCCGCTTACATTCGCTCTTTTTGCGCTCCTTATTCAATATGCAAATGACGTCTGATCTCGTCCGCGCGAGGCGTAGGGGCACGATATATCGTGCCCCTACGTGCCACCTCAGCGTAAGCGGAAATCTTCTGCACCTCTTTGTAGCCGAGCACTAACCGTGCTAGTATTTTGAAGCCATGAATTCCATTCCCCTTTGGCGCTACATTGCCGTGGGCATTGCCGGCGGTACGCTGTCCGGCCTCGCCGGTGTTGGCGGCGGTGTCGTCATCATCCCTCTAATTACGGCCTATCTGGCGCTATCGCAACGCGAAGCCCACGCCGTGAGCCTGGGCGCGATTGTGCCCACGGCCATTGCCGCGGCCCTGGTTTACGCCTTGTGGCCCCGCGACGAGCCGCCGGGTAATGACGTGCCGGCGTATATTGCGGGCGCGGGATTCATGATCAGCGCCGTGCTCGCGGCCCCCATCGGCGTGCGCATTTCTCACCGCATCAATCAGAAGCAACTGCGCAGGATCTTTGCGGTCTTGCTCACCGCCGTCGGCCTGCGCATGCTCCTGCAGCATCCGACTATCGGAAATGCAATTTTGATCGCCGGCTTCGTGCTCATGGTCGGCATGGCGGTTTGGAGCCTCGTGTTCCAGCGGGAGGAGGCGGCATGACGCTCGATCCCGAACTGAGCGTATTCCTCTTGAGTCTCGTCATTGGCTTTAGCGTGGGACTGCTCAGCGGCACTATGGGCGTCGGGGGCGGCATCATTATGGTGCCGGCGGCGGTACTCATTCTGGGCTACGGCCAGCATATCGGCCAGGGAATTTCACTAGTGGTCATGATTCCCACCACGCTCGCCGGCGCGTTCACCCACTACCGCATGAAAAACCTCAAGCTGAAGCCGGTATTTCTCATCGCCATTGGCGCCGTCACCGCCGGAATCATTGCCGCTGTGATCGCCCAACAACTCTCGCAGGCGACCCTGCAGCGGGTGTTCAGCTTGTGGGTGCTCTACTCGGCCATTCGCGGCTGGGGCATCAACGATTGGGTCATGCAACGCTTCTTCGGCAAAGAGCCTGTAGCGCACGAGGAAGAAGCGCCGGAAGAAGAACCGCTTACATAGTCCGTGCCAAAGTTGAGCAAGTACGCCGCTTACAACGCTCTTCACTCTTGCCGCTCAGCAGTGCCCGCGTTTGTCCTGAGTTAGCGAAGTAGCAGCCAGAGCCGTTTTCGACGTTCGCCCTGAGCTTGTCGAAGGGTGAACATGGCGTCTCAGGAACCTGTCATGTTTTCATGTGCTCTGCTGTTCATGCTTCGACAGGCTCAGCACGAACGGTTAAGTAGCTCAGGCTTACGTTCAAGTTGCTACAGGGCTTGGCGCAGCACCCTCAGCACGAACGGCTAGTGGGCCAGAATGCGGATGGGATTTATGGCAACTCGCTGATATCGGGCGGATTTGGCCGATGGAAGGGGTCTAATCCAGCCCCAGCAACGTCAGACTCTCACGGTGGATGATCCCCTCGATCACGTCCTCCGGCACGCGTGGCAGCGCCGTGCCTTCCACGAATGCGTTCACGTTGCGTAACCCGGCAATCGTGTCCGCAGCGGTGAAGAGGGGAAAGTCGGTACCGAAGAGCAGCTTATCCGCGGTGCCGTATTCGACTGCCGTTATGAGGGCGTTGTAATACAACCAGGGGCGGGGATAGAGGCCGCTGATGTCGGTGTAGACGTTGGGCTGCTTGCGCACCACCGAGACGGTCTCGCCGATGCCGGGGTGTCCCATGTGCGCCACAATCACCTTGAGGTCGGGAAAGCGAATGGCGATCTCATCCACCTGGTACGGTTGCGTGTACTTGAGCGGCGCTTTGCGCACGAAGGTCGTGCCGTGGTGCCACATGACGGGGAGACCGAGCGTCTCGGCTTTGGCAAACATGGCGAGCGCCCCCTCGCCCAGCGGGTCGTAGTTCTGGTAGATGGGCCCGATCTTGAGGCCGCGCAGCCCAAGGTTCTTGGCCGCGTGCTCAAGCTGGTCTGGGGCGTCCGCGTCGTTGGCGTCGACGCTCGCAAAGCCAATCACATTGTCACCGGCGCCGCGCACATAGTCGGCCACGTATTCGTTGGGCACCACGATGCCGCTGTACGGGGCGTAGAGCGGAAAGACGATGATAGCGTCCACGGCGGCCACGGCCTGGCGGTGCACCTCAGGCGGCGCGTCGATAGTAGTCCCTTTCCATGATTCTCCAAGATCCGCTTTGAATTCGTCAGTTATGTGTAAGTCTCCATCTGCCATGTGCGAGTGAACGTCAACGATCATGTTTCTCGTCTCTCTTTGGGGTCATACCGGATAAATCGCGCCACCGGCGGCGGCGTGGCACTAGGATACCACGCGACGGGAGTGGGGCACGCGCCACGGTATCTGCGCACGTACACTGCGCGAAGGCTTGAAAACAGCACACCTACCCCGTAATATGAAAGATACTGATAGCGGCCACGTTGCGGTCGCTTTCTTAATTTAGAACTTGCCGGCATTGCACGGACGCAAGGCATCCGCGCCCATGCCTTGTGTGCAAGCTGCCGAGAGATTAAGCGCAGGATTCGACCGGACACATGAAGACTGAATCAGCCCGCGCGCACATTCGCGGACTCTTAGAGCAAGCCTTGGCTGCAGCCCAGGCGCAGAATAAGCTGCCGCCGCTGGCGAGCACCGACGTGACCGTGGAATATGCCCCGCCGGAAAAGGCCGATTATGCCTCCAATCTGGCGCTGCGGCTCTCCCGGGCCGTGCGCATGCCGCCCATGCAGGTTGCCGAGGTTATTGTGGCGGCACTGCCCGAAAGCCCGTATCTCGCTGAAGTAACCGCAGCTCCGCCGGGCTTTATCAACTTCCATCTGGATGAGACCTGGCTGGCGCGTCAGGTAGGCGAGGTCATCGCCCAGGGTGCAGCCTACGGCAACTGCGACGTGGGAGGCAGCACCGCGCTCCAGGTCGAGTTTTGCAGCGCCAATCCCACCGGCCCGCTCACGATCGGCAGCGGGCGCAACATCGTGCTCGGCGATACGCTGGCGCGGGTGCTGGAAGCCGCCAATTACGCCGTGCAACGAGAGTACTACGTCAACGACGTGGGCGGCCAGATGGATATTTTTGCCCGTACGCTCCTGGCGCGCTACCAGCAACTGCACGGCATTGACGCCCACGTGCCGCCGGACGGCTACGCCGGGGAGTACATGGTGGAGCTCGCCGGGCAAATCAAACAGGAATCAGGCGATGCCCTGCTGCACGTGCCGGAAGATGAAGCTCTGCAAAAGCTCCACGAGCGCGGTCTGGCTCTCATGCTGGATTCAATTCGCGAGGACTGTGCGCTGCTCGGCGCGCAGTTCGACGAGTGGGTCGCGCAATCCTGGTTGGAAGACGAGGGCCGGGTGCAGGCCGCCATAGATACCCTGCGTGAACGCGGCCGCGTGGCCGAGCGCGAAGGGGCGACCTGGTTGGTATCGAGCGACCTCGAAGAAGATAAGGACAACGTGCTCGTGCGCAGCAACGGCGAGCCTACGTATTTCGCCGCTGACATCGCCTACCACGATTATAAACTCGAACGGGGCTACACCAGCCTCATAGACGTGTGGGGGGCGGACCACCACGGTCACGTGCCGCGCGTGAAAGCGTCGCTGGCCGCGCTGGGCCACGATCCCGAACAGCTCACGATACTTTTGTATCAACTTGTGCGCGTGCTGCGGGGCGGTGAAGAGGTTCGCATGTCCAAGCGCACCGGCGACGTGGTGACGGTGCGCGAGGTCGTCGATGAGGTAGGCGTTGACGCCAGCCGCTATTTCCTGGTTGCCCGGTCGCCTGACACGGCCATGAGCTTCGACCTCGACTTGGCGCAGGAGCAGTCTGACGAGAATCCGGTGTACTACATTCAGTACGCCCACGCGCGCACGGCGAGTATTTTGGAACGCGCGGTGCGAGAAGGCATGGCGCCGGGTGACGCCGACCTCGCTCTGCTTCAGCATCCTGCCGAGCTTACCCTCTTGCGGCTGATGATCCGTCTGCCTGAACTCGTCGAGGACGTGGCTCTGCAGCACACGCCGCACCGGCTCGCGTTCTATGCGCAGGAGTTGGCCGCGCTCTTCCACGCCTTCTATCGCGACTGCCGGGTGATCGACCCCGAGAACGCGGCGCTCTCACAGGCGCGCTTGCAGCTCGTGCAAGCGGCAAAACTCGTTTTTGCGCGCTGCCTCGGCCTGATGGGCATGTCCGCGCCCGACCGCATGTAAGACCGCTACGAGACCCATTCTCGATTCAGCCCCACGCGCCGTCCGTTCGCCCCCGTATCGTTTCGATACGCTGTATCGAGTACGGGGCAGGCTCTGCGCTTGCCTGTCCTGAGCCTGTCGAAGGATCGAAGAGCGCAACTTCGCGGTAACCCCACCTCGTTAGGCGTACCCGTTCATGCTTCGACAAGCTCAGCACGAACGGAAGGGGGCCCGGAAGATGGAACGGGAGTCAACGGCTCTTCCGCCGTAGCGCGGGGGCTTGTCCCCCGCCTCTTGAATTCTGGACAACCGCTTCCCACTCAAATCAGGCGCTACGCTACTTCCTCCAACACGGCGACCACGTGCCAGTAGAGATTCCACACCTCGCGCAAGAAGACGAGCTGGTCGGCGTCGTTGGTCGGATAGAGGTGCGCGAAGAGCACAAACGACCTGAACACCACGGTCGTGTGCTCACGCCCGGCCTCCGCCAGATGGAGCGACTCGCTATAGGGCAGAAAGGCATCGGCATGGTCGTGGGCGATATAGAGCCGCGCGCTGACGTCTTTCATGACTGGGGCAGGCGAAATGTCCTCCAGCCAACCCACCAGGGTCGGATCGCTCGCCAGTATCTCACGGGTACGGTGAGGGTCTGTGTTTGCGTATAGAGCGAGCAGCGTGCGCCCGCGTTGAGATAGCTCTTCCGGCGGCTCGGCTTCACCGGCAAGCGCGGCCTGGAGCCGTATCCGCTCCGTTTCATCCTCGACCGTAGCCAACAGGGCGTGCTGGAACAAGCTGGCGGCAAGAGGATCAGGTACCCAGGATTCCGCCTTGCCGTTCACTACGACCTGCTGTGTCGTCACCGCGCTGAGCACGCTTGCCGCATCGAAGTAGCCGCCGAAGCTGTGCACAAAGGCTACGTCGTCGCGAATGCGGGGATCGGCCGCCGCCCGCAGCGCAAGCCCCGACCCTACCGAGAACCCCAGAATGCCGATGCGCTCGCGGTCTACGTCCGACCGATCACGGAGATGCATTACCGCCTCGATGATGCCCTCAATCTCGCTGGGATCGATGATGCCCGCTTCCATGCGCCGCGACTGGTGAATGAGTACCACGATCCCCTGTTGCGCCAGCCCGCGCACCAGCGCCTGGGCATAGGGGTCGTCCGCCGGCGACGCGATGCCCAAGTAAATGAGGATCGCCCCATACGGTCCCTCCCCTTCCGGCAGATAGAGGTCGCCAAACAACGCCGCGTCAGTGCCGCTGTACACTGTCTGCTCGTGGCGGATAGGGTTGCCGAGAGCGCTCAATGGCTTGATGGGGATCTGCGGCAGCACTTCCGTAAGCAGCAGCGCCGACTTGAAGATTGCGCGCTCTTGGGAAGGGCTGAGGCAGCTTGTAGCAAGCAAGCTGAAGACCAGAAGCAAGAGGATAAAGGGACGCAGTAGCCGCATGGAATTGTACCTATCGCCCAAAATCTGCCCGAGAAACCGCAAGCACAAAGCCACTTTTGCCTCTATTGTATGCCAAGCGGCGGCTGGAGCACATTGACTTGAGATAGCACTTAAGGAGGGCTCTCCACTTGACCGCAACCCCGATTTTGCATATACTCAAAGTGAACTGCCTGTATCGTAGAGGCGGGCGTGGCGCATTCGTCTAGTGGCCAAGGACACCGCCCTCTCAAGGCGGAGATCACGGGTTCGAATCCCGTA
>JAPPLM010000074.1:0-5945 GCA_028874195.1 Chloroflexota bacterium
CGGCGGCGAGGGCGTGGCAGGTGTCGAGACAAACGCCGACGCGCTCTTTGTCCTCGACCAATTCGATGATGCGGGCCAGCTGGGCGAAGGTGTAGCCCAGGGTGGTGCCCTGGCCGGCCATGAGCTCGAGGAGGGTGATGACGCCGCTGCAGTGGGGGAGCTGGGCGTGGATGCGGTTGAGTTGATCTCTTTCTGCAGCGGCTAAAACTGGTCATGGCCGAAAACTCGTTTGAGTAGGTCTCGAATGAGACTTTCCTACTCATTCCTCCTTCACTGAGCCTCGTTCGCTAATTTACCTTTATGGCCATATGCTCATATTTTCAGAGAGGCTCGCATCTCTTATCCGCCTCCTGCGCTCTGTGCGCTAAAAGGGTATTTCTTCCTCTACACCTTGCTCAGTCCCTGCTGCCAGGCCCTGAGCCTCCGCACATGTACTGAGAAACTGCACATTCCGCGCCCGCACCTCCAGCGAGGCGCGCGTATTCCCTTCCAGATCGGTCCATGTGCTCGGTTCCTCCATCTCTCCAACAACAAGCACTCGCTGCCCCTTCGTGAGATACTGGTTGCACGTCTCTGCCAAGCGCTGCCATGCTGAAACACGAAACCAGACTGACTTCTCCTGTGTCGTCCCATCCCGGCCGCTCCAGCGGCGATTTGTCGCTACCCTGAAAGAGGTCACCGGTGTCCCATCCTGCGTGTAACGCATCTCCGGATCCCCGCCCAGGTTGCCAATCAAAGTGATCTGCTGGTACATCGCAATCTCCTGTCTGTGAAACTGTAAGAGTTTGGACGGCAAACCGCGCGTGACGGCTTGTGCCCGATATGAAAGACGTTGTTGAAAGGACGGTAGAAAGCAGACGTCGCGCAACAATCTAATTTGGTAGTTCCCCCTGCTGCTGGAGGAAGAGCCATACCATTTTGATTTCGTAATAGTGGTACTCATCGCCCAGCATTTTTATGGCCGGCGACAAGGAGGCACCGCCCGTCTCTCTGATGGCCCTTCTGATCTCCTCGACCCTCTCTGCCGGAGGCAACCCCGGTCTCAGATCAATATCCAATCCCGCTTCTATGAGGCGTTGCAAATGATAGACTACTCTTCTCTTCTTCACGCCTCGCTTTCTGGCTATCTCCTCCACGGAGAACCTTTGTTCCCACATCTGCCTGGTCTTATCGTAGGTGGAGCCCTCACGCAACGCTCTTTGCCTTCTCTTTCTGCCCGCCCCATCGATGTCGCGAGCCGGACCCCGGACGGCTGAATCTTTCCTCCCCTCATGTGCAGACCGTGTGAGAACCAGCCCAGTGCGTCTCGTTAGAAAACGCCTGCCCTTAGGTGTGACAGACAGAGCCGAGGATTCTCCTTCATTTCTGCGAATCAGCCCCTCCTCAACCAGCTGGCCGGCAATCTCCTTTATTTCATCTTCGGAGTAATCATCGACAGTGCCATAGACGCTGAGATCATCGTGGCCCAGCCTTTTTACTATCGTATTTCCGGTACCCCGCAACACGGCAGCGACATGGGCGATGCCGAAGCGTTCCCCTGTTTGAATCACAGCCGACAGGATATGGTGCGCGATCGCAGTGGCGTCGAATTCCTCTTGGGCCGGCCGGCAGAAATCGCAGCGGCCGCAGTTCTCTTCCGGCCATTCTTCGCCGAAGTAACGCAACAGGTATTTTCGTCGACATGCTTGCAACTGGCAGTACTCGATGACCTGTCCCAGCTTTTCATGCATGTAGCGGCGTATCTCTTCATCCTCGTTATCATTATTTATGAAGCGCTCCAGTGTCGGCACGTCGTCGTAGGAGAAGAAGAGGACACAGTCGCTTGGCAGCCCGTCGCGCCCAGCGCGGCCTGTCTCCTGGTAATAGCCCTCGAGCGTCTTGGGCAGGTCATAGTGGACGATCAGGCGGACGTTCGACTTGTCGATGCCCATTCCGAACGCGATGGTGGCAACGATGATCTGGGTCCGGTCGTGCATAAAGCGTTCCTGGGTCTGAGGCCGTTCGTCATCTTTCAGTCCGGCGTGGTAGTGCTGTGCGTTGAAACCGTTGTCACGCAATTGAGAGGCCAAATGCTCCGTACTCTTTTTGGTGGTGCAGTAGATGATGACGGGTTCGCCTTTGTGCTTCTGCAGCAGTTTTAGAAGCCTGGTGAAGGCGTTTTTCCGTTTGGGTAGCACGCTATAGCTGAGGTTGGGGCGGTTGAAGCTGGCAACGAACTGTTCCGGCTGCAGTAAATGAAGCTGTTTCGCGATATCTTCGCGCACCTGCACAGTCGCTGTAGCTGTGAGGGCTAGGAACGACACGTCCGGCAGACTGCGGCGCAGATCGCCGAGCTTGCGGTAGTCGCGTCGGAAATCGTGCCCCCACATCGAGATGCAGTGCGCCTCGTCGACGGCTACAAAGCTCACATTTAGTGTGGCGAGAAATCGCTGGAATTCAGACTGCGACAGCCTCTCGGGCGCGGCGTAAAGAATCTTCAGGACTCCGCCCTGCGCCTGCCGTTGCACGCGCTCGATTTCGGAGGGTGACAGGGTGCTGTTGATAAAGGCGGCCGGGATGTCGTTGGCTTTGAGGGCGTCCACCTGGTCCTTCATCAGCGAGATCAGAGGCGATACGACCAGAGTCAACCCTTCGAAGTGCATCGCCGGCAGTTGGTAGCACAGCGACTTGCCCCCGCCCGTGGGCATCAGCACAAGCGCGTCCTTCTCCTCGAGGACAGCGGTGATGATCTTTTCCTGGAAGGGCAGGAACTCGTCGTAGCCGAAGTGCTGCTTGAGAAGGTGATGGATGGGGCCGGGTTGTATTGTGTTTTCAACGGCTTCCTGCGCGGGAGGAATGGGAGGGGGCGCGTTCGCAGACTGATCGCCCTGGGGGTCAGTCACAGCAGATTGACTACTTAGAGATGTGCGGTCCTGCTGTTGCAGGTAGAGATGCACAACCCTACTCTCCTCGTAGGAGTAGTCGTCGCCAAGTATATCCTTGATCGGGGATATTAGAGTTCCGCCTGTTTGCTCGAAGGCGGCTCTGATTTTTTCAAAACGATCGGGGGGCAACAAGGGGCGCAGGTCGATTTCACTTCCTTCCTGAAGTAAGCGCTCCAGATGGACGACAATCGTACTAGTCGGCCGGCCGCGCCGACGGGCCACTTCTTCGAGGGTCAGACCTTGTTCCAGGAGTTGTCTGGTCTCTTCATAGATAGGACTTGTGACTACGTCCCGGTCAAGTTCAAATTTTTTGAGCCGAGACCCGATTGCCCCTTCATTACGTTCGAAGTGCTTCGCCATTTCGGCAACGTCATTCCCCGCGGCATACATCTCTTTCAACCGTTCGTCATCTTCCAGTGACCACTTTTCGTAGGCTCTGGGATGCTCGCGCCTCTTCTCCTCCACAGTATAGGCCGGCTCGTTCGGCCCTTTCCGAGTCTGCACTGGCTGTGATGCAGAGGCTTTTTCGAGGCGCCATTCTCTTTTGAGAGCATTAAGCAACTGCCTCTGCCTACTTCGCAAGACGGCGGGCGTCCACTCGTCTTCAGCCAACACTTGCGAAGTAAGGGCAAATGTCACCACGCCCCCCTTCTGGAAGTACTCTCTCTTTTTGCGCCCAAAGTCGTGATTCAGCGCTCTTGAATTCTTTGTACGCGAAAGGAGGACTAGGTTGGCAAGTTTATCGGTCCACTCTGCTCGTTCTTCTTCGTCAGGGAAATTTCTCAACCACTGAGATTTCCGTTCGGGGTTCCGGGGGAGAACGTGCTCGATGGTAATCGTCGAATGCTCATACCTGGCGCCCTTGTCCGCCAGCAGAGAATCCAGGCGCAGGAGCAGAGTTCTCGGCACTCGCGGCAGAGAGTAGACGGGGCCATCCAACGCGCCCAAGAATTTCTCCTGCTCATCGGGCGACAGTTGAAGCGGGGACGAGGGTGCGAAGAGATCACTTTTTTGTCTGATGGCATGAAGGACGGGGCGGTATCTTCTTGTACGCTGATTTATGTTCGCCCGCAAGATGAACATTTTGTAGGCCAGTCTTTCCAGATCTCGCACAAATCGAAGTAACATATCGGGATCTTGATGGTGGCGTCTGTAAAAGGCCATTGCGGGTGGAATCCAGTCGGAGTTGTCGATCCAGTTTAGGTAGCGCAGGTGTTTGTTGATACTATCAGAGTCGCCAGCACCTTGGTAAGAAGCGCCGGTTACGGTTTGGTAGGCATCGGCATAGGGTTCGAGTACCTTATCAATGAACTCCACCCTGGCTACAGCTTTGAGAACATGGTCCTGGAAATTCTGCTGTAAGGTTCCTCGCGGCCTGTTCGTCATGGCGATCATGTAGATGTGTGCGAAGAGGGCTCTGAAACGTTCGCGACCTAGGCCTTCTTCGATGGTGTCCCATATTCTTGCGTACTGAGGACGAACACTTTTTTCCAGTGATCCGATGATTTCGGCTTTGAGGATGTCGGTCGGCGACAGATCCAACCCTCTATCATTCAGAACGGAGAAGATACGGTAAGCAGAGTTTTGGTTCGAGGCAGAGACCACAACAAGATAGCAGCACTGGGCGAGAAACTGCGTAAGAGTTTTCCGTAGCTTCTCGTCACGCTCAGCCAGGGAGGTGTACAGATAGTGGGCATTCTCCAAAATTCTTTTCTGGCTGTCGGGAAGGTTTGGGGGCGACCGCTCAAGGAGAGAGCGAAGCCGTCCCATTTGCTGGATATTGTCTTGGAAAAACCCTCTGTCTCTCTCGCGCAAGGAAAGTCGATAGTGACCCTGGATTCCAGCGGATTCCCGGCCGGGCGCATAGATGTAGGTATGCGTGTCGTCTCTGTCGCTTTCTGAGGACGCGAGTTCTCGCAAGACGCAAAGGAGAATCGTTAGCGTTGTGATGCGTTGTTGTCCGTCGACGATTTGCGCCTGCGCCTGGAGGCCGTCCTTGATAGTTACGATACTACCCAAGAAGTAGGTCGACGCGTCACTCACGTTCTCGACATGCTCTATCGCATGCAAAAGATCGTCCAGTAACTCGCCTGTCTGCTCGGTTGTCCATGCATAGGGGCGCTGGTATTCGGGGATTTCGAAACGGTAGCTGTCGCTGAAGATGCTTACAAGCTGCAGTTCTTTGGCTTCGAGGGTTTCGGACATGCCTGATCTCCTGTTGACTGCTCCGGTGATTGGAGCGGGGGATGAGGGTACCCAACAGAGTTGCCCTGCCTGGGTCCGCATGGTCGATGGGTGCATCGTTCGCCGCAGCCATGCCTGCTGTTCTTGGTCGGCGCCAGAAACGACGATTCGCTCGAATTGCTTGACGTGCGCTGTCAAGGCTGTCAGTTGTTCAGTGAGACCTGCGAGTGTGGCTATAGTTTGGGCTTGAGGCTTTCAATTGCCTGATGCAAAGAGAAGAACGGCGGATGAATCCGCGCGGCAATTTTTTGATTGAGTTTCATTGCGGGGCCCCTTGCCGAAAACAGATGCATGGCAGCCGCTACAGCGAACCGTTCTGCTTTGGATCCATCAGGCGGGCGCAAAGCGCCCATTCATATGTAATCAGTGGATACAATATGTTGAACACAATTCGCTGTGGAGAGTCCTACAATATACTACAGAATCGGGGCAGAGAAAAACGAGGCCGAAAAACGGGGGGCATCCCAGTTTTGTGGTGGGAAAAGTCTGGCGGGGAATCCATGCCAGCGGTGGCTGGAGGTGTTTACCGGCTTTGGGCGAGGCATAGGGCAGGCTCAAGGCCTGCCCCTACGTAGACTTAATAGGACTGGCGGGACGTGGTTTGGCGAAACTCTTTCGATTGGGCACCTGTCACCAATGTTGACACCAGGTCAACGAGGCATGTCGTAGGACCGGGGGCGTGGGGGGGGGGGGGGGCCCCCCCCAAGGGGGGGGGGGGGGGGCGCCCCCCCCCGGGGGGGGGGGGGTTGGGGGGGGGGGGCGGGGGGTTTTTGGTGG
>JAPPLM010000074.1:5955-6995 GCA_028874195.1 Chloroflexota bacterium
GTTGACACCAGGTCAACGAGGCATGTCGTAGGACCGGGGGCGTTGCGGGGGCGGAGCCCCCGCACAAGGGAGGCCGCTTGCGGCCGACCGCCCGGAGCTGCAGGGGTTAGGGGCTGGGGGCCAGGGGTTAGTGAGTCCGCTGGCGTCAGCCGGTGGGGCGGAGGCCTTTGGGGAGGCGGGTGGGGTCGGTTACGAGGGCGGCGAGGGCGCGGAGGTTTTGCTCGTCTTTGCCGTCGCCGTCTTCTTTTTTGGGGGTCTCGAGGAGCATGGGAACGCCGTCCCAGCGGAGGTCGTTGAGGATGTGGCGGAAGCCTTCTACGCCGACAAAGCCTTCGCCGATGTGCTCGTGGCGGTCTTTGCGGCTGCCGTGATCATTTGAGCTGTCGTTGAAGTGCCAGCAACCGACGCTGTCGATACCGACAGTCTCTTCGAGCTCGGTCATCATGGCCTCGTAGCCTTCCTCCGTGCGGAAGTCGTAGCCGGCGGCGAGGGCGTGGCAGGTGTCGAGACAAACGCCGACGCGCTCTTTGTCCTCCACTAGCTCGATGATGCGGGCCAGTTGGGCAAAGTTGAAACCCAGGGTGGTGCCCTGTCCGGCCATGAGCTCGAGGAGGGTGATGACGCCGCTGCAGTCGGGGAGCTGGGCGTGGATGCGGTTGAGGGCGTCGGCGATGCGCTGCAGGCCGGCTTCTTCGCCGCTGCCGGTGTGCGCGCCAGGATGGAGGACCACGTGGCGGATGCCATAGGCGTGGGCGCGCTCCAACTCATCGGCAAAGGCGGCGACGCTCTTTTCCCACAGGTCATCTTTGGGCGAGGCGAGGTTGATGAGGTAGGAGGCGTGGCTGACGGCGTAGGCGACACCCAGGGCGGGCATCTGCTCGTTCCAACGGGAGACATCCTCTTTCTTTATCTGCGGACCTTTCCACTGGCGGTTGCTCTTCATAAAGACCTGGACTGCGTTGCTTTGTACGTCGGCGGCCGCGTCGAGCGCGTTGCTGACGCCGCCTGCGATCGACATGTGCGCGCCGAGTTTGAGTCCT
>JAPPLM010000046.1 GCA_028874195.1 Chloroflexota bacterium
TGCCACGCCTGCTCTCATTTTATCTCCCTTTCCCTAAGATATAAGGGTGAACGGACAACCCAACAACCGCTCCACTTCTCCTCAATCCGCCCGAGCTGAGCTCTTTCGCCTCGCATGACCGGAGTGTACGCCGATTGCTCTCACGCGCACTTCTATCCACCCGCCGCGATGCCGCTCAGCCCCGGCTGCACCATCTTGGCCGGATCAAGGGCTTCATCCAATTGCGCGTCGGTCAGGTCGGTAAGCTCCTTGGCAACTTCACGGACCGTCTTATTCTCCGCATAGGCGGTCTTGGCGATCACGGCGGCCTGGTCGTAGCCTACCAGCGGCGCCAGCGCGGTTGCCGTCATGAGGCCGCGCTCCACGGTGGCGGGCCCTTGGTCGGTGGCTACGATGCCGCTCACGCATTGGTCGGCAAAATTCGCCGCCGCAGTGCTGAGCAGCGCGAGCGGCCGCAGCACGTTATACGTTGCCACTGGCAGCATTGTATTGAGTTCGAAGTAGCCCCACTGGCCGGACAGGGTCACCACGTGGTGGTTGCCCATGGCCTGCGCGCAGACCTGGATCACCGATTCGGGAATGACGGGATTTACCTTGCCCGGCATGATGCTGCTCCCCGGCTGCACCTCCGGCAACAGGAGTTCGCCGAGCCCCGCGCGCGGTCCGGACCCCAGCCAGCGGATGTCGTTGGCGATCTTCAGCAGCGCCACGGCCACCGTATTGAGCATGCCGCTGGTCATCACCAGCGTGTCAATGGCGCTCTGGGCCTGGAAATGGTTCTCGGTCTCGCGAATGTGGTACCCCGTTGCCGCCCGCAGCTTGGCGCAGACACGGCGCGCAAACTGGGGATGCGCGTTGATGCCGGTGCCAACCGCCGTGCCGCCGAGCGCCAGTTCGCCCAGCCAGTCTTCGGCGTGGCGCAGGTGTTTAATGGCCCGCTCGATCTGGCCGGCGTAGCCCTGGAACTCCTGCCCCAAGCGAATGGGCGTGGCGTCCTGCAAGTGCGTGCGTCCGGTCTTGATTATGGGCATGAACTCTTCAGCCTTGGCGGCCAGAGCGCCTTGTAGTTTCGCCAGCGCCGGAATGAGATCTTCGCGAATGCCCAACAGCGCCGAGAGATGCATGGCTGCCGGAATCACGTCGTTGGACGACTGGCAGATGTTTACGTGGTCGTTGGGGTGGATCGTGCGGGAGCCGCGCTCCTCGCCAAGGATCTCCACGGCGCGGTTGGCGATGACCTCGTTGGCGTTCATATTGGTGGAGGTGCCGGAGCCGGTCTGGAAGATGTCGAGCACGAACTCGCCGTCCAGCGTGCCGTCCACGACTTCCTCTGCCGCCTGAATAATGGCCCCGGCCAACCTATCGTCCAACAGGCCCAGCTCTTGGTTCGCCTCCGCCGCCGTTTGCTTGATGAGACCGAGCGCTTGAATGAACCGGCGCGGAAAGCGCAGGTCGCTGATGGGAAAATTCAGCACCGCCCGCTGCGTCGAAGCCCCATAGTAGGCGTCGGCGGGCACTTCCATTTCACCCATCGAATCCCGCTCGGTGCGGGAGTCTTTGTTTGCCATATGCGGTCCTTTCGTCTATTTCATTTCGCTTGAGATTTCAGCGTGACCTTGTTCGGCGCAAAAAAATCGCTTTATTCGAACAGCCACGGCACCGCCTGTAGGCCCGTCACTCCCGCGCAGGCGGGAGTCCATCTTCTCCTCGCTTACTCGAGGGTCGACCAGTGGGCGCAGGTTTGAAACCTGCGCTACCGGCGCCGCCAAGCCGTCATCCTACGCCGCGTCGCCGGCCCATCACGTTTGCCCGTGGACGTGCTCCAAGATGAACGCTCGATTCGGCACATTGCGCTCATGGTAGGAGCGGAGGAAAGGCTCTCTATCGTACGGCACCACCCGCCGCTCGACGTCTATACTCTCTGCGTCAAGCGTGACCACGGCATACCGCGCTACGGGCTCCAGTCCGCAGCCCAACGCCCCTGGGTTCACATAGGCGCGTCCCGGCCGTGCGAAGAAATGTCCGTCGTGATGGTGGCCGGTAAGAATCGCAGCGGCAGGCTGCGCTGCATAGTACGTTTCTAGCTTCTCCAGCGTAGGCTCTGGGTCGATCGGCAAGAGTTGCTGCTCTGGGTCGACATGGTAATGAGCGACAAACAGCTCTACGTCGCCATGGCGTGGCGCAAGGACACGAGGTAACGCCCTTACGTGCGGTATGAATCTGCGATCAAGCTCTCGCGCAACCCACCGGTGATGGTCTTCCATACCCGGTGGGCTGCCGGGCGGATCGCCAGCGAGCAGCCGCAGGATACAATCCTCGTGATTCCCCGCGACACTCGCAAATGCCGGCAGACCGAAAAGCATCTCCAGCACCTCATTGGTGTCCGGCCCAATGCCGATCAGATCGCCCCCGCCGTAGATGCACGTTAGGTCGTCCTCGCGCGCCAATTCCGCCAGCACGGCCCGCAGCGCGGACGCGTTGCCGTGTACGTCAGTGATGAAGCCGATCTTGGTTGCCATGGCGCTATTTTCTCTATCCAGAAAACTCACTGTGTTCACATTCGCCACTACCTATCGTAGACCGTAATCAGCCTTGCGCTCAACTTCACATGTCTGATCACCTTGGGACTTTTAACTGTTCAACATTAACCAAATAACGAGTCTACACTGTCACCAAAAAGCAGCGTTTCTTGCAGGGGATCGCCTTAGATTCCGCGAACACTGTTCGACGCTCCGCTCGGAATGACATATTCTTCGTAGCGTGGGGGCTTGTCCCCCGCTCTTTTGCGCAAGAAACCAGTGCAGAAATCGACCTATTTCGCTGCTACTGCACCTTTGAAATCAAGCTAAGAGACTCCCTATTCTCAGGGCAGAACATGAACTCCCCATTCGCCCGACACACTTCGCCAAGCCGAATCTCGTGCATGAAACTTGATTAGGCTAAGATATGGTAACAAGTGAAGCGCAGGGCAAGAATGCAACAATACTCACTGGCGGGATGATGCATCCACCACGGCCCTCGCGATGGCCGAATCCTGCGTGTCGGGTTTGCAACAGACCCAAAGCCGTTGTGCAGTGAAACTGAGGAGAGAAATCCCAATGGAAAAACTCGCTATCCGCGGTGGCACGCCGGTCTGTAATCGGAAGTTCTCTGCGTGGCCGCAGTCAGACGAGCGTGAGTTAAACCTGCTGCGCCAGGTGCTGGAGAGCTCCACGTGGGGCGGAACCGGTCACGGACCCATGGTGATGGAACTGAACGCGCGTTTCTGCGCGTACCACGACGCCGCGTTCGGCATTCCGCTCACAAGCTGCACGGCGGGCTTGGACATCGGTTTGCGGGCCTTTGACATCGGCCCCGGCGACGAGGTGATCGTGCCGGCCTTCACTTTCATGGCCACCGCCTTTGCGCCCATGTACGTCGGCGCGGACGTGGTCTTTGCCGACGTTGACGCCAATTCGCTCTGTCTGGATCCGGCGGCGGTGGCCGCCGCCATCACCCCGCGCACGCGGGCCATCGTACCCGTGCATTTTGCCGGTTATCCGGCGCAGGTTGACGAGCTTGGCGCAATTGCCAAGGCGCACGACCTGGCCATAGTCGCCGATTGCGCCCACGCCCACGGCACCGAGTGGGCGGGCAAGAAGGTGGGCGGCTGGGGCGACCTGAATTCGTACAGCTTCAACCAGGCCAAGAACATGACCTGCGGCGAAGGCGGCCTGGCCACCACCGACAACGAGGCGCTCTGGGAGCGCTGTTTCTATACGCTGGCGTGCTTTGGACGAAAGAACGGCCGGCCGTGGTACGAGCACCACGAGCTGGGCCAGGCCTATCCGATGAACGAATTCCAAGCCGCCGTTTGCTTGCCGCAACTGGAGCGGCTCGACGAGCACACGAAACGCCGCAACCGGAACGCGGCGTATCTTTCCAGTATGCTCACGGACGTACCCGGCCTTACCGTGCAGGAGCTTGCGCCGGAGGTCACCCAGCACGGCTACCACATCTATCCCATGCGCCTCGATGCCGAGGAGTTCGGTACTGATCGCGAGACCTTCCTGGAAGCCGTGCGGGCGGAAGGCGTTTCCATGTCCAGCGGCTACCCCTGGCCGTTGTACGACAATCCCATGTTCGACAAGTCCGACGGCTCGGTGAAAGGGTCTATCGGCGGCTTCCGCGCGGAGCCGTGTCCGGTCACGGAGCGACTCTGCCACAGCGAGGCAGTCTGGATCGGCCAGAATACGCTCTTGGCTGATAGAGGCGCCATGGACGACATTGCCGCCGCAATCGCCAAGGTGCAGCGAAACGTGGACCAACTGCAGGCGGTTCTTACCTAAGTGCGGAGTGGCGTACGCTGTAGCGTTTCTTCTTTGGGCAAGCTACCAGACGGCAAGGCATCGGGGATGGGGGCCACTTTCTGACCGTGGCAATCGCTATGGCTGCGTGCCAAGCAAGCGCGTCGCGTTTTGCCAACGGATCCGCTCTTTGACCGCCTCAGGCACGTCCAGGACCTCCAGCTTGTAGAGCGGCACTTCCACCGACGTAAGCGGCATGCCGCTGCCAAAGACCAGCCGCTCCGCGCCAATGGTTGCGATCAGCTTAGGCAATTCCTCTTTCACGAAAACCTGCAGGCGCGCAATATCCAAACCGTAGTCGGCCTGCACCGCGCCGGGTTGCCCTAGTGGAGTCTCCGTGAAGCCCAAGCCGTAGTGAAAGACGAAGCGCCCGTCGGGATGCGCCTGCGCCAGGGCCGCCATATCCGCCACCGGCACGATGCCGGGCTGTGCCAGCAGCCATGAGCGCTCGCGGTCATCCTCGACCCAGTGGGGCACGGAAACGACAAGGCCGCGGCTGTTTGCTGCTTCAACAAGCTCCCGGCACTCCGGGTCGCCCAAGGTGTAGCGATGGTAGGGCGGGAAGAGCCGCACACCCCGGCACCCGAAATCCTCCTGGCACACCGCGAGGTCGTGTTCCCAGTCGACATACGTGGGGTTAATGACGGCAAACGGCACCAGGCGATCGCGGTGCTGCTCTACCTCGGCGTTGAGTTCCTCGTTGGCGGCATGAGAATTGCGGTAGAGGATGGCGCTGGCGGAGGATACCCATGCCTGGTCAATGCCGTGCCGGTCCATGGCGCGCAGCAGGCCGCTCGCATCGCGCCACGGCAAGGGACGGAACCCCCAGTGACCGATGTAGGCGTGGGTGTCAATCAACATGGGTAAAGCCGTTCACGTCCTCTCGTGCGCTGGAAGCGCACTCTCCCTGATGGAATATCGTTGGGAAAGCCGTAGCGCGGAGGCTTGTCCTCCGCCTCTTGGTTGGCGTAAAACGCGGGCTTAGGCGCGGTGCTTCGCTGCGCGCGCTGCTGGGTGACCCGCCAGGGACTCGAACCCCGAACCCACTGATTAAGAGTCAGTTGCTCTACCATTGAGCTAGCGGGCCATATGCGTACTGCGGAAGTGTCCGTCTTGCCTGCATTGTAGCACCCGCGAACGGCGACGGACAAGACGCCGGGGCGCTTTTCGCTGGCTCTTTCCCGCGCTGTCAGCCTGGTTCCACTTCTCGCTCGAAGTGCGGCCCCGTGCGCTCGCCGCGGTGCCAGGCAAATGCCTGCGGCACGCGATCGCGAGCGCCGGGCGTAAGCGGCGGTAAGTCGTCTTCGGTGAAGTATCCCACGTCCAGGGCCTCACTTGTCGGGTGTGGCGTGCCGGAAGCATATGAGCATATGAATCCGACCATATAGGTTTGAAACGGTGCTCTGCCTCCATAGGCCCGGTTGTCGTAGATACCGATAAGCCGTTCGGCCCGCACGCGCACGCCGGTCTCTTCCCAGAATTCCCGTTCCGCCGCCTGCGCCGCCGTCTCGCCGACTTCCACCATGCCGCCCGGCATGGCCCAATGGCGGTTGTCCGCCCGTTGCATAAGCAATATGCGGCCTTGTGCGTCAAAGAGCGCGCCAAACGCCGCCACTTTCGGCGTTTGAGGGTTTATGTCTCCGTTGTAGATCTTCAGTATCTCGTCTGCAGTGCGCGTATCCGTGAGCCCAAGCACCCGTGCCGCCAGCGCCAACACGCGCTCATAGCGGGCAATGTCGTATTCGTCCTCGTCCCGCCGCGCGTAGAAGAGACCCGTTTGCCCAATCGCCCGCAATTCGTCGGCAATATCCTGCAGTTCTTCTCGAATTTCGTTCTGCTCTTCGTTTGCCATCTGCCGCTTATCCCAGCATGACTTTCTTGAATTCCTCCAGCGAAAACGCTGGATCGCCTAGGGCCTTGAGGAGCTTACCCTCATCCTGGCGCACTTCTTCGGCTTTGGCGGCAACCTGCGGCGCGATATCTGCGGGAATCTGCACGACGCCGTTGCAATCGGCGTGGAGCAGGTCGCCGGGGTTGACGGTCAGCCCCGCGACCGTCACAGGCGCGGCAAAGGACTCCACCGTGACCTGGCCGTGGGAGACGATCACGCCGGACGCGAAGTATTGCAGGCCCAATTCCCGTACCTCGTTGAGGTCGCGCACCGTGCCGTCGGTAATCACGCCCACAAAGTCGAGCCGTGTGAGCATTGTGCACATGATCTCGCCAAAGAGCGCCGCCGGCACATCCTTTGAGGCGTCACGTGCGACCAAGATGCGCGGCGTCGGCAACGCCAGCGCGTGCTCCAGCGCTTCAACCCACGCCTGGCGCATGGGCGGATCATCCGGTCCACGGTCCTTGAAGGTGATGGTAAAAGCATACCCCACTGTCTCGCCGAGTTCGGGATAGATGCAGCGAATGGAGCCATCCATATAGCCCGCGCGGCGGTCGCGCACGTCGAATTCCTCGATGGCGTTGGCAATCGTGGGACTGTCGATGGCGCGCAGGGCGGCGAGTTGATCCGGCGTTAAGTCTGCGATTTCAGCCATGGAGTTGCTCCTCATTCCGGTCTGCGGTGGAGATTTGGGTAACGTCATCCGTTCGCCCTTATATCTTAGGGAAAGGGAGATAAAATGAGAGCAGGCGTG
>JAPPLM010000011.1 GCA_028874195.1 Chloroflexota bacterium
CCATGGCAACACCTTAGCAAAGTGTTGCACTTCGTTTGTGAGTCTAGGGAATCCACCTTCGCTCGCATCGCCCGGAGGCGGGGGACAAGCCCCCGCGCTACGAGGATGTGGCCCCGTTGGGCGCAGGTCACGCGCACGAACCGTGCGAACCTGCGCTACCGGACGTCACAGCAAAACCACAAATCATCGCAGGATGAGAAGTCATGCACAGCACTGAAAGGAGAGTGATGCATTGAGTAACGAAAACCTGGCGCTGCTTGTGCCGTTGCAGGAAGCGCAGCTCGACGCGCCCCGGCGCGACGTGGCGGTGACCGTGCTGCGGCAAGGCATGTCGCGGAACGGCCGCTATTTCACGCCCCAAGCGCTGCAGGACGTGGCGGCGCAACTCGACGGGCTCAAGGCCTTTGCCGACCACCCTGCGCCCACGGACACAGGCACTCACCAGCCGCGCAGCGTGCGCGATGTGGTGGGGTTCTATCGCGAGCCGCGGTTGGAGGGCGACCGCGTGCGGGCCACGCTGCACATCTTCGGCAGCGCCGACTGGCTCTGGAGCCTGGTGCAGGAAGCCGTGGAACTTGGACTCCCCGACGTCTTGGGCCTCTCTATCGACTCGCTGGCGTCGGTGCGCACCCAGCAGCAGAACGGCAAGCGCGCGCAGATCGTGGAAAGCATCCCCGTGCTGCGTTCCTGCGACGTGGTTACGCGGGCCGCCGCCGGGGGCGCGTTCGAGCACATTGTGGCAGAGCAAGACACAGTCAATGCAGACGAAAAGGAGAAGGACTTGCAGGAAAACCAGTCTATGAACGCAGCGAAAGACAGCCAACATGCCGGGACCGACCCGGCACATTCTCCCCACATAGAGGAGGTATCTATGGGAGACACAGCCGCGACTACAGTAGATGAGCGCCTCGCAGAGGCCGAGGCCAAGCTCGCGTGCACGACCACGCTGCACGAACGGCTCGATACGGCAGCTTTGCCCGCGCCGATCAAGGGCAAGCTGCGCCGCCGCTTTGAAGGGCAAACTTTCACCACCGAGGTCTTGGAACAGGCCATCCAGGAAGAGGTCGAGACCGTGCGGGCACTGACAGGCAACGCCAACGGTGTGCACGGTGTGGGCGCGGAGAAGTCCCGCCTGAGCATTACCGGCACCGGCGCGAGCCGGGGTCTCGCTGCTATCGAGGCCGGCTTGGCGCGCCTGCTGGGTGTGCGGGAGATTGCCTCTGATGAGCCGATCCCCGCCTGGTCCAGCATTCGTGAGGCGTACGTGCAGATCACGGGCGACGCCGAGGTGCGCGGCGCATTGAATCCGGAACTCTCGCTCGTGCGCGAGGCTAACGAGGTTACCACGAGCGTGCTCAATCACGCGCTCGCTAATGCCATCACCAAGCGGCTCGTCCAAGACTACGGCGCGCAGCCGCAGGACTGGCGGAAGTTCTGCGTGATTCGTAATATCCGCGATTACAAGCCCCAGTACCGGGTGCTGCTGCACGACTTCAGCGCGCTCGACTCTGTCAATGAGAACGCCGCCTACACGAACCTCGCTTGGGACGACACGCGAGAAACATACACGCCGGCCAAGCGCGGCAACCTGGTGGTGGTCACCCGCGAGGCGATCCTGAACGACGACCTGGAAGCGGTCCGGCGCATTCCCACCAAGCTGGCGATTGCCGCCGCCACGACCATCAATGAGTTCGTGTACGGTCTCTTCACCGGCAATCCGCGCTTGGCCGACAATTCCAAGGTCTTCGACGACGGCAGCCAAACCTCGCACGAGAACCGCGGCACCGCCGCGCTGGCGGCGTCGGCGCTGCAAGCCGCGATCACGCAGATGATGAAGCAGACCAATAGCGCCGGCAAGCGCCTAGGTCTCAAGCCCCGCTACCTCTTGCTGCCGCCGGATCTGTACTGGACGGCGGTGACGATCCTCAACAGCACGCTGCTCCCCGGCAGCCAGAACAACGACGCCAATCCGCTGCAGGGCATGTTGGAACCCATCGTCGTGCCGCAGTTCAGCGATGCCAAGGACTACTACCTGATGGCCGATCCGGCCCAGATCGAGTGCCTGGAGGTGGGCTTCATCAACGGCCAGGAGACGCCGGAATTGCTGGTGCAGGATAACCCGACCGCGGGTTCGGTCTTCACCAACGACGCCATCAGCTACAAGGTGCGCTGGGAGTTCGGCGGCGGCTGGCTGGACTACCGGGGCGCGTACTGGGCCGAGGTGGCGTAGGGAAATCTGAGGCCGGGGAGAGGGGGACATTGCCCTGAACGTCGCCGTACCTGAGAGCGACGCCCGTAGGGGCACGATATATCGTGCCCCTACATCCCGCTCGTTGCGGTGAAGAGCAGGGGGCGTCCTGTTGCCGCCTCCGGTAGCGCAGGTTTGCAACCCCGTATCAAGTACGGGGCAGGCTCTGCGCCGCGCCTGGCGGCCGCTGCTCTCCACCTGAGCGCCGTGTCTCGTTGTGCCGAGCATCACCATAGTAGCTATCACGTAAGGAATACACATGACCTTGAGCGAATTCCGCAGCTCGTTGCGCAACGAGCTGTTCGATCCGGCGGATGACGAGCCGCGCTTCAGCGACGCGGACTGCGATCACGCCATTGACCGGGCTCTCACCGAACTGTCGCGTGTCGCGCCCTGGATCCGCGATGCCACGTTGACCACCAGTCCGGAATCGCGGCTGATAGACCTCAGCACGCTTTCCGCAGTATGGAGCGTGGAGGAGGTGGAGTGGCCCACGGGGCACTATCCGCCTAAACGCTGCACGTTCATGGTGCTGCCTACGAGCGACGGCGCGCCGGGCTTTGTCTTTCTGCTCGTGCCGGAGGCGCCGAGCGGAGCGGAATCGGTGCGGGTGCGCTGGGGCACGAAGCACGTCGCCAGCGACAGCCAGTGGACGCTGCCGGATAACCTACACCGGTCTGCTCACAACGGGCGCGTACGCGTATGCCTGCCTGGCTTACGCAACTCCCAAGTCCGACAACTTCCGCTACCAAGACGGGCAGCAAGGGGCGGGCGTGGATACGAGCATGGTGAGCGGTTCCTGGTGGGAGAAAGGCAGCACCGCCCGCGAAGCGTTCGAGAAGGAGCTGGCCGCGCTGCGGCAGGAGCGGGCGCAGCACGTGCGAGGGAGTGTGGCGTGGTCGGTGGAAGGTTCTGAAGGAGCGCGGTGATTGCGAGGGGTCAGGCCGCACAACTGCCCGGTCATCCCCGGCTGCTTGCAATCTTTCGTAGCGCGGGGGCTTGTCCCCCGCCTCTGGGCTTGGCAGGTAGGAAGTCGCCAAGAGCAGATGGATTCCCGCTTTCGCGGGAATGACGGAACAAGAGCGCTCAATCAGGAATGACGACAGGTATTAGTGGAGAACAGACATGCTCGATAGCAGACAAGCCGCCCATGTGCTGGCGAACCGCGAGAAGATCCGGCAAGGACGGCTGCGCACGGTCACGCTGATACGCCATAGCAATGGTGCCACCACTTACACAGCGGCGCAGTGCACCTGGAAGGAGGAGCATAGCGTCGCTTCGGGCGCGGCAAACCAGCGCGATCGCCCGCGCGGCTCCGTCCCGGACGTCACGGCGGAGTTCGCGCCGGACGTTGACTTGACCGACGTGGTCGCGATAGCCGACACGCCGGAAAGCGCCCGGGTAGCCGGCGCCCGCAAATACCGCGTGCAGGAATCTCTCCGTCTGGGATTAACCGCTACGCCAAACCGCATTCTCGTCAAGCTTGTAGCAATAAGGTAAGCATCCATGCCAACCGTCGGTGAAGATTGCTCCGTGATTCTGGATGGACACGGCTATTTCGTGAAGCCCGGCTCCTTCCGCCTAGAGATTCCTAAGGTCATGGCCGCCGAGCCAGACGCGGCCGCCGGACCGGCGGCGGTCAATCTTGGGACCGGCAAGCAGGTCTGGCATTTCACCGCGCTCGCCTACACCAATCATCTGAATCACAACGGCACGGTCAATGCCACGTCCGCCGCCACCTACCGCGCCAACCTGCGGACGTCCTACGCCAAGGCCGAGGCGCTCGCCTTTACCGACCGGCTCGGCGCCGCGCACCGTGTGCACATGGTGGCGCTGGAGGAGCGGATTTCGGAAGCTGCGGGCTTCTGGGAGCAGCCGGAGTGGGAGATCGCGATCACGCTGGTGGAGGCGTGATGAGCGCAAGGCAGTTTGCAACCGCGCCGGAGCGACCGTCGTGAAGAGAGTATGCAGTGTTTGCACATCCATCCGTTCGTGCTGAGCCTGTCGAAGTATGAACGGATGGATGCCTCCCAACTGCGCTATTTTGCGCACCCTCAGTGAAGAGCAGCAGTGAGAAAGGAAGAACGTACGCTATGGCAACGATTGGGGTGGACTGCAACGTGACGCTGACGAACGCCAACGTGAACGGCGGCGCGCCGGTGGGATTCTTCATCAAGCCCGGCACGTACACCATGGTCCGGCCGCGCCGCGCGCAGGCGCGGGAAACGGCGGGCGGCGCCGTTTCATACGTCGAAAGCGGCCTGAGCAAGCGCGAGTTCGTCTTTATGGTCATGTGCCGCGATAACGTGCGCAACTTCAACGGCACGACCAACGCGACCAAGGCGCGGCAGTGGCGCGACCGGCTCTGGGAATTCTACCAACGGCTGAACGAAAGCCACACGTTCGTCGATCCGTTGAAAGAGAGCTATACGGTGCGTTTCGCCGCGTGCGAGGACCGGGTGATCCCGTTCGGCAAAGCGCAGTTGTGGGTGCTGGAGTGGGAGACGCGCGTCGTCTTGCGGGAGGTCTAGCCATGGCACGCACGTTAACCGAAACCCTCGCCGCGGCGATAGACGCGCCGTCCCGCCGACCGGCAATGCAGTTTACCTTGCGGGATGGGGCGCACCACTACACGCGCCATCGTTCCGATCCGCGCTCCGCCGCCGCGAACGCCTGCTTCGTGGACGCGAGCGGCGCCCTCTGGCGGGTGGACGTTTCATCGGAGCGGGGCGTGGTTGACGCCTCCGTCTCGTACCAGCGCATCACGGACCCCAGCCAAGCGAGCCAATGGACCGCCTGGACAACTTTGCAGAATCGTGTCACCGGCGCCGCGGGCGTAGCGGCAGGGGTCTTGCCCAACGGCGACGTGATGGTAACCTACGTGACCTTCACCACCGTCTACCGCCGCACGAGTAGCGACGATGGCGCCACGTGGGGAGACCCGGAAACCCTCTGGAACGCGCGCCAGATTGTGCGGGCAATGTGTTACGGCGGCAACGGCAGCATCTTCCTGGCGGTAGATAAGTCCGGCGGCGGCGTGACCGTCTATCGACTCCATGAATCCGACGGAACTTGGCAAGCGGACGAGTGGACCCACGGCACGTATTCGGCCTGCGGCGGAATTGGCGGTACGTGGGACGGCACAGCGTGGCACCTGGCGCTTTCGCTGTGGGGCGGCGTGCCGGGCACCACGGGCACCTCCATCATGGCCTGCCGCACCGCTGGCGCGACGTGGGAAGCGCTGACGCCCATCGCGCGGGTGGACGACAGCACGGCGCGGCGCAATCTGCTCAGTCCCACGGTCGAAAAGTGGGAGCAAGCGTTCCGCGTGACGTACCTAGAACGGGACTACGGAGTGGTGTCGGGTCTGAACTTTGGGCGCTGGCGCTACTGCACGGCGCACACGTGGGGGACGTTTGCCGAGGCGACGCCAGTAGAAGACGAGTCATTCGCCGGCTTCTGGTGGCTGCGGCAAGATGCGAGCCGCTACTGGCTGGTGAACCATGAGACCGCTCACGCGTACGGCGGCTACGCGGCGACGAACCCGAACCAGTTCCAAGACGCTTCGGCCCGGGTGTTGGATTTCCAGTGGCAGGAGCAAGCCAACGAAACCGGCAATGCGCGCCTGCTCCTGGACAACGCCGACCGCGAGTTGGATAGCTGGCTTGGCAAGACGTTGCAATCCGGCGCGACACTCGGCGTGCATGCCGGCTACGTGACGGGCGCCGGCGTCGAGCGGGTGCCGCTGGCCGATCTTGTCGTGCAGGACGTAGCGCTTCTGCCGGATAGCACGGTGCGCATCGAGGCCGCCGACGCGAGTGTGCGCGCCCGCCGCCGCGTGGCGCAAACATGGGCCTACAGCGGCAATTCCGTGCGCGCGCTGCTTACCGAAGCGTGGTACCGCGCCGGCGCGCTGCGCATGACCGACGACGGCGACAGCCGCTTCGATCGGGTTCTGCCCGCTTTCGCGCTCCATGCCGGCCAAGCCTGGCAGACGATGATCGACCGCCTCACCGCGTTGGATTCTCTCCGGTGGCGGATAGAAGCGGACGGCACGGTGCATTGCCGGTTCCCAGGGGCGGATGCGACAACGTGGACGTACACGGGGCAGGAATTCGTCGGCGCCTGGCAGCAGCGCAACCGGATCAACCACGTGCTGGTGCAGGGCACGGGTGTGCTGGGTGAAGCGTGGGACTGGGATGCGGTCCGCGCGCGCGACAGCGCGTACACGGCCCTCGTCACCGATACCCAACTGACCCAGGCGGCAGACTGCCAAAGCCGCGCGGAGGCCGTGCTGGCCGCGGCCCGCCGCGACAGCGACGGGTATACGGTGGACGTGCCCTATAACCCGGCGCTCCAAGTCGGCGACGTGATCGACTTCCAGACGCCGGGTTTCGCCTACGGCAAGCTGCGCATCGTGGGCATCAGCCACCGCTTCACGCCCCACGACGCGGAATACACGATGACACTCCAGTGCGGAGAACTGGAAGACGCTTAGACGCTATGGCGCGCACCCGTAGCGTGGGGTTCGTCCCTACTGCTGTCGCATTTAAAGTAGCGCGGGGGCTTGTCCCCCGCTCCTGGATGTTCGTAGTTTAGCATTTTTGGACTTGAGGAGACCCCTCACCCCAGCCCTCTCCCCGGGAGGCTGTCTCAAAAATAGCATGTACGGATGTATACTGTCG
>JAPPLM010000013.1 GCA_028874195.1 Chloroflexota bacterium
ACCTTAGCAAAGTGTTGCACTTCGTTTGTGAGTCTAGGGAATCCATCTTCTCTTCATCGCAATTGCATGATCAACAGCATCGTGCCAACAACCAGATTCCTTCCCCTGCAGCCAACAACAAGCTCGCCTTAGAGCGGGGGACAAGCCCCCGCGCTACAAAGAAAGTGCCTTCCATCCGTCATTCCCGCGCAGGCTCGCCCTGTCACGGGGCGCAGAATCCATCTTCGCGCGTCCCTGGGCTGTTCCTTGTGGCGGACAAGCTCTCCTGCCCCACCCTGACGTAGACCCAGCACTCTACGCAAAAATCTCCGCTTCAATCTCAGCCGGAGCAACTGCCCGGTTTTCGGTGGTGGAGCGGTTGAAAGCAAGAGTGAGCGCCAGGGTCTTCAGGGCGTCGTCGAGCGGCGTCTGTATCAATGCGGGGTCGTTGGCGTCCACTGCTTGCAGGAACGCCTGTGCCATGCGCACTTCAGATGATGGTTCTTCCGGATCGTGAAACTCGGTGCCGTGGGGCGTGATCTGTTCCAAGCCCCTGCCGGTAAAGCGCAGCAGCATCTCTTCGCTTACAATGTCGAGACCCGAACTCTGCGGCAGGCCGAAGAAGAGCGCGTAAGTCGTAGCTACGCTGCCGACGGCGCAGGTCTTATAGACAAAGACGCCGGAGTAAACGTCCCAATTCTGAAACGACTCGTCCTCTTTCCAGGCGCTGCGGCCGAACTGGGCGTAGACCTCGTTCACCTCACCCCCAAAGAGCCGGCACAGGTCGAGCAGATGCGTAGCTTGCTCCACGATCTGGCCGCCGCCTTGAGCCGAATCTAAGTTCCAGGGGACTTTCGGCACGCCCTGGTACCACCAAATGCGGGTCATCCCAAGCTCGCGCCCTGCCATGAGCTCTCGGGCCCGGCTTGCCAAACTGCCGTACCGATGCTGGTAGCCCACGCAGCAGAGCACGCCGCCCTGCTCCACCGCCATGCGAATACGGCGCGCGTCGAGCACACTGAGCGCCACCGGCTTTTCCACGAAGATGGCGGCCTTCTGGGTGGCGGCGTATTCGACCTGCTCGGCGTGCAGATTGGGAGGCGTAATGACGTACACGGCGTCGGGTTGCTCGGTGTCGAGCATGTCGCGATAGTCACTGTAGGTCTCTGCGCCGAAAGGCGCGGCGGCTTCCTGGGCGCGCCCTTCATCTACGTCGCAGATGGCCGCGACTTCTGCGCCCTCCACTTGGGCCAGAGCACGATAGTGCGCCTGCGCCCGCCGACCGGCGCCAATACCCGCAACTCGCAAATCCATACGTCACCTCAGTCTTGACTCGGCTGAATCATTCCAGAAGCGTGTGCTAAGTTCGATGTTTACTTGCTCCACGTACAGGAGATACGTTGCTTCCGTTCGTGCTGAGCTTGTCGAAGTATGAGCGGAAGCAACGTATCGTCGCGTTTGGTCTCCGCCTATCTGCACTGAACACGCGCCTGTGACCCAGAGCATTGCCTCACGCCACCGCCGTACCGCGCAGCGAATACGCCGTGGTCTCGTCGATGCGTACCGGCAGGATTTCGCCCACCAGGTTTTCGCGGGGATCGGTGAAGAACGTGACGCGGTCGGTGCGAATGCGGCCCCACCACTTGCCGTTCTTTTGGCCTTCCACGAGAACGTCGAGCGTGCTGCCCTGCAGCCGGGAGTTCTTGGCGGCGACGATGCGTTCCTGCAGGGCTTCAACGGCCAGCAAGCGCCGATGCTTTTCCTCGCGCGGCACGTCGTCCGCCATTTCCTCACCGGCCTTGGTGCCCGGGCGCGGCGAGTACATGGCCGTGTGCACCACGTCGAGTTCAAGCTGCTCCAGCATCGCCAGCGTATTCTGGAACTGTTCTTCAGATTCGCCGGGGAACCCCACAATGATGTCCGTGGCGATAGAAGCGTGGGGAATGATCTCACGTATGCGCGCTACCAAATCCACGTACCTGCGAGCGGGATACCCGCGCTTCATGCTGCGCAAGACCATGTCGTCGCCGCTCTGCACGGCGATGTTGAAGTGCTCGCACACGTTGGGCAGGCTGCCGACCGCTTCGATGATGCGGTCGCTCATGAAGAGCGGATGTGATGTGAGAAAACGAATGCGTTCCAACCCCGGCACGTCGCTGCAGGCCGTGAGCAGGTCGGCCAGATCGGGACGGCCCTCCAGGTCGCGGCCGTAGTCGTCTACGGTTTGTCCAAGCAGCGTGACTTCCCGCGTGCCGTGCCGCACCAGCCAGCGCAGCTCACGCACCACTTCCGGGATCGGACGGCTGCGCTCCGGGCCCCGCCGGATCGGCACGATGCAGAAGGCGCACCGCATGTTGCAGCCGTAGATCACCGGCACCCAGCGGCACGGCCCGCCAAGCGCCAGCGGCGAACCCTCCAAGCAGCCCTCATCCAGCATGCCGCGGTTGCCGGCCTTCTGCTGGGCAAATTCCAAAATAGGCTCGTATTCAACCGGCTTCGTGAAGACATCCACCTGCGGCAGCCGCGCCTGCAAGCGCTCCAGGCTGTCGTCACCCACCATGCAGCCCATCATCGCGATAGAAAGATCGGGGTTCTTCTTCTTCATACCGGTAAGCCAGCCGAGCTGTCCCAACGCGCGGTCCTCGGCGCTCTGGCGCACGGCGCAGGTGTTCACCACCACCAGATCGGCCTGCATGGGCTCTTCCGCCCACGTGTACCCCAGCGCCTCCAATGAGCCGCCGAGCCGCTCGGAATCGGCCTTGTTCATCTGGCAACCGTAGGTGATGAGGTGATACCGCAAGTCCATGTTTCTCAATTGCCTTCATTTGACTTGACGCCACTCAATGCTAGCCGCGAGATAAAGCGACCAAATAGCGCATGAACTAGAACTCAAATCACAAATGCATCGCTCTATGCAGACTTGCCCTTCGACAGGCTCAGGGCGAACGGAAAAGGCAAGAATCCGTTCGTGCTGAGCTTGTCGAAGCGCGACTTGGCGTCTTAATTTGGATTATTAGATGCCTTCCAGCAATTCTCTGCCATTCATGAGATTGAATCTAGTACGCAATGTGCTTGGATTGACCTAGAGCTATGCTCGTGAAATCATCCGCGTCTTCCCATTGTAGCAAGCCCCGCTTGAGCCGTGAAGAAAATGCGTTTTGGCGTTTGCCCGGCCTGCGCGGGTTTGCCTATACTAGGGCTTTGGCAAGGCTCATCTTAGTTTCGTGAGGCGCCATTCATGTCCCCCCTGGCACAGCCCAAAGTGCGCCCGCTCATTTCAGAATGGGTGCAAGCTAACGGCGATTTACGCCTGGCGCTGCGCGATCCCGACGAGTTGATAGAAGGGACTGTATTCGTTTCTCCTGCCCTTGCCCCAGTACTCGAGCTCTGCGACGGCACGCATTCCCTCACCGCCATTCAGGCGGCATTGACGATTCGCTACGGCCTGTCTCTGCCAACGGACACGCTGGAATCCCTGATTCAGCAGCTTGATGACGCGTTGCTCCTGGAGAGCGAACGCGCGGAGACCGCGCGCCACGACGCCCGCGAGAGCTATAGAAGCGCGCCGTGCCGTCCTCTGGCGCTCGCGGGAGCCTCGTACCCCGCCGATCCGGACGAGCTCACGGCCATGCTCGCAGGCTTTGTCAACACTGTGGAGCCGCCCTCAAGCCCCAATCAATCTGCCGTGCGGGGAATTGTGAGTCCCCACATTGACTACGATCGGGGCGGACCCGTCTACGCGCGCACCTGGCAGCACGCTCAAGCAGCCGCGCGGGAGGCAGAGGTCGTTGTCATCCTCGGCACCGATCACGCGGGCAGTCCGGGAATGCTGACGCCCACGCGCCAGGACTACGCTACACCCTGGGGCACGCTGCCCACCGACCACGACGCCCTTGATCGTTTCGACACGGCCTGGGGCGATGAAACTCTCTACGACGAGGAGCTCCACCACCGCAGGGAGCACTCCATAGAGCTGGCGGCCGTATGGTTGCACTTCATGCGTGAAAGCGAGCCGGTGGCGCTGGTGCCGATACTTTGCGGATCCTTCCTGCCATTCACGGCAGGCGACGCCAGTCCTAAGGACAACGCCCGCTTCACTGAGAGCATTGCCGCTTTGAAAAAGGCGTTAGCGGGAAAGCGCGTGTTGGTCGTCGCCGCGGCCGACCTGGCACACATGGGGCCGGCGTTTGGCGATCCGCAGCCGCTGGACGGGGAGAACAAAGCGGAACTGGAGCAGTTCGACCGTGGGCTGCTCGCTGCCATGTGCCAAGGGGATGCTGAGAGCTTCCTGGGACTCTTGCAACAGAGCAGAGACAAGCAAAAGGTCTGCGGACTCCCACCCATCTACGCCGCCCTGCAAATGCTCGGGCCCGTTTCAGGTCAAGTATTGGACTACGCCCAATGCCCGGCGGACGGTATGGGAGGATCGGTGGTTTCCGTGGCTGGAGCGGTCTGGACGGACTAGGCGCTGAAGACACGGCTCTACCAGAGTCATGCCGTCTTTCCTGTCATTCCGAGCGGAGCGAGGAATCTAGAGTACCGGAAGGGATTCTAATTCGACAAATTGTGCGGTAGCTGTGTCCATCGCATGGTGAACTGCCCACGCCGCAAAAGCCTCGAAGATGGATTCCCGTTTCCACGGGAATGACGGACGACGCGTCCCTCGCGTTACCCTCATACATTCCCCCATCTGCTCGCCTTTTTAAACATACAAATGACGGACAGGGGTTGCATTCTCTAAACTGGCCTCCTGGATTCCGGCCTGCGCCGAAATGACGGACGTGACGGCCATTCACCTGGCTTCCCACTCCGTCACTCCGGCGGAAGCCGGAGTCCAGGGGTGGCGCGGGAGAAGTGCCTCGTAGACTTCTGTTCGGGTGCAAACTAGCGCCTAAGAGGAAGATGGATTCCCGTTTTCACGGGAATGACGGGCGAAATTACAATCCCTGTTTGGGGACCTGGATTCCGGCGCAGCCGGAATGACGGTTAAGTCCCATCCATCGTCAAGAGATTTCACGTAGAAACCGCCGAAAGCACCCTATCGCGCCAGCCAGCCGCCGTCTATGGGCACGATGGAGCCGTGCATGAAAGCGGACTCTTCTGAGGCCAGATAGACCGCCAGCTTGCCGATTTCCTCGGCTGTTCCCCAACGGCCGGCGGGTGTGCGCAGGCGGATTTCCGGCGCGCGGACCGGATTCTGTTGCAGCGCTTCCGTCATGTCGGTGTCGATGTAACCGGGCGCGATGGCGTTCACATTGACACCGTGGGGGGCCCAATCCGTTGCCAAAGCGCGGGTGATACCGGCCACGCCGTGCTTGCTTGCCACATACGGCGCGATGTGCACTCCGCCCTGATACGACATGAGCGAGGCGATGTTGATGACTTTGCCCCGGCCTTGCGGCACAAAGTAGCGCCCCGCCGCCTGACACAGAAAAAAGACGGCATGGAGGTTTACTTGCATCACCGTATTCCAGTCTTCCTCGGTGAGCTCCAGCGCGGGACTGCGACAGGTAATGCCGGCGTTGTTCACCAGGATGTCGATGCGGCCAAAGTGTGCAGCCGTTCGGTCTACGAGCGCGTTCAAGTCGGCGACTGATGCCGTTGCCAAGTCGTTTTGCAGTCCCAAATACCGGCGACCCGCGGCCTCCACCAGGGCTTGCGTTTCGGTGGAAGCGGACCGCGACACGCCAGCCACGTCGGTGCCCGCCTCGGCAAGCGCCTTGGCAATGCCCCGCCCGATGCCCCGGCTCGCACCAGTGACCAAGGCGACGTTGTCCTTCAGGCAAAACGCTGGCGTTGTCATAGAAATCGTTCCCCTCTTGTCCGCAATCTCATCGCAGTTGGCCGCGCCTTCTTCTCTCGTCACAACACTACAAGAATATACCCTAGTCGGCTTAAACATTCCCAAACGGCAATTTGCCTGCACGAAAGAGTGGAGCGAGACTTGCGCTTTGGCCCGTAGGGGCACGATATATCGTGCCCCTATACCTTGCTTGCCTGTACACGCACCGGAGAGATGGAAAACCCGCGTTCGGACACACAGGTGACACCTGTTAGGGTAGAGAGGTAACAGCCGTTCGGGCACATGGGTTACACATGATCGGGAAGATTGGTCACACGTTGCCCGGAAGGTCGTACGAACTCGCGCTAAATTGCACGCGGACAAAGACCGACGCGCCTCGCGCATCTCCAGACGCCGAAACACCCTTCAGCTTGACGTGCGGCGTCAGTCCGTGACAAAATGCCATGCGTAGAAATGCAGTTGCACGTCCAAGTGGCACAGTGCGGTTGCAGTCTCTTGGCATTATGCAGTCGCCTGCGTTACGCCTTTTCCAAAGTCAACACTACCCAAAGACAACTTCTAAACCGCAATTTGCTCTTAGCGTTGCAAGCAGCGTTGCGCGTTTGCGCAACAGGCAGCTATGCCAGCGAGGAGGCGCCACTTGGCCGGGTTCAAGGAAGTCAGTAGAGACCTCGACTTTCCCAGCATGGAGCATCGAATCCTCAAGTTCTGGGAGGATACCGCTGCCTTCAACAAGCTTGTGGAAAAGAACAAGGACAATCCCCGCTGGTCTTTCATTGACGGCCCCATTACGGCCAATAACCCCATGGGCGTCCACCATGCATGGGGGCGTACCTATAAGGACGTCTACCAGCGCTTCAAGGCCATGCAGGGCTACGCGCAGCGCTACCAAAACGGCTTCGATTGCCAGGGGCTGTGGTTGGAAGTCGAGGTTGAGAAAGACCTCGGTTTCGACTCCAAGCACGAGATCGAGGAATTCGGCCTCGACAACTTCTCACGCGAGTGCCGCAAGCGCGTCGAGCACTTCTCCACGGTGCAGACGAACCAGTCCATCCGGCTCGGCCAGTGGATGGATTGGGACAACTCGTACTACACCATGGACGATGCCAACATCGAGCACATTTGGTATTTCCTCAAGCGCTGCCACGAGAAGGGCTGGCTCTACAAGGGCTGGCGCTCGATGCCGTGGTGCATTCGCTGCGGCACCAGCCTCTCGCAGCATGAGTTGGTCGGCACGGACACGTACCGCGAGGTCACGCACCCGAGCATCACCCTACGGCTGCCGGTGAAGGGCCGTGAAAACGAGTATTTCATGGTGTGGACGACTACGCCGTGGACGCTGGCTGCCAATACCGCACTGGCCGTGCATCCCGATCTGACCTACGTGGCTGCCGAATCCAATGGGGACACCTATTACCTCTCAAAGGGCACGCTGGAAAGCGTGGGACGCGGCAAGCTGAACGCCGTGCGCGAATTCGCGGGCGCTGAGCTCGTGGGTTTGGAATACGTCGGCCCCTGGCCTGATCTGCCCGCCCAGCAAGGCTTTGCAACCAAGGTCGTTGGGTGGGACATCGTCGGCGAGGAAGAAGGCACCGGCATCGTGCATATCGCGCCGGGCTGCGGCGCAGAGGACTACGAACTCTCACAGGAGCACGGGCTGCACGTAATCGTGCCTATCGACGGCGATGGCAACTACGTTGAGGGCTTTGGCTCTCTTTCGGGTCGGAATATCACCGAGACCAATGAGCCGATCTTCGACACTCTGGAAGAAGCCGGCATCGTCTACCGCATCGAAGACTACACCCACCGCTATCCGGTCTGCTGGCGCTGCGGCGAGGAAGTGGCCTTTCGGCTGGTGGAGGAGTGGTTCATTTCCGCTGAGGAGATCCGCAGCCAGATGCTGGCGGAGAATCAAACCGTCGACTGGGTGCCGGAATATGGCCGGAAGCGCATGGACGACTGGCTCATCAACATGGGCGACTGGTGCATCTCCCGCAAGCGTTTCTGGGGCTTGCCGCTGCCGTTCTATCACTGTGAAGACTGTGACCACGTCACCATTGTCGGCACTGTGGCTGAACTTGAAGAACGGGCCACGGACGCCGCCAAAGTGCGCGCGCTGCCGGAATTACACCGCCCGTGGATTGATGAGATCACGATCAATTGCGCAGATTGCGGCGCTGAAGCGTCGCGCATTCCCGAAGTCGGCGATTGCTGGCTGGATGCCGGCATCGTACCGTTCTCCACGCTTGGCTACCTGGAGGGCAGCGCCGAATGGGGCAAGTGGTACCCCGCCGACTGGGTGAGCGAGATGCGCGAGCAGATTCGCCTCTGGTTCTATGCGCTGGCCTTCATGAGCGTTACGTTGGAAGACGTCCGCCCCTACCGCAACGTGCTCATCTACGAAAAAGTCAACGATGAGCACGGCAGGCCCATGCATAAGAGCCACGGCAACGCCATCTGGTTCGACGATGCCGTGGAGCAGATGGGCGCCGACGTCATGCGCTGGCTGTATTGCGAAAGCAACACGCAGCAGAACCTCAACTTTGGCTACGGCGTCGCCGCGGATGTGAAACGGCGGCTCTTGCTCTTCTGGAACGTGTACAACTTTTTTGTTACCTATGCCCGTCTGGAGGACTTCGACCCGACCAAGGTCTCGGTGCCGCTGGAAGTGCGGTCAATCCTGGACCGCTGGATCATCGCGCTGCTCCACAAGCTCGTGCGGGATGTGACCGACGATTTGGAGCGTTTTGACGCATATAGCGCCTCGCGGCGCGTGAACAACTTCATCGAGCAGTTGTCCACGTGGTACGTGCGGCGCGGCCGCCGCCGCTATTGGAAGTCCGGTCAGGACCGCGACACGCTATCCGCGTATGTGACTCTCTACGAGGTCCTGACTACCCTAACGCGTACAATAGCGCCCGTTATGCCGTTCCTGACGGAAGAGGTGTACCAAAACCTCGTCCGAGGGGTAGACACCGGCGCGCCTGAGAGCGTCCACCACACCGAATGGCCGCGCTACAACGCCTCGCTCATTGACGAAGACCTGTTGGCACACATGGGACTTGCCCAGCAGGTCGTCAGTCTCGGACGGGCGGCGCGCAGCACGAGCAAGATCAAGGTGCGCCAGCCGCTGCCGGAAATGCTGGTGCACGTGAAAACCGCTGACGAGCAGGCGGGGCTCGAGCGGTTGCAGGAGCACATACTGAGCGAACTCAACGTCAAGTCAATTCGCTTCGTCGGGCCGGATGAGGAGCTTGTAACATATGAACTCAAGCCGCGGTTCAAGCTGCTTGGCCCCAAGTACGGACGGCAGGTCAAAGCCATCGCGGCGGCGTTGGGTCAGACGGATGCCCAGGCCGGGGCGCGATTGGTCGCGCAAGGTGAGCCAGTTTCAGTGGTGGTGGATGGAGAATCCATCGAGTTATTGCCTGAGGAAGTGGACGTGCAGGCGCGGGAACGCGCAGACTACAGTGTTGCCACGGAAGAAGGCTATCTCGTTGCGCTCCACACGGAGATTACGCCGGAACTCGAACGGGAAGGCATGGCGCGGGAACTCATCCATCACATTCAGAACCTGCGTCGGGAGGCTGACTTTGCGCTCTCCGATCGCATTGTGACGTATGTTGGCGTGACCGACGGAGAGGCAGATCAAGCCAACGTTGCGGCGATGCTGAGCGCGCATGGCGACGCGGTGGCCCAAGAGACGCTGTCCCTTCGTGTTGAGCCGTCTGTTGCGCCGGAGGACGCGCATCAGGAGGATGTTGACCTGAACGGCATCGCGGTGACGCTTGGCGTGGAACGGGCATCCTAAGCGGTCCAGGTTTGCAGGGCGAATGAATAGGAGCGCTCCCAGACCAATCAGCGTCTGAATTGCTTGAATGCGAAGTAGCGTACGTTAACTTGAATTGAGTTCTAATCGTAGTCTGACTACATATCCACAACGAAAGGAAGATCGAAATGGCTGAGAATGCGCAGACGTTGCCCCGTATTTTCAAGTGGTTCGCTGAAGGCAAGATCGCTGCCTCCGGTTTCCCAGAGACCGAAGAGGAACTTTGCGCGGTGGCGGCGCAGGGTATTTCACACATCGTCGCTGCCTCCCGCAAAGAGCCGGATACTGAAGCCATCGCACGCCTCGGCATGACGGTCGAGACTTTCAAAGGCGCGAGCAGCGACGTGGCGACCCTTGATGCTGCGGTGGAATCCCTGCACGCGGCGGCTTTACGCGACGAAAAAGCCCTCGTTCACTGAGGCTCCGGTTTCGGCGGGGCCGGTACGGTCCTGGCAGGGTACTTGGTGAAGTACGAAGGCTACGCGCCGGCAGATGCCGTGCAGGCGCTGCGCGATTTTCGTCCCGGCGACTTGAAGGGCGATGAGGTGGACGCGTTCATCGCCGACTACGCGGAGAGTCTGAGCTCTTAGTTGCTTACTGCACCAAGACTGAGAATCCAAAAAGCCCGCTACGATCAAAGTAGCGGGCTTCTCTTTTGCAAGTCTTTTCAACTAAGCAACAGAACCTGTAACAAATTAGTGTAAGGAACTCGGTACCTAGTTTGGAATGAGCTCCAATGCCGCCAATACACCCGCCAATGCTACAAACAACAAGACGAACTGAATCGTTAGCTGGTTGAAGCGCTTCTCCAATTGGCTAAAGCGCCTCTCCATCCGCAACTCCAAAGCTTGCAACCCCGTGCTGAGGTCTGTCTTCGTAGCGAGTTCGCCATGCACCGTGCTTACTAGGCCAACGAGTGCCTCAGCCTGTGACTCGTCGAAGCCTGATCCTGTGAGCATCTTTACTGCTTTGTGGGTGTCAAGCACTGCCATTCGTTGCTCTCTTCGGCGGCATTCACGGACCGAATTAACTCCGATCTGGGCTAACCATGCTTGTTGGGCGCGTTGGCATCCGATCCTTTGGCACTTGCGAAGTAGCCTTCCAGTAGTCCTTCAATACGAGCAAGCCTTTGCTCAATACCAGACACGCGGCTTTCAAGGCTGGACATGCGACCGTCAAGGCTGCGGAATTGCAGCATGCTGAATCCACCAACTACAACGCCGGTGACAATAACAGTCGTATTAGATTCCCAGCCCATGCACTTCTCCTCAAGCCATCTAGTTCAATATACCAAGTAGTTCACTACTTTGCAACAGTATCCTTTGCCGAACAAACACTGTTGCTTGCAGCTTGCTCAACTGCACTTCGCCAAAACACCTGCCTTAGCGGACCACGGGCATTTATTCCAGGAAACGGTCCGAAAGCCCACACGATCTTTCAGCGCCAATTCAGACTTTCGGTACTTGAGGATTCGGCTCCGGCCGGATGTGCTGCGCCAGGAACGCCACGAGTTCCCCAATCGGCACACGTTCCTGCTCCATGCTGTCGCGATGGCGCACGGTCACCGTGTTGTCGTCTTTGGTCTCAAAGTCCACGGTAATGCCGAACGGCGTGCCGACCTCGTCCTGCCGGCGGTAGCGGCGGCCGATGCTGCCACTTTCGTCGTAGAAGACATCCCAGTGCAACTGCAAGTCCGCCACGATCTCCTTGGCGATGTCCGGCAAGCCGCCCTTCTTCACCAGCGGCAAGACCGCCGCCTTGATGGGGGCGAGAAACGGATGGAAGCGCAACACGACCCGCGAATCACCCTTGGCGTCAATGTCCTGGTCGTAGGCGTCGAGCAGGAATGTAAGAAGCGCGCGGTCAGCCCCGGCGGCGGGCTCGATGACGTAGGGTGAGACGTGTTCCTTGTTCTGCTCGTCGTAGAACGTGAGGTCTTGGCCGGTAGCCTCACTGTGACTGCGCAGGTCGTAGTCGGTGCGGTTTGAAATGCCTTCCAACTCACCCCAGCCGAACGGAAACTGATACTCGATGTCCCAACAGTACTTGGCATAGAAGGCCAGTTCGTCATCGCCGTGCTGGCGCAAGCGCAGGTTCTCCTCCTTTACGCCGTAAGCGACGTACCATTGGCGCCGCGCTTCCAGCCAATAGGCGTGCCAGTGGTCGTCGGTGCCCGGCTCGCAGAAGAACTCCAACTCCATCTGCTCGAACTCGCGCTGGCGGAAGATGAAGTTTCCGGTCGTAATCTCGTTGCGGTATGACTTGCCGATCTGCGCAATGCCGAACGGCAGCCGTTGCCGCGACGAATTGAGCACGTTCTTGAAGTTCACGAACATACCCTGCGCGGTCTCCGGGCGCATGAAGGCAACGGCGGAATCATCTTCCACGGGTCCGACGTGCGTCTTGAACATGGTGAGGAAACGGCGTGGATCGGTGAACTCGCCGTCGCAATTGGGGCACGACTCGCCTTCGAGATGGTCGACGCGAAAGCGCTGGTGGCAACTCGTGCACTCCACGAGCGTATCGGCAAAGTGGGAAGCGTGACCGGTGGTCTGCCACACGCTGGGGTTCATGATGACGCCGGTCTCCACGCCGACGACGTTATCACGCGTGCGCACCGTATTGTGCCACCACGCTTCGCGCACGTTGCGTTTCAGCGCGATGCCCAGCGGCCCGTAGTCCCAAAAACTCTCAAAACCACCGTAGATTTCGCTGGAGGGATAGACGAATCCCCGCCGTTTGCACAGGCTTACGATCTCTTCCATGGTGTCGGATTTTGCTGCCAACGTGACTCCCTTCACGACTGTGTCTTCAACGCGCGCATACGCTCCAGAAAAGGTGTAGTCTTTAGGTCCTGCTCGGCGACGTAACGCACAAACGTATCTGCGGTCTCTTCAAGCTGGGTGGTTGTGGCGGGGTCCACTTGCAGACGTTCCACGGTCTGCAGCGGCTCTTGTGCCAACCAGCGGAGGCACTTGATCGCGCGCACCGCAATTGGCGATCCTGTAACTCCCCCGCACGGTGCGCACACCACGCCGCCGCTATCCGGTCGCGCCCGGTTGCCATCTTCGGAGAGCGCATTGCCGCACCGGGCACACTCTTGTAGCTGGGCCTGGTACCCGAGGGTCGCCAATAGCTGTAGTTTATAGGCTACCAACACCAGCGGCAAGGCAGTCGTAACCGCCAGCGCGCTCAGCGCCTTGACGAGCAAGATGAATTCGGCGTGCGCTTCCACCTCTTCTTCGACCAGAATGTGCGCGGTCTCCACGGCTTGATAGGCGTAGGGCAAACGGTTGAGATCGGTGCGTAGCTCCGGGAACGTCTGCACGGTCTCCGCCTGCACGACCAGGTCCAAGCTCCGCCGGCGCACTACGAAGACCTTGGCCAGCGTGAAGAGTTCCAAGTGTCCCGCCATGCGGCTCGCGGGCCGGCGCACGCCCTTGGCAATGACATTCAGCCGTCCCCGGTCGGGCGTAAGCAGAGTGAGCCGTCTATCGGCCTCCTGAAAGTCCGACCGCCGCAGGACGATTGCTTCCGCGATGTAGGTGCGTTCTCTTGCCATGCCCGCTCAATGATCGCCACGATCAAAGGAGACTCTTGCGCCACTCCGACAAGCACACGTGATTTAGCTGAAACGGTGAGGATTCCCCCACCCTGGCTCTGTTCTCAGGGAGAGGGATTTCCCTCGCTCACTGTAGCGGCTATTGCAAAGGGCCCTAGAGTGCCAGCCAAGACCCACCCGCTGCCGTGAACCTCATGGGAGGAAAGATACTGATCCTCAGTTTGGCGCACCCCGCCGGCTATTTTCTGCTGGAATTGCGGAAGGCTGCGAACTCACGAATTCACAGCCTCGTTCTTGAATCGGGACGAGAAGCAGATTGCCGTCTACGCAAGCACGGCGAAACACGTCCGACCCCAAAGGAGGAGTCCGCCACTTTCTGCACTGCGTTAGCCTTAGGCTGGCGCGAGCGGCGGGAGCCCCCATCGCAAGGGGCTAGCCTTCCCTGCTTCCTTCATCCGTTTCAGCCCCATTCTCGACAGTCTCGGTGTGGGGTTCCTTGCGTACGAGGACTTTCTTAATGCGCCTGCCTTCTACGGCCAGCACTGAAACCGTAATGCCGTCGAGTTGCAGTTCATCGCCTTCGTCGGCCATGCGGCCAAGGTGTGCAAAGATGATGCCGCCCAGGGTATCGACCTCTTCGTTCTCCAGGCTGATTCCCAGCGAGTCGTTGAGGTCGTGCATGCTTATCGCCGGGTCGACCACCGCCTCCAATTCGTTCACCATTTCCACCTGCGGCTCTTCGACGTCGTGCTCGTCCTGGATTTCGCCGACGATCTCTTCCAGCACGTCTTCAATCGTCACGAGGCCGGCAACGCCGCCGAATTCGTCCACGCAGATGGCCGCGTGGACGCGCTTCTGCCGCATTTCTTGCAGAAAATCGCTAACCTTCTTTGATTCAGGTATGAAATACGGTTCGCGCATAACATCGCGCACCAGCGTATCGAGCTTGTCAGACTCTACGTACGGCAGAATGTCTTTCACATAGACAACGCCCTTGATGTTGTCAATCGTCTCTTCATAGACCGGAATGCGCGAATAGCCGTGTTCGGAGGACGTGTGGATAGCGTCAGCCAGAGTACTGTCGCTTTCCAAAGTGATAATGTCAACGCGGGGAGACATGATGTCACCGACGGTCAATTCACCCAGCTCGAACACGCCGTAGATCATCTCGCGCTCGCCCTCTTCGATCGCCCCTTCCTTGCCGCCGGTATCGACCATGAGCTTGATCTCTTCTTCGGTGACCGTCGGCACCGTGGTGAGCGCCTCTTTGCCGAAGCGATGCGTGATGAGGTTGCTCGAGCGGGAGATCAGCCACACGAGGGGATGGAAGACCGTTTGGATGACCAGGATTGCCCGTGCCGAAAACAGGGCGAACCGCTCAGCATGGGTGATGGCCATGGTCTTGGGCACGATTTCGCCCAGGGCAATGCTGAAAAAGGCGATCCCCAGCGTGATCAGGATCACGGCGATCACATGGTTGCCGATGACATCACCAAGATCGTCGGAGAAACTCACCGCGCCAATGGCGGACGCGAGGAAGCCGACCGTTGTGATCGCGATCTGGATAGTCGTCAGGAATCGCTCGATATTCTGGTGAAAGCCTCGCACAATGCGCGCGTTGGCCACGCCCTCTTCAGCCAGTTGTTGTATGCGCACACGGCTTACGGAAATTACCGAGGTTTCTGTCGCTGCAAAGAACCCGTTGAAAATCGTCAGGATGAGAATTCCAAGAATCTGACCCCAACTTGACGGATCCAAAATCAATCACTCCTTGCTAAAGCACGCCCTTCCTGCCACTCCACCACGCTTGATCATGAAATCCCGAAACTAAAGACTACATCATCTTGCTTTTACCTGATTATGCACCCTTCTTCTCGCCGGTGCTGTCTTGCTCCGCATCTGCAGGCAGGGCGCGCACCCCGCGCACACGCGCGGGCACGCCGTAGGCCTTCGCCTGCGGAGGTACATCCCGCGTCACCACCGAGCCGGCGCCGGTCATTGCCTTGCTGCCGACGCACACCGGCGCGACCAGCAACGTGCCGCTGCCGATAAAGGCGCCCTCACCAATTTCCGTCACATGCTTGTCGGCGCCATCATAGTTGCACGTGATCGTGCCCGCGCCGACGTTCACGTCGTTTCCGACTACTGTATCACCTAAGTAGCCCACGTGGTGTATTTTGGCGCCGGGACTAACCCGTGTATTCTTGAGTTCGGCATAGTTGCCGATCTCGACGTCGTGTGCGATGACGGTGCTAGGCCGCAAATGGGCGAACGGCCCGATGCGCACGTTCTCACCGACCTCCGCGCCCTCCAGCACCGATTCCATGACCGTCACATTGGCGGCAAGGCGCGTGTCCTGCAGCCGCGCACTGGGTCCAATGATGCAGTTATCGCCAATTGCCGTATCACCGTAAAAATGGCAATTCGGCAGGATGGTTACGTCCCGTCCGAACGTCACCGTGTCATCGATCCAGACCGAGGCCGGATCGACCAAAGTGACACCGCCCCGCATTGCCCGCGTGCGAATGCGTGCGCGCAGTGTGGTTTCCGCCAGCGCCAGGTCTGCCCGGTCCGCTACGAGAGTCAACTCGACGTCAGCGCCTGTGTGTTGCACCGTTTCAATTCTGGCGTCTTCCGCATGCGCAAGCGCGGCGAGCGAAGCGAGACAACCTTCGTCTTGGATCTGGACAGCGTCACGGTGCTCATAAAGCCACGCGCGCGAAGCGCATATGACGCCGGTGCTGAAGAATTCCGCTCCTGGGTCTTGGCTTCCGTCAGCATCGGTCAGGATGCGTTCGATACGCCCTGCGGCATCGCGTACAAGGCCGCCACTGCTCTGTGGCGTGGCTGCAAGGGGAGCAGTCAGCACAACCAAGTCGCTCGCCGTTTCTTGTTGGCGCTGCACGAGCCGCGCCAATGTCTCTTCTGAGAGGAGAGGCATAGCGCCGGAGATGAGCAAAACCGAACCGACCGAGTCCGGAATTGCCGCGAACGCCGTTGCCAGCGAGTTGCCATCACTCCAGAACACACAGTCGGGGGCAAAGCAATCCTGCAAGTGGGAGGTAGCAGTCTGATCACCGGCCACTACCGGGGAACAGCCCAGGTCGAGTGCGGCTTGGATGGAATAGGCGGCCATGGGGCGGCCGGCAAGCGCATGCAAGGACGTGGCGCGCCGCGACTGCATCCGCTCTGTCGGTCCGGTGGCCACAATGATGGCGGCAGTAGCTTGGTGAGGGTCTGGGTCGCTCTCTGTCATGGGCTATAAGGCAGCGCGGATCACGCACCGGCATCACGTGCCGGCTGCATGTCGCTTTGCAATGCAGTCATCCATTGGACGCAATCGGTCGTCCTCCGGACGCAGTCTGCCTACACCCTTCCTCCTTGTGCGCCGCTCATATACCCGCGGCTGGGGCGGTAGGATTCGAACCTACGTATGCGGGCTCCAAAGGCCCGTGCCTTACCGCTTGGCGACGCCCCACCTGATTCATCATATCCATGCCCTATGGGAGCGTCAAGTACATCAACAAAGGCGATATTTGTGCCGATTGTCTTGGTCTAGGGCTCATTAACTGCTGTGATGCTGCCGAGCTAACCGCAAAGTGGACACGGAACGAAACGACATCGCATAGAGTCCTATCGTACCAACTGTGTCAACTCTTTGAATATGACTCGCCTCCCTGTAGCGAATAGGGCAAAGAGCCTCACCGCTATCACGCCTTTGCCAGCGCTTTCGCCTCCTGCACCATGTCGTGGATGATGTCCAAGCCGCCGCGCCAGAAGGCGGGGTCGGCGGTATCGATGCCGGCGCGCTGCATGAGTTGGGCGGGCGCTTCGCTGCCGCCGGCCGCCAGCATGCCGCGGTACTGATCTACAAAGGTCGTGCCCTGCTGCTGATAGGCGTGGTAGAGCGAGAGGGAGAGCAGTTCGCCAAAGGGATAGGCGTAAACGTAGAACGGCACGTGGATGAAGTGCGGAATATACGCCCACCAGTGGCGGTAATTGTCCGTCATCACCACCGAATCGCCGAACATGGCAGACTGCTGTTCAATCCAGATTTCGCCGATAGTCTCTGCCGTGAGTTCACCTTCGCTGCGGCGGCGCGTGTGCAGGGCGTACTCGAACTGGTGCATGGCCGCCTGGCGGAATACCGTGGCAAACGCGTCCTCGATCTTCTGCGCCAGCAGGGCTAACCGGACCTGCGGGTCGGTGGTGCGCTCCATGAGCAGATGGAACGTCAGCATCTCGCCAAACGTGCTGGCGAGCTCCGCCACCACCAGCGAGGTGTTGAACTCCAGATACGACTGCCCTCGAGCGAGCCGGGCGTGGATGCCGTGGCCGAGTTCGTGGGCGAGCGTCATCACGTCGCGCTGGTTGCCGGTATAGCTGAGAAAGACGTAAGGGTGCAGATTAGGCAAGCAGGGCTGGCAGAAGGCGCCGCCGCGTTTGCTGGGCAAGACCGCGGCATCGACCCATTCTTTCTCAAAGAATTCCCCTGCCAATTGGCCCACCTCGGGCGAAAAGGCATGATAGGCGTCCAGCACCAGCGCCTTGGCCTCGGCGAAGTTTACGCCGCCCTCCGGCGGCGGAAACACCGGCGCGTAGCGGTCGTAGTCGTAGAGCTTCCGGTAGCCAAGCAGGCGGCGCTTGAGGGTGTAATAGTCCGCGACGATGTCGTAGCGCTGGGTCACGGCATCCAGCATGGCATGGGCGGTGGCATCGTCAACCTCGTTGGCCAGATTGCGCGACGACATGGGATCGGGAAAGTCCCGCAGCCGGTCCTCGATGGCTTTCTCCTGTGCCGCCACATTGAAGATGTAGGTCAGAATGTGGGAATCGTCTTGGAGCGCTTTGGTCATGGCAACCTGCGCGCGCCGCCGCACGCCGCGGTCGCCGTGGTAGAGCAGCGCCAGGAGCTCGGTCTCGTTCATCTCCTTGCGCTCTCCGTCCAGCGTAATGGTCTGCCGCAGCCTGCTGGTGCGCTCATCGAAGAGCCGCTGGAAGGCGCCGATGCCGGTGAGGCGCTTTTCGGCGTCCAGTTTCTCTTCGGCCTCCGTAAGCGTGTGGGGCGCAAAGATCCGCTCGTGGGCCAGTGAGTGCGCATAACGTGCCAGCGGTGGATGCGCCAGGATGCGCTGGGCATAGGCGTCGTCGGCCTGACGCCACTCCACGTCGAAGAAGAGCAACGCGTTCTGCACCTGCGTCGACTGCTCGTGCGTGCGTTGCAACAGCGCACCGTGGGCCGGGTCGGCGGTATCCACCGAAAAGACGAGGTCGGCGTACATGGCGGCCTTGTGCGCGGCAATGTAGATTTGCTCGATCTCCTCAACCGCCGTCAGAAACTCCTCCGGCGAGATCTCGCCTGCGGCAATGCGGCCACGGTACTTCTCTTGAAAGGTCTGCGCCTGCTCGAGCACTGCCTTGAAGTCCGACTCCATGGCCGGATCGTCCGGCCCGGCGTAAAGGTCCGCCAGATCCCACCGCACGTTCTCCGCGCCGGTAGTCTGTTTCATGTCCGCCGCTGCCTGTTTTTCGGTCACTTAGTATTCCTCCTCATTCGTGGGGTTCATGCTCTCATCAGCGAATATGCCTTTTGCCCCGTTAGTTGAGCTGACTCAAACAATCCGTTATTTCGGTGAAAGCCGGAATCCAGCACCAACGCCGGATTCTCACTTGTTCTAACCTTCATAGTGACACATTCGGCGAGCCACGCGTCCATTGCGCTGAGATTCTCTTGTATTTTGACTTTGACATAGAGTTTCAGTATACTCCCAGTGCAATAATTCGCTTACGTGTTAGCCCTATTGAGGGGTACGCTGAGAAGTGCGTAACACGCGCGACCCTTTGCGACTCTCGAGGTATAACATATAGCTTTTGCAAGTCACACGTGTTCATAGTCTGCAAGAGGGTTATCACCATGAAGCATCTCAGCGCTATCCTACTCGCTCTATTCCTGTTGCTCTTCGCGCCCAGCGTGGTTTCGGCGTCCGCCGATTGCGAGTTCAGGCTCGGCTTCAAGACTCTGCGCGACCTCATCGGTCACGACATCGTCGGTGAGTGCCTGGAGAATGAGCACTACAACGCCCTTGGCGACAGCAACCAACGCACTACCGGCGGACTTATGGCCTGGCGCAAGGCCGACAACTGGACGGCCTTCACCGACGGCTTCCGCACGTGGATTAATGGGCCCAACGGCCTAGTGATGCGGCTCAATACCGAGCGGTTCGAGTGGGAGGCGGACTACGCGCCGGGCGGCGGTGTTGCCACGCCGATCCCTGTGCCCACGCCCTCTCCCACACCCGCTCCTGAGCCGACGGCTACGCCGGAGCCGGCTCCTACACCCACGATAGCACCAGAACCAATCGCCACACCCGCGACTAGGCCCGCAGGGAATGCGATTCAATTAATAGGGAAGATATCTTGTTCGTTGAGCGGTGGGCTTATCCAGACTGGAACAGTAAGGGGTACCCTTCGCGCGACCAGATCCGTAAAGGCGGTGAGAGTTACAGGATATATTGGTGGGCAGCTTGTTAATCCTTTTGATGGAGGCGTGGACTCTCTTCGTGGATGGCGTGCGGGTAAGCTTATAGGTGCTATGGCGGCGGGTGAAACAAAGAGCTTCTCAGTTAGTGGCAGGGTATCTCTCAGCGCAGGATCACATTCGTGCAGAGCTAATGTAATCTGGCTGGAGGAAATCCATCGTCCTGTCGCCACGCCCGTGCCCCAGCCCACGGCGCAGCCTACCGCTGCGCCCGAGCCAGATACATCCGACGGTGTGTGCCGTGTCGGGTTGGTCTTGCGACCGGGAGAGAGTTGCGCCTACCCAGGCACATCTGTAGAATTCTCCATTGATTCGTCAGGGCGTGGACGCTTCCTGTTCTTCCAAGCAGGGACTGGCATTAACGTGCGCAATTCTACGATCAACGGCGTGCGGTACAATTTTGCTGCAAGCAAGCAAAGCGACGGGAACTGGATCATTGAGGCAGCGGGATAATGTGATGGGCAGACGCGACGCGACTTACGAGCGTGTATCGTCAAAGGGAAGCTTTGTTGGCGCACCGGAAACCAGTCCTTGGATTACTTAAGGATGCGCCTTGTGCCGGACCGATACAGTATTGGAGGAATCATCGGCATAGAGCAGTAAGAAGTGACTCTCAATGCGTTTGCGGTTACGTCTTTCTTTGGCACCCGTTGTTATTCTGCTTGCAATGATATTGACTATGGCTTGTGGTGGAGGCGCTGACGTTGAATCTACGTTGTCACCGCCCGTGACCGCCAGTACGGATTTTGCCCGCCTCACCAACAACGAAGTTAGGGAAGGCTTGTCCGCCTGGTTGACTGTTGGACAACGGCCAAGTCACAGAGTCCAAGTCCCATGCGGCATACGCTAAACATAGCCGCAGGCTCGAGCACGAGTGCAATTGAGAGCGCGTGTGCCGGTTAGGCTCACATCCGGGCGGAGGGGGCATGGCCGGGAGAACATAGAGTTCGCAAGCACGCTAGCCTTGAACTGTATCGAGACACGTTTAATCATGTGCCGCAAGGAGGCTATTGTAGCAAGAGTGCTCAGCGCATTTATCTTTGTTCACTTCTTGGCGCTCCTTGCGCCCAGCGTGGTTTCGGCGTCCGCCGATTGCGAGTTCAGGCTCGGCTTCAAGACTCTGCGCGACCTCATCGGTCACGACATCGTCGGTGAGTGCCTGGAGAATGAGCACTACAACGCCCTTGGCGACAGCAACCAACGCACTACCGGCGGACTTATGGCCTGGCGCAAGGCCGACAACTGGACGGCCTTCACCGACGGCTTCCGCACGTGGATTAATGGGCCCAACGGCCTAGTGATGCGGCTCAATACCGAGCGGTTCGAGTGGGAGGCGGACTACGCGCCGGGCGGCGGTGTTGCCACGCCGATCCCTGTGCCCACGCCCTCTCCCACACCCGCTCCTGAGCCGACGGCTGCACCAACGCCATTGCCGCCGCCACCGGCAGCCTTGGGCCTGGATCACTACTATAGGAAGTACTTGGACGCCGATGGACTGCCTATTGTCGCCTCTGCGGAGGTGCCCGACGCGGCTCTATACAGGGCGCGTGAAATCATAGACGATATGCTGGCCCATCGAGCGGACCTCCGCGCTACGATCGCCGGCCAGGGAGTTCGGGTAGCGGTGATGCCGGAATCGTCAGTGCTAACCGATCTTCCGGAGTTTAGCGACCTTACCGAATTCTCTCCTGGATTAAGCTGGGACGATAGGACGCGGGGCGGTGGCGTTGGGCCATCCGACCTCCGACCGGTTATGGTGATTGCCGAGCAGAACCTTCTCTGTTATCGAAACGACGTGTTTCCGAATGAAGACATTTTTGTCCATGAATTTGCCCACGTCATCTACAACTTTGGTGTAGAGCGACAATGGAACGGTAGAGGATTTCGCAGGCGGCTTGAGAAGATTTACAAGGATGCATTGGCAGCCGGACTGTGGACGCATACCTACGCCGGCACTAATGCTGATGAGTATTGGGCGGAAGGGGTACAGTCCTGGTTCGGACTGAACGATCCACCAGGATATGTTCACAACGAAATAAACACCCGGGCTGAACTGGTATCATACGACCCCGCATTGGCCAAGCTAATTCGGGAAGTATTCGGAGAGGTAGAGATTTCGACCTCTTGCCACGAAACCGTAGACATTAATCACTTCATTAAGGGGAGAGTGGTTGGCCCTGACGGAAGGCCGCGCGGCGGTATTTGGTTGGAGGCCTGGCAAGGTATGGTGAGCAACATCGGTTTCGGCAGGACAAGACCGGACGGCACCTTCACCTTCCACATTTGGATGCCAACAGGCTCATTCAGGCTCAGGCTGGAATTATATGCCGGGGATGGCTGTGTCGGTTGGTACGACGGCAGCGGAAGTATCACCACCATCAGAAACGAGGCCGCTCGCGTGGCAGTGGCCGATGCAAGTGTCGAAGGAATAGAAATTAGACTACCGAAAGACCCCGCCAATCTACCACAAATTCCGTGCTACTAGGCTTGACTCGCCTGCGAGAGCCGACAGCCAGTCCAAGAGTCCTGAGAGTGGCTGAGAACATCGAGTTCATCAGACCCTAGCGACGATGATCATCGCTGCCGTTGCGGCGAGCGGGCTTGCGCTGTGCAGCATCGATAGAATAGACCGCCGCATCGATTCGCTCGACTCGCGTATGTCCCGACTTGAAAGGGTCATGGACCGGCGCGTCTCCACGCTGGAAGGCTATTTGCTGCGGCACGTCTTCAGCGGAACACCGCCGCCGCAGGATTAGCCCTTTCTGGGCGGGCGCAGGTTGCAGACCTGCGCTACCGGAGCAAGTCCGTCTAGAATACTCACAAGCAAGGCCCTTCCTCAAGGCCACTACAGCGGCCTGTGCTAGCAGTTGTCTCACACTTTTAGCAGCGCCAGGAACGCCTCTTGCGGTATCTCCACTTGGCCCACCCGCTTCATGCGCTTCTTGCCTTCTTTTTGCCGCTCCAGCAGCTTGCGCTTGCGGGTGACGTCGCCGCCATAGCACTTGGCGAGCACGTTCTTGCGCAGGGCGGGAATGGTCTCCCGGCTGATGATGCGGCCGCTGATGGCAGCCTGCAGCGGCACCTCGAACAACTGGCGCGGGATCTGCTTGCGCAGTTCCATGACCAATGCCCGTCCCACCTGCTGTGAGCGCTCGCGGGGGATGATGCTTGAGAGGGCGTCCACCGGCTGGCCGTTGACGAGTATTTCCAGCTTCACCAGGTCGCCGGGGCGCATGCCGGTCACGGTGTAGTCCATGCTGGCGTAGCCCTGGGTGCGGGTCTTGAGTTGGTCGTAGAAGTCGGTGAGGATTTCTGCGAACGGTACTTCGTACTTGATAATCGTGCGCCGTTCGTCGAGGTATTCGAGCTCCTTAAACGCGCCCCGCCGGTTCTCGCACAGCTCCATGATGGCGCCGATGTAGCCGGACGGCGTGATGAGGTTGAGGTCAACCCACGGCTCCTCGATGCGGTCGAGTTCCGATGGATGCGGCAGTTGCGCCGGGGTATCCACGTCCACGCTCTTGCCGGCAGTCGTGACCGCCCTATATTCCGTGTTGGGCAACGTGGTGAGGATTTCCAGACCGTATTCCCGCTCCAGCCGTTGCTGCACGATGTCCAAGTGGAGCAGTCCCAGGCAGCCGCAGCGGAAGCCAAAGCCGAGCGCCGGGCTCGTCTCGGGCACGTACGTCAGCGCCGCGTCGTTGAGCTTTAGCTTGTCCAGGGCGTCCCGCAGCGGTTCGTAGTCCTCGCTCTCCACCGGATAGAAACCGGCGAACACCATGGGCTTGGCGGGTTGATAGCCGGGCAGCGGCTGCGTTGCCGCCGCGGACGCCGCCGTGATGGTATCCCCAACCTGGCACTCGCGCAGCGTCTTCAATCCGCTCGCCACATAGCCCACTTCGCCCGTAGCCAGGCGCGTCTCTTTGACGAGATGGGGGCGAAATGTGCCGATTTCCATGGCCTCGGAGCGCGCGCCGGACTGCATCAGCAGGATTTCCCCACCGGCTTCCACGGCGCCTTCCACCACGCGCACGTAGGCCACGACCCCCTTGTGTTGATCGTAGTGCGAATCAAAAATCAACGCCCGCGTTTCCGTCTCTTCTTTGCCCGACGGTGGCGCGATGCGCTCCACGATGGCTGCCAGCACCTCGTCGGTGCCGATGCCGGTCTTCGCCGACGTGTAGATCACTTCATCGGGATCGAACCCGAGGTTCTCCAGTTCGGCCGCGACCATATCGGGCTGCGCGCTGGGAAGATCGATCTTATTGATCACGGGAATGATGGCAAGGTCGTGGTTGAGGGCCTGGTAGAGGTTTGTCAGTGTCTGCGCCTCTATGCCCTGTGAGGCATCAACGACGAGCAGCGCGCCTTCGCACGCCACCAGCGCCCGCGACACCTCGTAGGCAAAGTCCACGTGCCCCGGCGTGTCGATGAGGTTCAGTTCATACGCAGGGCCGCTATCTGCCGCGTAAAGCATACGCACGGCTTTCGCCTTGATGGTAATGCCGCGCTCGCGCTCAAGCTCCATGGAGTCGAGCGCCTGCTCCACCACCTTGCGGGCATCGAGCGCACCCGTCTTTTCCAAGAGCCGGTCCGCCAGCGTGGACTTGCCATGATCGATGTGGGCAATGATGCAGAAATTGCGAATGTGTTCTTGATTCACGAAATGTGTACTCGCAGCGACGCCATAGGCGGTAGGAATTCCGCAATACACGGGAGCCTGAGAACACAGTCTCGTCCGATCGCAAAGACGCTAGAACGGGCGAGACCTCTCAGACGCCAACGTTCATTGTATCAAATGACGAATTGGGGCTAGAAACCATCACGAATCTCAGATCGGCTTGCCAACTCGTGTATCGACAAGGGCTTCCGTAAACACCAGGCTTCGCGAAGCCTGGTCAGCACGAACGGATTGTTCGCATTTCCGTTCGCCCTGAGCCTGTCGAAGGGCGGATCTGCACAGAGCAATGTATCCATGAGACGAGTTCTTGCATGCCATCCTGGCACGGTGGCTGCCCGCCTGGAATGCGGCCGTTCCAGCCGCGATGTGCGATGTGTGACTCTCTGCTAAGGGCGCAAGAGTGGTAACGGCCTGCGTAGGAAGTGCCCACTCAAGAGAGTATCGGGCGGTCATGTGCCCACCGGGAGGCTACAGGGAAACAGCGGCGCTATCCCGCGCTCTTGCTTGCCGCCGGTACGGCCGCGCCGTGGAGGAGGTCCCGCTCGATGAGCAGTTCGGCGGTGCGCACCGCGTTGGTAGCCGCGCCGCAGCGCAGGTTGTCGGCTACTATCCACATCGCCACGCCGTTCTCGTGGGAGACGTCGTTGCGGATGCGGCCGATGAGCACGTCGTCAGTGCCGGCCGCGTCGGTGGCAACGGGGTAGAGGCCCTGACTGGGATCATCCACCACCCGCACGTCCGGCGTGCCTGCCAGCACTTCGCGGACCCCATCGGCGGTCATGGGCTGTGAGAGCTCCAGATGCACCGCTTCGGAGTGGCTCACAGCCACCGGTACCCGCACCGCAGTGCACGTGATCCGCATATCCGGCGCATGCATGATCCGGCGAGTCTCGTGCATGACCTTCCACTCTTCCTTGGTGTAGCCGTCGTCGAGGAATGAATCGACTTCCGGCAGCACGTTTTCCAGGATGTCGTGCCGGAAGATTTCCCGCGGCAAGGCGTCACCATTGCCGGCGGCCTTGGCCTTGATCTGATCATCTAACTCCACTACGGCGTCGCGCCCCCAACCGGAGACCGCTTGGTAAGTATCAACCACCATGCGCCGGATGGGGTTCACGCGATGGATAGGGTTGATGGCGATGACGAGTTGCATCGTGGTGCAATTGGGCCCCGCGATGATGCCGTTGTGCCAGTCCAGGTCGTCGTCGTTCACCCCCGCGATCACCAAAGGCACGTCGGGGTCCATGCGGAACGCGGAGGAATCATCAACCACTGTCACACCCGCACGGGCGGCGATGGGCGAAAAGTGACGGTTGGCGCCGGTGGCGGCAGAGGCAAAGAGAATGTCCAGGCCGTCGAATGAGTCCTCGGTGGTCTCCACAACGTCGTATTCCTTGCCGGCGAACGATACGGTCTTGCCTAGTGAATTCGCCGACGCTAAAGGGCGCAATTCCTTCACAGGAAAGTCCCGTTCCGCAAGAATTTCGAGAAGGAGACGCCCCACCACTCCGGTGGCGCCGAGAACACCTACGTTGTAGCCGTCGCTATTTGCCATGCTGTATTCCTACACCTGGATCTTTATGAATCGTCGAAGCCGACTATCAGAGTGCACATACTATCATACCAAGAGCAGTGGCAGAACTGACAATTCAGCACAAAATTGAGAGGCGCTGAGGCAGTTTACAAGAACACATGCCTGCATTGGCGCTCATTGGAGGCCAGTGAGAGACGGCTGGGCAATGTCGATGCAGAAGGATGCCAAACCAAGCACACTAGATGATGGGACAGGGGTGGCTATTCGCTCCTTGGAGGGAGCACTTCTTCAACTGGAATAACCCAATCAGGAAAATTCGCAGGATGTACACGGTCTTGAGCGCTGAAGCGCAAGTGCTGGTGATAGTAAGGCGCGCCCTTGGCTGGAATGGTCGGTTCTTGATACACTTCAATCTGGTCTTCCACGAGATTGACGATCCAATACTCCGCGATTCCGGCAGCCGCGTACACCGGCACTTTGAGTTGCCGGTCCTCTAGCAAGCTGGATGCGGCAACCTCGACCACCAAGATTATATCTGTCGCAACAGGATGCGCTGATCCATAGAAGTCTTCCCGCCTCTTGGCAAGCACAAGATCCGGTTCCGGTTCAGAATTATTCTCAGGCAGCAAGATAGGGTGTTGAACGCGTACTAGAGCACGATCGCCAACCCTGTTGAAAAAAAGATGCAGCAGCCGATCTATCGCTGCGACATGGCGGGGTCCTTCTGGACTCATCTGGTGAAGCAATCCTCCGATTAGTTCGACGCGTTCATTGTCTTGGAAGAACCCGTGTTCAATGAGCCAGTGATACTCGTCTAGACTGAAGCGCCGGAAAGAATCCTGGCTGACGGTTGGCTCTACAAGCGTCGCCATGTTAGCACCCCTCTACAATCTTTACTCTTTGCCGGTCACCTGCCAACGGGAAACCACCATCAGCGGGTCATAAGTCGGCGTCGGCACGTGCACCACAGTAAGAAGCTCGGCTGAATGCAATCCTATACCCAGCGGCGCAGTGTCAATGCAACAGTAGCACAGGATTGCATCCTGTGCTACTGGAAATCCTACTTCAGAATACTCTACGCCAATCCGAGCAGCGCGTCCAGGCCGTGGGTCAGACCCTTGAGTTTCTGCACTGCACGCACAGCCAGCAGCACGCCCGGCACAAAGGATTCGGCGCTGGTGGAATCCTGGCGGATGGTGAGCGTTTGCCCCAAGCCGCCGAAGATGATTTGCTGATGGGCCACCATGCCCGGTAGCCGCGCCGCGTGGACGTTTATGCCGCCATGTACGCCGCCCCGGGTGCCGGCAAGCGTCTCCTTCTCCGTGGGTACGGAGATGAAGTCGCTGCCCCGCGCCTCGCGAATATCGATGGCGCTTTGCAGGGCAGTGCCGGACGGGGCATCGATTTTGCGCTCGTGATGGTACTCAACAATGTCGCAGTAGTCCATGTGTTTACCGATGAGCTTGCTAACGTGCATCATGAGCACGGCAGTGAGTGCAAAGTTGGGGGCCACCACCAAACCAAGGTCGTTGGCAGCAGCAAGCTCCCCCAACTCCTCGACTTCGGAAAACTCCATGCCGGTGGTGCCGACCACGGCGTGCACACCGTGCTCCAAGGCTATGCGGATGTTCACCCGCGCCGCGTCGGCACGGGTGAAATCGATGATAACATCCGTATTGGTGTGCGCCAGGAGCGTGGACAAGTCCGTCTCAGTGGCAATGGTCTGGCCGGTGGCGGCGGTAAAGCCGTCGTCTGAGGCAATGATGTCAACGCCGCCAACCAGCGCGAGGTCGTCCTCTCGCGCCACTGCATTTGCCACGGTGGTACCCACGCGGCCGAATATGCCGCAAACGACGACTTGCATGGGTCCCTTCTGTGTAGCAGCCATTGGGTGTCCCTACCACTTTCTCCCGGAACCACCTGAGCTTTCGCCGTCGCCATCGGACTGTGATGCTTCGCGATCCCCGGCTTGGTCGCTGCCGCGGTCGCGGCCACGTTCTCTCTCTGCTCCCGCAGGCGCACGCTCGCGGTCGTAGCGTCGGGGGCCCCGTCCGCCACGCGGCGGCCCGCGCCGGTCGGAGGGGCCGCGTCCGCGGTCGCCGCCACGATCGCCGCCGCGGTCACCGCGGCTTGACTGTGGACGCTCAGAAGGATGTGTGCCCTCGAGCACTGCGCGACGAGAGAGATTAACACGGCCCTGGTAGTCGATCTCGATCACCATCACCATGACTTCGTCGCCAATGTCGGCAATATCCTCGGCACGTTCGACGTAATCTTCCGCCAGTTCGCTCATGCGCACCAGGCCTTCTCGCCGTCCATCCGGCAGGTTCACGAAGACTCCGGCATTCATGATGCGCGATACGGTGCCAGTAAAGATGGCGCCGACCTCGAGTTCGGTGGTCATATTGCGGATAGTCTCCACCGCTTTGTCGACGCCTTCTTTAGAATCGCCGGTCACGACAATCGTACCGTCATCATCAATGTCAATCTTGGACTCGGTCTCTTCCTGAATCTTGCGAATAATCTTGCCGCCGGGGCCGATCACGTCGCCGATCTTCTCCGGATTGATCTTGAGGGAAACGAGCTTCGGCGCGTAATCGGAAAGCTCCGTGCGCGGCTCCGCGATCGCCTCGGCCATTACATTGAGCACTTCCAGGCGGGCGTCGCGCGCCTGCGCCAAGGCCTGCTCCATGATGGCGAACGTGATACCCGAGACCTTGATGTCCATCTGCAGGGCGGTCACACCCTTCGTGGTGCCGGCCACCTTGAAGTCCATGTCGCCCAGGGCGTCCTCAATGCCCTGGATATCGGTGAGAATGGCGTATTCGCCCTCATCACCCATCACCAGACCCATGGCAATGCCGCCCACCGGGGCCGCAATCGGCACACCGGCGTCCATGAGCGCCAGGGAACTGCCGCACGTCGAGGCCATACTGGTGGAGCCGTTGGAGGATAGCACCTCGGAGACCACGCGAATGGTGTAGGGAAACTCCTCCTGCGAGGGGAGCACTTGCGCCACTGCCCGCTCGGCGAGGCGGCCGTGGCCGATCTCGCGCCTACGGGGCGACCCGAGCCGCCCAACTTCACCGGTGCTGAACGGCGGGAAGTTGTAGTGGTGAATGAACGGCTTGGAATCGGCGATCTCAAGGCCATAGAGCGGCTGCGCGTCGCCAATCGAACCGAGTGTTGTAATGCTGAGCGCCTGGGTCTGACCGCGTTGGAAGAGGCCGGTGCCGTGAGTGCGCGGCAGCACACCAACCTCGGCGGACAGCGGGCGGATTTCCCCCGGACCGCGTCCATCGGGCCGCTTGCCCTCATGCAGAATCTCGTTGCGCACGTGCTTCTTGACGGCGGACTGCACCGCGTCGGCCACGTGCCCTTGGCCGTGCTCCTCGCCCAGGGCTGCCACGGTGTCGGACGTAATTGCGGCAAGCTGCTCCTCGCGTTCCGCCTTGTCCGGTCGCCCAAACGCCGCTGCCACTTGGTCGGCAACGCGTTCCTGCACCTGCGCGACGAGATCGTCGGGCGGGCCGTGGGGGACGTACTCGTGCTTCTCTTTGCTCACCTGGCTGATGAGCTCTTCCTGCATGGCAATGGTCTCTTGCAAGGCTTCCTGACCGCGCTCCAGGGCCGCGAGCATCTCCGTTTCCGGCAATTGCCCCGCCTCGGCTTCCACCATCATCACGGCGTCTTTCGTGCCGGCGATGACGAGATCGAGGTCGCTTTCTTCAAACTGCGACAACAGCGGATTGATGACGAACTCGCCGTTAATGCGGCCGACGCGCACCGCGCCCACCGGCCCGCCAAATGGGATATCCGAGATGCAGAGCGCCGCCGACGCGCCGACAATGCCCATCACGTCGGTGGCATTCTCTTGATCGGAACTGAGGATGGTGATAATCACCTGGACTTCGTTGCGGTAGTCCTTGGGGAATAGGGGCCGCAACGGGCGGTCGCACAGCCGCGCCGCCAGCACACAATCGTCGCTGGGCCGGCCTTCACGCCGCAAATACCCGCCGGGAATCCGGCCGACGGCGTAGTATTTTTCTTCCACGTCGACGGAAAGCGGAAAGAAATCGATGCCCTCGCGGGGCTTGGCGCCCGTGACCGTAACCAGGAGGATCGTGTCGCCGCAACGCATGGTTACGCTGCCGCTCGCCTGCTCGGCAAACCGCCCGGTCTCGATGCTGAGCGCGCGACCGGCATGGTCCGCCTCTACCTTGTGAATCATATGATGGAATCACCCTTCCCGTGCCCCACCTCAGCCCCGGGTGTGGTTAGTGACTAGCAGATGCTGCTTCGCAAAAACGAACTCTTTGTTTCACGAATGCGTTGACATTCAGAGATTTCGTTCCGCGATATTGCTGCTTTGCTCAGATCCGGTTTCTGAAAGCCGTCGTTGCACGGAGATAACCGCTTCAGCGAAACAGCATGTGCTAGTCACCAATCACTAACCCTGTCCGACACGTGTCTTTCGGACAAGCCGGTGGCCGAAGTTCGGCACGCAATTGAAAGAAAGTATTTAAGAAGATCACGTATTCTTCCATTCTCCACTATAGCCGAGCGGATGATGCGATTTCAAGAATGCAGTGGGTGAGAACCGTTGTTAAAGAGTTAGCGCGAGCGGCAGGCAGTCTTTTGTTCTTGCCTGCTGTCGCCCCTAGCCGTGGGTTGGGCGCAGGTTTCAAACCTGCGCTACCGGAGAGAAGGAGACGATCGCTCGTTAGTCGCGAAAGACAAGATGGGATATCTTTCGTCCAGGTGATACGAGAAGCTTGTTCGTCCGCGCTGAGCTTGCGAAGGGTCGAAGCGTGAACGGATTGCTGTGTAAGAACGTATACTTGATCATGTAGTTCATCTTATGAGCTAGCGGCTTGAAGCCCGGACATCCGACCCTGTCCCATCATCTTGAAGGAGAACGCCCACCCACCATGCCACCGGAATATGATGCAGCGACCTTGCGGGAGTACAGCGGCACAGTAGCGCTGGAGCCGACTGCCGACGTGGTGGCCGGGTCGTGGGGCACGTGGACGTTCACCTTCACGGTGGGCACGTACGGCATGGACGACCGCTCCAACCTGCGCCTCGTGATGCGGGGCGTCTGCGATTGGGGCAAGCCGGACTTCGACGACCCCACCGCGCCGAACTACTGCCGCATCTATACCGACGGCGACGCCAAGCTGCGCGTGCACTTCGACCCCGAAAACCACGTGCGGCCCTGGCGGCGCACCATCCATATCCATGTGCACGACGGCACGCTGGCGGCGGGGAAGAAAATCTGGATCGTGCTCGGCGACCGCTCCGGGGGGAGTCCCGGCAGCCAGGCGCAGACGTTTGTGGAAAGCACCTTCGAGTTCAAGTTCTTTGCCGATAACTTCGGCACGCTGCAGTTCCGCGAGCTGCCGGACGCGCCGGTTGTGCGGGTGGTAGCGGGCCCGGCGGCGCATTTGGTGGCACAAGCGCCGAGCATGGTGGCCGTAGACGAGGAATTCGACGTGCTCGTGCGTGCCGACGACTCTTGGGGCAATACTGCCACTGGCTTTAGCGGCGATGTCGGCCTCTACCTGCCGCACCAAGCCGCGCCCCTGGCGAGCCACACCTTTGGCGAGGAAGACGGGGGGCTATTCCGCTTCACCGGCCTGAAGCTGAGCGAGACCGGTATCATCCGCCTCGAAGCGCGCAGTACAGACCCGGCGTTTTCGGTTCCCAGCAATCCTATTCACGTGCAGGTAGACGAGCCCGCACTGCGCCTCTATTGGGGCGACATGCATGCCCAGACGGAAGAGACCGTCGGCACGGGCAGTCCGGATGAATACTTCACCTACGCCCGCGACCACGCGGGGGTGGACTTCCTCGGCATCCAGGGCAACGACTTTCAGGTCACGGCTGAGTTCTGGTACGAGCTGCAGGAGATCGTAAAGCGTTACAACGACCCCGGCCGCTTCCTGACGCTGCTTGGCTACGAATGGTCGGGGAACCATCCTGCGGGCGGCGACCACAACGTGCACTTTCTTGGTGACGAGGGTCCGCTGCACCGCTCGTCCCACTGGCAGGCGTCGGGCGACCCGGGGCCGTGGGAGGACATGTGTCCGGTTTCAAAGCTCGTTGACCGCTACCGGGGCCTGGATGACGTCTTCATGATCCCCCACATCGGCGGGCGGCGCGCCAACCTCGACTACTTTGACTCCGAGGTCATGCCCCTTATCGAGATCGCCTCAGCCCACGGCTGGTTCGAATGGGTCTGGCAGGAGGCGCTGGAACGCGGCTACATTACCGGATTCGCCGCCGGCAGCGACGATCACACGGGCCGTCCCGGCACCAGCCGCCCCACGAATGGCGGTATGTTCGGCGTCCGCGGGGGCCTGCTCGGCACGTACGCGCCGGAACTCCAGCGGCGCTCCATTTGGGACGCTATCCGCGGCCGCCATACGTTCGCCTCCACCGGCGCGCGCATGATCGTACATATGACTGCGGACGGACACCTGATGGGCGAAGTTTTTTCTTCCACCCATCCGCCAGAGTTGGATGTCAAGGTAGCTGGCACCGCTCCACTGGAGAAAGTGGAGGTGCTGCGCGGCACGGAGGTGGTCTATTCTCATCCGCTTGTGGAGCCCGCAAGCGGATTGCCTCGCAAGATTCGGATCGGCTGGCGCGGCGCGCGCGTGAAGGACCGCACCCGCCGCCTACGCTGGGACGGCAACCTGCACGTGGAGAACGGCCGCATAGTCGCGGCCACGGGCTGGGCCTTCGACGAACCGACGGAGGGCATCGTGGAGCAGAGTGAAGAAGGCGTGCGCTGGGTCTCGCAGACCTCTGGCGACTGGGACGGCGTGGCGCTGGAACTCGTGGGCGATGCGGAGACTACGCTCCATTTCACGTCTGCGCCCGCCATATTCTCACTGTGCCTAGATGAACTAGCAGAGGGAAATGAGATCGTGCGCCCCGGCGCCACCGGCGTCAGCAGCGAAGTGCGCATCAGCCGTGACCATGAAGACCGCGCTCCCCTCGACACGGCTTTCACCTTTCAAGACTCGGAACCGCTGCGGCAAGACCTCACGCCCTATTTCGTCCGTGTCACCCAATACGACGGTGAGATGGCCTGGTGCAGTCCGGTGTTCGTGAAGAAGGCGTAATTTACCGCGCATGTTTGTCGGTTCGTGTGACTCTTCGCCATGCCTGCCCAGAGGAGCGGGGGACAAGCCCCCGCGCTATTTCGAACCTCTTTGGTAGCGCAGGTTTGTAACCTGCGTCCTGTAGGGCCAATTCGTCGAGACTGTGAGATGCCCGTGGAATCCGAGGCTTTGAGGGTACCGCAATGCCTCGTGGCATCGGCCCTCCTCATGCGAGATCGCCCAAGGAAGTTCACAAAGCTGTGTGTCCAAGCGGGGGACAAGCCCCTGCGCTACGAGCGGAGCAATTCGAAAGATAGTTGATCCACATGCCGTACCCTAACTTCCCCAAAAAGCACCGCGAAAAGGCGCTGTTCACACCGGAAGCCGCCGTTGCACACTTTGTTAAGGAGCCCCCGCCCTTGCCATTTCCAGATGCCGTAATCTTCTGCTATCAGTCTTCGTTGTTGGCGCACATTCTGGAGCGACATGAGTCCACCGGCGTTGAGCGGGGAACCTACCGGCATCTCCACTGGCTGCAAGAAGCGGACAACCGGATTGCCGTTGCCGGAGGTTTCGGGGTTGGCGCCCCCGCTGTGGTTCTGGTACTGGAGGCGCTGATCGTACAAGGAGTCCGGCGGTTTCTCTCCATCGGTACTGCGGGCAGCTTGCAGCGCCATGTCAACATTGGTGACATTGTCGTCTGTGACCGCGCAATCCGGGATGAAGGCACCTCCCATCACTATCTGCCGCCCGACACCTATGCCCATGCCTCACCTGCCATGACCGGCCGGCTTAAAGACGCGCTCACGTCCACCGGCACGCCGTATAGCGTCGGCACGAGTTGGACCATTGACGCGCCCTACCGCGAGACCGTTGCGGAAGTGCAGCACTACCAGGCGGAGGGCGTGCTCACCGTAGAGATGGAAGCCGCGGCGCTCTTTGCTGTGGCGGCATATCGCGGCGTGGAAATGGGGTCTCTCTTGACGATCAGCGATTCGCTCGCCGACCTGACGTGGGACCCGCAGTTTCGCTCCGACACCACACAGGTCGGCCTGGAGACGCTCTACCGCGTGGCGCTCCAAGCGCTGGAGGCTGACACGGCATAGTGGGAAACCCCTGGCGAAGTCCGTGCATGACTTTTATCACTCCGGCGGAAGCCGGAGTCCAGGGCGTGCGGCGCAGATGAATTCCGGCTTCCGCCGGAGTGACGGAGCGGGCGCGGGCTATTGTCATGGTAGTGACGGTGCTGGGCGCAGGTTGCAAACCTGCGCTACCGGAGCAAAGCCGAGCAGGTTCGGGGCAATCATCCGACGCGATGCGCGTACCACGCCAAACCCGAGCATCGTTCACGTCGCGGCCCACCCGCGAGCACGGGCAACGGCGCGTTGCCATGTGGCGTAATGGGAGTCTCGTTCGTCTTTGCTGATTTGGGGTTCGTAGCGCGCGGCGACGCGCCACTGCGCCGCTATGGCTTCCGCATCCGGCCAGAAGCCCACGCCGAGACCCGCCAAGTACGCCGCGCCCAGCGCCGTGGTCTCCGTCACCGTGGGCACGACGACGGGGATGCCGAGCAGGTCGGCTTGGGTCTGAATGAGAAGCGCGTTCGCCACCGCGCCGCCATCCGCCCGCAGTTCCTGCAGCGCCACGCCCGATTCTTGCTGCATCGTTGCCACCACGTCACGTGTCTGAAATGCGATGGCTTCCAGGGTGGCGCGGACCACGTGCGCCCTCGTGGCTCCCAAGGTCAGACCGAGGATGGTGCCGCGAGCGTCGGGGTCCCAATACGGCGTGCCCAAACCCGTGAACGCTGGCACCACGACCACGCCGCCGGAGTCCGGCACCTCACGCGCCATCGTCTCGCTCTCCGCCGCCGTGGCAATGACGCCCAGCTTGTCGCGCAGCCACTGGATTGCGGCGCCGGCCACGAAGATCGACCCTTCCAGCGCATAGGCGGGGGCGTCCGCGGAAGCCGCCACCGTCGTGAGTAGACCGGATTCCGCAGGCGTGGCTTGCCCGCCGGTGTGCGAGAGCAGGAAGCAGCCCGTTCCATAGGTATTCTTCGCGTGTCCCGGCTGCCAGCAGGTCTGCCCGAAGAGCGCTGCCTGCTGATCGCCGGCAATGCCAGCGATCGGTATGGCCGCGCCAAAGACCGCTGGATCAGTAGTTCCCATTACCCCTGATGAGGGCACTACCTGGGGCAGAGCCTCGCGTGGGATGCCAAACAGCCCAAGCAACCCGGCATCCCAATCATGCGTGTGGATGTCGTAGAGCATGGTGCGGGAGGCGTTGGTCGGGTCGGTGACGTGCTGCCTGTGACCTGTAAGTTGCGCTATCAGCCACGCGTCCACGGTGCCCAGGCAGAGATCGTTCTGCGCCGCAAGTTCTCTGGCGCGCGGCACGTTTTGCAGAATCCATTCGAACTTAGGCCCCGAGAAGTACGCGTCCAGCACCAGGCCGGTTTTTTGGCGCATAGTCTCCGTAAAACCTTGCGCTGCCAGCTCTTGGCAGCGTGCCGCCGTGCGCCGGCATTGCCAGACGATGGCGTTGCCCAGCGGTTCACCCGTGGACCGTTGCCAGGCGAGGCTGGTCTCCCGCTGGTTGGTGATGCCGATGGCCGCGATCCGCTCCGGCGCGACCGCCGCCTTCTGGAGCACGGCCTGGATCGAGTCACGCTGCGTTTGCCAGATGGCGTTGGGATCGTGCTCCACCCAGCCGGCTTGCGGGTAGATTTGCGGCAATTCTTGACCGGCGCTGGCAACGATCTGCCCGGCAGCATCGAAGAGAATGGCCCGTGAGGAAGTAGTGCCCTGGTCGAGGGAAAGAACGTATGTGCTCATGGCATTGTCACGGACCCGTCCAAGGAGGCCTGTGCATAGCATTCTCCTGGCTGCTTGGGGTTGTTTTACCCTATTGTCACCCTACATTGGCAGCTACGCAAAGGTCTCTCAGAGAACGAGGGTACCGTCAAATGGCTCTACACCATTGCAAAATTGACGAGCCGGATTCAGGAGTGGCGGGTGGTCGCATGATTTCTAGAAAAGACTGAGTTGATCCGAGGCGGGTTCGTCGGCGGCAGCGGCTTCGTCGGAGACGGCGGCCTCGGCAGTCTCCGCCTGCTTCTGCTCGAAATACCCCTGTTCGTGCAACTCTTTGAGTTGTTTGGCGATTTCGGGCAATTTCTGAATATCCTCGAAGAGCATTTGCTTGATGGCCGGGGTGCGCAGGCCGGCCGCGGGATGGTAGAAGGGCACATAGGCGCGGCCGTCGGCGAATTTCGGCTCGCCGTGCACGGCGGAAATCTTCGCCCCGGGAAAGAAACGCGCCAGCGAGTAGCGGCCGAGCGTCACGACGATGCGCGGCGCGATGGCGGTAAGCTGTCGTTCCAGAAACGCGTTGCAGGCGGCGATTTCGTCCGGCTGGGGATCGCGGTTGCCCGGCGGACGGCACTTGACGACGTTGGTGATGAAGACCTGCTCGCGCCGCAAGCCCACCGCGGCCAGCATCTCCTCCAGCAGCTTGCCCGCCTGCCCGACGAAAGGCCGCCCCTGCTGGTCTTCATGAAATCCCGGCCCCTCGCCAATGAACATGATGCCGCTCTTGATGGCGCCCTCGCCCGGCACCGCCTTGGTGCGCTTTTCATGCAGACGGCACGCCGTGCACGCCCGCACCTCCGCGCCGATTGTATCCAACACTTGCTCAGGGGATTGATCCGCCACCAGCAAACTCCACCGCGATCACACGCAGTCATGAGAGAAATCCTGCATCTACACTACAGAATCTGCCCAACGGTGGGCAAGGTGGTCACCTCCAATGGAATCACACAATGAAAACGCTCGTGCAGCACAACGCCGCACGAGCGCTCTGGTTTTCTCTGACTAACTAACCAGTCCTGCCTTACCTATGCTGTTGCCAACACCGACAGATTCGGGTCCAACTCGTAGGTACCCAGCAGTTCGCGCAAGGTGTGGGCGAACTCGTCGGGGACGGGGATCAGGGGCAGGCGGTGGCCGCCGGCGTTGAAGCCGGAGAGGTTGAGGCAGGCCTTGATGGCCGCCGGGCTGGCGACCGGTGAGATGGGCGGGAAGATGGACGTAAAGAGCGGCATCAGGTGCTGGTGCAGCGCGCCTGCCGTGGGAATGTCCGAAGCCAGGGTGGCCGAGATCATCTTCTTGATCTGCAGGCCGATGACGTGGCTGGCGACGCTGATGATGCCGTAGCCGCCCATGCACATCATGTGGTACGTGTCGGAGTCGTTGCCGCTCCAGACGCGGAAGTCGTCGGGCGCGAGACGCAGCATGTCGGAGATCTGGCCCAGGTCGCCGGAGGCCTCTTTCACGCCGATAATGTTGTCCACCTCGGCCAGACGCGCCGTGGTCGCGGCTTCCATGTTGCGCACTGTGCGGGTGGGCACGTTGTAGACGATACACGGCAGCGAGGTGCTCTCCGCGATGGTGCGGAAGTGCCGGTACAGGCCCTCTTGCGGCGGATTGTTGTAATAGGGCACCACGAGCAGCAGGCCGTCCACGCCGAGGGCTTCGGCCTCTTGCGAGAACGCCACGCTCTCGCCCGTGCTGTAATTGCCGGTGCCTGCGATCACGGGAACGCGCCCATCTGACGCCGCCATGACGGTGCGATAGCATTCCAGTTTTTCCTCGTGGGAAAGCGTCGGCGATTCGCCGGTGGTGCCGGTGACGAGCAGCGCGTCCGAGCCGCCTGCGATGAGTTGCCGCGCCAGGTTGCCGAGTTGGTCGTAGTTCACTGAGCCGTCGTCGGCAAAGGGCGTGACCATCGCCGTAATGAGTCTGCCGAGTTCTGTACGTGCCATCGCTGCCTGCTCCTTCATCGCGTACGGTCGTTTGAGTCAGTGTACATTACGCCATAGGCAATGTCACTCGTTTCTGCGACTAATGGAGAGCCCATTTGCGGAGGACGGGATTAGGTGTAGAAGACCGTTCCAGGTTTGCGGTACCCCATGCTGTAGGCTGCGGAGCCGGTTGCTCTGAGCAACTTGCTCACGCGCTTATTCGGCAGTGCCCGCAAACGTGCCTGCGACTGGGGCTTCAGCCTCTCCTGCGGACTCTTCGAGGCGTGCGCCCGCGACGGGACGCGGGAAGAGGATGCGGGAGGCGCCCGCTTGCCTGAGTTGGTTGCCGAGGTGTTGCGGCTCCGGATGCAGCGCGATGATCGTGCCGCCGTCACCGGCGCCGGCCAACTTCGCGCCCAATGCGCCATGGCGCAGCGCTGCCGCTATCAAGCGCTCGTTTTCTTTGCCAGAGCCACCAAGATCGCGTTGAATGGCGTGGTTTTCGTTCATCAGCCGGCCTAGCAGCCCCCAATCCGCTTCCAGCAGGGCTTTCTTGCCCTCGCGCGCCAGGCGGCCGATCTCCGCATAGGCCTGCACCACGTGGCGCTCGCCTTCCAACCACCGTTCCCGGATGGGTCTATGCACCACGTCGGCGCGATGCTCGACGCCGGTGTGCGCCAACACGAAAGGCAGCTCAGACACCAATGATGTCAGGGATTCGACGGCAGCATACGGCTCGCTGTGCACTTCCCGGTAGAACTCTTTGTCACGAAACTCCATGTAATTGAGCCCGCCGAAGGTGGGCATATAGAAGTCCTGGTACCCGCAAATCACGCCCATGTCGTTGAGTTCGATGCCGCGGGCGGTCTCCGCGAAGAAGTACTTGCTCAGCGCCCGGCCTTGGTACGAAATGAGGGCGTAGAGGGCCGCAACCACGAGCGACGATGAACTGGACAGTCCTGAGCCAATCGGCACGTCGCTCCAGCACGTGAAGCGGGCCTTCATGCCGAGGCACTGCTGCTGGGAAATCACCGCGCGCAGCACGTCGAAGTGATCGCCGTGCTGCCGCAGGTCGTCACGCGTGCGGATGGTGATCACGCCTTGATCGGATTCGAGTGTAAGACGGTCGGCGGGACGAATGGAGACGTAGCCCCGCTCAGGAATCGTGCAGGAAAGCACGCTGCCGCCGTACATGTCGGTGGGGTTGCCGATGATGCCGCAGCGTCCGGGAGCGGAAGCGACTACGGCAGCTTCCGGCGTGTCTTGGCTAGCGGAAGGCATTAGAGCGACGCCGTCTTGCGCAGCAGGTGCTGCCGCACGAGGTAGCCGTATTTCTCATCAGTAAGCGCAAAGTCGATGAAGGCCTTGAAGTACGTCTCAAAGTTGCCGATGTCGTACCGCACTTCTTCCGACGCAAGTTGAACGCAACGCACCAGTTGCTGCTGCTTGATGAGCACTTCGATAGAGTCCGCCAGCCAGAGTTCGTTGCCTTTGCCGGGCAGCGTGAGTCGCGTCGCCTCAAAAATCTCTTTGTTCATGATGTACCGGGGCACCACGGCGTAGTTGCTCGGCTCGGCGCCACGCGGCGGTTTCTCCACGATGCCTTCGATTGAAAAATCAGGCCCCGCATCGCCGGTAGGCTTCACCACGCCATAGCGATGGGCATCCTGCGGTGCGACGCGCTCAACAGCCATGGTGCACACGGCGCCGCTCGCCGCATGGCTCTCTACCATGCGGCGCAACAGGTTGCCGCCCTTGATGATGGTGTCGCCAAAGGCGACAACAAACGGCTCGTCGCCAACGAATTCCTGGGCGAGCCGCACGGCGTCGGCTTGACCGGTCTGCACGCTCTGGCGCGTGTAGAAGACATGGAGCAAGGTATCGAAGTTTGGCAGCCGCTCCGCCAACTCCAGGTCATCGTTGCCGAGCCGCTCTTCCAATTCTGGATCGCGGTCGAAGTGGTCTTCGATTGACCACTTTTTGCGGCCGGTCACAAAGAGAATCTGATTGATGCCGGCCTGCTCCATCTCCTCCACCACGTACTGCACCACCGGCTTGCGGCCGACGGGCAGCATTTCCTTGGGCTGTGACTTGGTGGCAGGGAGCAGCCGCGTGCCTAAACCGGCAACGAGGATAACGGCCTTGGAGACGTGGGATTGCTGCGCCATGGGAGGCATGCTCCATTGGAACGGCCTAGAGTACCTGATTCACGGTAGCGCGGAAATTACTGGATTGTCAACGTTTATGGCCAACGTGCCAGATTATGGAGTTCACTCCTGCTCGTGTTCGCTGCGCATATCGTCTAGCTTGGCAATGGTCTCTATGATGTAGTCGGCTTGGCTTTCCACCCCGCGTTGGGTGCGCTCTTCGCCAGCGTCGCGGTCTGCTTTGGTGGGAAAGCCCCAGACGCCGCTGGGCGTGTAGTACTCCGTGGGGATCATGTCCACGTACTCTGAGCCCAGGTCGGGCGAAGAATCCACGACCTTCTCGGTGCGCATCAACTCAGGGTAGGCGTACATGAGCCGCGAGGTCTCGCTCTCGCCGGAGTGGCGGTCCTTGCCGGGGCCGGAGCCGCCCGCGCCCACAGGCGCGCCCCACATCACGAGGAAGTCCGGGTCCCACATGTTGAGCTCGCGGATGGTTGGCTTGAGGATCCAGTTGCCGCCGTGCGAACTGGTGACGATCATGCGCTTGAAGCCCTGGCGTTTGAGGCAGGCGGCGGTGTCCTCGAGTATGGCGGCCACAGTGGCGGGCTTGAAGCTCAAAGTGCCTTTGTAATTGAGGAATTCGCTTGACGTGCCGATGGGTATCGGCGGCAAGAGATAGACGATCAGGCCGCGCTTTGCCAGTTCCCGTGCCAGCAGGCGGCTGCCGGCAAGGCCGAGCAGCCAATCGGTGCCCAGCGGCATGTGGTACGAGTGCTGCTCGATGGCGCCAATGCAGAAGAGCGCCGTGTCACAGCCGCTCTCTTGCACCTCCTCGAAGGTAGAAGCCCAACTCAGGAAATCCTCGTCTTGCAAGTCGTCGAACCAATGGTGCTCACTCATCAATTTCTCTTTCTGCTGCGAAATCGTCCAACTCTATCCAGGTAGGCAGTGTGGGCAGAGTCATTCATCCCTCACCGTTTCTCTCTCAGGGAGAGGGTGGTCTTGTGTTGTCTGCCGGCGCAGGTTGCAAACGTGTTTTGAGCACTTCGGCAGGCTCAGCACAGGCTCTGTCGAAGTGCCTGCGCTACCGCCGGAGCGGCGAGTACTGTGCGCGTAGTCCTCACGCACCTCGCGTAGTTCTATTTGTTCTGACCAACTACCGTCGGTTACGAACCGCCGAACTGCACTGGAATTGCCAAGCCCTTGAACGATCCGTCCTGCGCGTCGAAGTCACCGACGAGCAGGCTGCCCGTGCCCGTGCGGTTTGGGACAATAATTGTGGTGGAGAAGGCTCCCCACGTCTTGAGATAGTCCGTGGACGTGGTGACGGCGCGCGCTAACTCGTTGCCCGCGCTATCCTGCAGGACAATGACGTTATTCGCCTCGAAATTCCGCGAGTACCCGCTCACTGTCAGCGTGCCTTAGATGGTTGCGCCGGGTCGTGGTGTGATGAGCACTGTGTGCTTGGCGCTGGCGGGAAGTGTGTACGGTTCTTTGCCGCCGGGCGCGATGTCAATTACCAGCCGCAGCGGGTCGCGCAACTCCTGCACGCGGGCCTGGTATTCAGTCGGTATGAACACGTCCACGAACAGGCTGCCGTCCGGCGCCCGAACGACATACACATGTGTAAACCAGTCGAGCTTGTCTGCCAGTAGAGCCTCGGTAAATGCGGTCTCCGTCACAGTGGGAAGATAAATCCGCAGCACGCCCTCCCCTGGCGCCTTCTCAATGCGCCAGTGCGGCACCGCGTCAGCAGCGCCTTGGACGGCAGCGAAGTCGATCACCAAGCGGTCGAAGTGGGGATGCTGTCCAAAGCGGATGTCCGTAATGCGCGCGGCCGGCGCTGCTTCCTCTTCCATCATCGCCGGCGTTGCCGCCGCAGACGCAGGAGTTTCCTTTTCATCCGGCTCATCCGGCGCGGCTTGTGCTGTCGGGGTTGCCTCCGCAGTGGCGTCCACTGTCTCGGACCCCAACGTCTCAGTTCCCTCCTGAGCGGCGCATGCGCTCAGCAGAAGCGCAAGCGTAAGCGCCGCGAGCCCGGCCATCCAACGGAGATGAAAGCATGTATTGGCAAGCACTCTTTGTACTTTCGCTAAAGGTATTTCGACATCGTTACAGCGGAACCCAGTCCGACCTCTCCTCGGATCGAAGCAGGAATTCATCTTCATGTATCCTCCCGGATTCCGGCCCGCGCCAGCGTGGCGAAGAAGCGCAAGAGAATCTCTATCCAGTAACCCAGAGCCCATGCTATCCCTCCTGAGGACGCGGCCCGTACCAGCGGCGCACGGGCCGTCCCGTCTGGTTGTACACCTCGCCGGCGCGAATCGTGTAGGTTGCCTCCAGGTGTTGTTCGCCGGTGCGCGTACTGCCCTCGGCATCCAGCATGGGATAGGGCCCCGATTCGACGCGCAGCGCCGCGATGTCGGCAACGCCGCCGACCCGCAAGTGCCCCAGGGAGTCCGACATGTCGATGGCGGCCGCCGCGTTCCGTGTCGCGCGCGCTACCACGTCGGGAACGTCCCGCCCCAGGTAGAGGAACTTCGACATAACGTCCGGCAGGCTGAGCGCGGTGGCGTGGGCCGAGTAATTGTGGAGATCGGTACTAATGGTATCGGGCAGGAAACCGTCGGCCAGCGCATCCCGCGCCACCGCAAAGGAAAAACTGCCTTGCCCGTGACCCACGTCGAAGGCGATGCCGTTCTGCTGGGCGGCGCGCACCTCCGGCAGCACGGTGCGGCGCTGTTGGTCCAGGATTAGCCGCCCGCGCCCGGTGAAACAGTGCGTAATGATGTCGCCGGGTTTCAGGATCGGTAGGATCTCCGACATATACTGCTCGCTATCGGAAATGTGCACCATCATGCGGGTGCCGGTGGCATCGCGCACCGCCGCCGCGCGGCGCAAGGGTTCCAAGCCGTTGGGCCCGCAAATCGGTTTGGCGACGCGCACCTTCACCCCTATCGCCACATCCCGGTTGGCTTCGATGGTCTTGATGGCGTCTTCCACGCCGCAGTATTGCAGGTTGAGGTTTTCGCCCACGCGCATGTCGGTGATGCCAATGCTCGAAATATTGACGAAGGCAAACGCCCGCGTGCGGGCCTGGCCGATGATGAAGTGACGGAAGCCGGTGAAATTCGCCCACCCCGCGCTGCCGGCATCCGCCGCCGTGGTTACACCGGCGGTCAGACACATCGGATCGGGCAGCACGCCGAGATCGGTACCGCCCCAGTAGAGGTGCGCGTGGAGGTCTATGAGACCGGGCGTTACGAAGTGGTCGGCCACGTCGAGCACGAGCCACGCATCATCGGTAGGCAGGTCTGCTTCCAAGGCAGTGATGCGGCCGTGCTTGGCGCCGATGTCTAGCGTGGCATCGATGCCTTGCGCGGGGTCGAGGACGCGCCCTCCCTTGAGCAATACGTCAAAGGTTGCCATGCGGGTTGCTTCCTTCTGTATATGGCTAAGCTGTGGGGGACTACAAGCTGGCGGGAATCATGATAGGCTGTGCGGGGGTATATACCATTATATGACGGAAGCACTAAGAAGCGAAACTTATCGGACAAACCGGTGCTTCGACAGGGACTTGGCGTAGGCCCCTCAGCACGAACGGAAGTGTTGCTTCTCGGACGATTTGCGATCAACAGCCCTGGTTGGATGCCGTTCGCCCCCGTATCGGCACGATACGCCGTATCGCGTTCGATACGCTGTATCGAGTACGGGGCAGGCTCTGAGCTTGTCGAAGGGTGGAAGGGCAAGTTCGTGAAGCCCTGTCTATTTTGGAATTAGGTTCTTGCCCAATAGCCCAAAGTCACAGAATCGCACACCATGAAGATTACCGACGTCAGGACCACCGCCGTGCGCGTGCCCCTGAGCGAACCCGTCAAGTGGTCGGGCGGCACCCGAGGCACGGCGCCGGCGCTCATCGTAGAGATTGAAACAGATTCGGGTATCGTCGGCCTCGGCGAGTGCGCCGGACCGCATATCCCCGTGATTCGCACGGCAGTCGACGCGGAGCTGCGGCCGCTGCTCATCGGCCAGGACCCGTTGCGTACTGAATTCCTGCTCCACCGCATGGACGAGCACGTCATTCATTGGTTTCGCACGGGCAATCACGCCATCGCGGGTCTGGAGATCGCGCTGCTCGACATAAAGGCCAAGTATTTTAGCGCCAGTGTCTGCGATCTGCTCGGCGGCAAGTACCGTGACGCCGTGGATTATATGGGCTACCTCTTCATCGATACACCGGAACGCAACGCGGCCAAAGCCAAGGCGTATGTTGACCGGGGCTTTCGCAGCCTGAAGGTAAAGGTCGGGCGCAGCATCGAGCAGGACGCCGCCAGTATCGCCGCCATACGGGACGCCGTGGGCCCGAACGTCCGGATTCGCATCGACGCCAACCAGGGCTGGAGCGTGCCCACGGCCATCAAAGCCATCCGCGCGATGGAGCCGTACGGCTTGGAGTACGTGGAACAGCCGGTGACCGACCGGGACTTCGACGGCATGGCGCAGGTCGCGCGCGCCGTGGAAACGCCGGTTGCCGCCGACGAAAGCTGCAAGACGGTCCTGGACGCGCTCCAACTCGCCCAGAAGCAGGCGTGCGGCGTATTTGTCATTTACGTCTCGGAAGCGGGCGGATTGCTCAAGTCACGGCAAATCGCCGATATTGCCTATCAATCCGGCATAACGTGTGTGCTGGGCACGTGGGCGGAGCTCGGCATCGGCACGCTGGCGGGGGCGCACCTCATTGCCAGCCATCGCAGCTTTACCCTGGCCAACGACACGCACTATCCGATCCAGGAAGATGACGTGATCACACCCTTGCTGCGCATTGAAGAGGGAACGCTGCGCTTACCCGAGCAGCCCGGTCTGGGCGCGACGCTCGATCAAGAGAAACTTGCGCACTTTGCTAACTATCCGGCGCGCGAAACCGTCCACGGCGACCCGGAGAGTCCGGACATCATACTGCGCCGCGGGCAAGTACTCTGATTAGGGCTTTTGCCGTGAAGGCGTAGCAGCAGGACACGTCAGAAAGAAGTCTTTTGCAGAAGCTCAGCCTTCCGCAGGTTCAGGTTCTTCCCGATTAAGCTGGTCTGGGCCCGCGCCGTACCAGTTGAGTTTGTGCGCCACGCTCCACCATGTGTCCCAGGCTTCGACGCGGATACGGCGCAACGCGTATGGAACCGCAGCCGATTGGTGCACACCCGGGCCGATTGCAACCGCGGCTTCGTATCCGGCAGCCTGCACTACCTGCCGGATCTGCTCATTCTGGTAACCACGCGGGTAGTCGAAGTAGCGCACTGTCCTGCCAAGCCGCTCCTCTAAAAGTTGCTTGGAGATGACAACCTCCGCCAGCACCGCGCCCCAGTCCGTCTTTGCGAGCCGGGGCAAATCAGCGTGATTGAGCGTGTGTGATTCCACCTCCATGCCAAAGTCCGCAATAGCAGCGAGTTGGTCCCAATCCATGTATCCCTCTTGGTGCTCGTGGAATCCCGGCATCACGAAGAAGGTAGCGGGGACTTTGTACTGCTTGAGCACGGGAAACACCGCGTCGTACTGTATTCTCCAGCCGTCGTCGAACGTAAGCACGATCGGCATAGCGGGAAGCTCTTCTTCCCCAAAGAGGCCTTTCAGCGCGCTGTGCAAAGAGAGCGGCCGGTACCCGGCAGCGAGCATGCCCGCCAATTGCGCCTCGAACACCCGCGCCACCGTAGCCCGGTGGTACATGAGGATCGGCAAGGGGACGGCATTCTCGGGTAGCGCCGCTTCAGGGCGATACGGCGGCTGCCAGGAGAAGGACTCGACTGCGGGAGGGGCCTTAACCCGCGCTACGGGCGCCTTTTGCTGCCCCCGGGCCAAGCGAAGGGTGAGGTCGGCAGCGCCGGTTTCAGCTTGCGCCGGCGCCGGCAGCAGCCGCGTCAGCGGCACTGCCGCCGCCGCTCCGACGAGTTGCTGGAGTACTTCCCGACGCGTCTTTTCAATTCTCTTGCGGTTGCCCATCACGGCCCGCCCTACTGCCGCGTACGCTGCCGCCAACAATAGTTCACCGCCTTGCTGCCTCTATCCTTCACCATACTCCTCTCTCATGCAACATGCACCCCTCTTCCCATCCCTTTCTCCCTTACCCAATGGCGCACTCTCGATACGCGCCTTCGCCGTAAAGCCGATGAAATAGCGTGTACGCTACCCAGCACTAGGGGTAGGTGTGCGCGGTTATGCAGGATTCATTGAGTCATTCAGCCTTTTCTCATGTATGATTGACACAATGAGGCTCAAGCCAGCGGTATGCCGATGTGGGGATATCGGGTACCGTATTCTTGCTCGATGGGTGGAAGCGCATTCATGCTCGGGACCATGCGACAATTCGCCTCGTCACGGCGCGTCTCTCTGGGCCGGCGGCGTGTCGTACTCTGGCTTGCCCTACTCGCGGGCATCCTGGCGGCCGCCTGTGGGCCGCAAGTAGCGCCCGGCAACAACGTGGTGACTGACGCGGACTACGCTGCGTGTCTCGACCAGATCCGGAGTCAGGCGCTGCCGGCGGCAACGCACATCTACGACCGCCACGGCGCCTTGCTCGCCACCGTCACCGATCCGGACGCTGGCCTGCGCATCATCCTCGCCTCCGATGACATCCCGCTCCTCGTCAAGCAGGCCACCGTCGCCGCCGAGGACCGTTTCTTCTACCAGCACCCCGGCTACGACATGCGGGCTATCACCCGCGCGTGGGTACAGAATCAACAAGCCGGTGAGGTCGTCTCCGGCGGCAGCACGATCACGCAGCAACTCGTCAAGAACATCTGTCTTACCCCTGAGCAGACGTATGACCGCAAGCTGAAAGAGATCAATCTCGCCGCGCGGCTGACGGCGCAATTCAGCAGAGACTCCATCCTCACGTTCTACCTCAACAAGGTCTACTACGGCAGCCAGGCCTATGGCATCGAGGCCGCGGCCAATGTGTTCTTTGGCAAGAGCGCGCAGGACCTTACGCTGGCGGAGGCCGCCATGCTTGCCGGACTGACCCAGTCGCCTTCGCGCGATAATCCGTATGCCAACGTTGAGAGAGCGAAGGCCCGGCAGCGGTACGTGCTCGCACAGATGGTGGTAGCCGGCTATATCTCGCAAGCCGAGTTGGAGGAGGTTTTCGCCCAACCGCTGGAGTACAAGCGCTTGCAGCCAGAAGCGGTCGTGTCCGATGAGGAAGCCAAGACCGCTGCAGAAGACGAACCGGAGACGACGGTCTTAGCGCCGCATTTCGTGCAGTTCGTGCGCGACCAACTGGCGGAACACTATGGGGCGGAGCGCGTACGCCAGGGCGGGCTGCACGTATACACGACGCTTGATCTGAATCTGCAAAACATCGCGGAAGAAGCCGCGCGGGCGCACATTGCTTCTCTTGAGGGTTTCAACGTTTCAAACGCCGCCGTCGTGGCAATTAGACCCAAGAGCGGCGAAATTCTCACCATGGTCGGGAGCCTGGACTTTCACGATGAAGACATCGACGGTCAGGTGAACGTGGCGCTGGCGCCGCGTCAGCCGGGCTCGGCCCTCAAGCCGCTCTTCTACGCGGCGGCATTCGAGAAAGGCTGGACCCCGGCCACCACGATCTGGGACGTTCCGACGACACTCAAGATCCAGGGCGAACCCGACTACACGCCGCGTAACTTCAGCGACCGGTTCGTCGGGCCGGTCACCGTGCGCCACGCCCTTGCCAACTCGCTCAATGTCGCCGCGGTGCGCATGGGTCTCTTCCTCGGTTTGGATACGGCCATCGATACGATGCAACGCTTGGGCATGACCACCTTCGAAAACCGCAGCCGCTTTGGGCCCAGCATCGTGCTCGGCGGCGGCGAGGTGAAGCTGCTCGAACTGACAAATGCCTACTCGGTGCTGGCGCGTGGTGGCAGCTACATACCCGTTACGGCAATTCGGCGCGTGGTCGATACCCGCGGCAACGTGCTGGAGCGTTATGAGTATCCGGAAGTACAGGACGTGTTCGATCCGCGTATTGCCTACCAGATCACCAGCATCCTCTCCGACAGCGAGGCCCGGGCGGCGGAGTTTGGGCGGTATACACCGCTCGATCTCTCTCGTCCCGCCGCGGCGAAAACGGGCACCACCGATGATAATCGCGACGGCTGGACGATTGGGTTCACGCCGCAACTCGTTACCGGCGTATGGGTGGGCAATTCCGATGGTACGCCGACGTGGAATCTGACCGGCATGCGCGGCGCGACGCCCATCTGGCACGCCTTCATGGAGGCTGCGCTCGCGGACACACGGGCGCTTGAATTCGAAAGGCCGCGCGGCATAGTTGAAGTAGAAGTCTGCACGCAGACCGGCTTGCTGCCGACACCGTACTGCGGGCCAACGCACGAGGAGATATTCCTCGAAGATAACGTCCCTCGGCTCGTAGACAACATCTTCGTGCCGTTCCGCGTGCATAAGGAATCCGGCATGCGCGCCGGCCCCAACGTGCCGGTTGCGCAGACGGAGGTGCGAGTCTTCATGATCGTGCCGGAAGAAGCGGAAGAGTGGGCGAAAGCAGAAGCGGTGGCGATCGCGCCCACGGAAGAGCACTACGTCCCACCGAACGACCCGGTAATCATCACCTATCCGCGTGATGGCGATACCGTGCGCAGCATCTTGGAAATTCGCGGCAATGCCTTCTTCCCAGGATTCCAATCCTACGAGGTCTCCTACGCCGGACGGGAGAATCCGGACAAGTGGGTGCGTATTACCCATTCAACGGAACCAAAGGCCAATGCCGTGCTTGCGGGCTGGGACACGATCCAGAACCCCGACGGTGTCTATATGCTACGTCTGACGGCGCAGGACACTGCAGGACAGAAGCACGTACGGACGGTAACGTTCGCTATTCAGAATACCGCGGTGTCCGAGCCCCTGCCTGACGATGCTGTTGCTATCACCTATCCTCGTGATGGCGATACCGTACGAAGCCTTTTGAGGATTCGCGGCAATGCCTTCTTTCCCGGCTTCCAGTCTTACGAGGTCTCCTATGCCGGGATAGAAAACCAAGACAAGTGGGTGCGCATTACCCATTCAACGGAACCAAAGGTCAGTGCCGTGCTTGCGGGCTGGGACACGATCCAGAACCCCGACGGTGTCTATATGCTACGTCTGAAGGCGCTGGACTCCGCGGGACAGAAGCACGTGCGGACGGTAACGTTCGCGATTAAGAATGCCGAATCTGCGCAAGAGAGCGGTGCCGCGACCGAGAGTTCTCAGTAGGCGGAAGTTTCCCCTCCAGCTTGCTATACTAAGGAAGGCGATCCGATAGATCTGATTGCCTGGATCATATTCTTGTAATGCCTAAATACGAAAAAGTGGGAGTCTCCGTCCCGGCCGGGCACGTGTGGGTTTCGACCCGCAGGCGATAGTGCCCCGGCTGCCGGAATGGAGTGCGCTCGCGGGCGGCGGTGACGCCACCCGGTAAAGTGAAGGGAGAGCGGCCTTAATATGGCAACAAAAGTAATTCCCGGCCTCGAAGGTGTTGCTGCCGCGGAGACACGGCTGAGCTATGTTGACGGGCTCGCCGGCGAACTCTTCATCGGTGGACATCCGCTCATGGAGCTTGCTCCCCACGCGACGTTTGAAGAGGCCGCGTTTCTCTTGTGGCACGATCGGCTCCCAAATGAAGATGAACTCTCGGCTCTAAAGTCCCGCTTCCGGGGCGGCCAGGAACTGCCGCGCACCACCAAGCACGTGCTCGAAGCCGCCGCGGCGCGGAAAGCTCCCGTAATCGACGCGCTGCGTATGGCCTGCGCGACCCTCTCGCTTGGCGATCCTAATCCCGATGACATCACTCCTGAAGGGCAGTTGCGCCGCGCGGAAAGAATCTGTGCGGCGTTTCCCGTAATCGTAGCCAGCTACGTCCGGATTCGGGAGGGCAAAGATGTCGTGCCGCCACGTGACGACTACAGTCATGCCGCCAATTACATGTACATGCTGTCCGGGGAGGAGCCCCACGCCGATTTTGTCCGCGCCATGGATACCTACCTCGTCACGGCCATGGACCACGGTATGAACGCCTCTACCTTCACCGGCAGAGTCATCGTCTCTACGGAATCCGACCTCTACTCCGCCATTACGGGCGCAATTGGCGCTTTGAAGGGGCCCGCCCACGGCGGCGCGCCCGGCCCGGCGCTCGACATGGTGTTCGAGATTGGCACGGCCGACCGCGCCGATGCGAACATTCGCGAGCGTCTGGAGCGCGGCGAGCGCCTGATGGGCTTCGGCCACCGCGTCTATAAGGTGCGCGATCCGCGCGCCGACGTGCTCTCGCAGGCGTCGGAACGGCTCTACGAGCAGGCCGGCGACCGCACCCTCTACGACCTCGCCCGCTCAGTCGAGGAAACGGCGCTGCGTCTCCTGGAGGAATACAAGCCGGGCCGCAATCTGCAAACGAACCTGGAATACTACACGGCGCTGGTGCTGCACGGCGTCGGTCTTTCCTCAGAACTCTTCACGCCCACGTTTGCGGTGGGCCGTGTGGGCGGCTGGTCGGCCCACTGCCTGGAGCAACTCTCGCACAACCGGCTGATACGTCCCTCCTCGGTCTACACGGGTCCCAAAGACCGCCGCTGGGTGCCGCTGGAACAGCGGTAGCCCGATCAAACTCAATCCGTGACTGTCTTACTGCCGTGCGGCAGCTTGGACAGTTCACGCTCCGAAAGACCTTTCTCTCCTGTCTGCTGTCCCTTGACACCCGCCGTACTTCACTGCAACCTATAAGGCAACATTGGCGCGAGGTGCGCATTCAGCGCGTGGGGGACTTTGAGAATCCAGACAAGCAGTGCGTATCTCAAATAGAAAGCATGTAGAGGAGCAATTCTCATGTTGAAAAAGCGACTTTCGCGGCGCGCATTTCTAGGTTCTTCCACTGCGGTAGGCGGCGCGGCGATTCTGGCGGCTTGCGGCGGCGCCCAGACCGGCGCCATGCCGGCCGAAGAGATGCCGGCCAAGCAGGAAGAAGAGGCCAAAGCCGAGATGGCTCCGAAAGAGGAGCCGGTGCAGCTCATCTATCTCTCACGAGACTCCGCCTCAACCACTGAGAAGGTGCGCGCCTACTTCGACACCTACGAGGCCGAAACCCCAAATGTCACGATCGAGCTGCAGAACCTCGCCAGTGTAGGCGAGGCGGAGACGAAGCTCAAGGTCGCGGCGGCGGCGGGCGTGCCCATCGACTTTCTCCGCTGCAGTTGGGGTTCCTATCTCGACCTGGCGGAAGCAGAAGTGCTCTCGCCGTTGGATGATTTCTTTAAGCGCGACGGCTTGGTTCCCACCGAGATTTTCACACCCGCCACGCTGACCCAGTGGCTGGACAAGGGCACCTTGTGGGGCATGCCCGGATCCGGCAACTGCGACGCCCTGCTTATGAACAAGCAATTGCTTGACACCGCCGGTCTGGACGCGCCCTCCGCCGACCCGGCGGACGCATCCTGGACGATGGACAAGTTCCTGGAATACGGCAAGGCAATGACCCAGGGTGATCAGCAGTTCGGTCACACCGGCGGGGTCTCGGCCTTCAACGTGTCCGGCATTGCCACAGGCACTTACTTCGGTGAGTTCTGCTGGAATGTGGAAGAAGAGCGCGGGAACATGGACCATCCCGTCTTCATCGAGGCGCTGCAGTATTGGCGTGATCTGCGCGATAAGCACCAGGTAGTGCCTAATGCGGACCAATCCGCCGCCCTCAGAGGCGAACAGCACATCTGGCAGACCGGCAAAGTCGGCTTCCACATAACTAACGGCTACAAGCCGGCGGTGGAATTCGAGGTGATCGGCGCTGCGCTGCCATACACGGGCGAAGCGCCGAACAAGTCCGGCCGCGCCTGGTACCCGGCCATCTTGATGGGCGTCGGCGAGAAAGTGGACCACGCCTGGAATGTGTTGAAGTGGATGATGTCCGGCGAGAATAGCGTGGGTTACACGCTGGCGGTAAACCACACCATCAGCCCCGTCGCCGCAGTTTCCACGCTGCCCGCGGAGCGGCTGAAGGCGGAAACGGGCTACGATTCGGTCGCCCACGCAAACCAGTCGGCGTACAGCGGCCCGGCCGGTTGGGGCCTGCTGCGCTACACCACGTGGGGTGAATGGCGCACCGAAATCAAGCCGGTATACGATGAGTTCAACGCGGGCAACATGACCGCTGAGGAATACGGCCGCGCTGCCACCGATCTGCTGAACGCGATCATCATTCAAGAGTAACGGCGGCAGGACTGTTTGTTCCCAACGCAGGTGAATGAGCAGTCGCTCTGAATGTGGCAGGTAAAGAGGCGGGAGGTCAAGCCTCCCGCCTCTCTGTTTGACTCATCGCGCAACTGCTGAGCCAGCAGCGCGCGCCGATTGTTTGACGTCAGGCAATGGGCTTCGTTTCATCTCCACCCACCGACTGAGCCTTTGCGCTCCGGTACTCCTCCAAGCAATTGAGGACAATTCTGTTAATCTCAGGGAACTGGCATTTGGCGAAATCATCGAGTCTACATGAAATGGTCTGGCGAATCCTCTCCTCGTCCCACCAGTGCTTGTAGTCCGAACTCTCAAGTAGGCTCACCCCAAAGGGCAGCGAAATGTATTTGTCTTCGGAATATCTCGGCAGATGACCTTTGAACATCCCGTGGTCTGTCGTGACACGATCGAATACCATCCTCTTCAGGTCCCTAGGGCCTCTCGTGGCAAAGAGCAGGGACAAGTCCGCCCCCTGGTCAGTGAGGTGAATCTCAAAGTGCAGTAGGCTCTTGGGGAAACCATTAAATCTTAGCACCTGGTACTGGTCCCAATCAGCGGAGAGAAATCGGTAATATGGTAATTTACACGTGCCTTTCTCCCATTCTTCGTGTGCGCTGACCGCCTCGTCCACCATGTGGTATCCCTCGCTCACGTAGTTGGGCTCATACCGGTCCCGGTGGTCGCATATGAGATCGATGGCCTTCTTATGCTTCCGGTAGATCCTACGGGCCAGTTCGTGAACGTCGTCACTGACTTCAGGCACGATATTTCTCCTCAATGTGATCGCGTATTGACGCAGCGCGGCGGCAACGTCCTGGTGAACAGTGGCGCCCTTTGCCTCGATCGTCCGGTCGAGGATTTGCCGGATGCGTGAGTAGTCAAGTGTAGTCCAGTGGTCCCATTCCGTTGCGTTTTCGGGCATATCCCCTCTCGGCGTGAGAAACACTAGGTGCATCGTATAGTCCGAGTAAAGCGTTTTGAGCGCCTTCCGATAGAAGGCGAGTTGATCCCCACTTTCCGGTGACCACACTTTGTTTTCCACCGCGCACAGGAATCCCGCCTGCTCGTTACGGATGCAGATGTCCAACCGACCACTATCTCCGTCTAGTTCGAGTTGTTGCTCCCGGCGTACCGTTGTGCTCATCCTGGTACCGGCGCGAACTGCGCGAGCGGTGCCGATTTCGGTAAGGAACTCCCTGAGGAAACAATCGCCCAGGCCGTGACTTTCTTCAGGGCGCAGCAGCCAAGCGAGAAAATTGGAATGAAAACTCTCGGCACCATCCAATTCCAAAGTCCTGAAGATATCCACCTCCTCTTGCCACTTTGGAATCATGTCCGCCAACCGCTCCAGATTCTCTCCGTCCTCATCCAAGTGCCGCAAGGACTGGCGAGCGGCTTCATCCTGGAGGATGAGGAGTCGCTCGAGGTCTCCCAAGTCGTCCTGCAGTTCTGCCAAGGCCACAGTCAGCCCTGGGCTGCGAGTGTCGTCAGTCGTCATAGCGTCCTTTGAGCCTACTTGAAGAGTACCTGCGTGGCAGGATGAGGATGATTCACCAAACCCACCTATCAGGCTGATGGATACCATAGTCGCACAGTGAGCGGAGTTACACCTGTGACCTGAAGGGACAGCAGTGGGAAGTAGTGTGCCCGCTATTGGTCTCGCAGTGAAGGGTTCCTGGACGTCCGCTGGCATTGGACATGCGAGCGGTGCTCAACCTGAATTGGTTAGCTCCCATTGCCTGACTTTCAAATGGGCTCTTAGGTATCGATCTGCCTGAGCCATTCCACAAACGACTCCGAACACCAGCGGGGCGGGTCGGCCTCGGCGAGAGCCAGCCAGTTGTCGACCATGACGCGCGCACGCGTACAGCGGATGGTTGCCGCGCCGATTGTGCCGTAGCGGAGGAGGCCCTTCTCGTAAAGGAACTGCTCAATGGCCTCACGTGGTTTACGCCCGATGCTCGGCCACACGCCGGGCTTTTGCCAGTCCTCGATCTGCGCCGCGAGTTGCTCGCGCCGTTCGGGCGCGGCTCTTGCCAAGGCACGTTCCACCAACCGGCTCTCCACGAAATGCACCATCGTGTTGTAAAGGAAATTCACCCCCAAGAAGCAGTACGCTACATTCCAATCATAAAACTTCTGCCAGGGACTTTCCCACGCGAATGCGCGCGGATCCCAGGGTCCGAGACGCAGGCCCGCCGTGCCGTGATTCGCCGTGAGTTCTCTTGCCCGCGGTCCGATTGCCGACACCGAGTGCGTGCCATGGTCGCTGCGAATGGCATCCGGCCTGTGGCGCAAGACCTCCGTAATACGGCCGACACAAGAGACCGACGTCTCAATGTTCCAGCGGTCGAACGTCAGGTGCCGCTCCCCATCCGGCATGCGGCAGAGGGTGGGCACGGCAACGGTGCCCTCGGGACCGACCGCATCCAGGAATCCATCGATCACCGTATCCGCGCCGCCAACCACCCAGCCCAGGCTGCTCAGCGAACTGTGGAACATGACCGTGTCGCCGCATTGCACGCCTACTTCTCGTAGAGCGTTGGTGATCTCCTCACGATAGACGTGGTTCGCGGCATCGGTGGCGCCAGACGCCATGTGGGGCTTCCTTTCGCGATTCGTGTGCTATACGGCCTATTCTACAAGGAGCACGGCGATGCTAGTATAGTGATAGTCAGCAGGGGCGAGCAGTTCTTTCCCGATCAAGCAGAACTCTGCTGGAAAGGGCCGGTGCGGACATGTACGGCGTCATCTGGACGTATCCCTGGGACGTGCTCGACGCGGGTATAGACGCGGCTTTGGGGCAGATCGCCAACGAAGGCGGCATGCAGGCAATTTCCCTCAGCCACAGCTATCACAACGTCCAGCATCTGCGGCCCCACAACCCCGGTCGCAGGCTCTTCATCGCCAATTCGTCGGCCATCTACTTTCAACCCGACCTCAAACGTTACGGCACCGTCAAGCCTATCGTGTCCCCGCTCGTGCGAGAAGACGACGGCATGCGCCGCATCCGCGACGCCGTAGAAAGACACGGCCTCGCGTATCACGCGTGGACGGTCACGCTCCACAACAGCGCGCTTGGCACGATCTATCCCGATATCAACACGCTCAACGCGCTGGGCGACCGCATTCCCCACTACTTGTGCCCGAGCAATTCCGATGTGCGCACGTACATTACCGCGCTGGTCAGCGACATTGCCGACAACCTCGCGCCCGCGCAGGTCGAACTGGAGTTTCTCCATTTCGGCACATTCGAGCACGACGTCCACCACGGCATACCGAGTGTGGATTTGGACGCCTTCACCGAGTACCTGTTGGGTCTCTGCTTCTGTCCGCACTGCCTGGACCGCGCGCAAACGGCAGGCGTGGACGGAGACGCCGTGCAACACTGGGCGCGGGACCTCGTCCTCGACTACCTGGAAGGCGACCAATTGCCGGCCCTCGGCGGTTTGGGCGATAACGTCGTCGGTCACGCTTTGACGTTTCCCGCACTCGACGGCTACCTGCGCATGCGCATCGATAGCGTCATGTCACTGTGGGCGGAGTGTAAGGAGGCGCTGGGCGGGAAGTCGGACTTTGTCCCCATCGTCAACATGGGCGTTGGCATGCCGGACCAGGCGTCGGTCATTCAGGCGCTGGACGGCGTCGACATCGGCCGCGCTCTTGACGAAAGCATTCCCAACGAACTGCTCGACTGCGCGGCGTATTCGCTTGACGGCCTCATCCTGGCGCGCGCCGTCCACGACCTGCAACGGCTTGTTGACGGACGCGTGCCCATCCGCGAGGGACTGCGGCTCATTCCGCCGCAGGTAATCACGTCGGCGGACGTGGCGGGGCAAATAGATAAAGTGCGCGCGCTCGGCATCGACCGTGTCAACGTTTACAATTACGGCTTGATGCGGCTGGCGAACCTGCGCGCCGCGAAACAGGCGTTGGCGTAAGCGGCTATCGCGCTGCTCTCCATCCCAACGCATATTGCAAAATGGCGGGGCGGCGTAGGGGCACGATATATCGTGCCCCTACTATAGGTGGCTCGGCGGAGGAACGCCGTAGAGTGTATCGGCTAAGCAGACTGGGAAAGACACACGCATGGTAGAAATCACACGCTGGAAATACGGCAAACGCTGGGTCTACTCCACCACTTATGACGAGGTGGTGACCTCGACCCTAGAGAACGGTTTGCCGATCCATGAGCAATTCGGCTCACCGGGGCACATAACCGTCGTTGTAGGACAGATGGGTGAACCCCGGGACGTGCAGGGCAGCGGCTACGATGCCACCTATCGGCACGTCTCCGTGGCGGAGTGCAAGCTGGCGCAGCGCTACGGCTGGACGGTTTCCAACCATTCCATGACGCACAACAGGCTGCCGGGCGATATGTCCGTGCCGGCAAATGCCCGCATTGAGGTGGTGGACGCCACGCGCTTGCTGGAAGAGCGGCTGGGTACTCCGGTGACGACGTTCATTGCGCCGGGGAGCGATCACTGCCTGCCCTATGCCTGGCCGCTGGCGGAGGAGGCTGGGTGCCTGAGCATGTTTGGTGTGCGCGACCAGCTCAACTACCCGGATACCGACCTCATGCAGCTCTGCCGGCCGGTGGTCTACCACAAGCTCGACGAATACAACCGGCGCTATGATCCCTACCGGCTCGTCTACCGCGCTCGTGAAACCGGCGGCTGGATCGTGGACTACACCCACGCGGTGCAGGACGAGCTCGTCATTCCCAACCGCGAACTGACGCCCACCGAACTTGGCAATCGTTTGGAAGCCGTCACCCGCGTCGGCGGGGATGAGGTCTGGCTGGCAGTGCCCGAAGAGGTGGTGGACTACCTCATCATGGCGCGCGAGACCACAGTTGTTGACGAGCAGAAGTCACCGACCGCCATTACCTACCGGCTGGAAGCGCCCGCAATACCGGACCGCATCCAATGGCACACGTTGACGTTCACCTGCACGATTCCGCGAGAATGGTCTGGGGTGGACGTGCAGGTCTCCGCTGGAGGCGAGCGTGAACCAGTGGTTGTTGAACGCATTGATGACACGTCGATTTGTTACAGCCATCGTGCCTGCGACGGCCAACAGGTCACGATAGCGGCCGCGTTTTGATTCAATGTATCGAAACTGAATCCCCGTGAGCAGTTGGTAGCGCGGTAGGAGCGCCGTCCATGCCACCAGCAGACATTCCGGCTACGGCCTTAGCGGCAATCGCGCGGCGCGCAAGCGACGTCCAGGAAGAAGCGACTGACCTTCTGCGGCAGCTCGTCGCCTGCGAGACCGCCGTGCGGAGCCCCGTAACCCCGGAATTCGTTGCCGAGACGCGCAAGTGCCGCGGTCTGGTCGCGGACTTTCTGAGAGATCTTGGCTGTGAAGTGCACGAGTGGGAGACGCGGAACGGATACCCCACCCTCGCCGCGCGGTTGCCCGGCAGCGGTGAGGGCAGATCACTGACGTTCAACGGTCACATTGACGTGGTGCCGGTGGGAGATACATCGGCCTGGTCCCGCGACCCGTGGGCGGGGGGGATTGAAGACGGCAAGATGTATGGCCGCGGCACCGCCGACATGAAGGCCGGTCTCGTGAGCATGCTCTTCGCCGCCAAGTGCGTGCTGGCTGCGGGTTACCGCCCGGCGGGCGACGTGTGGTTCCACGTGGTGAGCGACGAGGAACTGGTGGGTAACGGCACGCGGGACTGCATCGCGAAGTTTCCCGCGACCGACGCCGTGCTCGATGCCGAGCCCACCGACCTGACCATCATTCCAACCGAGGGCGGGCTCGAGCACCTGCGGATCGAGATCGAGGGACGCGAGGCCCATGCCGGCAGCCGCTGGCGCAACCTCGCGCCCGGCGAGAACGGTCCCGGCGTTAATGCCGTGGAGAAAGGCGTGAAGCTCGTCACCGCCATCCAGGACTTGGAACGCCAGTGGGTGAACCGCAAGTCGCACCCGCTCTTCCCGCCCGGCTATAACTCGATACTGCCCGCCATCTTCATCGGTGGCCCCGGCGGCGGGCAGGACGGCCAGCTCAACGTGGTCAATAATCCCGGCACCATGGCGAATTACTGCGCGATTGAGTACAACATCTGGTACTACCCCGACGAACCGTGCGAACAGGTGAAGGCGGAGTTCGAGGCGTTCGTGCATGCTTTTTGCCAGACCGACGCGTGGCTGAAGGAGCACCCGCCGAAGCTCACCTGGGGCTTGCGCGACGTAACGTTTCCGGCCTTCGAGACTGCGCCCGATCATCCCTTCATAGAATTGCTATCGCAAAACGTCCGGCAGGCCGGTCTGCAGTCGGACATCGAGGGGTTTTCCGCCGCCAGCGACCTGGCCTGGTACGCCCAGGCTGACATGCCCGGCTGTCTCTTCGGTCCCGGCGGCATCGCCCAAGCGCACAGTCCGGATGAATACGTGTTGCTGGCTGACTTCTATCGCGGGATTGAAATCTGCGCCTTGCAGCTTGCCACTTGGTGCGGCGTGCAAAAAGCGTCGAGCGGATGAATAGGGCTTTTGGCGACACAGAGAGGTTCGAGCGAGAGACCGTACAGCACGCGACGGCGGGTTTTCCGCTGCCAAATGGTACAAGAGTGGGAATCCCCCTTGTCCGCATCTTCGGGCAATGCCCCCAGCCGAGAGTCGTCATCGTCGCTGGTGTGCATGGCGACGAGTTGGTTGGACCGCGCGCTCTCGTCGAGTTAGCGCAAGAGCTTGCGCCCCGTGACTTGCACGGTACCGTCGTGCTGGTGCCGAGCGCCAATCCGCTCGCCTTCGCTGCCGGTCAGCGCAGGGCGCCGGAAGATGACATCGACCTGAACCGCATCTTCCCGGGCAAGGGTGGCGGCTCAACGACCGAGCGCATTGCCCACAGCCTCGTCACGTCCGCCGTGGGTAGTGCCGACATGATAATAGACCTGCACAGCGCCGGCCGCGAAGGCGATCTGGTGCCGCTGAGCGGCTTCCGGGAGGCCCGCACCGACTGCGCCCACCGCTCCGCCCTGGCGGCCGCGGCGTTCGGTCTGGAGCACTATTGGATGATGCGCTGGGCGCCGGGGACGCTCTCAACCTGGGCAAATCAGCAGGGCATTCCCGCGGTGGGTTGCGAGGTGGGAGGACGCGGCACGGCCACGCGAGAGCAGATTGACCTCTACATGGCGGGTGTTGTGCGTTGCTTGCGCCATCTCGGCGTGCTCGATCCGCCGCTGGAAGTCACGCTGCCGCCCAAGGTGTGGACGCAGGAATACTTGACCGCCCCGTGCGACGGCCTGCTGGAAGTCTTGGTGGAGCTCGGTCAAGACGTCGCAAGCGGGGAAACGCTTGCCTGTGTACGCGATCTCTGGGGCAATGTGTGCGGCGAGATCACCGCGCCTCAGGACTGTAAGATCATGTACACGCGGACACACCAGTCCGTGCAAACCGGCGAAAACGTCTTCTGGCTGGGGCGCGAGGAGGACAATCCGTGCTATTCGTCCCCGAGCAATACCTGATCGGCACTCATTTCGCGAATTATTCAACCTTGACGGGGTAGGTCGGTGTAGAAATGAATAACCGACTCAATTTGAGATCTTATATCCCCCTGCCCCTGGATTCCCTAGACTCACAAACGAAGTGCAACACTTTGCTAAGGTGTTGCCATG
>JAPPLM010000048.1 GCA_028874195.1 Chloroflexota bacterium
TGCTCCTCTCTACGACAGTATACATCCGTACATGCTATTTTTGAGACAGCCTCCCTTGGTGGGGGAAGGTCGGGATGGGGGTGAAAAGGATTGACGACAAGCCATTTAGAAGTGCAAACGTGCCTCTGGATTCCTCGCCCCCGCGCGGGGGCGCGCCTGCGCCGGAATGACGGAGTTATGCAAACGTCTCCGTGGGAAGAGGCGCAAACAGCGTCCCGCCAGTAGTCACGGATTACGACATTGTGCTATTGTCCCCGTAAAGAAAGACATTGGATTGCGCCGACGGAGATCAGGCGAACCTAGCGGTGTTGAAAGGCGAGCGATGCAACGGATTGCGCGCGAGCACTATACGTACAGTTTCGATAAAGACGTACCGGCGATAGTTGAGATCGTTTCGGGAGACCGCCTCACGCTCGAAACACACGACTCTTCCACCGGACGCATCAAGCGCCGTGAAGACCTGGAGTACTACCTCTCCGTGCGCAAGACGCGCGAGTCGAATCCGGCCTGCGGGCCGGTCACTGTGCGCGGCGCCATGCCGGGCGATGGGCTCGACGTGCGTATTGAAGACATTACGCTCGTGCCGCCCGGCATACTGCGGTTTACACCGGGGTTCGGCATTCTGAACGATGCGGCAGACTTCCCGGCAATTGTGATGGTGGACGTGCAGGGCGATACCCTCGTCTTGGACAACGGCATTCGCCTGCCTGCCCGGCCGATGGTCGGTGTGGTGGGTACTGCCTTGCCGGACCGGGTGGTCTATACCGCCGATCCCGACATCAACGGGAGTAACATGGACTGCAACAGCATCGCCGAGGGCACGGTGGTGCATTTGCCCGTGTGGGTGCCGGGGGCGCAGTTTGGCTTGGGTGACGTGCACGCCTCCATGGGCGATGCGGAGTCCACGGGCGGCGCGATTGAAATCTCCTCCGACGTGACCGTCCAAATTGACGTCGTCAAGGATGCCGGCTGGCAGAAGGTATGGTGGGAGACGGACACGTCGTGGATCACGTACGGCCACGGGGAAAACCTGGAGATTGCCACCCGTGAAGCCGTGAAAGAAATGGCGGCGCATCTTTCCCGGGAAATGGAGATTCCTTTCCACGAGGGATTCATGCTTATCAGCGCCTATGGCGACGTGCGCATCGGCCAGGCCGCCAACTGCGGCCTTGACGTGACATCGTGGGTAGAGTTTCCTAAAGTAGCAAGAGAGTGACACCGGCGCAGTTCCTGTCACACTGACGTGGAGGGTGCCATGAGCGAGCAAAAACCCCCAGACGAAAACGAAGATGACGTACGACCGCCAAGCGGCCGCCAGGATTCCGACTCTGGCGACCTAGAGGCGCAGTGGAAGTCCCAACGCGAGCGCACCATCGGCATTATCGTCGTCGGTGTGGTTGCGGTGGTCGCGTTGTTTGCCTTCATCATCTATCCCCGCTTCTTGCAGCCGGCCCAGCAGCAAGCCGTTGCCAACATGCGGGGCGGCACAGAAGCGGTCGCTCAGGAGCACTTCCAACGCTCGATTCAGTACATCAACGAGTACGACTTCAATGGCGCTATGCGGGAATTGGATAGCGCCGTAGAGTTGGACGGCGCGAATCCGCAGTACCGCATGCTCCGCGCTATTGTAGCCGTGCAGCTCGATCGCTTTAGCAAGGCGCTGGACGACCTGGACACCGTCATCGCAGCCGACCCCGGTATGGTGGACGCGTACGGCATGCGCGCCAACGTCTACCTGTTGCAGGAAGATTATACTAAGGCGCTGGACGACGCCAATTACGCGATTTCACTGGATCCCGAGACCGCACACCGCTACCTGACCCGGGCGAAGGTGTACCAGGGCATGGGCGAGTATGAAAAGGCCTTGGAGGACGCCGACGACGCGATACTCATCGATCCGGCAAACCCGGAAGCATATCGCGTACGGGCGTACCTGGGCATCAAGGTAGGCGCCTGTATGAATGCCTTGGCAGACGCCAACGTGGTTACGCAAATGGTGCCGGATTACTCCGGGGCGTATCTCGCGCGCATCGCCGTCTACCTGGCGCTGGAACAGTACGAAAATGCCATCACCGACGCGACGCGAGAGATCAACATGGCGCCAGAGGGCAGTTTCGGGTATAACGCCCGCGCGTGGGCCTACGCGAAGGCCGGCGAGTATGAAAAGGCCCTGGAAGACGCGAACAAGTCAATTGAAATCGATGACGAGTGCGCGGAGTGCTACGACACCCGCTCGCTGGCGCAACTTGGCCTGGGCAACCTCAATGAGGCAGAGTCCGATGCGGATAGAGCCCTGCAACTGAGCGACCAAGCAAGCTGGGCCTACGTGGGCCGCGCCAAGGTCTTCCTGGCCAAGAACCGGCTGGACGCGGCGCTGGCCGACGCCAACGCGGCGGCGGAAGCCGGCCCCAACGAACGCGACGTCTACAACATCCGCGCTCAAATCTACCGCGCCATGGGCCGCACCAGCGAGGCTAACCGCGACGAGGCCCGGAAAGAGGCGCTTTCCTGTTAGACTAAGGCGACGACATATAGTTTGCTGTAACAATAGCTTGCGTCACTTTGCATCGCGCCACTGCATCTTTTAGACTACCCAGTCCAGCGTGATAGGTCACCCATCAAACCTGTGATGTGGCTTATGGTCTAGAACTCGGGCAATAAACTGTCCACGCGATTGCCCCGGGGCCGTGAATGCTCTCCACACGTCAGGAGGGCAGGCTTCGTAGCACCATTCGACTCCGTTTGGAAAACGCACCAAGATTCGTTCATTGTCTGGGTCATATGCCTCGTGGGTTATCCGCGTGGACTCCACTGGTTGCCACTGTGGGATCATTTTGCTTCTTTCTCCTCCTGATAGACTCCCCGCCATTCTAAAAGAGCAACTGTCACATCGGGAAGCTCCTTCTCTCGCCGCCAAACCTCCGTGCTGGGGTCCTCAGACTGGGGCATCGGATTTGGTCTGTTAACCAAGACGCGAGCCGGAAGTGTAATGGCCTCGCCACTTACTAATGCTTCCCCGGTCCTCAAGGAGGGGAGAACGGCAGAGAGGCCCTCAATTGAATCCGGAAGTGCTGATCGAATCCTTCCTTGGTCTGATGAGTTGGTCAAACGAAGCGCTATTAAGGTTCCACATTGGGACAAAGCCGTGTCCGGCAATTCAGACGGCCGTTGACTGACGAGCATCAATCCTACCCCGTATTTTCGTCCTTCGCGTGCGATCTTGCTAGTTGCTTCACGGGCGCTTGCGGCTGCCTCTTGTCCAAGATAGCGGTGAGCTTCCTCGAGAACAAGCAGAACTGGATGCGGGCGCCCGATCCCTGGTCCTTCAGGACTAGATCTGAGAGCCAATTCAAAGAGCAGGGTCAATATGGCCCCGATGGCTACATCCGACGCTTGGGCCGGTACTCCGCTAAAGTCAAGGACTGAGATTGCTTTTGTGCATCCGAGCCACTCTTGGGTGGCTCTTACAAGAGGATCCGGACCCTCCGCAGGCGCGGCGGCCCTGTGGAGAAACCTCAGTCTTGGGTCAAGCAGACCAAGTCGGAGTTGATTCGGGACACTCCCATAGGTGTTGAAATATGGCCCTTGGTTGGGTGGAGTGCTGCCAGCACCATATGGCTCGAACTGTGGCGGCTTCAAAGAGTCGGCGTCCCCTGCATCTGTGATTCGAACGGACGATTCATCACCCGTTTTCAGATATGTTGCGCTGTTTTCGTAGGCGAGTCTGTACCACACCTTATGAAGGTCAAACGGAACAGGTATATCAGATGTAACTTGAGCAGGGTCAAGGTCGAGCCAATCAGACTTTTCGACAAATTCGCGCCGCGCTTCCGTAACTAATTCCGAGAATCTCCTCGCCGCAGTTGCTCCTGCTGTCCCGATGAACGCGCGCAGAATATCTTCAGCAGGAAGGGCCCAGAATGGAACGTCTAGTGCCCGATCCTCACTCTCAAGGACACGGCGTACTGAAGCGGATGTTTCAAGTGCACGGGCATACTCACCGTGTGGGTCAATGACAACTATGTTGGCCGCCTTCCACCCTCCACGGACAAGTTCCTGAAGGGTAGAAGCCACAGCACTTGTCTTGCCAGACCCCGTAGCACCTACCACAGCTGAATGCCGCAAGACAAGTGCATCAAGGTTTAGGCACACTGAGATGCCTTCGGATGCTGAAAGTATTCCAAGCTGAACGTGTTGCTCATCTGGGTCCGGAAATACTGCCAGCAAGTCTTCGGTGGTCGTAAAGTGAACTGGGTCGTCGAGCCCAGGGTACGACGCTACCCCTCTACGAAACCGCCCTGTACTTCGATCGACTTCGCCAAGTAGCTGTACCTGTAACCATCGATCCCCACTTTGGATGGATTGCGTCGGTTCCTGAACGCCGGATAGTTCGGAGATGCCGAGTAGGCTCACTGCCCCAACTAAGTCGACGAGCCCTTGCGGGATCCGAACCAACGAGCCTATCTGGCCAACCTGCTGCAGGTGCCCCCGGTAGATAGGTGCCACCCCAGCCAAGCTTCCATCCAGTTCTACGGTGACTGTCGACCCAAGAACGTGTTTGACTTGACCAATGTAAGTGGGGTCCGGTTCAGCTATCAAGGTTTCTGCCACCAGTCCCCAAAGACTCTTCCAGCGATTGGTACGAACTGAGAGCGAGGTGAGCGGTCAGGCAGCCAAAGTCCCCGAGGGTGAACTCTTCATCCTTCCAATAGTCACCGTACGGCAAATCACCCGTTGGAGGCTCCCAGCAGTCGAGCTGTCCACCGAGAATCGCTTCGTTAGCCGAAACTGCCTGGAGATTCGGAATCAAGCGAGCTCGATTCTTTACAATCTGCGGGATATTTGGGTAACTGAAGACAATAGTTTCCGATCGAGGATGGCGAGCAGCCGCATCAAAAAGCATCTCATTGAGGTGATCATCCCCAAATGAGTATCCTGAAACAAGAGTAAGAGTCTCAGGTTGGGCGAGAGCCCGGCGAAGTCGGTCCTGTAATACCATAAACGGCATTCTTCGGCTTTCGTCGTATTTGGTGTCTGACGGGTAAATTGCAGCTGCCGCACCTGACACAGGCATTCCTAGTCGCACTATCTCTGTCTCAGTGTCCGTATCCCAGGCCCAGTTAACCGAGCCATGAAGTTTCCATAATCTAACGAATGAACGCAACAGCCAATGTTCGGGTTCTTCCGGTGTACCTTCTACTAAGTCGGTGTGGAACTTCCCTTGAAGATTCCCAACGAACCCGTCGAAATAAGGAAGACGAGCTTGTTCAAATGCTGTCTCAACTAGGAGATCGTAGTTTACTGTGAATACCTCTAGTGGCCAGAGATAATCAGCACGGGCGGCCCATGTCGCCAATTGAAAAACAGGTTCCAATTCGGCGCTGTCTACCGCGAGTTCGGAAACTATCGCCTGGCAAATGACCTTGTCTAGACAAACTGCTGCCTCACGAGTTAAGCCTTCCAACTGAGCGTCACCTTCAAGCAACGCCGCAACACGCCTGATTCGGCTAAGTGCTTGCTCCAGATTGCGACATTTCAGTTGCTTAGACAAGTGGACCTTATCCTCCCCTTGGAGTTGCTCTATTACGAGCTTCTCTAGCTGCGAAACATCGGGAAGGCCACAGGCTTTGGAGGCTCCAGCCCCCAGGAATACACACACATGGCGTGACCTGCTGGCTAGTTTTGAACTCAGTTCATTCACAAATCGCAAGGGATCGTGTCCAGGCATCATTGACCCTTATGTGTCGGGCTTTCAAGCCTCTGCTGTTGGGAGATTCTTTGAGGCGCCATAATGAAGCTACCGAGTCAGTGGATACTTGCTCGAGCAAGGTAACTGTGAAACGGATAATTTGGCTCGACTATCGGGTTCGACTATAAAGCCAAACGTGGGCTTGCTTCACACTCGAGACAGTAGTCAGTAGGCTTCCAATATGTGTACTCGCTTGATGTTCTAGGCCCACTTGTATTCGAGCCGCTTGATTTCACCGTTCCTTAGAAACTAGTCGTCTACCCATAACAATTAGCACTTAACGCAAGTCGAGAATCTTCTCGACTTCGCGCACGTCGTTGGGAGCGGGGACTACGTCTCTTGCCACGTCCAAGGCGATTTGGGGGTCCTTGAGGCCGTGGCCGGTGAGGATGCAGACGATGCGGTCGGTGGGTTTGACCGCGCCCGCGGCGGCCTGCTTGAGGACGCCGGCCACGGAGGCCGCTGAGGCGGGTTCGGCAAAGACACCTTCACCCTCCGCCAAGAGCTTGTAGGCGTCCAGGATTTCGGGGTCGCTCACCGTCGCGATCAATCCGCCCGACTCGTCGCGGGCGCGGACGGCGCGCTGCCAGTTGGCGGGGTTGCCGATGCGCAGCGCCGATGCCACGGTATCGGGATTCGCGATAGGACGGTTTTCCACGATGGCGGCCGCACCAGCCGCTTCAAAGCCCCACATGCGCGGCAGGCGGGTGTTGTGCCCCGCGCGGCGGTATTCGCGGAAGCCCAGCCAGTAGCTCGTGATGTTGCCGGCGTTGCCGACCGGAATGGCGAGGATGTCCGGCGCGTCGCCCAACACGTCGCTGCACTCGAAAGCAGCCGTCTTCTGGCCCTGTAGCCGGTAGGGGTTGATGGAGTTGACCACGGTTATGGGGTTACGGGCCGTAATCTCGCGCACGATGCGCAGGGCATCGTCAAAAGTGCCTTCCAGGGCGATGACCACCGCGCCGTAGATGAGGGCTTGGGCGAGCTTGCCCAGGGCAATCTTGCCCGCTGAAACCACGACCACCGCCTTGATCTGCGCGGCGGCGGCGTAGGCCGCGGCGGCCGCGCTCGTATTGCCGGTGGAGGCGCACATGATGGCGCTGGCGCCCTCTTCCAGCGCCTTGGCTACGGCCATTACCATGCCGCGGTCCTTGAACGAGCCGGTGGGATTGCAGCCTTCCAGCTTGAGCCAGAGTTCGGCGCACCCGACCTGTTTTTCCAGGGTGTGGGCGCGCACAAGCGGCGTGAAGCCCTCGCCGCGGCCGATGAGCGGCGTCCGGTCGGTTACCGGCAGAAACTCGCGGTAGTGGGCCAGCAAATTGCGACCGGCAGGCGCAGCGCCGCTCACGATTGGATCATCCTTTAGACCCGCTTCCGATGCCGCCGGGGCGTTCTCAGCCGCAACGGACGCTGCGGTAGTGTCATGACGAACGTCCACAATCTCCCTCTCGTAACCCTGTCTCTGCGCTCACGCAGACTCGCCCACGTCCACAATGCGCAGGAAGCCTGCCACTCTGGTCACCACGTCCAGCGCCGCGATGTCTTGCACGGCAACCCGCATCGCTCGCTCATACGCGTGGTGCGTAGTAAACACCAGCTCAGCGGTCTTATTGACCGGGTCAGCCTCTTTCTGAATCACGGAAGCGATGCTGATGCTGTGCGTACCGCAGACGGTCGCAATCTTGGCGAGCACCCCCGGCCGATCGGCGGCCCACAGGCGAAAATAGAAGCGCGTTTCGATCTCGTCCAACGGTTTCAGCGACTTGCAGGCATCGATGCTGTAGGGAATGCGGTTGGTCACGCCGCTGATGATGTTGTGCGCCACGTCTATGACGTCAGCGACGATAGCGCTGGCCGTCGGCTCCGAGCCCGCGCCCCGGCCGTAGAACATCACGTTCCCCACCAAGTCGCCCACAACGTACACTGCATTATACACGCCGTCTACGCTGGCAAGCGGCGCGGACTGCGGCACTAATGCGGGGTGGACCGCCGCCTCGTACCGGCTGTTGTCCTGGCGTGCCAGCGCCAGCAGCTTGATCACGTAGCCGAGGTCCTGGGCGTAGCGGAAGTCCGCCGGCTCGAGCTGCATGATTCCTTCGTGATAGATTGTTGTGGGGTCTACCTGGGTGCGAAAAGCCAGCGACGTCAGGATGGCCAGCTTGTAGGCGGCGTCGATGCCCTCCACGTCTTTGGTTGGATCAGCCTCGGCGAACCCCAGGCGTTGCGCTTCGGCCAGCACGTCCGCCAGCGCCGCGCCCTCCCGCGACATCCGTGTCAGGATGTAGTTTGTGGTGCCGTTGATAATGGCGTAGATTTCATGGATTTCATTGGCAACCAGGTCGGAGCGGAACGAGCCAATCAGCGGAATGCCGCCGCCGACACTTGCCTCGAAATAGACGTCGACGTTTTGCTCGTTGGCAAGGCGGAGGAGTTCCGGTCCGTGGTTCGCCATCACGTCCTTATTGCCGGTGACCAGGTGTTTGCCGGCCAGAATGGCCCGCTTGGCATAGGTGTACGCCGGCTCGACGCCACCGATCAGTTCGATGACAATGTGAATCGACGGGTCGTCCAGAATATCGCTGGGATCGCATGTCAGCAACGCCGGCTCGACGTCGACTCCCCGGGTTTTTTCCCTATCTCGCACCAGGATCTTCTTCACGCGCAGATGGCGGTCCGTCTCCATGGCGAGCACGCGGGCTTTTTCGCGGATGATGCGCAAGACACCGCTGCCGACCACGCCGAGGCCCATCAGTCCAATGTTGATTGTCTTCTCGTCACTCACCTAACTCTTCACTCCTTAGCCGAGGCTGCCATCGAGCAACCGCTTCTCGTCGTCTATTCCTCATCGACGGGCTGATATGCACGCTGCCCGTTGTGTCCGGTCCTATCCTAATCTTTACGTTTGGCCCAGACGATAGACGAAGAACAGGGCCACGTCCTGGGTGGGGTAGTACCGGTCATTGTATCCGCTGAAGATGAAGCCGTTCTTGTGCAAAAATTGAATAGCGGGATAATTGCGCGATTGCACGTCCATACACAGCCCTTGCAACTGATTATGCTTTGCCCAATTCAGACTTGTGCGCAGCAGGGCCGAGCCTACACCGCGCCGCCGCAGGTCGGGGCGGACGACGATGCTTTGCACCAGGCCGGTGCCGAGCCGCCGAGGCGAGAGCATGTCCAGATAGCCAACGATCACGCCTTCTTCCTCCGCTACCAGGAAGAGGTCGCCGTTTCTCCAGTCCGCGTACAGGTCCTCCAGATCCAACGGTGGCTGCAGGGTCAGAATGCGCGGCAAGCGTCGCACTTGAAAACCGGAAAGCTGACGGTTCCCTTCCCAACGTGTCTCCATTGCCCAGACAGACTGCGTCTGGTAGGAAGCATCGAGCCGTATGCAGGCGTCGATATCTCTGCGTTCGGCGCGGCGTACACGCATGCGGGGCCTAGGTGGTGAGCTTTACGTAGAGGTAGCTGAGCACGATGCGGAGGATTGCCGCCGTGGGAATTGCCAGCAGCATCCCGGAGATTCCGAAGAGCGCTCCTCCGGATAGGATAGCAAAAAGCGTCAGCACCGGGTTGAGTTGCACATACCGCCCCACGACGTTCGGGATGATGAGATAGTCTTCGATGTGGCGCATCACCGTGTACATGAGCGCGACGATAACGGCGTAGACCACCGGCGACCAGCCGTACGGGCTGGGATAGACCAATGCCAGCAACACGGCCGGCGTCGCCGCCAGTACGGGCCCGATGAAGGGAATGAGTTCCAGAAAGCCCGCCGCCGGCGCCAAGACGAGGGCGTAGGGCACGCCCAAGATTCTCAAGCCGATATAGGTCGCCACCGACATTATCACTACCAGCATCAACTGCCCGCGGATGAAGCGGCCCACCATGCGGTCGATTTGGCCACCCAACATCGACACCTCCTGGCGGTACGGCGCCGGCACCATGCGGCGCGCCCAAATGCCAAAACGGTTCGATTCCAGCAGCAAGTAGAAGGTAGCGAAGAGGCAGAGCAGGAATTTAAGCGCCAACTCAACAACGTGCAAAGCGATTCCCAGAGCGGCATCGATTACTTGAGACGTCGCGGAATCCAATGTGCCGGCCAGAAGCTCACCCGAGGACCCGATCACCGCCTCCAGACCGAAAAGATCGACCTGCGCATACGTAGCGATCGTGCTCTCTAGATTCTCCACGATACTCGGCAGGCTGCGCCGCAGACCTTCCAACTCACGGCTGAGCGGCGGGTAACCGAACGTGAAGAGCAACACGATGCCGCCGAAGAAGAACCCCATGAGAATAAGAGTCACCCAGAAACGATGGAGCCGCGTGTGCTTGCAGAGCCACGTTACCAACGGCGCCAAGAGATAGGCCAAAGCTCCAGCCCAAATGAACGGCCAGATGATGGCCCGCACCCCGTACACGAAGAAGACCGCGAGCGCAAGCAGCGCAATGGCTACCACAGCCTTGGTGCGGGGCGAAAACCGCACGCCGGGGGGCTGCGGCCCGGGTGGTTGCGGCAGCGTGGAGCCGTCCGGCTCTTCCGCAGGGGCGTCTTCAATCTCCGAAGGAGTCGTAATGCTGCTCATTGCACCTTTTCACTATTGGCAGTCATAAGAATCACACACCCATTAACTATGACACAGGCCGCACGGAAACGCACCCCGCTCTTGGAAAAAAGGGCTCGCAGGGGGCAAGTCCAGGGTAAATCGTGGGCGCAACATGGTTGACGAATCCTTAGATTTCCCTTAGAATAAGGAGGCGCGCTGTGCAGTAAAACACGTCCAGCAACGAGGGTGAGGAGGGATCACATGGCAAGTAGTACCGACGTGGACTCTGTCCTTAGTATCTATAATTCCTATCTCGCAAATCAAAAGCGTCTTTCACGAACGGAGACTGGTAAGCGAATAAAGTGGCTAAGAGACTTCAGTCGTTGCATGTGCGCACGGAAGACCATCTACGACATATCGGTACGCGACGTTGTCATCTATTTTGCAGAATGGGCCGAAAAGTTCGAAGACCCTGACGAATGGTACGACCGCTATAAAGTCCTAGAACGCTTTTTCGATGATCTTGTAGACATGCAGTATCTTGAAACAAACCAGATCAAAGGCATTTACGACGATACCGATATCGAGCCCGAACTCACTGATGATGCCGGACCGTCCGAGTCCCTGGCGCCGGTGAACTGGATGCGGCAAGACCATCCGCTTTACTAAGCGTTGCGCTCCAACTCGACGAGATTTCGACCGAAAACAACAAACGGCTCGCCCTCGGGTTATTTTCAGTTCCTTCCCGCTTGGCGATATGCTAGCCGGAAAGCCCGCGAAACCCCTCCACCGTGTCCTCCTTTGCGACCTATCGCAGCTAACGCCGATTGGCCGGAGCAAGCAGGCACGAGGATCTGGAACTGACCTCCGTGTAGCTATCCCTCTCCTTATTGGCGGTCAAGGTGTTGGCTTCTCGTCTACGCGCGCTCTCCGTCCATAGCGCAATGCTTTGCGCCGCCCTGATCCGCAAGTCTAGGGTAACGCAGCCGTAGAACTCTCAGTTCGATATCTAATTGGTTTTGCCCCGCGGTCTACATGCTTCACGAGAAACGAAACGAGACACAAGAACGAGGAGGGTAGACGGATGCCATCGCTCTGTTTTGGCGTAGGCGAGAAGATCGTCTTCATTGGCGATAGCATTACCGACTGCGAGAGACGTACGCAGGAACACGGCCCGTATGGCAGGGGGTACGTTAGCTTGGCGCGTGCCTTCCTCCATGCGCGATACCCGTCCCACGGGCTGACCATTGTCAATCGAGGCATTGGCGGCAACACCATTCGCGACCTGGCGGCGCGCTGGCAGGAGGACGTACTCGCCGAGGAGCCGGACTGGCTCTCGGTGAAGATCGGCATCAACGACGTGGGGCGTCTCATCTTAGGTTTGATGAGCGACCATGTGCCGCTTGACGAGTACGAAGCTACCTACCGCTCGCTCTTGCGGCAGACCCCGGCAGTTGCAAACGGCAAGCTGATCCTGATGGAGCCCTATGTAATTGAGCCGCCGGTCTCGGACGATCCGGCCGCTGTTACCGGCATCAGTCTGTCGGACGTGCAGCAAGAGTTCGGCGCGCTGCGCGGCAGCGGCGTGCGGGACAGTGCGCTGCTCTCCGCAGGCTGGATGTATTTCCGCTGCTACATCGATGCCTACATCGAAGTGGTGCACCGCCTTGCTGAAGAATTCGACGCCATTCTCGTCCGCACACAAGCGGCGTTTGATGAAGCCATAGAAGCCCAGCCACCGGCAGTGTGGGCCGCGGATCGCATTCATCCCGACCTGCCCGGCCATGCCGTGATCGCGCGCGCGTTCCTGGCGGCGGTGGGCTACGGCCACGTGTAGATGAGAGTGAGAAACTTCCGTTTGACCTGACAGCCTACAGACGCTTGCGGAGCGAATGACAGCATGATTGCAGGATCTGCCGGCGATTGCAGATGTTCTCGAATGTACTTTGAAGGGACGAGCGCATGAGCACGAAGTTACGGGTCGGCATTATCGGCGTGGGCGGCAATGGCGGTCGTTTTTTGGACGCCTATGCCACCAACCCACGAGTGGAAGTGATAGCGATCTGCGACACGCGTGATGAACACCGTCAAGCCCAGCAGGAGAAATACCATGTGCCCCATGGCTACGCTGATGTGGACGCGCTGCTAAAGCACGATGAGATTGACTTGGTCTCTATCCACGCGCCGGACTGGCTGCACGCTCCGTTTACACTAGCTGGGCTCGACGCAGGCAAGCACGTATTCGTAGAGAAGCCCATGGCGACCAGTGTTGAAGACTGCCTGGAGATGGTTGCGCGCGCGGATGCCGCGCCCACGCGGGTGGCGGTGGGGCACGTACTGCGCACGCGACCATACTTCCGCATGCTCAAGGCAATGGTGGAGGCGGGCGAGATTGGAGAGATCTATGCCATGCGGTCGCACTACCTGACGAACCCGATGCACAGAAGTGCGAGTTTTCAGGAAATTGCGCACAGAAGCTATTCTTTGCCAATGCTCACGATGGGTGTGCATCCGGTCGACCTGATGCGCTGGTATGCCGGTGACATTGTGGAGGTGCAGGCCATGGAGAGCCGGGACATGGCGCTGCCGGGCAATCCTAGAGACGAATCGGTCACGGCGCTGTACCGCTTTGCTGGCGGCGCCACGGGTAGCATCACGGTGTGCTGGGCGTCGAATTACATCTTCGATTCCGACTACGGTCTCGAGCTTCACGGCAGCGAGGCCAGCGTCGCGCGAGGCGAGGTGCACCGCAGGGGGACGTTTGAGCGGGAACCCCTGCCAGAGCCGCCGCAGGATACGCGAGAAGGCTATGCGGCGGAGGTGGATAGCGTCGTTGACAGCCTCTTGGACGAAACGCCGCTCTTCTGCGACGTCCACGAAGGCGCCCGCAGCGCCATCGCGTGCCTGATGGCTATTGAAGCCGCCAAGACCGGCAAGACGCTGGCAGTGCCGAATCCCTAGAGACCTCCGAAGGGGTCTGCTGCAAAGGGGTGTTATGGTGCTTCAAGCGACGTAGCGATTACGATGCCGTTCGCACTGAGGCTGCCTGTCCTGAGCTTGTCGAAGGGTCGAAGTATGGAGGTATCAACTCTGCCGTAGGGCGAGGGCTTGTCCCCCGCAGTTGAGAGCCATCCCGCCTCTGAGTGCCCTTCGACAGGCTCAGGGCGAACGGAAAGATGTCCGCCGCTGCGTAAGGAATCGAATCTGCCGTAGCGCGGGGGCTTGTCCCCCGCTCTTGATTTTGGTCACGTCGTACTCGCCAGCAAGGGGCCGATTGTGCGCAGCTAATTTGAACGTCAAGAAAGAGCCCGGAGAGGTGAACACTCTCCAGGCTCTTTCAATTATCGACTAATGTCGTGAGGGCCGATATAGGCAGCCGTCAGCCTACAGGTTGGCGGCGTTCCACTCGTCCACGATCACCTGGCAGTCTTCCTCGGCTTTCTCCAAAGCCTGCGCAGCAGTCGTTGCCTCTTCGCTCCACCACGGGCTCATGGCCTCGCCGTAGGCGCCCCGCAACTCACCGTACTGGGGATGCGGGAAGTACGGCTTGGCGTAGTCCGCCGCGCGGGCGAACGCCAGCAGGTTTGCAGGATCGGGCTTCTCGTCCGTCGGCACGAACACCTCTTCCGCAATCGAATTGATCGCCGGAATGATGTTGCCCTGACCGCCCGTCCAACTCAGGTGCTCCGGTCCTACGAGGAAGGAGAGGAATTCGGCGGCGCCTTCCAGTTTCTGGGTGGTGGCCACCGTGAAGATTTCCTCGATGCCGAAGAATGCGCCTTTGCCTTCTTCGCCGCCGCCAACCGCCGTCGGCTGCTCGACGATATCGAAGTTCACGCCGGCCTCGTGGCGGCGGATCGGCTCCAAGCCCCACGTGCCGTACACGGCCATGGCAACTTTGCCGTTGGCAAATGAATTGAAGAACTGCGCGTCCTCCTGGCTGTTGTAGTCCTCAGGGCGCGGGCCCACTTCATACTTGGCCCAGTTGTCCCGCCACCATTGGACTGACTCGAGCCCTAGCGGGCCGTTTACTGTCACCTCGGTGCCGGAATCGTCCATGAAGCCCTGATACATGCCCGCGATCCAGTAGGCGACGTAGTGTACGGTCGCCACGCCCCAGATCTTCTCATCAGACGTGCTCAGGCTGGCGGACACCTTCTGCGCTGCGTCGAGGCGGTCTTCGAATGTGTCGCTATCCTGGGGATAGGGCACGCCGGCTTTGTCGAAGAGGTCCTTGTTGTAGAACCACGCCGTGGTGTTGATGCCGATGGGCGCGGCAATCAACTTGCCCTGCCACGTCAGACCGTTGACCAGCGTCTGGTTGAGCTGGCTCATGTCGTAACCCATGCCCTTCAGAAGCACGTTGGCGTCATACAAGATGCCGGCAAAGGGGTGGATACCCACACCGAACCAGCCCAAGTCCGGCGCCGCGCCGCCCGCCACCGTGGCGAGGAGCTTGGTCCTGGGATTGCCGCCAAATGAACCGGCAACGTCCATGGTGTTCACATGAACACCGGTTTCTTTGCTGTTGTACGTCTCAATGATCCACTCCAGCCAGCGGCTCTTGCCGGAGGAATAGTGGGGCCACAGGAAGGTAATTTCCGTGGTCTCCGTCATCGCGGGCTTCTCAGACTCTTTGGCCATCTCGCCCTCGGCCGGGGCCGCCGGGGCCATACCGGCCTGGGCGCAAGCCGCCAGCAGGGCGGATCCGCCGACTATGGCAGCGCCACCGCGCAGAAACTGGCTGCGTGAAAGACGCTTCTCGCTAAGCATGCAAGACCTCCTCATAAGGGTCTAGGGTACACTTGCTTTTCCGCTGTCCCGATTGAACAGACTACTCATTCGTAGCATACACAGCATAGCATAGTCCCTGCTGTTCGGCGAGTACACAGCGTGCGCAGGAACGGGGCATCGATTGCTTCACGGCATGGCGTTAGGGCTAGAGCGTTACTATGCTCCCGTGTGCGCGCTACGCCGGCAGAACGCCCAAGAACAACGCCAGTAGGAAGCCAAACGCCGCTATCACCAAGCCGGCCGTGGTGAATACTAAACCAACGAGCCAGCGTTGCTGGGCGCTGAAGCGGTCGGTGATCTTGACTTCCAAGGCGGCAATATCTACTTTCAATTCGGATACTGCCGCATGCAACGCGTCAGTGGTGACAAGGTTGTCATGCCGGTTGCCAATGGCGTCAACCAGCACCGCAGCGTGACTCTCAGGTATCCCTGCTTTCACAAACGCCGTAAACGTCTTGTGGGTGTCAAAGACCGCCATCGGTCACTCCCTTCCCCAGCTCGATTTCCAGCATGCTACACACCGCACGAGCGTGGCGGAGAAATCTTGTATGCGCAACTCATGCGTTCGAAGGTATCCTGACCGTACAGATCCCCCACAACGGTAGCATTATTACTATAGCATAGCTCGTGCCCGTTCTTTGCAGACCTGTGTGCAACCAAACCGGGACGGATTTGTCAAACCCAAGCGATACCGCTAGAGCGGCAGCGTGATGTCCCCGCCTTGTTCCGAGGACATGAACGTCGCCAAGCACACTTCCAACGCGCGGCGGCCGTCGTGGCCGTCCGGCATGGGCGGCGTGCCGTTGCGCGCGCTGTCGTAGAACGCCGCGAGCTGGTTGGTCATGCCTACGCTGCTGGCTTCCGTCTCGATTTCCTCGCGCTTGCCGTCGTGAGTTACCAAGGTCGGACCGGAGTGCCGGTTGATGTGAATGGCGCCCTTAGTACCGGCCAGGCCGAAGTTCGACGCGCCCGCCGGGTAGATCTGGCTGCTGTGCAGCGAACCGATAGCGCCGTTTTCATAGTTCAATGTCGTAATGAAGGTATCCTCGACATCCGTATTGTCAAACGTGCCGAACGTGGCGTTGCCGTGCACCGAAGCCACCGGGCCGCCCATCCAGAGGAGCAGGTCGAGCTCGTGCACCGACGACGACCACGTGCCGCCGACCAACTCCCGCTTCAGACGCCATTCGCCTACGCCGAAGGGGGGGCGTCCGCTCAGGCGCGTCGACCACGCCAACTTGAGGTCGCCGATGTCGCCGTTCTGCAACCGCTTGTGCACCTCGACGTAGATCGGCCAATACCGCATCACAAAGCCCAGCATCAGGGGCACCCCCGCCTTGTCGGCGGCGGCGAGCATGGCATCGCAATCGTCGAGTTGCAGCGCCATCGGCTTTTCGCAGAAGATGGCGATACCGGCTTCAGCCGCGTCAACGCAAATCTGCCGGTGCGTCGACGTGGGAGTTACTACGAGAACCGCATCGAGCCCTTCAGCGAGGAGATCGCGGTGGTCGGTGAATGCCTTGACGCCCAGTTCATCCGCAACCGCTTGAGCGGATTCCATGTGGACGTCCACTACGCCGACCAGTTCGATATCGTCCATTTCGTGCGAAATCTTGGCTTCACTCGGTCCAAGACCTCCGCAGCCGACAACACCAGTTCGCAATGTGCTTGCCATGGCAGACACTCCTTGTAGTTCTTGCGCAAAGTCCACACTCAATTGCCAATCGCGAATTTGGACACCATGATAGCAGGTAGCCACGCCATTGGGAAAACCCGCGGTACCACGAGCCGCGGGACCAATATTGCTGCCGCGGGTGGACGATTATCGGTACAATAGAGCCACTATTCTCTCGGTATTTGGGTAGGAGCAAACCATGGCAGAGAAGTATCGCGTTGGCATCATCGGTTGCGGTTGGATGGGCAAGTCGCATGCGCAGGCGTATGCCGAGCTTGACAATGTACAGATGGTGGCTGCAGCCGACACCCATCCCAAGGCACTGGCGGAGTTGCAAGCAGAGCACGACATTCCCAACGGCTATGCCGACTATCACGAACTGCTGGACAAAGAAGACTTGGACATCGTCAGCGTGTGCTCGTGGCCGGGACTGCACGCCCCAATGACGATCGCAGCCGCTGAAGCCAAGGTGCCCGGCATCATCTGCGAGAAGCCCATGGCGCGCACGTTGGCCGAGGCCGACGCGATGATTGCCGCCGCCGAGCAGCACGGTTCCAAGCTCGTGATCGGCCACCAAGGCCGCTTCCGCACGCAGACCAACGCGATACGCAGTCTCATCCAGGATGGCGCTATTGGCCGCGTGGAGTTTCTCTACATCCAGCAGAACGGCGGCCTGTCCAACAGCTCCATACACAACGTTGATTACGCGCGCTACATCCTTGGCGACCCCAAGGTTGAGTGGGTGATGGGCTCGGTGGAGCGCCGCACCGACCGCTACGAACGCGCCCAGCGCATCGAGGACCGCGCGCAGGCCCTCATCGGCTTCGCGGGCGGCGTGCGCGGCGTTCTGGAATCCGATATTGGCGACGACCGGCGGGTGCAGCCCTGCCTCGTCTATGGCTCCCATGGCAGCATCTTCCCCGTCAGCAACGGGCTTCGGCTGCTGACGTCTGATGGCAGCCAGGAGGTCTCCTTCAACGAGCCGAATGCACAGGCCCTCCAGGCGAAAGAGCTGATCGAGTGGATCGAAGGGCGACGCGAGCACCGCGGACATGCGCAAAACGGCCGCCAGGCGTTGGAAGTACTATTGGCTATTTCGGCGTCAACCTACACGCGGGGGATTGTCAATTTCCCGCTGGAAATCACGGATTACCCTCTCGATTTGGCAATCGAAGAAGGCGTGCTGCCGGTGGAGCAGCCCGGCGCGTATGACATCCGCGGCTATCTGGTGCGGAAAGACTGACCAAGTTACACTGTGATCAAGAATGCCATCAGGCAGCGGCGCAAAGCCATTGCGCCGCTTGGCGCCAAGCGGGGTCCCGCACTCCGGTAGCGCAGGTTTGTAACCTGCGCCGCGCGGCGGACGACGGTGGTTTTGAGACGGTAACGACGGATACACGAACTCAATCGCTAAAGTCCACAAACACTGCAAGGGAGGACAACTATGGCTGTACAGAGCGCCCAGATTCTATCGCAGGACGAATTGGCGGCGAAGCTGGCAGAGCAACCCCGCGTCGAGTTAGGCACGTTTCCCACGCCATTGGACGCCTGCCCTCGCCTCTCGGATGCCGTAGGTGGGCCGCCGATTTACATCAAGCGCGACGACCTCACCGGGCTTGCCCTTGGTGGCAACAAGACCCGCAATCTGGAGTTTCAGATTGGTTCGGCGGTGGCCCAGGGCTGCGATACCGTGGTCGCGGGCGCTGATACCCAGTCGAACCAGTGCCGACAGGCCTCAGCCGCCTGCGCCAAGGTGGGGCTTGACTGTCACCTGGTGCTTTCAGGCGGCCTCCATAACGAGGTGCAGGGCAATCTCCTGCTCGACCACATCTTTGGCGCAAACGTCACGGTACTGGAAGATACGAACATTGACGATCTGCAAGATCGTATCGACCCCATCGAGGCTGAACTGCAGAGACAAGGCCGCAAGACCTACCGCATTTCGAGCAAGTTTCCCGATCCTGCGTTGCGGGCCATGTGCGGCTATTTGAGTTGTGCCCTGGAGTTTTCGACGCAGCTACCGTCACTGCCGCAGCCGCCGAGCACCATCTTCATCACTTCCGGCTCAGGCACGACCCACGCGGGTTTCGCCGCCGGCATCAAGGTATTGGGGCTGCCGACAAAAGTAGTCGGCATCTCGATCAAAGAGCCCGCCGACGAACAACGTGAGACCGTGGCGGCACGCTCCCAAATGCTGGCGGAACAGCTTGAAATACCATGCGGTCTTTCGCCTGATGAAGTCTTTGCCTCCGAAGACTATCTCGGTACTGGCTACGGCGAGGTGACTGATGAAGGCATGGAAGCCATCCGGCTCACCGCCCAGCTCGAGGGCATTCTGCTTGAACCGGTCTACACCGGCAAGACGATGTCCGGCCTCATCGGCATGGCGCGCGCCGGCGAGCTACCAGCCGATCAGCCGGTGATCATGGTCCACACCGGCGGCATTCCGGCGCTCTTTGCCTATCACGAGGAGATGATGGCCGCGCTCTGAGCGCCGCGCGGATTACTTGATACAAGGGCATTCGTTTCTCATGCGCGGATGTGAGAGATGAGGCGGCTGTTTACGAGTACAGGCCTAGCCCGCCGTCCCATCCTTGCGGCTGTGGAGGAGAATCAGGTTGCCGTCCGGGTCGGCGATCCCGGCTGCGAAACAGGTTGCCTGTTCCCCAGGCTCCAGCACTACAGCCACGTCCTGGGCGCGTAACTCAGCAACGGCTCGCGCCACATCGGCGACTGCTATGGCGATGGCGCCGCCGCCAACCTCTCCACTTGCGGCCTCGCCTTCGCGACCGGACCGCAGCGCGAGCACCGTTGGCGTGTCGCCGACCACGAATTCCACCCACCCCGTATCGATCCACGCATCGAGCGTCAGGCCCAGCGTGTTTTCGTAGAAGTCCGCGCTTTTGCTGATGTCACTGACGGTGTAGCAGAAGAAGTCGACGCCCCTCGGTTTCATCAGTTTCTCCGGATGGACTTGATCAACGTCACATTGGCTTCGCGCCGGCGCACGCTACACGTACCTTACACCAATCTAACGCAAGAAAGCTTGCCCAGTTAGTAGCAGAAGAAGGTAGCGAGTCTAGCCATGCCGAACTCTTACTGCGGCAGTCAAAGCGACCACAGAGCGGAGTACCCCCCAATCCTGTCGCGTTAACGTAGCGCGGGGGCTTGTCCCCCGCCAGGGTAAAGAGCAAGGGGCGCGTTAGCCGACGATTTCAGGTGAGGAGAGCGTGCAAATAGATTGACCCTGCTGTGCCGCAGAGCCTGCCCCGTATCATCCGATACTTTGTATCGGATGATACGGGGTTGCAAACCTGTCCTGAGTACTTCGGCAGGCTCAGCACAGGCTCTGTCGAAGGGCCTGCGCTACCGGGGATGTGGGCACGGTGTGCGTCGCCATTATGTTTTCGGCGCGTCTTCGCGCCGCTGCGACAAAATTGGGAGTACCCCCCACTCTCAGTGCCGTTTCTCCCCGCATTTCCTTTAGATAGTCATAGCCCCACTGTCTTGACTAGAAGCATAGTTCTATATCAGTATGTGGGTGACACAAAAGCACCGCTACATTGGGGAGACCGCAGCATTTGCATGTCTCCGCAGTCGTAGGCGCAAGACAAATGGAGGTACTTCGCGATGAGTTTGGTACGCTCAATGAAGGTCACACGACGCGCGGCGCTCGCGGGCGCGGGGGCAAGCGCGCTCGGCGCGGTTCTCGCCGCCGCGTGCGGTCAGGCGACCGTTATGACGGATGAAGCGCCCAAGGCCGAGATGAAGGAAGAGGCGCCGAAGGCCGAACCCACGGCAGAGCCTCAGGCCGAAACGGTAACGATCTCAATGATCTCGGCGGAGAAGCCGACTACACGACCGGTGCTGGAACCGGTGCTCGCCGACTTTAGCGAGGAAATGCCCCACATTGCCATTGACTTAGTGCCGTCCGGCGGCTGGGGCGAGGTGCGGACGAAGTTCTACGCGGCGCAAGCGGCCGGCGACCCTATCAACATCATGGAGAATGGTTGGAGCGCGGTCCTCACCACGTATGAGACCGGCGTGACGATTGACCTCGCGCCGTTCTTCACCCATGACAAGATTGACCCCGCCGCCACGTTCGCCGCCCCGGCCATTGGCATGTGGACGGTGGAAGGCAAGATTCTCGGCATGCCCATCACCATGTCGGTGGATGCGATGGCCTACAACGTGGAGCTTTTCGAGGCGAACGGTATCAATCCTTTGCCCGTCGATCTCAACGATACCGACTGGAATATGGAAGCTTTCCTGGACCTGGCCACGCAGCTCACCAACGAAGACCGCTCGCAGTTCGGCCACGGCGGCGGTGTCACCTGCTCAAACGGTGGCGGGATCGGTACCGGAACGTACTTTGGCGTAGGCCCGTGGGATTCCGAGGCGGGCCGTGCAACGATAGATTCGCCTGAATTCGTCGACGCGCTTAACTGGTGGAAGGACTTTACCGATAAGCACCGCGTTACGCCGAACGCCGAAGAGCGCGAAGCGGCCATGGGCGGCCAGAAGGGCAACGTCTTCATGTCCGGTAAAGTGGCGATGCAACTCACGTGCACGTCCTTCCGTGATGCGCCCTTCACGTGGGCGTTGGGGACAATGCCCTATTCCGGCGAGGGGCCGAGCCAGTCGGGCCGCACGTGGACTCATCCCTTGCAGATGGCCGACGACGGCACTGACAGCAACGATCTCGCGTGGGAGCTCTTTAAGTGGCTCCTCAAGCCGGAGAACGGCGGCCGCTATCCGCCGTCAGCCGGCCACGTGGTCTCACCGCTCCTGAATGACGATGCTTCCTCGCTGGCGCAGGCGGGCTACCAGGATGCCTTGGGCGTGGATCCGAGAGCATTCCTCTTGCATTCGCGCACCACGAAGCCGGCAGGCTGGGGCCTGTGGACGTTCACAGAGTATGGTGATATCTCCGGTGACATCAACGGTCAATACCGCGAGTTCCTCGCCGGTAACCTCACCGCCGCGGAATACGCGCGCTGGGCGGCTGACCTCATCAACGCGACGCTCGGCGGCGAGTAAGCGACAGCGGCGGAGTAGGGCGGTGAGGCTCTGCTAAGCTCAAAGCTCTTGCCCAACATCAGACGGCTGAATACCGTCTAAGGGTGATAAGCAAACACGTAGGGGCACGGTATATCGTGCCCCTACGCGCTCGCCCTGGCACGGGGCCCGGCTTCCATCTTCGTGGCTTCAGTCTTTGCTAATACGTGAAATGAGTTTTGACCACCAATGCTCATTGGATCACGTTATTCCAAACTTGCCATAGTGCGGCAACAATTCGATCCACCCTATCCAAGCTCAATTTGATCCCCTCTTAAATCCTGGACGACGAGTAGCTAGAGGAGCGCTCTATTGGCAGTCCAGCAAGAAGCAAGCCTTTCTATCGGTACAGGGGCCGAGCGCATCAATCCGCCAATGGGCGTGCCTATGCCCCTGGCTTACAGCGGCGGCCGAGGACCGGTGGCCGTCACGGGCCGGCACGATGATTGCTGGGCACGGGCAATCGTGTTAGAGCAGGGCGAGACCCGTCTGGCAGTCGTCTCGGTTGACATTTGCACCATGCGCAACGACCAGTACCGGGAGGTCGTCTCTCGCGTCACTGAACGCTGCCAGATTCCAGCTGAAAACGTCGCCATTGCCTGCACTCACAATCACTCGAATAACTCGCTGCTAAAGCCATTTGGCGCTCCACCTTCGCCCTGGCAGGAGATCCTATACGATCTCGTCGTCTCCGCAGTCTATCAAGCGTGCCAGGACCTGGAACCCGTCTCGCGCATTCGTTACGCTACCGCGAGTCATGGGAGTGTCGCCTATAACCGCCGGGTCGTACTGCCCGACAGCGTCTGTATGCTTATTGGCGCGGAACCGCGGTGGGCGGGAATTGCCGACCGGTTGTGCGGTTCCCTCGGCGCAACGCGCGAGCAGTTGGGTATGGCGAGTGGTCCAATTGTCCCCGATCGCATTGTAGACGACCAGTTGCGTCTGCTGGTTTTCGAAGGCGCAGAGAATGCGACGCTAGCCAGCATTGTGAGCGCCGCGTGCCATCCGGTTACCCACAGCTTTAATGACCGCCAAACGTGCGCCGACTTTCCCGGCCAACTCGTAAACCAGGCAGAACGAGAGTTTGGCGGCATGGCACTCTTCTTGCAAGGCTGCAGCGGTGACGTGCGCCCACGCTATCGCGAGCCCACCTATGCCGAAGTACAGCGGGTAGGAGCGCAATTTGGCAGCGCCTTGCAAGAGGCAGCGAGCAACTTACAAGGACTCGCCGGGCCGCACTTCATCGGTGCGGCAATGCAGCAGGTCGAAATGCCCCTGAAGCCCTACCAGAGTCGCGAAGTACAGCAGGCGCGGCTAGCGAGCCTTGAACAAGATTTAGGGGAACTGGCAAAATTACCCGCTCGCGGCAGGGAAGACATCCAAGAGCGCTGGGCTATCTATCAGGAGTGCGCGTTCCTGCGCTACCAACTGAAGTGGGGCGACCTGGAGACACCCGAAGCCGACCTCAAACGCGAGCGCATGGGGATAACGCTGCAGGCCCTGCGGGTGGGCGAAATCCTCGTGCTAACGTCCCCGGCGGAAGTTTTCGCCGCAACAGGGATTGAACTCGCCAACTGGGCAGAGGGACAAGGCTGGCAGGGTTGCTTCGTTTCTTCCTGCACCAACGGTTATGTGAACTACATCCCTCCGCGTGCAGAAGCGGAGCGTGGAGGATATGAACCAAGCGCTGCCATGCTGGCTCCCGGCACATGCGAGCAAATGGTCACTTCTCTTCAAGCACTAGCCGGACAGGTGTCTGCTTGAATCCGTACCGACCCTTCTCTCTTGAAACACATGCAGGAGTAAAATGACGCCGTTCAGCGGAGTCTCTGCTTAGAAACCTCAATCTATCTCAGCGCCACAGGGACGACTGTTACCACGATAGAGAGAGAAGGATAACCTCGCTTATGCCAAGCATCCAGTGGGAGAGTGCGGTAGGCTGGGCGTGAGCCGCAGTGCGGAGAGTAGGTCTACCATGTCATACATGTTATCCACCTCTCAGCACAAGCAGGATCAGCCCGGTGGCGATTCCCACGGCCAAGGTGAACCAGGCGCCAGCCAAGGCAATCCACAGTTGACGGCTCAGGGTGTCAAACCGTTGGTTCATAGTGTCGAACTGCTGGTTTACAATGTCGAACCGATGGTTTACAGCATCAAACCGCTGGTTCATCTCATCTCTCAAAACATTGACAGAGATCTCAAGGGATTCCAGCCGCCGGTCCACCTGCTCATAGGCGCCTTCGAGCCTGCTGATACGTTCCTCTGCCGTTGCCATCTCTCGTCTCCTGCACCGATGGGCGTGTTCGGTGGACCTGCCTTTGGATTCCTGCCTCGAATCAGTCGATACTTCGTATCGGGTACGGGGCAGGCTTTTTGCTGGAAGGACGGTCACATAACTCAGCGCACGGGTGGTAACGATGCAGCGGTTGTGCCTAGGTAAGCTACGTCGCCATGCCGGGATATGGACGGGTACGAGGCTTTTCCGTGCCCTCGTCGCTGTCGGAGGGTGGTGACGTCGGCTGCTGGTCTTCGTCTTCCACTAACGTGCTTGCCGCCTGGGTATCCACGTCATCGGTGGGCTCCGGCTTCTCTTCGAAAAACTCGCTGAATGCCTTGCCGTCGAACGTCTCTACTTCCATCAACGTATCGGCAATCTCTACGAGCTTCTCTCTGTGCTGCGTGAGTAGACCCGAAGCTCTATCGTGAGCCTCTTGGATCAGGCCTTCCACCTCGCCGTCGATGTCCTGGGCCACTGCCTCGCTATAATTCCGCTGCTCCTGGATGTCGCGGCCCAAGAAGATCAACTCTTCCTTGCGGCCGAATGCGCGCGGGCCGAGCTTTTCGCTCATGCCGTATTCCATCACCATGCGCCGCGCCAGGGATGTAGCCATCTCGATGTCGTTGGAAGCGCCGGTAGTCATCTCACCAAAGACCAGCACCTCTGCCGCGTAGCCGCCGAGGGCAAAGGCCATCTGCTGACGGAACTGCGAGCGCGTCCAGAGGTGGCGGTCTTCCGGCGGCAGCACGCGGGTATAGCCGCCAGCGCGGCCCCGCGCCACGATTGATATCTTGTGTACCGGATCGACGTCCGGCAGCAATTGGGCTACGAGGGCGTGGCCCACCTCGTGGTAGGCCGTGACCTTCTTCTCGCGTTCGCTGATGATGCGGCTGCGTCGCTCCGGCCCGGCGAGTACACGCTCAACTGCCTCTTCAACCTCTGCTTGGCTGATGGCCTTCTTGTTGCGCCGCGCGGCCAGCAAGGCCGCTTCATTGAGCAGATTCTTTAGGTCGGCGCCGGAGAATCCCGGTGTCTGGCGGGCGATGGTTTCCAAGTCCAGGTCCTCCGCCAGCGGCTTATCCTTGCTGTAGAGTTGCAGAATGTGCTCGCGGCCTTTGACGTCGGGGCTGTCGAGGACCACCTGCCGGTCGAAGCGACCTGGGCGCAGAAGCGCAGGATCGAGCACGTCGGGGCGGTTCGTGGCCGCCAGCACAATCACGCTCGTGTTGCTCTCAAAGCCGTCCATCTCGACCAGAATCTGATTGAGCGTCTGCTCGCGCTCATCGTGGCTGCCGCCCAAGCCCGCGCCGCGCTGCCGTCCCACGGCATCGATTTCGTCAACAAAGACGATGCAGGGCGCGTTGCGCTTGGCCTGGTCGAAGAGGTCGCGCACGCGCGAAGCGCCGACACCCACGAACATCTCGACGAATTCGGAACCGCTGATGCTGAAGAACGGCACGCCGGCCTCACCGGCCACGGCGCGGGAAATATGCGTCTTGCCGGTGCCGGGCGGGCCGACCAGCAGCACGCCTTTGGGGATTTGCGCGCCCAGCGCCTGGAAGCGTTCCGGATACTTGAGGAAGGCCACAACTTCCTGCAACTCTTCTTTGGCTTCCTCCACGCCCGCCACTTCCGCGAACGTGATGGTCGGCTTATTGCTCTTGAAGACTCTCGCCTTGCTCTTGCCGAAGGACAGGGCCTGGTTATTTGTGCCCTGCGCCTGGCGCATCATGAGCAGCAAGATGCCGCCAAAGATGAGTATGGGGAGGAACGTGCCGAGAATGGGGAGAAGGTTGCTGAACTGGCTGGGCTCGCGGACCGTGACCTTGATCTTGTCGTAAGGCACGCCGTCGTCACGCAATGCCTCGAGAATGTCCATCTGGTCGGTCTTGCGCGCGGTGATGCGCCTGTCTTCGATTTCGGCTACCAGATGGTTGTCCGTTACGATAACGCTCGGATACTGTTCATTCAGCGCCGCATCCTGCACGGTGGCCATGAATTCAGTCAGGGAGACGGTCGTATTCTCGCGGGCTTCGGGAGCAAACAGCGTAAAGATTATGGCCAGAATCGCAACCGTAATGACCAGATAGACAAAACCGTTCTTCAGCCACTTACTGTCCACTATAACTTTCCTGCGTTGGACCCCTTGAGATGGGGGGTGCGCTACGTTTTACTGCCTTTTCGCCACGCTCATTATATCATACCGCTTTGTGCGCCCAACTGCTTGCATTCCCCGCTCGCCGTGTTCGATCCGTCAGTCGATGTAGCCAGCAAGATTGTCAATCGTGCTCCTGCGATCAATCGTCTTCACATCGGGGCGCATTGGCGTAACCATACGCCACGCGGTGTTTCACGCTTCCCCAGACACGCAATGACTAGCTCGTGCACGTTTGAACAGCTCGCAGGTATCGCCAAACACGACGGTTGGCAAATGCGCTCTGGGAGAAGCGAAGGGCAGGACACCAGTCCTGGTTCGCATCGCCGGCGGGCAATACGTCAGCGGCCTTGCTACAGGAGCACACCTATGTGGAAGGTACCGCGCTTGGTTCCTCAAGAGACTGCTCGCCGTCCATACCCGCAGATACACCGGTGGTGTAGAGTTCCGCGTAGAAGCCCTGTGCCGCCAGCAACGCGTCATGCGCGCCGCGCTCCACGATCTTGCCGTCCCGCAGCACGAGAATGTTGTCCGCATTCTTGATGGTGGACAGGCGGTGGGCAATGACGAACGCCGTGCGGCCCTCGAGCAGGGTGGCCAGGGCGCGCTGGATGAGTATTTCCGTGTGGGCGTCCACACTGCTCGTCGCCTCGTCGAGGATGAGGATGTGCGGATCGATGAGCAAGGCTCGGGCAAAGCAGATCAACTGTCGTTGCCCGACGGAGAGCCGTCCGCCGCGTTCCATCACCGCGGTGTTGTAGCCGTCCGGCAGGCGGCGGATGAAGCCGTCGATCCCTACCGCGTGAGCGGCCGCCTCGACCTCCTCCATAGTGGCGTCGGGCTTGCCGTAGCGTATGTTCTCCAGGATTGTGCCGGAAAAGAGAAAGCTATCCTGCAGCACCATGCCGACTTTGCTGCGCAGCGAGCGAATTTGCACGTCTCGCAAGTCGTGCCCGTCTATCGTAATGCGCCCTTCCTGCACGTCGTAGAAGCGCATGAGGAGATTGACGATGGACGTTTTCCCGGCGCCGGTGGGACCCACGAGCGCAATCGTCTCGCCCGGCCTGACCTCCAGATTGATATTCGTCAGCACCGGTTGCTTGGGATCGTAGCCGAACGTCACATCCTTAAAGCGCACGTGACCGTCCACGACGGGCAGCGCCGGCGCGTCAGGCTTGTCGACTATCTCCGGATCGGTGTCGAGCAGTTGGAAGATGCGTTCGCCACCTGCCATGGCTTGCTGGAGATTCGTGTACCATGCCGAAATTTCGCGAATAGGCATGAAAAATTGCTGAACGTATGAGAGGAAGGCCACAAAAACCCCCAAGCTCATTGCGTCATTCAATACGCGGTAGCCGCCGTAGACAATGACGATACCGATAGCGAGCGCCGTGACAAGCTCCACCGCCGGGGGAAATGCGGCCATGACCCGCGCCGCCCGCATCGTGGCGTCGAGGTTCTCGCGGTTCGTGCCCTGAAACTGACGATAGTTCAGGTCCTCGCGCGTGAAGGATTGCGCAACCCGCACCCCGCTAATGTTCTCTTGCAAGTTCGCGTACACTTGGCCCACGCGATGCCGCACCTCCCGGAACCGCTGGCGGGCCTGCCCGCTGAAGATGCGCGTAATCAGGTACATAAGTGGCATCACCACGAACGTCGCCAGAGAGAGTGCGGGATCCAACAGCAACATCACGGCAAGGATGAGGACGAGTCCGAGCAGGTCTGCTACCAGAGTCATCGTGCCTTGTGAAAAGGCATTGTTGAGGGCATTCACGTCACTGGTGACGCGGGCGATGATTACGCCAATTTCGTTGCTATCGAGGTAGCGAAACGAGAGCTTTTGCAGGTGTGTAACAACCCTCACCCGCAGGGTGTGCAGCATGCGCTGTGATATGGCTGCAATCATCGCGCCGTGGGTATAGGAAGACACACCCATGACTACGAGGCTAAGAAGATAGAGGGTGGCCGCAAATGCCAGGATGCGCGCGTCCTCTTTCAAAACGCCGTCGTCAATAGCGACTTTGATTAAGTACGGTCCGGCCATAGTAGCGCATGACGTCACCAGGACGAGAAAGATCGCCACCACGAGTTGTCCCCGGTGAGGCGCCAGGAAAGGCAGCATGCGGCGGACGACGTCTTGATCGAAGGCCTTGGCGTCCGGGTCGACTTCTACGCTATCGTCGCTCCCGCGCCAACCGCTGCTGCGGGAACCGAAGCTGCCGCGCGAACTCATGCCGCCGCTGCTGCGCCAACTGCCGCCCATGTCGAAGCCACCGCTGATCATCCGCCCGCTCCCCGCGCATCGCTACTGTCTACGGCGACCACCGTGCCCGCAATGCTATTCCCAGCGGCCTGCGCTTGTGCCTGTCGCTGCCGCTCCATGTGCTCCTCTTGCTCCTGCAATTGATACACGTACATGTCACGGTAGAGGCCTGTTTGGTCTACCAGTTCGGTGTGCCCGCCGCGTTGCACGATCCGCCCTTCATCCAAGACGACGATCTCATTCGCCTCGCGCACGCTGGAAACCCGCTGCGCGATGATGAAGGTCGTGCGCCCGCGCATGAGCTCATTCAGCGCTTCCTGCAAAGCTGCTTCAGTGCGTGTATCTACCGCGGACGTGGATTCATCGAGGATGAGGACACGGGGGTCTAACAAGAGCGCGCGCGCAATGGCAACGCGCTGCTTCTGACCGCCGGAGAGCGTCACACCGCGCTCGCCGACGTGCGTCTCGTAACCGTCGGGAAACTGCTTGATGAAGTCGTGGGCCTGTGCCGCCTTGGCCGCCGCAATGATCTCTTTTTCCGTCGCGTCCGGCCGCCCGTACGAGATGTTCTCCCGAATGGATGCGGCAAAGAGGAACGTCTCCTGTGCCACCAAGCCGATGTGCTGCCGTAGGGCCCGGAAGGTGAGATCGCGAATGTCGTACCCATCCAACGTGATGCGCCCGCCGGTCACGTCATAGAAGCGCGGCAAGAGGTTGATAATCGTGCTCTTGCCGGAACCGGTGCTGCCCACGATGCCGATAACCTGACCGGCTTTCGCTTCGATGGTGATGTCATCGAGCACCGGCAGTCCGCTGGCGTTGTACGACACCGATTCAAACTTCACATTACCTGCAACCAAGGCCATGTCTATGGCATCGGGCTTCTCCGCGATGTCCGACTGGGCGTCGAGGATTTCGAAGATGCGTTCGCCCGCGGCAATGGCGCGCGCGTACGTGTTGATGGTCATGCCCAGCATGCGGATAGGGCGCTGGAGCAACAACAGGTAGCCGGTGAACGCGACGAGCGTACCCAGACTCATGCCGCCGGCAATCACCTGCAAGCCGCCGTACCAGACCACGGCTGCGGTACCGATACCGGCGATGAACTGCAAGATCGGGTTGCGCATGGCAAAGAGCTCCATGGTCCGCGACGTGGCAATTGCCAGCCGGTCGGAGCTATGCAGGAATTTGGTCGTTTCCTGCTCTTCTTGCGCAAAGGCCCGCACCACGCGCATGCCGGAGAGGTCCTCTTGCAGGACCGTACTAAGCTGTGCCGTCTCCTGCTGTACCCGGCTAAACATCGGCCGCAATTGGCGGGCAAAGAAGAAGGCAATGACGAAGAGCACCGGCATCGTCGCCAAGGAGAGGAGCGCCAGTTTCCATTCGGTCAGCAAGAGCACGACCAGCACTGCCACGAAGGTCAGGAACATGTGCGCGCCGTTGATGAGGCCTTGCGAGACGAAGAAGCGGATTTGCTCTACGTCGCTCGTGGCCCGCGACATGAGTTGTCCGGTCTGAGAGCGATCGTGGTAGGCGAAGGAGAGACGCTGATACTGGTTGAAAATACGGTTACGGAGATCGAAGCATACGCGCTGCGAAAGGTATTCGGCTAAAAATACCTGTGAAAACGTGAATATGCCCTTGGCGAGTGTGGCGGCGAGAATGAGACCGGCAAAGACTAAGAGGATCTGCGTGGGCTCAAGGGAAAACCACGTGTCCGCGCTTGCGGCCGCACTGCCGGCATCGTCCGCGGCCTGGCCCTGCTGGGGCAGCCGCGCTTCGTCAACGACACCGCCGAGTAAACGTGGTACGACCAGACCGAGAAGGGTGCTGCCGGCGAGGGCGCCGTAGGCAAGGAAAGCGAGCTTCCGGTAGCGCCAGGTGTAGAGGAAGAGTCGCCGCAGCGTATCCATTGCCGGCTGCTCTGCGCCTCCTCTTCTCTACGGAGCGGACACGAGCGGCGGCGAGCCTCCACTTGAAGGCGAACTCACGCCCAGTACGCCGTACCCGCACGTTTACGTTAATGTGCATCCTAGCACGAGGCGCTTGGTGGGTCAAACCATCCCAAACTGGAGAAACCATCGAGGCCTGCTCCGGCAGTGAGGGCAGGTGAGGGCGGTAGAGGCCTTTAGCGTTGACACCGCGGACAGAGGTGCGTGCCCCGTTGCGCGACGACGATGCGTTCGATGGGCGTGCCGCAATTGAGGCACGGTTCACCCGCGCGGCGGTAGACCGCCAGATATTCCCGGTAGCGGCCGGGCTTGCCTTCAGCATCGCTATAGACGGCGTCGAAAGTAGTGCCTCCGTTAGCAATTGCGGAACGCAGAATGTCCCGCGTGGTGTTGAGTAGTGCCGCCGCTTCCTTTTCTGTAAGGGAATCGGCCGACCGACGGGGATGCAGCTTGCAGGCAAACAGCACTTCATCGACGTAGATATTGCCCAGGCCCGCGAGGAAGTGCTGGTTGAGCAAGAGGGATTTTAACGAGGTGGTGCGGCGTGCAAGTCGTTCGCTTAAGACATCGACCGTCAATGCCGAATCGAACGGCTCGGGACCAAGCGGAGCAAAGAGTTCTGCCAGGCGGGCATCGTCTACCAGCCAGATGCGACCGAACCGCCGCACGTCGTAGAAGCAGAGCACGTGACCGGATGCGAGATTCCACTGCGCGCGCAGGTAACGGATATCTTCCACCGGTCTCGTGAGCTTGAGCCGGCCGCTCATGCGCAGGTGCACGACCAGATTGAGCGTATCGAGGGCGAACACCAGGAATTTCGCGCGGCGGTTGATCGCGGTAATGCGCTGGCCCGGCAGCAGCGCGACAATAGCGTCCGGCTCTGGCTCAGCCACGGCGTGGGGATCGAGCAACGGCACCGCGGCAATCACGTCCGCATAGAGGTGCGGCACGAGGCTGCGGCGTATGGTTTCGACCTCAGGCAACTCAGGCATGACAACCTCGTCAGCTCTTCACTTTCTTTGAAGTTATCGCATGAACCGGCTCGACAAGCCGACCTGTGCTTCGACCCTTCGTCAAGGCCTGTACTGAGCGACGTATTTATGAGACAAGCTCTAGTTAACTGCTACACTCCCTCAACGACGGGACGCAGGCAGAACGCGGTGTCCAAACAGGCGGCGCAGTTGTACGATGGCAGGTCCTGTCAGCGCAGAGATTCGCCGGTAAGGCGTAGCTCTCCCGGCGCAATCTCGACGGCTGTCACCCGTATCCCGTACTCCGTCCTGAACCATGGATCGAGGATTTCATTCACCTCAGCGGCGGCCTCCGCCATATAGCCTGCCGGCACGGGGAAGATGCCCAACTTCCCTTTTACGTTCTCAGCTACTATCCTGCCGTTGCGCACGACGAGGCGTCCGCTCACCTGGATGGTCGTACGGAGAGGGCGCAGCAACGTGCCCCGGATGACGAAGGCGTCCGGCTGGAACGTCAAGACAACGTCCGTTACTTCCGCATCGCCGTGTCTGGCCACGATGTATTCTTGGATCTTTGGGGTCAATTCGCGGTCGGCAATTGTCAACATAAATTGCCCCGGCGCTGGAGAGGGACACAAGAGCGCGGGCGTCGCAAGCGCTTCCGATTGCGGCGGCAAACAAGAGACCCATGTGACCTGCGCGGTCGGCTCTGCCAACGGCGTTGCGTCGCGGCGCGCTTGCGGTGTTTCTCCGGTCTCCGGCGCTTGAATCTCACCGCCGCACTGCACGAGGAGTAGCATGTTTGCGAGGACAGCTAGCCTTATGGCTTGTGACCATATCCGCCCCATAGCACAGCACCTTGGCATGCGGCATCATGTCGTCATTAGCCCATGATACAAGACCCACCGGAGTTCGCGTTGGAAGCCAAGCATCATCCTGGACAAGGCGCAGAGCCGCGCGCGGAGCGCAAAATCCTGCTTGACAGTCAAGACTGCGGTCTTATCTCTCGAGGCGCTCGCCGGTAACGATGATTTTCCCCGGAATGATCTCGACACTATCTATGCGCAGTCCTTGCGTTTCGCCGACGTTCGCATCCAGGTACTCGTTTGCCTGCGCAGTCAGTTGGTCCCGCAACGCTTCCGGCATCGTCAATGCGCCCAACTTTGCCTCGGTAAACGCTATCCGCACGGTTTCCTCACTGACGACGAAGTGGCCTTTCGCCTGGATATTGGCACGGAAGGGCGCGATGATCGTGCCGCTGGCCGCAAACGCGTCCTGTTCGAACGTGACCACCAGATTGGACACGGGCGGATTGTCGAGCGAAGCGATGACCTCACCCAAAAGCGCCGTCAGGTCGCTATCGGCGACCTCGATGGTGAAGCGGCCGGGTTCGTCGGCCTGCTTGATGGCGTCCTCGGCCCGCTGAATGGCCGCGGTTTGCTCTGAGACTACTTCCGGAGTTGCCGTTGATCCCGGAATCGGCGTGCCGGACTCACGTGCGCCGCCTTGCGCTGATTCTCTGACGATTGTTGGCGTTGGAGTCGGCGCAACGCTCTGGCCAAAGAGCGCGCTCAGCCCCGGTACCTCCACAACGCCTGTCCCGGCAAGCAAGATCACGCCCAAGAGGATGAGCAAGAGAAATAGGGTGAAGAAGAGTACAGACAGCGCCTTATAGATTTGCCACAGGCATCCCATACATTGTCATCCCGTATCGATCGGCTTTCGTAACCTACATGGTACAATACCGGCGGCTTGCGGCGATTCTGCCCGCCCAGTGAGGCTTTGGCAGAGCGCTTGATCCTTGCAAAAGAACTGAGAGTTCTCTTGCTGCCCCTTGGTGGACGAGACAGGAAGAGCAATTTCCGTTCGTCCTGAGCTTGTCGAAGGACGAACGGAAATTGCCTGCCGAACAGACGCGAGCCTTCTTGACGGAATCTCATTCCTTCCGAGTTTTATCGCCGGAGCAATTGCAGGTACGAGCGTTCAGTGCGAGAAGATTCCTCATTTGAAGCCGCAGCGGCTCTGCGGAAAGGCTCTCAGACGCTTGCGCGTTTGGAGCAGGCACGAAATCTGACGCCGCAAAGCGCAGCTTTGACTGCTCCGGAGTGGGAGCTTCTTCGGGCGTTCGGTCTCAACACGCTTCATGACGTGCGGCAGCGCATGGATGAACACGCCATGCTCGCCGCGTACGACGGCGCGCCGAGTGCGCTCACGGAAATCCTGAACGAACACGTTCCGGTATCGTCGGAGCGGGAACGTGTGCCAAGCCGCGAGCGCGCGCGCATTGAAACTGGAGTAGAAGCACTGCTGGAAACCAGCCTAGACTACGATCCGGAGAAGCTGCGGGCGACTTTACGTTACGCGGTCATGAGGCAGCGGTGTGAGCAGGAAGGAGTCGCAGTACCGCGGGAATCCCCCACGGGCCGGTTCTATGCCGTTACCTTCGGGGTGTGTGACGGTAAGGTCTTGCAGCGGAAATACGGCACGATCCGGCAGGCCTCCGGTCAAGCGCGGCGCAGCATGACGTTGCGGGAGAAATAGTACACAGCACATGCCGTGAGCAACGAGGGTGCGGAAGACTGCTTAGTGCCAACAGTCTCGTTCTGCTCTGCGCCTTGCCCAAGATAGTGTTTATGCCCCCCAAGCCTGCCCCGTGCCTGAAATGGGGAAGCGGGGGACAAGCCCCAATGCTGTCGCATTAACCACTGTGTCGAGGAACATGGTGCCCTTCGACAAGCTCAGGACAGGCTAACAGGCCCTACACCCCGGTAGCGCAGGTTTGCAACCTGCGCCTGGGAGGAACAAGCCGCGTATACTTTTTCTCTCAGGCGGCAACGTTGGAGAGTGCGACCTGCGCTGCTACTCTGGCGGGGGACAAGCCCCCGCGCTACGGCCGGTTATTGTGGCTCGAGCTTGCATTAACCAGAGCATGTCGATCAAGTCTCGGCGGTTAGCACAGTTGCATCTACCACGGACGATTCGGCACAGTTAGGTGCAGCCCGTTTCGCAATAATTCCCTACATGGATGGTCGCGAGTGTCGCTGCTTGGCCTGACCGACTTTCAAATCCTCCTCCTCACCGGCGGCATCATAACGTTCTGCGCGGCCACCGTCGCGGGCACGACGGGATTTGGCTACGGGCTCGTCAGCGTGCCCTTGCTCATGCTGGTGCTGCCGCCGCGGGTAGTGGTGCCTGCCGTCACAACGCACATCTTCCTTGTCTCTCTGTTCATTCTCTTGGAGGTCATCAGAAATGTTGACCTCAGGCGTATCTGGCCGTTAATGGCGACCGGTCTCATCGGTCTCCCGCTTGGCGTCTACGTGCTGCTTGTCCTGAGCGAAGGCGCGCTCAAGACCATCGTCGGGGTTGTGATTGTATTCTTTGCACTGGTGCTGCTGCTGGGCATAAACCTTGAGATCAAAAATGAAAAGATCGCGCTAGCGCCGGTGGGAATTGCGAGCGGGCTCCTTGCCTCCGGCACTGCCATGGCCGGGCCGCCCGTCATCCTCTTCTTCTCCAACCAGGGCATGCTGAAGCAAGTCTTTCGCGCGAATCTGGCCGCGTATTTCGTCTTTCTCAACGCCATTACTATTCCTGCCCATGCGGCGAGCGGTTTGTTCACGGGAGAGGTCGTGCGGCTTGCCCTGTTGTTCTTGCCAACGCTTGCTGTTGGCATGGTCCTGGGAATCTTCCTCTCGCGCAAGGTGCCGGAGGAGTACTTCAAACGCCTGGTCCTGGTGGTCGTGCTCTGCTCCGGGCTGCTCTCGATAACCTCAGGGCTGGGGCTTTTCTAGGCGAAGCCGGTCTCGCGGAGAGTCTCCATGATCGCCTCCCAGCGCTTGGGATAGCTGGGATGACTCATGTGCGGCTCGAAGCCGAGCTTCAGGTAGATGTGTATCGCGGGGAGACGCACGTCGTCGGTGAGCAGTTGGGCGGAGTGAAAGTCGCGTTCGCGAAAGCGGTGCAAGACGGCGAGGGAGAGCCAGTAGCCGAGGCCCTGGCCCCGGTGGTCCGGGTGCACGCAGACCATGTGCACGGTGCCGCGCTCGGGCGGGTTCTTCTCTTCGTGAAACGCAGTGGCGGTTCCGACCACAGCTTCGCCCTCAACAGCAAAGAACATGCCGTCGGGATCAAATCCCGGGTTCGCAATAATCTTCTCGCGGCACGCCTCGACCGTCCACGATGGGTTCATTGCCGCTGCCACCAGCTCCGTCCAGAGCACCTCGTCGTTGGGACGATACGAGCGAATGCGGTAGGGCACCGGCACCTGCAGCGGAGGGAGGTCGTCCAGGTGCGGACGCACCATAGTCAGTTGCGGATTCGACGCGCTCACGGCGCTACTCCTTTGGCTGCGCTACAGTTGGATCGTTGAAGATGGTCCCGCCCCACGTGTCCACTGTCGGACGGCTCCAAGGCGTTGGGATGTTGCGATATGGATGCTTGCGCAACTCCGCTTCATCAAGTTCGATGCCCAGTCCGGGCGCGTCCGGTATGCGCAGCGTGCCGTCCGGCTGGAGGACTTCCAGCGAGTCTTTGACGATATCCTGCCGCCAGGGGCAGCCAAAGAGGAACGATTCGAGGATCAGCACGTTGGGAATGCAACCCACCGCCTGCAAGGTCGCTGCCATGGCTACCGGGCCGTACGGGTTATGCGGCGCCACCGGGATGTCATAAGTCTCTGCCCAGGCCGCAATCTTCTTGGCCTCTAAGATACCCCCCGTGTGGCTGATGTCGGGCTGGATAATGTCGAGTAGCTGTTGCTCGATGTACTCGCGAAAGCCCCAGCGGGTAAAAAAGCGCTCGCCCGCCGCGATGGGCATGCCGATCTGCGCCTGCGCCAGCTTGGCATACGCGGCGGGATTGTCCGGTCGCAGCGGCTCTTCGTAGAAGAACGGCCGGTAGGGCCGCAGTGCCTCGGCCGCCTCAATTGCGCTGGTGACATTGAGGCGACCGTGAACTTCCACGCAGAGATCCACGTCGTTCCCTACGGCCTCACGCACCGCAGCGACGCTGGCCGCAGCCTCTCTGATCTCCCGGTCTGAGGCTGTAATCCAGGCGGTGAAAGGGTCCCACTTCAGCGCGGTGTAGCCTTGCGCCACCACCGCTTGCGCTGCCGTGGCAAATTCGTCCGGCGTGCTCGCGCCTTCAAACCAGCCGTTGGCGTACACGCGGATGCGCTCACGGCACGGGCCGCCGAGAAGAGCGTGCACCGGCAGGCCGGCGTCCTTGCCTTTGATGTCCCAGCTCGCCTGCTCCAGCGCGCTGATGGCGGTGTTGTAGACCGGCCCTGTGCCGCCGTACTCGCCCCGGTGCAGCAGTTGCAGGTTGGCTTCGATGTGGCGCGGGTCCTCGCTGATGAGCACGGCGCCTAGCTCTTTGATGGCGGTGGCGGCGGTGTGCTCCTTCCACGCCAGCGGCGCTTCACCCCAACCGTGGAGACCGGTGTCGGTGGTGACTTTGGCGAAGACCCAATTCCACCACTGGCCGTCGACAATATAGGTCTGGATGTCTTTGATCTTCATGCGCTTATGGGATTTGCGCCTTATGATACGTGCGGATGAAGTCGGCAAGGTTCTTCGTTATCACGTCCAGAAACGCCTTGCCTTTCTCGGCGGTAGCCAGGGTTGGATCTCCCGACACTCCCGTCGTGCCCGGATCGAAGACCGGCCAGAAGTACACAGGCCCGCCCGTGGGCATACGCGTGGGCGGGATGCGCAAGTCTTTCACCGCCGTGCTCATGTCCACCAGTTCTTGCCGCAGGTACAGCATCATGGAGGTCTCGATCTCACAGGCGTGCCCGACCTTCTTGCGCTCGCCCTCGACTAATTCCGCCAGTTCTGCCGCTGCCAGGTCCCAGTAGGTCGTTGAGGCTACCTCAATGCCTTCTGCGCCGAGCTTAAGCGTTGTCGACTTCATCGTATTGTCGTTCCCGCCGTGGCCGTTGAGCAGCACAATGTGGCGGAAACCGTGCTGCCACATGCAGGTGACGATTTCGCAAAGAACCTGAGAAAACGTGTCTACCGAGAGCGTGAGCGTGCCCGTAAAGTGCATGTGATGGGGTGAAACTCCGGTCCACAGCGACGGGGCAACCAGCACGGGGATCTCCGACAAAAGCGCCTGTGCAGCCGACAACGCCACGGTCTCTGCCATGAAGATGTCTACGTCCACCGGCAAGTGGCGGCCGTGCTGCTCAATTGACCCCACCGGCAGGATTACGACGGCGCCGTGATCGCGCATTTCGGCGATCTCTTCCCGTCGCATGTGCTGCCACACGTACTTATCCATGATTCTTCCCTTTCGCATTAAGCCTCTTAGCAGTTTCAATTCCGGATTATCCCTGAATCTATGTGGTTGCTTTTGCTAGCAAGTAAAGTGCTAATCTGCAGGTGCGGATGACTTGCCCTGCGCCGCCAAAGCACCTTATAAGCCACTTTGGATACTCTCCCGCGAGCGCCTCACTTTGCTCAACGGACACCGGTACCCCTTATGGCACCGACCCTGCTCTACCAACGAGCATGTTCACACATATTGACGGGACTGAGCTGCTCGGACGAATGACCGGCGTCAAGTATCGGATCGCTCTGCCGTGGAATAGGGTTGGACTAACTTCGCGGCACTCAGCGCCGACAGCACGTCGTCACCGCGATACTCGACCGTTCTCGAGTCAATCTTCCGGCAGGTGTTGCCATCAAAGTAGATGCGGTCGACGAGATCCGTGCTGTTATAGCAAATGCGCACCGTGACCGGCGGTGAGACCATGTAGGGCGTAAGACTGCCGGCGCGCTCCACCGCTCTGCGCGCGCGTTCTTGCAGCAGTTCTCGCGCGCGTGCGGGCGAGAGCATACGGGCAGCGTGGCGACCGATAGCCTGCTTAACTTCCGCGGTCTCAATGTTACCGAGGAGTTGCCGGGCCTCGCCGCAGGCCTTGTCGTCACCAGTGACCAGACCGACCGGCACGCCGTGCGACCCGGCGAGGGCGGCGTCGATCATGATTTCACCGGCCGGCAGGCCGTTGATGAGTACATCCTGGTAGTTGGCTGAACTCATGGTGTGGTCGCGCACGGCGTTCGCCGTGCCGGACATGGCATGGTAGCCCACTAGCATCATCACGTCGGAATCCTCCAAGAAAGGGAAACGCACTTGGTGTGCGCCGCCCATGATGTAATCGGCGGCGGGGTGCAACTCCTCGTAGATGAAGTTGAAGCCGGACGCATGCGCGTCGATCACGAGCACGTCGTCGGCGCCTGCCTCCAACGCTCCGGCGATCACGGCGTTCGTATCGTTCACCAACTGGCGGCGCGCCTCTTGATAGAACAACCTGCCGTGCAAGAGCTGTTCCGAGATGATGACGCCGCTGATCCCTTCCATGTCAACGGCAATGTACGCTTTCATCTTTGCACATCCTTATATAGGGGTCAGACCACTCGTTTCGCTCCAAGTAATAGCGACACGGGCGGGTGCTATTCTTAAAGGAGTCATCTGCTCGGGCACGCGGTTAGGCCGTTCGCTCCAGCAGTTGGCAGTACTCTGTGCGGCTCCTGTTTTTTCCTCGTATTGAACGAACCTCGTCTCCACGCAGCGGGTTCGCCTCACCTTGTCAGGCCCCTGGCTACGGCTAGGAATGACCGCGACCGCGCTAGAGTTGGACAAAGATAGGTTATTATAGTCGCCCCCGCTTCTTTTCGTAAACGCGCGCCTGTCGTTAGCTGACATGCTCCAAAAACTATGGTACTCTCAAGGGGTACGTTTCTCGCGTGCGTCTCCCGTACGAGCCTCAGTGTTAGGGATAGGGGATTTTCCGTAGCTGTGCTTAGGGTACAGTGTCGGCTCCCGCGAAATGCGATCAGACCATTCTGGCGGCCACGCCATCACGGTGAATGAGGAGAATTAACCCACGATGCGATGTCTGAACAGGGTACGTCTCATAGTCGGGGCGCTTGCCCTCATGGCGCTTCTTTTCGTGCCGGCGACGGCGCCAAGCCACGCACAGGAAAGCACCACCTTTTCGCTGGCCTTGGTCACGAAGAACTACTACGATACCACGCTGAAGCACAACATCCCGAACCTCCAAGTTACACGGAACGGCGTGTCGCACAGCATAAACTTCCTCGACCACTACAACGCTACCGGCGGGCTGACACGGTGGGGATACCCCACGTCCGAGGTGATCGAGGAAGAGGTCGGCAACCTGGCGCAATACTACCAGCGGGGCGTCGTGGACTGGCACTGGCGCGCCGATCTGGGGCGCTACGTGATGGAACGCCGCTTGGCGTGGGACTACTTTGGCGGCGGCCTCGGCGGCAGCGTCGACCAGGGCGTCGAGCCGGGCATCCTCAACCCTCACCCCGGCGATCTTGTCGGGCCCTGGGGCCACAAGGTTTCCGACTTTTCAATTGACGGTCGCTATACCGGATTCAAGAGTTTCTATGAATCCCTCGGCGGGGTGGATGCATTTGGATACCCCAAGACCGATGCCCGCGCAGACTTACGTGCAGCCGGCACGCTGCGCATTGGGACCCCTGGCTTCATCCGCCAGTACTTCCAGGCGGCAGTATTTGAACATCATCTCGGGGACCCGGAGCCGGTCAAACTGCGGCTCCTCGGTGATGACCTCCGCAACTTGAACTACCCGAATAGTAGCTGGCGGACCTACGCGGCGTTCAGGGCTGCGGCCGCGCTCACGCCCGGGCAACGCTACACGATACCCCGCGTAACGCGCGGGCATACGGCAAGGGGGCAGCCTGTGGCCGCCGCGCCTACGGCCACGCCTCGGCCTCGGACGCCGGTTGTGCCTACCGCTACGCCGAGGCCTGTAGCTACGGCGACGCCCACGCCCACGGCGACGCCCGTCGCTGCGGCCACACCGCTACCGAAAGGCACGAGCGTCTGGTTCGGGACGTCTAACAGAGGTGTGGTTCATTATGACGGCGCCAACTGGCGAACGTATCGCTCCTTAGGAGGTCCAATCCCGCACGACACCATCAACGACATCTTCATTGCCGCCGACGGAACGAAGTGGTTTGCGACCCAGAATGGTCTGGCGGCGCTGCGCGGCGCTGCTTGGCCGCTCTATAACACGAGGAATCAGGGCTTTGCCGGCAACAAGGTCACGGCTGTGCACGCTGACGGCAATCTGGTTTGGATCGGCACGGATGGAGGCGGCGCTTCTTTCGGCCGCATTGACGGTAGCGGTGACATAGATTGGAGTCATTTAGATGCAAGCAACTCCGAGCTCCCGTCCAATGTGGTGCGTGACGTGCTGGTGGTCAATGAGCAACCTAATCGCGTGTGGCTGGCCACGGACAATGGTGTCGCCTACTACAACAACGGCAACTGGCGGGTCTTCCGGAGTGAACTTCCTATAGTCGATACCCTGAGTCTGGCGGAAGACGCTTCCGGCAACATATGGGTGGGCACGAACGGCGGCGGTGTCAGTGTATACAATAGCGTGACGTGGCTGCCTCATAACACCAATAATTCCGCCCTCATCCACGATACGGTGCGCAACATCACGGTGGGGCCGGACGGTCGGGTCTGGCTGGCGACACCGGGTGGAGTCAATGTCTACGATGGCACCAATTGGACGAGGCATACCATTTTCAACACGGGTATCGCCAGCAACGATGTCTATGACATTGCCATAGACAAGGCCGGTCGGGTCTGGGTCGCGACCAATGGCGGCGCCAGCCTGCTGGAAAGCGGAGACTGGAAGCCGTTAGCGGTTACCTACCAAACGCTGCGCGCGGTAGCGGTGGAGTAAAGGCTCGCGGCCCGGGTTGGCAGCGCAACAGCGCAGCAGAGAAATGAGTAATGACCGCACCAGCGACATTTCCGCTGGTGCGGTCATTCATTGCTGAGGGGGTGCAAGAGGCGGCGCGTCACGCGCAAAGACTCTATGCGGCTATAGGAGACCGCTCGGCATCTGCGATCACCGCCGAGCTACCGTTGCGCTCCCGCTCTGGGAGAGCGCAGCGGTATGCGTATGGCGGATTCTGCTATGCTGAATCCATGCGAGACCCAATACGACACGTCAAAGCGCTTGCGTTCGCGGTTACGGTTTTTCTGATTACCTCGTTCGCCCTTACGCAAGCAAATCCGCACGTCTTTCCCTTCATGCCGTATATCTGGCCCTATGTGACGGGCGGGTCACTAAGCTATACCGGCACGGAACTCGAAAGCGCGCCCGCGCCTGCGTTTGCGCTCCAGGATCATCGAGGGTCAGCAGTCTCCCTCGCGGACCAGCAAGGGAAGGTGGTGCTGCTCACCTTTCTCGATCCGCTCTGCACGGACAACTGCCTCATTCTGGCGCAGCATATTACCGCGGCGTATGACGATTTAGGGGAGGATGCGCAAGAGCTGGTGGTGCTGGCCATAAACATCAATCCCAACGCACAGACCCAGGAAGCGATGCAGACGTTTCTCCAAAGGCAGGGGCTCGACGATAGTCCGGCCTGGCATTTTCTCAGTGGAGAATGGGAGGTGGTAACAGAAGTGGTCGCCGCGTACTATGTATCCGCGGGCGAGCCGAAACCCAGCAAGCCGGGCGAGGTATTGCACCAGGACGTGGTCTTCTTGATCGATAGGAGCGGCGATCTGCGGGTGCTCATAACCTATCCAACGCCGGTAGGCGCCGCGTTAAAAGACATCATCGTGGAACGCGTGCGGGAACTACGGTAGCTTCTCAATTCCCTCTACCACGAACTGCGGCTGCGGCTCGTCCTCCTTGCCGCAGGAGCTTGGAAACGAGAGCGTCCGCTCCGGCGCCTCGCGGACCTTTACCTGATAGGTTCCACGAGCGGTAGAGTCAGGTGCGGTGTACGTGAGGGTCACGGTAGACGCGCCGTCGTCTGCATTGGCAACCTCGATGGCGCTCTTCACGCCGTAGGTCGTCCACGGCCAGTCTTCCACCAGCAGCACGGCATGCTCGGCGGCTTGTTCCAAAGGCGACAGCTTGCTCCACCCCCGGTACTGGCTTTCCAGGGCCGCAAATGAGCCTTCCCGTCCAATCAGATTTGGCAGAGACTCGGTCGTTACGTAGGCATAGTAGCGGCCTTCGGGGAAGTCGAGCAGCGTCGGCGCCATACGGTGCCCGCCAAGATGGCTGCACCGCCAGACACGCAGCGCATCCGGCTGCGCGCGCGCGTACACTTCGCGGAGTTCCCGGTAGATTGGAAAGCCAAAGGTGGCGCAGCAGCGGTCGCGGCTGCCGTGGTTGCAGACGAATAGCTCGCGGATGTGTCCGGTCGCTTGCTCATACGCGTCGAATTCCTGGAGACCCTTGTCATAAAGCAGCGCTTCCACGAGCGCAGACAGGCGCGCCGGCGGCACGAGGTACTCGCGCTTCGCGTAGATTGGCGACTGGTCGTCGGTGTGCGCATAGGAGAAGAGGCGGGTGAGTCCCGCTTGCATATACTCGGGGTCGGGCATGAGGCCGGTGATGCGATGCTCGATGCCGTCTTCTGTGGCATGCGTGATCACATCCCCAACCTCAGTCGGAAATGTGGCGGAATCCGTTACTTCGCGTTCCCACGGCAATGGGCACTCCAGTGCCAGGTGGGTGTGGAAGGTCGGCGCCGTGCCGATGGGGTGATAGCCTGCTGCCTGTGCCACCTGCGAGCAGAATGCCATGACTGCGGTACTCTCCACCATACTGCCTTCTCGACTGCTGCGCAGAGGGACGCAATCCAAAACGTAGCGCGGGGCGTGTCCCCAATAGTGTCGCACTAAAGTAGCGCCGGGGCTTGTCCCCCGCCTCTTCGCAAAGAAGATGCCTGGGATACGGTACAGGTTGCAAACCTGTGCTACCGTTGCCCCTACTCATGCGCTTGCGCAAAGTCATCAATGCAAACGTGTTGCGCTACGAGCGCATGCGTCTGCATACGACCGCGGTCTACTCCCCGCCGAGATTGTCGGCTCGCGGACACATCCCGCCGCTGCACCATGCTACACTAGCAAGGAATTCACCGTAGGGCAACGCGGCAGCGAGGAATGCGCCGAGTGTGATCACGCTAGACCTGCTCCGTGTCGCGCTGCGTTGGGTGCATTTGACCGCGGCGGTGGTGTGGATTGGCGGTACGTTCTTCTATCTCTTAGCACTACGACCGTCGGTGGATGCTGCCGAGAAGACCGCCGGCTGGAGCAAGCTGCGCCAAGGGGTTGAGCAACGTTTTCATGAGATCGTGCAGGTATGCATCTGGACGTTCTTCATTTCCGGCGGCATCCTAACGTACGATCGGCTGACCTCCGTGAATCCGGGGTTGGATTACATAGTAGTCCTCGTGCTTAAGGTACTATTGGTAATATGGATGGTCTACATATCCAGCGGGCTGCGCCGGTCGAGCGCCCGCAAACCAATCGGCGGACCACGACAGGATGTACCTGCGGCGCAGAGCGTCTTGCGTCGGCTGCGTTCGCCGGTAGTGCAGGTCGCCATCATCGGCAGCGTTGTCTTGTTACTGGCTGACGTGCTTAAGGTAATTGCAGAGAACGCCTTGCGTTCTCCCTGAATTCTGGAAAGCTGGCATTATGGCAAATGAGGTCGCGCTGGCATGTGCCGGTGGGAGAGGCCGCCGCTCCTTCGACATCAAGATTATTGTTGGCGGCGTCATCATCTTGCTGGCGGTGGCGTATCTGGTTGTGGCCGCATTGCCCTCGGGTACGGCGTACTACATCACGGTGAGCGAATTGGCGGATATGGGTGAGCGCGCGCAAACGCAGCAGACGCGCGTCTCCGGCAACGTCGTGCCCGGCACAATCGTGCGCAGCGCTGAATCCCAGGACGTGCGCTTCCAGGTCGAGGATGAGAGCGGCAGGCTGACGGTTGTTTATGCTGGCGTCCTCTCCGACATCTTTGGCGACCACGTTCAGGTGGTCGTAGAAGGAAAGCAGGGGCAAGACGGCGTCTATTACGCCGATCAGGTCTTTGCGAAGTGTCCGTCGCGGTTTGAGGAAGCCACCCCGACCGGCGGTGACTACGCGCAGTCTGGATAGCGGGTAGGTGTGCATGGGCTCCGCGGGCCGCTGGGCCAGGCAACCAGGTGTGAACATGAGGCCGCTCATCCGCTTCCGTGGATGAGCGGTAACTTTGTTGTTAGGCGGCAATGTCATTGCCATGAGAATAGGCGCTACCCAGTCCGTCATTCTCGCGTATGCGGGAATCCATCCGCTCCGCGCCTACCATGCGGGGGACAAGCCCCCGCGCTACTCTAATAGGGAGTGTACGTACTAAATGTCATTCCAAGCGCAAGCGAGTTTCTCACACGTTCTGTGTGGCATTCTCGTGCGCTTTGCTGCGCAAAGTGAGCATGCCATATGATTACAATCCTATGACCGCAAGCATTGGTACAGCACTGCTCTTCATCGCGTTCTTGGCGGCACTCTACAGCGCTGTTGCGGCTGTGCTCGGCGCGCGGCTGCGCGTACCGGAACTGGTTGTCAGCGCGCGTAATGCGGCCATTGCCGTCGCCGTGCTGGTAGGCCTTGCTGCGCTGACGCTCATGTACGCGTTCGTCACGCATGACTTCAGCCTGAAGTACGTTGTCGCTCAATCCACGCGTTCCCAGCCGTGGCCGTACATTTTCAGCGGCTTCTACGGCGGTCAGGCCGGCTCGCTGCTCTATTGGTCGCTGACGTTGGCGTTGCTCTCGTCCGCCGTCATATTGATCCACTTCCGGGCCGACCGCCTGCTCATCCCGTATGTCATCACCGTGCTCATGGCTATCGAGTCGTTCATACTCGCCGTGCTCAACTTCATCTCGTCACCTTTCGAAACAGTGTCGCCGGTGCCGCCCGACGGCCGGGGTCTCAATCCGCTGCTCCAGGACCCGGGCATGCTGGTGCATCCGCCCATGTTGCTGGCGGGATACGTGAGTGTTTCGATTCCCTTTGCCTTTGCGTTGGCCGCGCTGATTACGGGCCAGGTGGACAGCCGCTGGCTCAAGGCGACCCGCCATTGGGCACTGCTCGCCTGGCTCTTTCTTTCGCTTGGCAACCTGCTTGGCGCGTGGTGGGCCTACCACGTGCTTGGTTGGGGCGGCTACTGGGGGTGGGATCCCGTGGAAAACGCCGCAATTATGCCCTGGTTTGCCATGACGGCCTACGTGCACTCGGTACTCGTGCAAGAACGGCGCGGTATGCTGAAAGTCTGGAACATGGTGCTCATCATCGTGGCATTCAATCTCGCCATCTTTGGGACGTTCGTGGTGCGCAGCGGCATACTCTCTTCAGTCCACTCGTTTGCGGTTTCCGAGATCGGCCCCTACTTCTTTGGATTCCTCGCGGTTAGTCTCATCGTGTCGCTCACGTTGTTGCTGCTGCGCCTCCCTCAACTGAAAGACGAGCACAATTTCGATTCCATGCTGTCGCGCGAAGCCTCATTTCTCTTCAATAATCTTCTCTTTGTCTCCGTTATTCTCGTGACGTTTCTCGGTGTTATTTTCCCCCTGCTTTCCGAAGCGATCCAGGGGCAAAAAATCAACGTCGGCGCGCCGTTCTATCAGCAAGTCAACGGACCGCTGCTCTTGGCGATTGTTGCGCTTATGGGTTTGGGTATGCTCGTGCCGTGGCGGCGCGGCGCTATGCGCGCGCTCTTGCGCGGTTTGCGGACCACACTCGTTGCCACTGCCATAGTGACCATTGCGGCCATTGTGCTTGGCGCGCGTTCGCCTTGGACAATTCTCAGCGTCGCCGCTTGCGCGTTTGCGTTCGCTGTCGCCGCGCGGGAGTTTCATCGCACCGCCCTTGCCCTGATGCGCGCCCGGCAAACGCACTATCCCGCCGCCCTGCTCGCGGTCTTCCGGTACAACCGCCGCCGCTACGGCGGCTACCTTGTCCACGTGGGAGTGGCGATCATGGGCATCGCCATCATAGGGTCATCATTCTTCCAGACCGAGCGTTCCGTGAGTATGCGCCCCGGCCAGAGCGTGGAGGTCGGCCAATACACGGTGGCCTATCAGGGACTCACCACGTGGAGTGAACCCGGCAAGCTACGCACCATCGCGTCGCTGCTCGTGCGCAACAACAACCAGTCTTTTGAGGTAGCGCCGCAAAAAGTGGTCTATGAGAATTGGGAAGAACAGCCGATTAGCGAGGTTGTGATCAAAACGGTGTATCCGCAGCTTGATGACGTGTACATCGTGATGGCGGCGTTTGGCGAAGACAGTACGGCGAGCTTCCACATTTTCGTGAACCCGCTGGTGGCTTTCCTTTGGATTGGCGGCGCGCTGCTCGTCATCGGGGGGCTCATTTCCTGGTGGCCGGAAGCGGCACCTGCGACTGTTGACGTGCGCGCCGGCCGCTTGGCGCCGGGCACGGTATCGTCCTAGGGGGCGACTGGGATGAAGTTCTATGACACATACGGAGAGCGTGTGCGTGGGCCAAGGTTTGCATTAGGAACCGGACCGCGTCTCATTTCTCCAATGCCGGCAGTGGCGAAAGCACGCTCACTGGCGGCCCTTGCAGCATTCGCGCTCGCCGTGTTGCTGCTCCAATTCGGCGCCCACCGCATCGGCGCTCAATCCATCGACGAGCAGACCGCTGCCATCGCCAAGCAGCTCAAGTGCCCGGTCTGCCAGAACATCCCGGTGGCGTACTCCCAGTCCCAATTGGCGGAAGAGATGCGCGAGGTAATCCGCGAGAAGGTGGCGCAGGGCGAGCGCGAGGAAGCGATCATCCAGTATTTCGTCGACCGCTACGGCGAGGACGTTTTGCTCGAGCCACGCCGAGAGGGCTTCAGTCTCTTGTTGTGGGTAACCTCCATTAGCGTGCTACTCTTCGGCGCGGCCGTCGTTGGCATCGTCCTCTGGAATTGGCAGCAAAGCCGTCCGGCATCGGCTTCCGCCACGTCGTCAGCGCCGGATTCGCCAACCTCAGCAGCAGGTAGGCTGGAGGAAATCTTCGAGGAAGAGTTCGCGCGCTACAAGCAGGACAAGCGTTCATGAGCATTGTGATGTTTGGCGGTGTGTTTGGCGCAGCCGTGTTGCTCTGGATTCTGTGGCCGCTCATCGGGCGCAGCGGTGTAACAGAGTCGCAGCGGCCGGAGGGCGCACCCGATGACATCGCGGAACGCACCCTGCTGCTCTATCAAGAGCTCGAGGAAATCGACTTAGAGCACGAACAGGGCGATCTCACTGCGGCAGAGTACGCCTCTTTGCGCGAGGCACAAAAGCAGCGTGTTATCTCGCTCCTTCAGGCCAGGCAGCGTGAAGCGGGCGCTTTGAGTGCAGCCAGGGAACGCGGTGACGCAGACGAGTTGAGCGACGCCATTGAGGCCGAAGTCCTGCGGATTCGCGCCCGGCGTCGCGGACAACTGGACGAATCGGCTGGGCAAAGCGCCGCCGCAGAAGCCCCGGCATCTGCCATGGCGCGGGGCGTTCACTGGCTGTGGATTGGCGTACCCGCTCTCCTTGTTCTCATCGCTTTCGGCGGCATTTTTCAACTCTACCGTGCCTCCTCCCGCACCCTCACGGAACAGACGCCGGTAGCGCAAATCAACGCGGCAGCGCTCGTAGGGTTTGCCTTTGTCGCTCCCGATCAGGTGCTCCTGGCAAACGCGAACGGCTTGTTGGAAAGCCGTGACGGAGGTTGGGCGTGGACGCAAAGTTCACTAGATGCGGTACCTGTAGCAATGGCAGTGTCGCCGGCCGGAGCAGGCGTTGCATACGTGTTTTCAGAAGACGGCGTGCACGTATCAGCCGACGCCGGCCGCACGTGGCAGGCTGTCACTGGCACGTTGCCGGGCGCTGAGATTCTGGCAGCGGCGGTCAATCCATACGTGCCCACGGAAGTCTATGCCAGTTTCGCCGACGCCGGTTTGCAGCGCTCGCGCGACGGAGGAAGGACCTGGGAAGCGGTCGCGACACCGGACAACGAAGCAATCGTGGCAATCTATGTGGGCGGTATTCCACCGCTCCTCTTCATCGCCGTAGAATCGGGGAGAGTGCAGGCGAGCAGCGACGAGGGTGAGACGTGGGCCGCTGCCAGCGGCGCGGTTACCATGGCTTTGCGAGGGCCGGTGCGCGCCCTCGCAGGAGTGCCTGACGGCAGCGTGCTCTACGCGGCGGCGCATACCGGGTTGTTCATGTCGACGGCTGACGGACAGACCTGGGTGGATCTGCCCCTGCGCAAGCCGCTTGTCGCCGTAGCCGCTGACCCGGCGAACGACCGCACCGTGCTCGCCGTAACCGAGACGGGAGAAGTCTTCCGCAGCACGGATGGCGGCATCGCGTGGAGAAACGAGCAGTGATATCTCCTGTGCATGCAACGCCTGATAGGGGTACGGATGGTTTGCCGCCGTCGCTAGAGCAGGAAACCACCCCATTGGGCCTTGGGTCAATCCCGCCAAAACGGAAGCCTAATACGGCATCTCATCCGTCATTCCCGCGAAAGCGGGAATCCATCCTGGCACCTGGTCAATCATCGCCGTCTAATTGGGAAACGACGACAGCGCATGACCGGTCATACCCGCGATGTCCAGAATCCAAAGCGGAACAGGATTCGTCATTCCCGCGAAAGCGGGAATCCATCTTTTCTTTCACTGCAAGAAGCTTGGCTATTCAGATTCCTAAGGCTTACCTCAACTCCCTGTCGCCAAGACACATTGCCCTTTCGTTGTGCTTCGGCATTCTTCTGACTCTCCTCACTACCGCTAGTCTTGCGGCGGCAGACGGCGTCATCACCGGCACCGTCGTCAACGGCACCGAGGGCGGCAGCGTGCCGGCGGACGTAGCCGTCACCCTCTATTTCCTGCGCGACGGGAACATCGTGGAGCAGCGCACGCAGGTCACCGACGCTGCGGGCGCATACCGATTTGTCGAGGTTCCCACGGATGCGGAATTAGGCTTCGTGGTGGTTGCCGCCTATGTGGAAGTGCCGTACAACACGCCGGAGTTGCGCTTTGCGGAGAGCGCTGTGATTGAAGCGCCGCCGCTCATGGTGTATGAAGCGAGCCAGGACGTGAGTGTGGTGCGGGTCATCACTGACGTGCTGATCATTGCGCCGGGTGAGGAGCAGAGCGGCATGCTCGCCGTCATCGAGGTTGTGCGGCTCGCCAACCGGAGCGACCGCACGTTTCTCGCCACCGGCGTCGCAGGCGGTGGTGCGATGATGGATAGAGTATTGCGCTTTGCGCTGCCCGCCGGTGCCCAGGACCTCACCATGCTCAGCGGGATGAATGCGGAGAACGTCGTGCAGATAGATCGAGGCTTTGGCGTCTTCATGCCGCTGCTGCCGGGCGAGCGTGAAGTAGCCTTTGGCTACCAGGTGCCCTATTCCGGCAGTTCCCTGGATTTGATCAAACGCACGGTCTACCCTACGGACAACTTCGCTATCCTTGCGCTGGAAGAACACAACCTACGGTTGCAATCGGATCAACTGAAAGTGCAAGCCACGCCGATTGGCGACCGACGTTACGTCGTCGGCTCCACGGACTCGCTGGCGGCGCGGGCGGAAGTGCGGGTAAGGGTCGAAGGCTTGCCGGCGCCATCTTTGCGGGTGCGCCTGGAGCGGCTGTTTGAACGCGTGCGCGGCGCCCAGGCAAGCGTCTTTGTTCTGCTTGCCGTGGTGCTAATCTTGCCCCTACTCTATGCCGCCTACCGTATGCGCGGCGGTCTGCGCCGAAAAGCTGTGGCTGCGCCTGCGCTCGCTCCCGAAGCGCCGGATGCCAAAGAAGACTTGCTCCTCGAAATGGCTCAACTCGATGATGACTATGCGGCAGGAAGCTTGGTTGAAGACGACTACCGGCGCTTACGCGCGGAGAAGAAACAACGTTTGATGGGACTCCATCGAGCGCCGGAGGAAGATCCCGACAATGGCTGATCCTGGGACCGATGATGTGGATACTGCCGTTGAAGTGCAAGGGATCACCAAACGTTACGGCGCCCAGGCCGCCTTGGACCAGGTAGACCTCTGTCTGGGCTGCAACGAGCGTTTGGCGGTGCTCGGACCCAACGGCGCCGGCAAGACGACGCTCATCGCCGTGTTGGCAACGCTTGTGCGCCCATCGGCCGGTACGCTGCGGGTCATGGGCTTCGACAGTGCCGACGCGCCGAATGAAGTACGGCGGCGGATCGGTGTCGTCGCGCACCAAACCTACCTCTACGAGGAGCTCTCGGCGCGAGAGAATCTGCTGTTCTACGGCCGTCTCTATGGGATGCCGGACCTCGAGGCTCGCGTGGAGATGCTGCTGAAGCTCGTGGACATCTATCCGCGCCGCCATGAACAGATCGCGAACTTATCACGCGGCATGCAGCAGCGGGTGGCTCTGGCGCGCGCCCTTGTCCACGATCCCGACGTGCTGCTGCTCGACGAGCCCGACACCGGCTTGGACCAAGCGCATCTCGATCTGCTTGCCTCTCTCGTCCAAGGCCGCGCTATCCCGGCCCGGACGGTGATTCTCACCACCCACAATCTGGATCGCGCGCTGGAGCTGTGCGGTCGAGTCGCCGTGCTCGCTCAGGGTCGCCTCGTCTACCAGGCCGCAAGCGCTGCCCTCGATCGCGCCGCGCTGCGCGACGCGTATCACCGCCTGGCGGGAGCGGCGCCGTGAAGCTGACGCTACAGCAAGTGCTGGCGATAGTGCAAAAGGACCTCATGGTGGAGATGCGCGCGCGCGACCTGCTCGTCCTCATGCTTACCTTTGCCGTGCTGTCGCTGGTTATCTTCTATCTCGCCTTAGACCTGTGGGGGCCGGTGGTGCAACGGGTTGGGCCCGGATTATTGTGGATGACGATTACCTTTGCCGCCATGCTGGGCATGGGCCGCACTTTCGTGCGCGAGTATGAGCGCGGCACGCTTGCCGGATTGCTGCTTGCGCCCATCGACCGGGGCGCGCTCTTCATCAGCAAGTTGCTGGCAAATCTCATCTTCCTCTTCATCATGGAAGCGGTCACCCTGCCGATGTTCGCCTTGCTCTTCGACTTGCCGGTACTCAATCCTGCCGTCATGCTGGCAACACTATTGGGAACACTGGGCTTAGCCATTCTCGGCACCATGTTTTCCGCCATGGCCGCCCACAGCCGGGCGCGCGAAGCGTTGCTGCCGCTTCTGCTCTTGCCCACGACGGTGCCCATTATCATTGGCGCAGTACAGGCGACGAGCAATGCAATCAGCGGCGTTGCGGACGGCCCACCATGGATCGGCTTGCTGATCGCTTTCGATGTGATTTTCCTGACTCTTTCGTATTTGTTGTTTGAACACGCCATTGAAGGATGAATGCTGTCCGATCGGCCAAGAGAAACTGGAAATTGCACGAAAAGCGAACCAACGGGGGTGCATTAAGCTTGCTTAATAGGATAGGTTATACCTTAATAGGAAAATGGTGGATGAGGAGCAGGCGGCGCTACTATTGGCTTCTTGGTTTCACATTGGACGTGTTTCACACCAAATAGGGCACATTGGCGGGAGGGTTACGCGAGGAGTAAGAACTACCACATCGAACGCAACACAAGACAACGCTATTGCGTAGCCAGAAAGGATCCAAATGGCACTAAGCAAGAACGAAGGCGGCGCGCGGAGATGGATAGACGACGTTCTCGGCGTTGCCACGTTGATCGGCATGGTCGTGGCGCTGTGGCTCATCTTCATCTATACGCCGATGGAGCTAGTGCAAGGCGCTGTGCAGAAAGTCTTCTATATCCACTTGGCGTCGATCTGGAATGCCTACTTGGGCTTCTTAATTGTATTCGTGGTGAGCATTCTCTATCTCTGGCGGCCAAGTGCGCGTAAAGACCGCATTGCGCGGGCGTGGGCGGAAGTTGGGGTCGTATTTACCACGATCACCCTTGTGAGCGGCTCGATTTGGGCCAAACCGATCTGGGGCACGTATTGGACATGGGACGCGCGACTTACCTCTACGCTCATTCTCTGGATAATCTACGTGGTCTATCTGATGCTGCGGGGCTTTGTTGGCGACCCCGAGCGCGGCCGGCGCTACGCGGCAATCGTCGGCATCATCGGCTTCATCGACGTGCCCATCGTGCACATGTCGGTGCGCTGGTGGCGGACGCTGCACCCCGACCCCATCGTCGCCACGTCGGAAGCCGCCTTGCCTGCGAGCATGTGGTATACCGTGCTCTACTGCATTGTGGTCTTTACGGTATTGGCGCTGTTTCTGGTGCGCCAGCGCGTGCACATCGACGAGTTGCGGGAAACGCTTGTTGATCTACGCACAACCTCAAGTTGAATGAAAGGGAATCACTTGAATGGACACAATACAGAATTTCGACTTCCTCTTTGCCGCCTACACCATCTTGTGGGTAATAGTCTTCGGGTACTTCTTCTTCCTCACCCGGCAGCTTGCCGATCTGCGACGCGAGGTCAACGCTTTGCGCGAGGAACGTGGGAATGACGACGGCGCGTCTCCAACAGGCCCGAACTCGTAGTGGCGTTACCGCGCAGAATGCGCCGAATGGATCTTCACTTGCGGAGTATTCTCGGCTTCGATTGACCGGCGATCAATTGGCAGTTGCCAGGGTGCATGTTATCCTATAATTACTGAAGTAATGGAGCACTCCGAGGATCCGAGCAGGTTTCAATGACGCAAGACGGGCGATGTACTACGGTTGAGACCGGAAGCCAAACGGCTGAAGCCGGCAGCCCAACTGCTGAAGCAGCATGCCAGACTACAGAGGCGGAGAGCCAAGAGGATATCCCTCCTGCACGCTCTGCCGCTCTGAACACGGTTGCTGAAACTGATGCCCGCGCGCGCAGCCTGGCCCTCAATGACAGCGTTCCCGCCAGCGGTCTTTTTGGCGAAGCGGACCGGCCGCTCGTGGAAGGGTCGCGCGCCTCGTGGCGCATCGCGCCGGAACCGTTCCTCATTACTCCCCAAAGCCACCAGCGGCTGCAGCAATTGGGAGACCAATTGCTCGCCTTCTACGGCGCGGCGAACCGCCTCTACAAGCGCAGCGCGCGGGGCACAATCCCCGCGTTTTTCCACGAGTATCTCGATATCGGCAAGAGCGAGACCGTGGTTGACTATGGGAGAATGAACCGCTTTCGCCACGACCTGCCCGGCGTGATCCGGCCGGACCTCCTTCTAACCGCGGACGGCGTAAAGGCCGCCGAGCTTGATTCCATCCCCGGCGGCATCGGCTTGACCGGCAGCATGCAGCAGCATTACAGCAATCTGGGCTTCACGATGGTCGGCGGAGCGAACGGCATGGTGGAAGGCTTTGCCGCCATGATACAAGGGCGTGCCGCCAACGACGACCCGCAGCTTGCCATTGCCGTTTCTGATGAATCTAATGACTATCGTCCCGAAATGCAGTGGGTGTCCGATCAGTTATGCCGGCTGGGTATGAGCAGCGCGTGCGCCAAGCCTGAGGAGATCGAATTGCACGGCGGCAACCTCATGCTTCAAGACCGGAAGATAGATACGCTTTATCGCTTTCTTGAACTCTTCGACCTGAAGAACATCCCGAACTACGACGTTCTTCTCTACGCCGCCCGGAAACAACTCGTCACCATGACGCCGCCGGTAAAGGCATATCTGGAGGAAAAACTGCTCTTTGCGCTTTTCCATCATCCCGTGTTAGCCGAATTCTGGGCGCAGGAGATGGGGGCGAAGACGGTTGCCGCCTTGAAGCAAGTAGTACCGGAAACCTGGATCCTGGACCCGCGCCCCTTGCCGCCGCAAGCGGTCGTGCCGGGACTGGAAATCGCCAAGCGGCCGGTGACGAATTGGGAGCAACTCAAGGGACTGGGTCAAGCCGACCGGCGGCTTGTCATAAAGCCTTCCGGCTTCGCTCCCACCGCCTGGGGCAGCCGCGGCGTGACCATCGGGCACGACCGGCCCGAGTCGGAGTGGGATGACGCCGTGCAGACTGCCTTGGAAGCCTTTGAGACTACACCTCACGTCTTGCAAAAATTCCATCACGGCAACCGGTACGGCACGCGCTACTATGACTTTGCACAAGATTCAGTGCGGAAGATGCACGGCCGGGTGCGCCTGAGTCCGTACTACTTTGTAGCGGATGACAAGACGACGCTCGCAGGCATTCTGGTAACAATCGTGCCTGCGGACAAGAAGCTCATTCATGGTATGGTGGACGCCGTAATGATGCCCGCGGCCATTAGCGACAGCGGCGTAGACCTTGACCTATGATGCGCCGGTAGCGTGGGTTCGCACGGCTCGCGCGCGTAACCGGACTGAGCCTTTGAAACGCGGGTAGCGTAGGTTTGCAACCTGCGCGCAGCCTACGGGGGATTCGGAGAAGAAGGAGCCGCAATGGCAATTTCGCAAACCCAGGTGAAAAGAGAAAAAGAAGAGTGGCAGGAACTGCTCGCGGCCGGCATCAACCGGCCGGAGAAGCTCGTCGATGAACTTGGCGCGCGGCTCGGCTTGGATGACGAGACGGCGGCCAGCCTGCACAAGAACTTCCCGGTACGCATTAACCCCTATTACCTCGGCCTGATCGAAGAGGTAAACGACCCCATCTGGCGTCAGGCCATTCCCGACGAGATGGAACTCGACCACAGCGATACCATGACCACCATGGACCCGCTGGCGGAGGATATGGACTCGCCCGTACCCTATCTGACGCACCGCTACCCCGACCGCGTGCTCATGGTGGTGCAATTGCAGTGCGCCATGTACTGCCGCTTCTGCACCCGGCGCCGCGAAGTCGGTAGCCGCAATGCCGTGAAGAAGGAAGACTGGGATCGCCAGATCGAATACATTGCCACGCATCCTGAAGTGCGCGACGTCATCATCTCGGGCGGCGATCCCTTCATGCTGCTGGACCACCAGATCGACTACATTCTCAAGGGACTGCGGGCGATCCCGCACATGGAAATCATCCGCCTCGACTCGCGGATGCCGGTCACGTTACCCCAAAGAGTGACAGACAATCTCTGCAAGATCATCCAACGCTACCATCCGGTCTATCTGAACACGCACTTCAACCACCCACGCGAGATTACGCCGGAATCCAGCCGCGCGTGCGAACTCATGAACGACCATGGCGTTCCGGTCGGCAACCAGAGCGTATTGCTGCGGGGCGTGAATGACGACCCGGAGGTGATGAAGGAGCTTGTCCAGGGCCTCTTGAAGATCCGCGTTAAGCCCTATTACCTCTACCAAGCCGACCTGGTCACCGGCACCAGCCATTTCCGTACGGCTGTGGAGAAGGGTCTGGAAATCATTAGCGCGATCCAAGGCCACACCAGCGGCATGGCCGTGCCGCACTTCGTGATTGACGCGCCGCAAGGCGGCGGCAAGATTCCCGTGACGCCGGACTTCATTCAAGAAATCACCGACGACGAGATCGTGCTCAAGAACTACGAGGGCAAGGTCTACCGCTACCCCATTGACTCAGAAGTGCCGAACGCGCGGGAGGCCACGATGTCCCAAGCCCAAACGAACGGCAAGGGCAACGGTAAGGTCTCCGCTGCCGACACCAATTGACGCCATTAGGGTTTTGCGGTAGGGCAATACTCAAGCGTGTCGTGGCCCCGATAGAGAAGCACCTCTTGTGAACGTCCCGCTACGCATCGCTGCCGTCGGACTGGAACACGACGAGATCTATCGCGTGCTTGACCGGGTGCGCCGCCACGATGCGGCGGAATTGGTGGCAATTGCCGAACGGAGCGGACGTCTCCGCATGGCCGCCGCCGGTCGGTACCGCGTTCCGGTCTTTCCCCGCCTTTCCCCACTCCTTGAGGACACTGCCGTAGATGCCGTGCTCGTAGCCACGGCGAACGGCAATAAAGCAGCAGCTATAGAGGAATCCTTGCGGGCGGGCAAGCACGTGATCGCCCATGCGCCGCTGGCGGTCTCCCTCGAGCAGTTAGACACCGTGGCGCAAGCCCAACCAGCTTCCGGCGCGGCGTTGCTTTCACTACATCCGCTGCGCTTCACGCCGGCTTACGTACGACTGCGAGAGTTGATTGCCGCAGGGCAGCTCGGCGCCATCAGCCAGATCGTGATAATCACTTCGCAGAAGGTGGCGGCTACGCCACGTACTCAGGCCTTCTATGATTCACCCACACACGGCGGGATACTGACCAGTCTTGCCGTTCACGACATAGACGTGTTGCGGTGGCTTGGCGGCGACCTAACCGTGACCGGGGCCTTGACCCAGTGCTATGGCGTCACAGAGCACGCGGAATTCGAGGACGCGGGTATTGTGCGCTGCACGTTAGCTCATGGCGGTGAGGGCGTGGTCGCGTGCAACTGGCTTGCCCCGGAGGCAGGCGAGTCATTCCAGGAACTTACTGTCGTTGGCACCGAGGGCACGGCGTGGATCAGCGGCGGCAAGTTACGCGCAATGTCGGCGGACCGGGGTTCCTTCCCGTCTAACGAGATAGAGAACCACGTAAACCTTGTCACTCAGACTGAACCCGGTGGCGCCGTTCCTGTTGAAGCAACGGGTCAGGCCGAACGGGATGTTGTCACCTCCATGCTCGATGCTGCGCTCGCCGCTCTTCGTTACGCCGATTCGAGAGAGGCAGCCACCGCAGACGCGCTCCAAACGGCGCGTGCCGCCGTGCAGGCGCAAGCCTCAGCTTGGCAGAGTTAGCATTTGAGATGCGATTTGCCTAAATCCTCAAGAGTGAGCGATTGAACAATTGGCAAATGCGTGAATCTTTGTAGGGGCACGACATGTCGTGCCCCTACCGGGCGAGGAGACGGTCGTCATGGATGGGACCGAGCAAGACACGCCGTCGTTTCTCACTATCGGCCATGCCGCGCGGGACATTACGCCGGACGGCTGGCGGTGGGGCGGCACAGTGACCTATGCGGCACTGCTTGCGCGCGCGTGGGGCGTGCGCACCGCCGTGGTTACGTCATTGGCGCAGGAGGACGTGCCGGGCTATCAAGCGCTTCTCGGCGATGACGTGCTCCTCCACGCCATCCCGTCTCCCGCGACGACGACGATGGAGAACATCTACACGGATGAGGGGCGGCAGCAGCTCGTTCATGCCAAGGCCGCGCGGATCGAGCCGCGCCACGTTCCGGCGGCGTGGCGCGACGCCCCTGTCGTGCTCGTGGGGCCGATCCTGCATGACGTCTCGACGAAATTTAGCGGATTCTTTCCCAAGAAGTCGCTGGTCGGCATGACGATTCAAGGCCGCCTGCGCAGCCACCGCGGCGGTCGCGTATACAGGCAACTTTGGCACCGCGCAGAGCATGAGTTTCCGGCGTACGATGCGCTCTTCTTTTCTATCGAAGACGTGCGGTACAATATGCCGCTTGCTGAATTCTACGCGGCACTCGCTCCCATGGCAGTGATGACGCGAGGCAGCGATGGCGCAACGCGCATCCACGATGGTGAGTTCTATGAACTTGACGCCCTACCCGCACAGCCCGTCGACCTCACCGGGGCGGGCGACATTTTTGCTGCCGCGTTCATGCTGTGCTATGCGGAATGGGGCGATCAAGTCGTCGCGCACTATTACGCCAATGCCGCCGCCGCGTGCAGCATCGAACACGTCGGCGTCAGCGGTATTCCAACGTTCCAGCAGGCTAAGGCACGTCTACGTCTCGCTCTGGGCTAGCTTTCGATTCGCCCGGCAGTTGCCTACCTCTCGCCGTGAAGAGAACGCCAGTTCTGCCATCGCGAGTTCTTTCCACAATGGCGCCATTTGTATTGCCGCATATAGCTCTGGATGGCGGGCAATCCCTAAAGACGCGGCCCTTCTCATGCCCAAAGTGCGGCCCTTCTTGTCCCCTCTCCCCTTGAGGCTGTCTCATTAATTATGCATGGCACACGACTGGTTGGGTGAGGGA
>JAPPLM010000039.1 GCA_028874195.1 Chloroflexota bacterium
CCTGCTCTCATTTTATCTCCCTTTCCCTAAGATATAAGGGCGAACGGATGAAGCGAACATCCGTTCGTGCTGAGTGCTGCGCGAAGCCCTTGTCGAAGCACGACTTGGCAAGCCAATCTGATTTATGAGATGCCGTCTAATCCGCCGGTGCTGCCCCGCCAGCCTCCCCGCGCTCCCTTGGCCATGCTGCGGTATAATTTTGGTGATGCGCTTTACTCAGTCTTCGCATGAGTACGGTCGTATTGCAGGTAGAGGTGTGATCCCAAAGGGGCCGCGCCAAGTGAGCACCGCCAGCGAGGCAGCAGTTCCAATGAATGCAAATGCGACGGATTCCGCTCTGGAGCGCCTGGAATTCGATGCGCAAGGGCTTGTCCCTGCAGTAGTTCAGGACGCGAATACCCAGCAGGTGCTCATGCTCGGCTTCATGACGAAGCAGATGCTGGTTAAGACACTGGAAACGGGACAGGTGTGGTTTTGGAGCCGGAGCCGCCAAGAGCCGTGGCTCAAAGGCGCCACGAGTGGCAACTACCTGAACGTGGTGCAGGTGTACCGCAACTGCGAGGAGAATTCGCTGTTGATTCTTGCCCGGCCTGATGGCCCCACGTGCCACACCGGCGCCGTTTCATGCTACTATCGCACGCTTGACGAGGAATAATCATGTCTGAAGAGAGGTCGTCCGCAGCGGCGGCGGTCTTAGATGAGGTCTTCGAGACCATTCGCGAGCGGCAACGGTTGCTGCCGGAGGGGTCGTATGTCACGCACTTGCTGCAGGGCGGTGTCGACCGCACGGCCCGCAAAGTAGGTGAAGAGGCCATCGAGGTGGTGCTGGCTGCCAAGAACGAAGCAGCGAACGAACTTACGGCGGAGGTGGCCGACCTGTGGTTCCATTGTTTGGTGCTACTGGCGCAGAGCGGCTGCACGCTGGACGACATCTACCGAGAACTCGCTCAACGGCACGGCAAGCGCCCAAGCTTTCAGGCAAAAGCCGAGGCGCACGCGCAACTGCCTTCCATTGAGGACGTGTAATTCGATCGCAGGTTTTGCGGTTCTTGACCACTGGCGGATACGGTAAAGAGCGACCAGCGCATGCGCATAGTCGTCTCATCCGTTCCGAGTGGTTGTCTGCCCGCACTAGATGCTAAGAAGCGCTCACAGTGGACGAGCTTGCCACCCCGTTTCAGCGAGCAGATTCATGAGCGCTGTGTGCGCTTTGGCAAAGAGGTCGTGCCCGGTGTAGCCAAACGAGCGCCCGGCAACTTGCAAGTGCGGTTCCAGCGAAAAGAAACCGGCATAGGCATCCGCTTTGAGCGCGCCGAGGAGTTCCCGCCACTCAGCGCGTCCTTCACCGGCGACCACGACTTTGCCGTCGGAAGATTCCTTGTCCTTGACGTGCACGTAGTGAAGCCAGGGCTTTAGCGCGGGATAGGCCTCAGTATACGGCTTCACACCGCAGGCGACGAAATTTGCCGGATCTAAGGTGAGGCGGAGGTTCTCCGCCCCAACGGACTCAAAGATGTCCTGGCAGCGCGCGGGCGTATCGCCATAGATGTCGCTTTCGTTTTCGTGAAGGAGAAGCATGTCTTGCCGGTGTCGTCGTGCGGTATCGCAAAGTGCTCGCAGGCGGCGCATGACCTCATCGCGGTGCTGCGCCGGATCCTCGCCCTCGGGCATGAAGAACGAAAACATCCGGATGTAGGATGTCTCGAGGATGTCGGCGGCGCGCAGCGCTCCCTTGAAGCGTTCCAGATGTGACTCGAAATCGTCGGTGATCATGATCTTGCCTATTGGTGAGCCAATGGCGGAAACGTGCATGCCGCGGCTGTCGAGTTCTTGTTTTGCCACACGCAGGTCTTCCTCGGAGAGGTCGGCAATTACGGCCTTCGGTTGGCCGTTTACGACGAGGTTGCGCACTTCGACGTATTTGATGCCGAGTTCTTGCATGGCGTCAAGTTGCGCGGAGAAGTCATCGATGATTTCGTCGCTAAAACCGCTAATCTTCTCGTACATGATGTGAACTCCTAGTCTAGAATTGCGCGGGGCTATGTCGCACTCGGGTGCGTCGCGTCCCCAGTGAAGTTTTTCACCTGGAAACCAAGAGACAGGCGCTCTGCGCTGCGTTTTGTTCTAGCATAGCGTCCCGCCAAGCGCCATACAATATCCCTTAGGAACGTGCGAGCTATTTCGTTGCCACCAAGTGGAAGTTGGTATAATGAAGCCAGCTTGCCGTTCATCACGTGTCATTGCGGAGAGTCACGTTCTCGGACCGAACACAAGACTGGCGCGGCAACGTGTCAAATGCCGTTTGTGTTAGTCCGAAAATCTGATCATCAAAAAGAGCAACGAGGGTTCACAAAGGAGAACGCTTCTCGGTGCAACAGTATCTTCAGATAATCCAGATCATTCTGTCCGTCGCGCTGGTTGCCGCGGTGCTCTTGCAAGCCCGTGGCGCTGCGCTGGGATCGGCATTTGGCGGATCGGATACCATCCACAATACTCGTCGCGGCGTTGATCGGTTACTCTTCAATGTCACGATAGGGCTAGCCGCGCTCTTTATCATCGTATCCGTTATCCTCGTGCGCATCTAAAACGCCCCAAGGGTGAAGCATGGCTGATCGGTTGTCGCCGTCTCTGACGCAGTCGCCGTCTTCGACGCAGTCGCCGTCTTCCTCCCGCATTGCTGGAGCAGTCATTGTTGGTGGTATTGGCTCGCTGCTGGCGGCAGCCCTGCTCGCGTATTTTGCTTATGCTGCCACTGTTGTAGATGTTCCCGATTACGGCGGCACGTACATCGAGGGCACGATAGGCCCCCCTGCGACGCTTGTGCCGATGCTTGCCCAGGATGATACGGCCCGCACTATCTCGGCATTGATATTCAACGGCCTTACACGGTTCTCAACCGATGGGACCATCGTGCCGGATTTGGCAACGCGCTGGGAGATTGATCCGCAAAGTCGTTCCTATATTTTCCATCTCCGCCAAGATGTACATTGGCACGATGGCACACCGCTCACCGTGGACGATGTCCTGTTCACCTATGCCTTATTAGCGAGTCCGGCGCGCAATGATCCCGTTTGGAGGAACGTGCGGGCAGAACGTGAAGGCGATTGGAGCGTACGCATATTCTTGCAGAACAATGTGTACATCCCACTGCTCGAATATGTAGCTATTGGCATCCTACCGCGGCACCTCTTAGAAGGGGTAGGCGCCGATCAAATCATCTTTACACCCTTCAACCTGGAACCGGTGGGTACAGGCCCGTACCGCATTGAGGAGATCGCTGAGGACTTCGTCTTGCTGCGGGCAAACGAAGATTACTTTAGTGGGGCTCCCCGCATCCGCTATTTGAAGTTCAAGTTCTATCCGAACGCTAAAGCTATTATTACGGCGCTGGAGCGTGGCGAGGTGGAAGGCGTAAGCTACTTGCCGTCATCGGAGATCGACCGTGTAAGTAAGCTCACAGACGTAAGGGTGTACAGCACGCCATTGGCAGGGTATAGCGTTCTCTATTTCAATTTGCGCCGCTCGACTTTCTATGAACGTGTGATTCGACGCGCAATAGCCCATGCCATCAACCGCGAGTATCTGGTCAACGAGGTGCAAGGGGGAATGGCCGACCCGCTGGAAGGCCCGATAATGCCGACCTCCTGGGCATACGCTGCAGACGTACGCCGCTACCCCTATGATCCCGAGCGCAGCCGAGACCTCCTAGAGCAGGCAGGCTGGACGGAAGGTTTGGATGGCGTACGTGTGAAGGGAGATGCGCAACTTTCCCTCACGCTGCTCACTACGGATTTGCCAGGCCAAAGCGAACTCGCCGAGGCGATTGCGGACCAGTTGCGGGAAGTCGGCTTTGAGATAAACGTGGAGATCAAAGGTCCCTCTGTGCTGCTCAATGACTTCTTGCGCAAATTTGACTTCGACATAGCGTTATACACCTGGTTGCTCAACGGCCTGGACCCCGACCCCTACGTGACCTGGCACTCCAGCCAGATGAAGAGCGGCTGGAACTTCAGCGGCTTCATCGTTCCCCGTGTCGATGAGGCGCTGCAGAATGCACGCAACACCCTGGACCAGAACGAACGAAAACAAATGTATGCGGACTTTCAACGCGCCTTTGCGGAGGAGGTTCCGAGTCTGATGCTGCTTAGCCCGCGCTACAGCTTTGCTGTGAGAACGACGGTGCGCAACGTTACTGTGCCCGCAGTGCTGCCGACTGTTGGGTCCCGACTGTCCGAAGTCGGCAGTTGGTATATCAAGACCAAGAAGAATGTCCTCAACGTACGCGGGCCTTTAGAAGGTTGGCGTCTGCCGTTCTTTTCCTAGAGGAGCACTTACGGCATGACTACTCTTAAGATTCCAACGGTGCAGATAGTTGCTATAGGCACAGAGCTCGTCCTCGGTCGCATCCAGGACACGAATTCGTTCTGGCTTTCGCAGCAGCTCACAGATTTGGGCGCGGAGGTGCGGCGGATCACGGTGCTTCCCGACCTGCTGGAAGAAGTCATCCCCGCGCTGCAAGGAGCAGCCGATAACGGCGTGGACTTTGTGGTGGTGACAGGCGGCTTGGGGCCGACACCGGACGATCTCACGGTGGAGGCACTTGCCAAGCTGCTTGGCGAGGGAACCTATGAGGAGCCTAGTCTCTTAGAGGACTACATGCGCAGACGGCAGATGAATGAGGATGAGCTCAGCCCGGGGCTGCGCAAGATGGCGACGGTGCCGGAAAGTGCGGTGGTATGGGCGAGCCCGGCGGGTTGGGCGCCGTGCATCCAGATCAAGCGGATGGAAACGACCTTCTTTGTGCTCCCGGGCCCGCCGCGCGAAATGGAAGCGCTCTTTGACCGCTATGTGGCTACGGCTATTTCAGAATCGCTTGAGATCAAGAGCGCTGCCCGCCGCGTTTTCGTCAATATGAGTGAGTCAGAGTGCTCACCGCTTATTGAAGAGGCGATGGAGCGCTTTCCCGGTCTTTATGCCAAGGGATACGTTGCCTTGCGGAGCGATACACACATGCCGGTTGATTTTGTCGCACGCGCTGCCTCAGACCGCGAAGCCCGCAGGATGCTTAGCGACGCGATCGACCTGTTCTCCGCGGGCGTGAAGGGGCTGGGTAAGGACATTCACTACTAGGGTTGATTGCTAAAGTAATTGTCAAACTAACTTCTGAGTAAAGCGCTGCTTCCTCGCACTGTCGTTATTTGCTTACTTGCCAATCAGCCGCTCGTATTCATCGTGGTGGCCTATCCATACCCAGATAAGGTCTGCGCCGTCTTCAACGGCGAGGGCTCTGTACGCTCGGCCTACGCGAGCGGACCATAGCTTTCCGATCTTCTTGAACCGCAGCGAAGGATGACTCGGATGAGACTTCACCAGATCGAAGCTTCTTCTCGCGTCGGCTTGCATATGCTTGGGCATCCGGTCGAAGTGATGCCAGAAGCGGCGGGACGCTCGATGATTCATCTATAGGTCTAGTAGAGTGCTTTCTCTCTTGTCCTGCAACGCCTCAGTAATCAGGAAATCCAAGTTCCCCTCTTCCGAGTCTGCTTCTAGCTGGCTGTCCCACTTCTGCCAATCCATTTCATCGAAGAACCACTGCCTCAAGTGAGTGTAGTCGGACTCGGACAGGTTCAAGATGGTGTGTTTGAGTTCCTCTATGTCTGATAACGACACTCCTCGTCCTCCTTGCATTCACGCTGTGTAAGGCGCATCCCCATCATTATAGCGGATAGTAGCAAGATCGCTCCTGGGTTCCTGGTATCGCCAGAATGAGCAGCTTTCGTACGGAAGGTGGGCATCCTGAAGTCTGTGTAGCGAACTGTCTCGTTATGAGCAATGGCTGCATTCTATCCCACTGCTCAGGAGCCATGCTTTACTACGCACTTTAGCGAGAATGAGAACCACCTTGCTAGGCTTCTTCGGTTCTGCTAGCCACGGTCTTGGCAGATGTCACATGCGATAGGGTGACGGCGCGGCTCCTCCAATTGGAGACCCCGCATCAGGTACGGGGCACGCGCCGACTTCCAGTCCGAGGCATCCCTGTGCCGTTCAGACGAGAAGGCTTACCTTCCTTGGGAGAGAGGGTCGGGGTTAGGGAAAATCTTCATCGTCCTGTCCAATCCCGCATGTTTGTAGAGTGAAGCAAAGATATCTTGTATGCTGGGGCGTTGCTTCCCCTAGTGGCGGAGAATCGTGAAATTGACCGTGCTTCTATTGCAATACCCTTCGCTTCTGATGATAAGCAATGTTGACGGCGCACGCAGGGCACGTTATCGTGCCAACGGGAAATCCTACACACTCTTTGGAGCAAGTCGATGAAACTTTGTCTCTTGACCTACAATATGGCGCGGCATTGGGAGCTATCTGAGCTCATTAGAATTGCACGCTTGGGTGGCTTCAGTGGCCTAGAATTGCGTGCCGAGGCAGGCCACAAGCATGGCGTGGAATTGGAGACGAGCGCCGAAGAGCGACGCTCTATCCGGTATCAGGTGCAGGATGGGTGCTTGGAAGTTGCCGGCATCAGCACGAGTTCCCGGTTTGAGAGTCCCGACGCCACCAAGCGGCGGGAAGTGGTAGAGCGCTCAAAACGCTACATCGAGCTAGCGGCGGACATAAACGCGGGCCAGATTCGGGTCTTTGGCAACGATATGCCCAAGGAAGGTGTGGATGGGGGCTCGCCTCCGCCGCGAGAGGATGTGATGCGTTATGTCGGCGACTCTCTGCGTGAGTTGGGCGAGTTCGCCGAACCGCACGGCGTAAACGTGATGCTGGAGATGCACGGACAGTTCAACTACTGGCACTTTGCCATGACTGCGGTGGAGCATGCCGACCATCCTCAGGTGAGCATTCTCTACAATTGCGACAATCGCGATCTCGTCGGCGGTTCGGTGGCGTCAACCTACAACCGGGTGGCCCACTTGATCGGCCATGTGCACATGCACGACTTCGTTAATGGCTTCCCATACGCGGAGCTCTTCGGCCTGCTGCAACGCGACGGCTATGACGGCTATCTTTCTTCGGAGATTGGCAAGACAGACCCTAGCCATGAAGACTACTTCCTCATGTACGCGCAGCTCTTTCGTGCATGGAATGCGCTCGCCGCTGCCGCGGGAGAAAGCGCACTGCCCTATTACGCAGCGGCTGCGGGCACGGTAGCTACCGCCGGTGACTGACTGAGGGTTTGAGTAGCTACAATTAGCGCTATCTGAGCGGGAAAGCGGTAGAAGATTTGGGACCGCACCCCCAATCCCCTGTACGCACAAGCTCTAGGTGACAGGCAATGGGGTGAGAGTGCATATTCCTGCTTAGGAAGCGATTGCGCCTGTGAACCGTTGTCCGTGATGCGCCGCTTGCCCGTGCTGGTGGTAGCTGGGTCGCTTCGTTGAAGAAGATCTCGTTCATTTGGGACGATCTTGCAAGAATAGGGAGCATATGCCATGGCTTATCGTCCACCGGAAAAGCTTGTTGTATTTGGCATAGACGGCCCTATCTTGCCCACATTGCAGCGACTGATGGACGCAGGCCGCATGCCGTTGATGCAGAAACTCGTCTCGGGTGGTACGTGGGCAGACAATTGCCTGGTGCCGTATCCCACCATTACACCGCCAAACTGGACTACGATTGCCACCGGCGCCTCGGCCGGCCGCACCGGCTTTACTGATTTCAACGTGCACTGGAAAGGGGAGCCGATTGGCGCCACCCACGCGGCATTTGATTCGCGCTGGCACACGGCTGAATACCTGTGGGAAGCAGCCGAGAAAGTGGGGAAGAAGTCTATCGTCATCAACTGGCCCTCGTCCTGGCCAGCGCGCATGCAAGACAGCTGGCAGATCGCCGGTTACGGACTGTCCGTCAATGAGTGGCACGACCACCCCACCTTCCATCATGCGTATTCCTTCTCGGGGGATGCACTCTTCTCTACTGAGGACTTTGTGGAAGGCACGCTGATCGAGGTGGAAGACGCGGAGGATTGGAGAGGCTTGGAGTCAGGCGTTACATACCTGGAAGCCGAATTAGCTTGGCGCTTCCGCTACCCCAAGTACACAATGCACCCGCTGACCTGGCACTTGCTCATCGAGGCCGACGAATCCGGTAACTTCACCACCGCGCACGTCTGCGAAGAGCGTGACCATGGTACCGCTATGTGCTCATTGCGCGTGGGCGAGTGGTCGGACTGTATCGTCCGCGAGATCGAAAGCGAGGAGTTGGGTGGAACCGAGGCGGTTTTCCGGATCAAGCTGCTGGAGCTAACCCCCGACGGCGAGGCGGTCACGCTCTTCGTGACCCCGCTCTGCCAGATAGACGGCTGGTCCTACCCCGAGGGCTTGGACCGCGAGATTTTCGAGAGTGGCCGCTGCCGGGGTCTGCCCGCTCCCTATCTGGGATTGCGCACCTTCCGCATGGGCTGGTTTGACGCCAATACGTTCATCGAGTTGTGTGATATGCACCATCAGTGGTTTGCGGATACGGCGCGCTATCTGATGGAACCAGAGGCTTGGGACCTCTTCTTCATCCACATTCATACGCCTGACTACTTCTATCACCTCTTCGCGAGCGAGGTAGATCCTGCGCAGAACCTCGACGCGGAGAGCCTGAAACACTGGCAGAAAGTCGAGGCGCGGATGTACGAGAGCCTTGACCGCGCATTCGCTGATATAGCCGCTGCCGCGCCGCGGCGGACCCTTTATGCCTATGTGTCCGATCACGGCGCGAAGGCTAACGGACACAAGTGTAACCCTGGACAGATTTTAATAGACGCGGGCCTTACCGTGCTGGCCGAGGAGGAGGACCCGGATGCCGTGGCGCACTTCGCCATGTATACCGGACGCAGGCAGGTGGATTGGTCGCGGACCCGCGCGGCCGCGAGTGGCTCTTCCTATGTATGGGTAAACCTGAAGGGCCGAGACCCGGAAGGGATCGTGGAGCCGGAGGACTACGTCACGGTGCAGAACGAGATCATCAAGGCATTATATGACTATAACGATCCGGAGACCGACCTGAAGCCCATCGGCTTTGCCTTCAAGAAACAGAACGCTCGCATGCTCGATCTCTATGGCGATACGACCGGCGACGTAGTGTTTTGCTACGCGGATGAATTCGGCTCACAGCACGGGCCGCAGTTCCCTTCCGCCACCCAGGGCATGGGCGATTTGCGCGGTCTCTTCGCGCTTTCCGGTCCAGGTGTGAAGAAAGGCCACGTGCTGGAGCGCAACGTCAGCCTTAAGGACCTTGTGCCCACGGTCTGCTATCTCATGGGCTTGCCGGTGCCGGCCGATTGCGAGGGGGCGGTGGTCTATCAGGCGCTGGACGACCCGGATGCGCCACTGAAAGAACGCATGCGCCTCCAGCGCCACGTAGACGTCCTTTCCGGCGTGGCCGAATCGGAGACAGCGATGACCCACACCTACCACAAAGCGGAGGGATAGAACATGGGTGACGGTACTGGGGTTGAAGGCCGTTTGGCGGGGAAGGTAGCAGTAATTGCCGGAGCGGGCGGCGGCATGGGGAGCGCGACCCCGCTGCACTTTGCGCGCGAGGGGGCGAAAGTGCTGTTGGTAGCGCGGCGCGCGGGACCGCTCACGGCATTGGCGCAAGAGATCGAGGAACGCGGTGGTGAAGCTGCCATCGCCACGGCTGACTTGGCGACTCCAGATGGGGCGGCTGCCATGGCCCAAGCTGCCCTCGATCGCTGGGGACGCATAGACGTGCTCTTCGACAACCTCGGCGACTACGCCTTCGGCGATCAAAAGCTGCACGAAACGGCGCCCGACGAGTGGCGCTATCTCATCAGCATTAACGTCGACACAGCTTATTATTGCACGCACGCCGTGCTACCCACTATGGTGGCACAGGGCAGTGGCTGTATTCTCTTGGTTTCCGCGGCTCGGCGCACCCGCCGAGAAGCAAACGTCGGCTACGCGGCGGGCAAGGAGGCGCTAGTGGGACTCACACGCACCTTGGCCCGCGAGTACCGCGAGCACGGCATTCGCGTGAACTGTATTTGTCCGGGCGCAATCGGCGACTCACGCGGCGCGGAAGATGCGGAGTTACCACCCACGGCTCTTGCCCGCGACGGCCATCCGGCAGATGTTGCACTCTCAGCGGTCTACCTTGCTGGCGGCGAAGCGGCTTGGGTCACGGGGCAGATCTTGGATGTGGACGGTGGGGATTCGCTTTGAACCGCAGGCGTACCGGAGTAAACTTGGCGGACGGTCTTGCGCCGGGAGGCAGTCTAGCGCCAAGCAATTGCAGCGCGCTGATAACGACGGCAGACCACACAGCACTGCCGCCTATCAGCCACCCAATGAGGCGATTCTCCCGTTCGTGAAATTCAGACTTTAGATTGGCTACATCTTCTTTCGTTGCCAAATGCACGTAGCCGCCTTCAAGACGACTGAGCTGTTCTTTTGCACAGGCTATCGGCGCGTCCAATCTTGCTTGCCACTTACTGCCATCGTATCACTGAAGAGAGCGACACTCCGGAAGTGGGCGAGATAGACTAAGAGGCGCAGCAGTACGGCCTGGTGATCACGTCGGGGTCGTTGCGTGGTAGCATCCGTTGGGGCCTCCCCTTGAGGGCTGGCTTTTGCCCTTCAAAAACCATTATCCCCCCAAGCCGGGAGCACTTTTCAATCACCCCGATGCGCCGACTGCCTCATCCTTTCGGTGGATGGGGGCTAAAGGATGTGGCGGTAGCTGACGGTATCATCGCGTGGGTGAGAATCATTCCCGACCGGCATTGGCCCGAGTTGATTACTAGCTCCGGTTGAGGTTCTTGTCGATGTATATTCAGTGGAACCACTGTTCGTAATAGTAGAATCTCCACGATTGCAGGTCGCACAGCTTGGGGACTAATACGTCTTCTCAAGGCTCATCGCGCTTGTAGGAATTGGTCATTGACCTCGACCACAGGATCGGCGACGTCACCCAAACAGATGGAATTCCAAGACTGGCGGCTCACCCCCGTGAGGGGGTATAAGCAGTTCTTCCTCTACAGTCCTCTCTCGGTGGGAGGGGAGAGTTGGTCGGCTAGCGAGGCGTCAGACGCTTTGACTCCGGAGAGAGCTCTGTACTTCCGTAGATTTCATCCAGGAAAAGAAAAATCGCGGGATACTCAGACTCAACTAGGTTGCGACTACTGTTGGGGCCGAGCTCTCCGGTTACTTCAAAGTAGGCGGTGGTGAAGACGGCGAAGAATTCCCTGTTATTCGACATCAGGTATTCTCCCGGGAAAATGTTGGCCTCCACAGCGTAATCATAATACGCGTTCCACCGACTGTGGTCCCCTTCCGTAAAGCATAGGTTCTGAATACTATGCGCGAATTCATGGACCGTGACGAGCGCAATATACTGATAATTATTCTCTTTAAGCCCAAGCAGGCTTTCTTCTGAGGTCGCCGTCACCCGCTGGCTCTTTGTCGCGCCGGTGCCGCGTATATTTTGATACGACCTGTCATCGAAAGTCCTTTTTTCTTCTAAGTGACGAAACTCTGGTAATGTCGTAAGCTTCTCATCTTTTGGAATGATGACCACTTCCGAGCCAACGTCAGTCATGCATTCGGCAATATCCTGCCGGCCCGACAACATAGGTGCGATCATGTCCGCTGCCGAGTAAAACGCATCGGGATCAACTTCGCTAGCCGATTTAATCATGATGCCATTTACGTATAGAAACTGAGTGTAGTAAGTGGCAGGCCTAGTGATGATCCGGAAGCTCTCCAATATCTCCATTCGATCCAGTTCATACGTGGGTACATCATGCTCGCACATATAGACACGCATTCGGTACCCTTGAGGATTGCCGGGTAAGGAATTAGTCCATGCTACCAGCTCAATAACATCAAGCACGCAATATTGCGGGCTCGACTGGATTCGGTACTTGAAGAGATAGACAGCCCGTTCGCCTAGTTGCTTCTCCTGAAACGACGTTATTTCAAACAGTGAAGGTGGTGAGTTCCACCAGCTTTTCCCCAAGAGCCCACGTACCGATTTGGCGAATTGGTCGGGGGAGCTGTCGATCGCCAAAAACTGATGCGGTAGAATCCGGATGCGGCTCCAAGGCGCGTTGCGCTTATACACTCCCTCCGACGACTTTATCCAGTCGTCCGAGACGCTAATTGAATAGCCATATTCTAGATTCCTACTGAAAACTACGTCCTTTTGAGCAGAGTCGGTGGGTGTTGGCGTGGGCGTAGCAGTTGGCACGGCTGCGGGCAGCGTTGACCGTTGCAGACTCGCCGCCGACATGCCGTACCGCGCTTCCCACGTTGCTTTGTCCAGCACGAATCTGCCGTAGTTACTGCCATCGATGCCAAAGAGTTCCACGTCGGCGATGGACTGGATATGGAGCAACTGCGGCCGCTCCCAGTCGCTTTCCCACTTGACCAGATAGATTGGGTCGCCGTCTTTGAGCAGCCCGGCCGACAGCCAGGGATCGCCCACGGTCAGCCCGCGCAACTGCTCCAAGGTAACCTCGGTGCGGTCGTTCCAGTTGACGTTCTTTCCGGCCAGGGCACGGGTATCACCGCCCCAGTGCAGGACGCCGCGCGCGTCGGCAATCCAGAGGTGCGGCGTACCCCGCAGCGCCACCACGGCGCCATGGGAAAAGGTCTGCTGCGCATGCAGCGCTGGCAACGACGCAAGAGTGACGACTGTGATTACTAGGACAACCAGTGTTTGGCGCCACAGCCATGCTAGGCTCATCACAGCCCCTCCTCCGCTACCCAACCGCCATGACCGTGACTTTGGCATGAGAGGAATCCCTTTGAATCATGGGCATGGGACGCGCCGAATCATAAAACGGCACTGGCGGCCGCTGCGCTGCATGAGGGGTTGTGTGGTCAGGGCAGGACTCCGGTGAAGAGCGCCATCAGAAAGCCGAGGATGGTTATCTGCAAGCCGGCAACGATCACCATCGTCGCGCCCAAGTGGAGTCGCACGCGCAATTCCACTTCGCGTAGTTCCGCTTTGGTTGCGCACTCGCTCACGGCGTGCGCCAGGGTTTGGATTTCGGCGCGGACGTCCGCAAACTCCGCCTTTGTCTCCTGCGTCAGGGCTTGGATTTCGGCGCGCACTGCGGCAATCTCGGTTTGCAGGTCGGCTTTGGTGGCCTGAGCTAAGTCTTGCAGATCGGCTTTGGTCGCGAGGGTATCGTGCGATTCGCCTACTGCGTCAAGCAAGGCTTCCGCTTGGGTCTTGTTGAAGCCCGCGTCCGTTAGGTTTTCAAACACTTTGTGGGTGTCGATAATGGCCATGTGCCGCTCCTTGCATTCCATTGTATCAGAGCGCATCAATCCCGAGACTCAGGACTAGTCGCCGTTGAGACGTGCCATTACGGGGCGAAGGCGAGGATGCGTTCCACCTGATACCCGAGACCGGTTCCCGTGAGCGTTCCTGTATGCGCGACGCCGTTGCGCACGTTGGCAATCTGCGGGTGGACGGCGGCGACGGCCCCATTTGAAGCGGGGAAGAACTGGCGCGAGTTGCACTCCACGCCCATCATGGGGTTGATGCGCGCGGCAAAGCTCACCGAGTGGATAAGAGAGAGATCGGGATTGGTAAGGTCCTGGACGGTATACGGCAGGCCGTCGTGGGTGGCGAGCGCGGTGAAGAGCAGGCTATGGGAGTGTCCTTTGCACACTTTCAGCGCGATGCCGGACCACCCAAGCTCCTTGGCCCGCTCGTACTGGCGGTGATTGTAAAGACTCTCGTCCATTATGACGGGCTTGAGCTTGTCGATGCCGTCCATGCGAAAGGGCGCTCTGTCCAAATCGCGATGGGTGGGCTGCTCGACATAAAGCAATGCTTCGTATGCTGCGGGTGACTGTTCCCGCACGCGCTCAAGGTACTCCACCATATAATCCGGAGTCTCACAGATCTCGTTGGTGTCGGCAGTAAGATAGATTTCTTCTCTTCCCTGCTTGGCCAGTGCCTCTCTGCCCACGGCGTACACGTCCAGGGTGCGCTGCACGTCCCACTCCATGTCGTTGCCGAGGAGCTTGATCTTCAGGCAATAGACGCCGTCCCGTTCGATCCATTGGTCGAGCGAGACCGGTTCGCCATCGTCCGGGTCGTCAGCGGTGATCTCGTGCTCCCACAGCTTGTCGAGGCCGCCGACAAGATGAAAAACGGGAAGCTCCTCCACATACGCCGGCCGCACGTATTCATCGAGATACTGTCCCTTGAACTCCGGCCCGAGATACGCGCTGAGATCGTCCGCCATGAATTCATCGGAATATCCATCGTAGCTGGAGATGCCGTTCACGTTGCCAAATGCGTCGTGGAGAGCGCCGTCGAAGGGCGAGCCACACACGAGCGAGGCGAGTACGGGTATCGGGTCTGCAAGTTGCATGGCGCGGCTGGTATCAGCAGCGTTGCTAAGGAGGGTCGGCTCGGTCTTGAGCGCGATGTCGATGGGATGGGCGTAGCTGGAATGGCCCTCCAAGGACTTGGCATAGCGCTCCACCACCTGGCGCATTGCCGCGTCGCGGGCAAGCGCATCCACGGCGTCAGTGGGCCACGCCCAGCCGATTGCCAGGAACATGCTGCCCCAGCCTTCCGCCACCTGGCCGGCGCGATTCTCCACCGCGATCCGCACCCGCACGTGAGTGGCGCCCTCCATGGTGACGCCGCCGAACTTGAGCGGCGTGCGGGCGATTTCGTCGGTAAAATACGTTTCAACTTCTCGAATGCGGATATCGGACAACAACTGCGCCGCCATGCTTCAGTACCCTTTCGTCTCGCTGTACGCTGAAGGTTTACCCTCACGCCCGTATCATCCGATACTGCGTATCGGCGTACGGGGCAGGCTCTAGCCCTCTCCCGCGGTGAGAGGGGACAATCCAATCCTCTTTCGTGGGAGATGAAACCGTCGAGGGTCTACGTTTACCAAGTCAAGTGTTCCGCTTCTGAGCACACTGCCACAAGTACTCTTAGCTGACTCCCAGAGCAATTGTGCGCGGCCCAGTGATCATGCCATCACGATACTTGTCGTTGCCGCCCACAATGGTGAGACTCACATTTGCCATAGCCTTGATGTCCGCGAGCGGATTGCCTTTCACCGCAATGATGTCGGCGACTTTACCCACCTCCAGCGTCCCTCTCTCATCAAGGACGCCCAAGCCTCTCGCCGGGCTGCGCGTGGCCATGTGCAGAACATCTTTGATCGGCATATCAAGCAACTCTACGGCACATTGCAGTGAGATGTAGTAGTCGTCAGGTGGCGTAAACCGCACGCCGGCGTCGCTGGAAATGATGAGGTTCACGCCCGATTGCCAGATCTTGCGGAAGTGCTCGACACGTTCTTCCTCGATAGGACACTCGATATTCATGGCTTCGCGCAAGAGCGCGCTGTTGGGTTGATCGTCAAGATAGCCCCGTAAGACTCCCGCTATAGTAATGGAAACCGTCAGACCCTTTGCAACGGCCGTTGCCATGGCGTCCTCATCGTAGTCATAACCGCCGTCGGCGCCAAGCCAGACACAATGCTCGATGGTGTCGATACCGGCTTCGATGCAGTTGCGGATGCTGTCAGCGGGAATGGCATGCGCAGCCACCGGTGTGTCGAGCTTATGCGCTTCTTCCACCACCATGCTTAGCTGCTCGGCGCTGTATTGCACCATGAGCGGATTGGATTCGGCCGTCATGTTGCCGCCGCTGGCGCAAATCTTGATGACATCGGCGCCTTCCTTGACGAGTGTGCGCACGGCCTTGCGCAACTCCCATTCCTCATTGGCTTCCCAGCCCACGAAGTGCAGGTGTCCGCCGGTCACTGTAATGGGGAAGTTGCAGGATAGGATCCTGGGTCCGGCGATCTGGCCGCGATTGATGGCGTCACGTACTGTCGGCACGACGTCACGGCGTGCGCCAAGGTCGCGGACGGTGGTGAGACCCGCCCGCAGGCACTTCTGGGCGTTCGCCGCCGTACGTACCACCTGCTGCATGTCGGTCTCGCGGCTGATTTCGTCAACCACTTCCGGATGGGTGCGACCGGCGGTAAAGCTCAGATGGATGTGTCCGTCGAGCATGCCGGGCATCAGCGTATGGCCGGGAAAGTCCTCGATTGTTGCCCCATCCAAGTGACCGCTGTTAAGATCCGCAGCCGGTCCCACAAAGGTGATGCGGTCGTCAGTTATCGCAACTGCGGCCTGCGCAATGAGATCATCGCCCGTGGCAGTAAAGGCCCAGTCGGCTCTTAGAACTCTCTTCTGACTCACGAGGCATCCCTTTCTGGGTAAAGCACGCGCTGGGTAGGCGTGAGAATGAGCGGTTGGACGCTGCCCCCTTCTGCTTCCAGCGCCCGCGCAAAGTCGGCGGGATCGGCGGTGTTGTTCGCGAACATATTGTAATGCGTCGGCACGGCAGTCTGTGCACGGAGCAGTGTGGCAAGATGAGCGGCCTCCACCGCCGGCATATTGCCCCAACGCCCGTTGATGCAGATGCAGGCGAGGTGGGGATGAAGCGCCGAAATGCCTTCCATACGCGCGTGATACAGCGTATCCCCACTGATGTAGACGCGCAGCCCGGCGAAGTCGATCACATAGCCTACGGCGTCCGGCGCGTCATCGGGATCATCCCAGACGTGGTGGGCGTACGTCGCATGTATGCGCACGTGACCGCTGTGGAGAACGTCGTCATGGTTGAGCGTGTACGTTTGGCTGGCAGGAATGCCGAGTTCGCGCATTGCATTCGTGCAAGATGAAGGTCCAATAAAGAGTCCCGATGCGTTGTACCGGGCGATTTCCGGAAAGGCATCGGGATCGAGGTGATCGGCGTGGTTGTGGGTGGCAAGCACAAAATCAGCTTGCACTTCGGCAGCCGTAAGCGGCGGCGCGATGAGGCGTTCCAGGCCGTATAGCTGGTTGCACGCGTCGCCAAGGTACGGATCCACGTAGACAACGGTGTCCCGGCTGGACTTGAACACAAACCCCGCTTGCCCAAGGCTCCACACGGCAAGCGTGTCCTGCGGAACACTCGTATCCTTGATCTCCGCTGCTATGCTCACCGCGCTTGCCTCTTTTTCCGATTGAATGGCACTAGTCCGTGCTATTGTAGCAGTCGTTACGCCTTGCCGCTACGCTGGGGGCATCGGAAGAGGACACGCCGCGTCGCTGATGTAAAGTAGCTGCAATCTGCTGGTTACATGAGATAGTGTGTGGCGAGCATGATGGTCTTGAAGCGGTGCAGTGAGTATTGGTCAATGCACATTCATCCGACATAGAGAAGAGGCGCTGGGCAGAGCCCTGCGCCTCCTACAGAATTGCGTGTTTGTTTCCGGGCAGAAGTCTTAGCGAACTAGCGGGCTGCTAGTGACGCCTTCGCCGCCTGATATCGCGCGTTTACCTCGTCCCAGTCCACATTCTTGAGGAGCGCCGTGATATAGGACGGGCGGTCGCTGCCATAGTCCATGAAGTACGCATGCTCATAGGTATCGATCGTCCACAGTGGGACTGTGCCCCATACGCCGCCTTGGTTGTGAACGTCGCACAGGAAGTTGTGGATCTTGCCGTCGGTGGGATCGAGCGCGGTAACCATCCAGCCGCGAGCGGCCATGGCACATGCCCGCGCATCCTCGATGAAGGCGTCCCAAGAGCCGAAGTCCTCGGCAATCTTGTCCGCCAACTCGCCACCGGCTTCGCCGTTGCCGCCCAGCGTATCGAAGTAGAGCTCATGCAGTATTTGCCCGTCCGCCGCGAAGGTCTCTTCCAGCTTCAGGGCGCGGTAGGCGCTGTAGGCTTGATTGGCCGTCGAACGATCAACGCTCTTGAGTCCCTCTTCGATCTCATTGCGCTTGTTGACATAGCCTGCGTAGAGTGTGTCGTGGTGAACGGTAAGCGTCTTCTCCGAGATACCGTCAAGCGCATCCTTGCCGAATTTGAGGTCCTTTACGGTAAAGGCCATGACTGCTGCTCCCTATGTGTTGATACTCAATCTGCTGTCAATGAAGCTCGGTACGGTGGGTCGTAGTCTTATTCGGAGTCAGACTACCATACTTGTGGCAAATAGTGAAGAAGCTGGGCTGGCATCCATTAAGCCTTGCTAGAGATGGTGTTACCTTTCGTCCCAAGGAGCGGGGGACTAGCCCCAATTCTGTCGCATTAACGTAGCGCGGGGCTTGTCCCCCGCCAGAGTAAAGAGCAAGGGGCGCGTTAGCCGACGATTGCACGTGAGGAGAGCGTACAAATAGATTGACCCTGCAGTGCCGCAGAGCCTGTCCTGTACGTGATACGGGTTGCAAGCCTGCGGCTACAACCAAGTCCAAGCGTTTAGGCTTAGCTTTCGCCTGCGTCACGGGTATGCGTGCCGTATAGTCTTCTTTTCACCAAATTCAGGTACTCGGCCCTAATCACACCGCCGTGGGAAGCGGCGTATAGGTACACTGTAGGATCGTAGTCGTCGAGGCCGGAGGTCGTAACGATGCGCGCCGCGGTCAATCCTTGCGCCTTCAGCCAATGCAGCGCATGCCCGAGCAACGCCGATCCGATGCGACGCCCGCCGTAATCGCGGCGTACGAGCAGTCCCCAGTCGAACGTGATGTCGTCCGCGGCGGCCTTCGCGTCACAGAGGCCGACGATCTCGCCGTCGAGCCGCGCGGCAAAGAGTGTCTGTGGCGCCGCTTTGCCAAAGGCCGCGACACGGGTTTCCACACGCGCGCGCATCTCTTGCGCCAAATCCTCGCTGGGCGGCGCTTCCGGCTCTGCCGGATATTCCACGCGGTGCCAGCGCGTGTCTTCTTTGTACTCCTTCCACCAGCGCCAGTAGGGCTGATAACTGTCAAGTACAAAGCTCGCGAGAAACTCCGGGTCCGGTGAGGGTTGCTCCTCAATGGTGAATTCGTGATTCTTGTCCAAGTCACTAAGGGCTTGCAGATTCCAGGTCAACAGCACCATCTTGCGGGAGGCCCAGTAGCCGCGTTCATAGAAGGGCACGGTGCCGCCCTCGCCGTCGCGCACGATAGCGTCGATCTTCGTCACGCCCGCTGCCTTTAAGCGCTCCTCGGCGGCAACGATTAACTCTTCCTCGATTCCTTGGCGAGCATAGTCCTCGTGCACGGAGAGATCGGCGATGAGGCCGTGCTGGCGGCGGGCGTCCTGCCGCAAGGCAAAGCGCACCGCGCCGGCAATTGCGTTGCCGTCTTTGGCGAGCAGGATTTCACTGGGGCCGTACGTGAGCAGGTTGAGCTCTTCGCGGATGCCGAGCACGTGCTCAGGCACTGGCGTCAGTGGTTCGATTGCGTGGCGGGTTTTCTTCAAGACAGATTTCTAGCTGGAGGGTTGCGTGTGGCGATTACGGGCCCAGGATTTCCATGCGCACGTCGAAGCGACCGGTCACAAACGGCGACAACTGAATAAACGCCGCTTCACTGAGGTCGATCCACATGAAGCCCGGGGAGGGAGCCCGGTCCTTGACGATAACGACGATGACCGCTCCGGTCGAAAGTCGGGTGACGCGCACCACGGTGCCCAAAGGGAAGAAGGGGCTCGCGGCAATGATGGGATCAAAGCGGCTGTATGGTTCGCCGTTCGCCATGGTGCCGCCGTGGAGAGACGGATGGTAATAGGTGGCGTTGCCGTACTCGATGCGCGTCACCGTGTATTCCGAGTGCTCGCGCAGGAAGGCCGGCGGGCGAAAGCGCGTCAAGTTCGTCAGCGAGCCGTCTTCCTCCTCGACGACAAACGAGAACGCCGCTGCCGGCGTTACCGGTACGAGACAGACCACAAGTATGAGAAGCAGTCGTATGCTAAGTCGTTTTGCCATAGCTCTCTCGTTTTGCTCGGTCTACTGCGGGCGACATGCCCGCTCGGTTTCTTATAACCCACGGCAGGCACAGTCGTCAACACGACAATGAACGCTGGCCTCACATTTCCGGTAGCGTAGGCCCTTCGACAGGCTCAGGACAGGTTTGCAACCCCGTATCAAGTACGGGGCAGGCTCTGCGCCTCTATAGGGTCGATCAACGTACCCAATTTCCTCACATGAAATCGCCGGCCTTCCTGCCTCACGCTCTTTACCCTGGCGGGGGACAAGCCCTAATAATGTCGCATTAAATCAAGGCGGTACGCTCGATGGGCGCGCTCTGCCCCCTCTCCCTGGGAGTGTATAGGCCGGGGTGAGGGGGAAACTTCAGCGTTGCGGCAGTGAAGCGAAGCCTCCAATCATGGGAACAACGTGCCGGGAGGCGGACGCAGGTTGCAAACCTGCGCTACCAGGACTTGGGGGAGCCATGAGCGTCACTTTCCTCGCCACAATATTTAGGGCGACAATATTGGAGACAAGCCCCCGCGCTACGTAAGTGCGACACCATTGAGAACAAGCCGGTACACCACGGCATCCGTCTTGGCCCGCCGTTTGACCGTCGCGCCGGGGCTACGCTACAATCGGAATTAGGTGGCGCGAGTGCACGGGCGGGCAACCCGTCCAGAGTGGAGTTCGAGCATAACCATGTCTACGCGCTGTTCTGACAAAGAAGCCGAGTGCGCCATTGCGCGTACCGCCTCTTTGATTTGCGGTCGTTGGACTATGCTCATTCTGCGCGACCTCGCCGCCAGCCCCCAACGCTTCTGCACCTTGGAGCGCTCGCTCGAAGGCATCAGTCCCAATACTCTCGTCGAACGCCTCCGCACGCTGGAAGAAGAAGAGATCATCACGCGCCACGCCTACGCGGAAATTCCGCCGCGCGTGGAGTACGCTCTGACTGAAAAAGGCGCCGCCTTGGTGCCGGTGCTCGAGATGATGCGTGAATACGGCGAAAGGTGGCTCAATCCGAGCCAGGAAGAGCCGGTGGCAGTTGGTCAGGGTGGGGTAGCTGTGAAATAGGTTTTGACGAAGACTGGGAAGACCAAGACCTTCGTCACACCATAGAAACTGGTAAGTCTCCGCTGTAGTTCGATACGGCGGAGTTCTTTGTTTAAGGGAAAAGCAACGAGCCCTGTGGGACTTTCGCCACAGGGCTCGTTGCTTATGTATTCCTTAGTCTTGCCCAATTGTCGGAGGTAAATCGGTCGACTATCAGCCTTCAGAATCCTCGTACTGCCCGCGCAGATTCTCCACGACGTTGGCGTCGAGCAATGTCGTGGTATCGCCGAGGGCGCGGCCTTCGGCTACGTCACGCAGGAGGCGGCGCATAATCTTGCCGCTGCGGGTCTTGGGCAGGTCGGCGGTAAAGAAGATGTCGTCCGGCCGCGCGATGGGGCCGATCTTCTGCGCCACGTGCTTCTTGAGTTCGTCGAGCAGGGTATCGCCGGGGTCGATACCTTCTTTGAGCAGCACGAAAGCGGAGACCGCTTGGCCCTTGAGTTCGTGGGTCTTGCCGATGACGGCTGCTTCGGCAACGGACTGATGGTCAACCAGTGCGCTTTCGATCTCCATGGTGGACAGACGGTGGCCGGCGACATTCATGACGTCGTCCACGCGGCCCAGCACCCAGTAATAGCCGTCTGAATCGACTTTGGCGCCGTCGCCGGTGAAGTAGATGCCCGGATAGCGGCTCCAGTACTGGTCCTTGAAGCGCTCCGGATCGCCGTAGATCGTCCGCAGCATGGAGGGCCAAGGACGTTGAATGACAAGGTAACCGCCGCCTTCCGGCACCTCATTGCCGGCTTCATCCAGGATCGCCGCGGTGATGCCGGGGAAAGTCCTGGTTGCTGAGCCGGGCTTGGTGGTGGTGTAGCCGGGCAGCGGCGTAATGAGGATCGCGCCGGTCTCGGTCTGCCACCAGGTGTCTACAATCGGGCAGCGTTCGCCGCCGATGTTCTCGTGGTACCAAATCCAGGCTTCGGGGTTGATGGGTTCGCCGACCGACCCCAGCAGGCGCAGGCTCGACATGTCATGCATCGCCGGATACTCTTCGCCCCAGCGCATGAAGGCACGAATTGCCGTCGGCGCGGTGTAGAGAATGGTGACGCCGTATTTCTCCACGACGTCCCAAAACCGGTCGCGTCCCGGGAAGTCAGGCGCACCCTCGTACATGACGGTGGTAGCGCCGTTTTGCAGCGGGCCGTAGATTATGTACGAGTGACCCGTGACCCAGCCGATGTCGGCGGTACACCAGTACACGTCGTCGTCTTTCATGTCGAAGACCCACTTGGTGGTGAGGTAGGTCTGGGTGGAGTAGCCGCCGGTGGTATGCACAATGCCCTTGGGCTTGCCGGTGGTGCCGCTGGTGTAGAGGATATAGAGCATATCCTCGGCGTCCATCTCTTCCGGCTCGCAGCGGAGATCGGCGTTTTCCATGAGGTCGTGCCACCAGTGGTCGCGGCCTTCTTTCATTTCGATCGCGGCTTCGTCGCCGATGCGCTTCACGACGACTACGTTCTCAATCGTAGGGCAGCGCTCGACGGCTTCGTCGGCCATTTGCTTGAGCGGCACGATGCCGCCGCGCCGCCAGCCGCCGTCGCAGGTAACAAGCACGGTTCCCTGGGCGTCATTGATGCGGTCTGCCAGGGCCTCCGCGCTAAACCCGCCGAACACGATGCTATGGGGCGCGCCAATGCGCGCACAGGCCAACATGGCAATAGCAAGCTCCGGCACCATGCCCATGTAGAGCGTGACGCGATCACCCTTCTTAACGCCCAGACCCTTAAGGGCATTGGCGAATTTATTCACTTCCCGCCAGAGGTCGTAATAGGTGAGCACGGCCTGGTCGCCCGGCTCGCCTTCCCAAATGATGGCGGCTTTATTGCGTCGCCAAGAGTTAAGGTGGCGGTCGATGCAATTGTAGGTAATGTTGAGCTTGCCGCCCACGAACCACTTGAAGAACGGCGGGTCGGACTCATCCAGCACCTGGTCCCACTTCTTGAACCAGTGCAGTTCCTCCGCGACGGAGGCCCAGAATGCTTCCGGGTCGGCGGCCGCCCGCTCGAAGACGGCAGCATCACTTATGTGCGCGTTACTTGCAAATCCCTCAGGTGGAGAAAAGAGTCGTTGTTCTTCCAATAGGGCTTCGATCGTACTGCCAGATTCTGTCGCCATCGTGTCCTCCTGGTTCAGCCCGTCACAATTCCTTTGCCAAGCTAGTACCGTGTCAACGTGAGTGAGTTCTGCTGTTTCACCCTCTCCCTCAGGGAGAGGGAATAAGCGCGAAACTTGACTAGTGCCAGTGTTGGGTTGACGGGGTACTAGGGGCGTGTTTCGGTGCCATAATAGCATAGCGTTAGGGGCGCTTCAATCGTGGCTGCGTTTACGCACCTCCGGTTCTCAGGTAAGATTGAGTCAGGAAGCAGAGCAGGCGGGCAAGCTGCATATACCACGCTGCAACGGTGTGCACAAGCGTAGCTACCATTTGCCGGAGCTTTTTCGCTTAAGGCGGCAGAGGCTGATGCAGCTATCTACGGTGTAGTGGCTACCTCCAGTGTAGCCGTCACCTACGGTGCAGTCGTCACCTACGGTGAGCGTGCCACCCGCGTGCAGTCGTTACCTCCGGTGTGGCCGCAACTGGCGAGCGAACTCACCGCCGGCGGTTAGGAAGCAGCAATCAGCGTGGCGACCGTGTCGAACACAGCATCAACTGCTGAGTACCCCGGGCCGGGCATTGCCTCAGCGCCGAACTTCGTCCACCAAATCACGCGCTTTGGCCGGCGGTTGCGGCTGCTTGCTGTACTGCTGCGAAGTGCGCGCGCCTTGTGGGTGGCAGCGCTGCTGTACGTGGGTCTCTCTCTCGTCGGTTCACTCCTTGCGCCGCAGTTCCCGGTCTTTGCGATCAGTTTGCTCCTGGCACTTGGTGTGTTCTTGGCGTTGGTTGTGCCCACTTTCTTGCGGCGGCTGAGCACGCTGGACATTGCCAAGGCTTACGATGCCCGCTTGGCCCTATCCGAGCGCCTTGCTACGACTATCGAGATGCTCGGCCAAACGCCGGAAAACCCCTTTCGCGCGGTGCTCCTTGAGGATGCGTGGCGCCATGTCCAAGAGATCCGACCCCGGCAGGTGTTTCCATTCCGCCTGCCACAGCGAGACGTTCTCCTTTTGGTGCTGGGACTGGTGGCGCTCTTCCTCTGGGAGGTCTTTCCCTATATGGCCGGTCAACTCACGCCCCTTGCGCCCTTGGCGCATCAGGTTGCGGCGGTGCGGGAAGGCACGTTGATCGAGCGCACGTCGCCGGATGCATTGGTGGCGGGTGAAGAAGCGTTGAGCCCGGCTGACGGTAAGGAACTCGCCGAACCGGAAGCATCCCAGGGCGCGGCGCAACCGGAACAGAACCAGCCGTTGCTCACGCAGTCTGATCTCAACGAACAACAGGCACAAGCGCAGCAAGGCCAGGAGGGTGAAGAGGGTCAAGCCGGAGAGGGTGGGGAGGAGCAGGCAGGTTTCTCCGATCTGGCCCAGCAGCTCGAGGCCTATCGCAATCCTCACATAAACGAGCAAGCAACTGCCCTCGCCGAGGTGGGACGAGAGCTTACCCAGGCGCGACCCTCCCGAGAGGCCGGACAGAACTTGGAACGCGGCAACTACGAGCAAGCGGCGCAGGCGCTTGAAGAACTGGCGCGCGATGTCCGCGATTTGTCACGGGAAGACCGCAACGACATGACCGATGCCTTTGCCAAGGCCGCCGAGCGGGCGCAGCAGAGTGACCCGCGTCTGGCGCAAGAATTGGCCGACGTGAGCCGGGAAGTTGCCTCCTATAATGATCGCGCGACGGAGCGTGAACTCCAGGAACTCGGTGATGCTATAGAGGAGCGCGGCCAGCGCATCCGCGCCCAGCAGCAGTCGGAGCAACAATCCGAGCAACTGCGCGCCGGCGCGGGCGGAGAAGAAGCGGGAGCACAGCAGGGAGACGCGCAGCAACTGATGGCGCGGGCGCAACAAGCGTTTAACACATCAGGCGTGACGGAACAGTCAGGGCCGTCACAGCAACAAGACAACTGGCAACTCCAGGCGGGCTCTGGCGGCCCAAGCCAAGGCGGCGGCAATCGCGAAGAGGAGTCGTTCCAGCCGGGACCGCAGGCTCCGCGTCTGCAGATCGAGCAGAAACCGTCGGTGGTTTTGGCGGATAGAGGTATCGGCCCGTCGCTCTGGTCGCCGCAACGCGCGCCGGTGGCTATTCCTGGCCCCGGCTCTGCTCCGGCACAGTTTGGCGTGACCGACGCCGGTAATGCCATCATCTCCACCGGCGGCGCCAGTCACTTTGTACCGTGGATGGTCGCAGACTACGTCCAAAAGTACTTCAATGCTTTGTCAAACGCTATGGAGCAAGCACCATGATCTCACGGCCAACCGAAGAACGGATCGAGCACTTCCATTTACTGAGCCGGGACATTCGCACCGAGTTAGGGAAAGTCATCGTCGGCCAGCAAGCCGTTGTCGACAATGTGTTGATCTGCCTCCTTGCCGGCGGTCACGCGCTGCTGGAGGGCGTACCCGGTTTGGGTAAGACGGAGCTTGTCAAGACACTTGGGGAAGTCCTGGATCTGCGGTACGGCCGTGTACAGTTTACGCCCGACCTCATGCCGGCCGACATTACGGGCACGACGGTTATTACAGAAGACCAAAAGGACAACCGTTTCTTTCGGTTTGAACCGGGACCCATCTTCAATAACCTTGTCTTGGCGGATGAGATCAATCGAGCCACGCCTAAAACGCAATCGGCGCTGTTAGAGGCCATGCACGAACGCACGGTGACCGTGGGGAATTCTCTCCATGACTTGCCGATTCCGTTCTTTGTGATGGCGACCCAGAATCCCATTGAGATGGAAGGCACCTACCCGCTGCCGGAAGCGCAGTTGGACCGCTTCTTCTTCAAGATCATCGTGGAGTATCCCGACGCGGCGGAATTGGAAGAGATCGTGTTGCGTACCACAACGGACGTGGTGCCGGAGGTGCGCAAAGTGGCAACGACCAAGGACATTCTGGCGTTGCAGGTACTCGTGCGACAGGTGCCAATCGCCTCCCACGTCTTGCGTTACGCCGTGCGTTTGGTTACGGCTACCGATCCGGATTCGCCGGAGGCGCCGCAAATTACGCGTAACTACGTACGCTACGGCGCATCGCCGCGCGGCGCGCAGACCCTGGTGCTGGGCGGTAAAGTACGCGCTCTCTTCGATGAACGCTACAATGTTTCATTCGATGATATTCGCGCCGTGGCGCATCAGACGCTGCGCCACAGGCTCATTCTGAACTTCGAGGCCGAGGCTGAGGGCATTACCGCCGATACGGTCATAGATGAGCTGGTTATGACGATTTCACCGGATACGGAAGAATGAAGCCGAGTCCGACGGCATTGATCGACCATGCGTTCTTGCGGCGGTTGGACCGTTTGCAACTGATCAGCCGGCGCGGCTACGGCATGGTGAGCGGCGGGGGCAGGCGGAGTCGGCAGTTCGGCTCCTCGATTGAGTTCGCCGACTATCGCAACTACAGCCCCGGCGACGACTTTCGTCACATCGATTGGAACGTCTTTGGCCGCTCAAATCGACTATACATAAAGCTGCGCGAGGCAGAAGAGCATCTGGCCGTTCATGTGCTCGTGGACGGCAGCCGGTCTATGGATTGGGGCCGGCAGAACAAGCTCACGTACGCGAAATCGCTGGCCGGGAGCCTGGGGTACATTGCGCTAAACCGTGACGACGTGCTCTCCGCTGCCGTATTCAGCGAATCGATAGAGCAGTATTTCGCGCCCGCTCAGGGCCGCGCCTTTATTCTTCGCTACTTTGACTTTCTCGAGCAGGCGGAACCGGTTGGCGGTGCTACGTCGCTCGTCTCGGCAATGCGCAATTATGTCGCACGCAACGCGCAGCGCGGCTTGGTCATCCTCATTTCAGACATGATGACGGAGGACGCGTATCGCGGCATCACTGCGATCCAAGAGGCCGGCAATGAACTTGTGCTGCTCCACGTACTCGATTGGGCGGAGATCGATCCGGAGTTGAGCGGTGAACTGAGCCTCGTCGACCGCGAGACCGGGCGGACAATCAATGTTGCCGCGGACACCGAGACCCTCAACCAGTACCGCGAGCACGTGCTCAATTGGGCCGACCAGCTTGAGACGTTCTGTGGACGGCGCAACGCGCGCTACGTGCGGCTAGAAACATCGTGGCCGTTGGAAGAGGTGGTGTTCCAGCGGCTGTTGCGGAGAGTCGTTCTATGAGCCTGCTGGTCCCTCTGGCTCTCGCGTGGGGAGCGCTCGCGGGGCTCGTGCTGCTCTTCTATATTCTGCGGCCGCGCAGTCTCCGTGTTGAAGTGCCCAGCATCTTCCTCTGGCGCGATCTCGTGCAGCGGGAACAGGCGCTCACCTTGTGGCAGCGACTCAGGCGGCACCTGCTGCTCCTCTTGCAACTGCTTGCCATCCTCTTGCTTGCCCTCGTGCTGGCACGTCCGGAGCGCACGGCGGACACGCTGCCGCAACGGCACGTCGTGCACGTTATCGATGCCTCGGCAAGCATGAGTGTGGCGAGCGGCGACACGACCCGGCTGGAAGAGGCGAAAGCAGCCGCGCTTGAGCAACTGAACATCATCGAACCGGGCGATTTGCTGACGGTTGTCAGTTTCGGCAGCAAGCCTGTAGTTCTTGCGTATCAGACGCGCGAGAAGCAGGCTGCCCAAGATGCCGTCGAGAGCATTGCACAGACCGCCACGGTGGGCGATACGGCACGAGCCCTGCAACTCGCCGTCTCATTAGCGGACTCTCTGCCGGGCAGCGACGTCTATCTCTACACCGATGGCAGCTTCCCCGCGCCCAACGTACCCGAATCGCTCAATGCGACGGTTCACTTCGTGCGCGTGGGGACGCCGGCGGACAACCAGGGGATAAGCGCGTTCGCCATCCGCCGTCGGCTGGACAGCCTGGAGGCCTTCGTGCAGGTCCAGAACTACAGCGCGCAATCCGTCACTGTGCCGTTGGCCATTTTGGCGGACGGGCAGCCGCTGGAGCGACGTGACATAACGCTCGCTCCCTTCCAGGACGCCGGCGCATCGGTAGACCTGATCTTTGGTGATTTTCCACCGGGGGTGTCTCGTGTGGACGCGGTGCTGGATCACGAGGATGCACTGGCGGCGGACAACCGCACGGCGTCGATCCTCATGCCACCGCCGGTGTTGCGGGCGCTCTTGGTCTCGGATACGCCGTTCTTCCTGAGTACAGTGTTTGCGCCGTTCCCGTTCTTGGCGCTCGACCACGTGCGTCCGGTGGAATTTCGTCCGTCAGAGGTATATGACCTCTACATCTTCGATGGTTGGCTCCCCCCTGAACTCCCGCCCGGCAACTGGCTCATCTTCAATCCCCCTTTGGGATCGCCTTTGTTGCCCGTGAGCGGGGAAATAGTAGAGCCGCCGCTCGACTACGTAGCGCAAGACCACCGCCTCATGCAGTTCGTGGACATTCAGGATTTGCGCGTCTCGCGGGCTCGTCGGTTAGAGTTGCCGCCTTGGGCGGACGAGCTTATCGGCAGCAACCGCGGGCCGTTGGTTTTCAGTGGCACCTTCGATGGCCGGCGCATGGTGGTGTTTACGTTCTCTCTGATGCAGAGCAACTTGCCGCTGCGCACGGCTTTCCCTGTGCTCATGGGGAACATCTACCAATGGCTCAACCCGTACGGTATTCAAGAGACTGTTTCACACGTGCAACCCCAAGACGTGGTAGAGCTAGGCTTGCACCCGCACGCCGACCGCTTGGTTGTTGAGAAGCCTGATGGGGGACGAGTTTCGTTTGCCGGCAGGCAGCGCATTCCGTTCTCAGCCACGGAAGAACTTGGGGTGTATCACGTGGCGCATTACGCGGGGGCACAGGAAATCTACCGGGAGGCATTCATAGTGAGTCTCCAAGAGGAGGCGGAATCGAACGTGGGAACGCAAGTATCCGCACTCGCGGGCAGTGGAGCGTCGGCGCCGCCGGTTGAACTCCCCGTTTTTCAGGAAATCTGGAAACTCTTGGCGCTAATCGTGCTCTTCGTCCTGCTCTTCGAGTGGATTTGGTACCACCGCGTACGCGCATAGCAATGGAAGAATACTTCACACAACCGTGGCTGCTGCTCCTGATACCCCTTGCATGGGGGGTCGTCATCTTCGTTGCCAAGTATGGCGTCATGCAGCTTTCGCGGCGCACGCTCGTCCTGGCGACGATGCTGCGTCTCATTGCGATCACGTTGGTGATCGTGGCCTTGGCCGGGTTGCGTTTGCCGATTCCGGGTGGGCCGGTCAATACAATCTTCTTGCTCGATACTTCTGCCAGCGTTTCTCCCGCGACGCAGGCTGCCGCCCGCCAGTGGATCGAAAGGGCAACGGAGACGCGTGCCCCGGATGATGCGTTTGCGATCCTTACGTTCGGCAATGAAGCGCGCATCGAACGCCCGTTTGGCCGCGGTGACCTCGATGAAGATGAAACTCCGGCGGGTCGCGATGAGCGCACGAACATTGCGAGCGCGCTGGAGATGGCGGCATCTCTGTTCCCGCCGGACGCGCCGAAACGCATCGTCTTGCTTTCCGACGGCAATCAAACGGCCGGCAACCTCACGCGCGCCGCAGAGGTCATTGCGGCACAGGATGTACAGGTGGACGTCGTGCCGCTCCTCGCTGAACCTAGCGTAGACGCAGCCGTAATCGACGTGGCGCCTCCCAATGCTCTGCGCGCGGAGGAGAGCTTCGAGGTACGCATCACGGTGGCCTCCACCACGCAAGGGGAAGCGGTGCTCCGTCTCTTCATGAATGAGACGCTCGTCAGCGAGGGCCCCGTAAACCTTGAATACGGACAAAATACCTTCACGATACAGCAGCCCGGCCTTGAAGAGGGATTCTTTTCATTTCGCGCGCAAGTGGTAGCGCCGGACGATCAGCGTCCCCAGAACAACGACGCCTTCGGCTATTCGCAGGTGGGGCCTAAGGGCGTCGTGTTGGTAGTGGAGAATTCCGTTGGCGACGCGATAGTTCTCACCCAGGCACTTGAGGCGGCAGGAATTCAAGCGCAAAACGTCTCTCCCGCTCAGCTTCCGACTCGTCCGGAGGAGCTGGACGGTGTAGCCAGTGTCGTGCTCGTAAACGTGCCGGCTTCCCAACTCAGCGAACAGCAGATGCAGGCGCTGCAAGACTACGTGCAGAGCTTTGGCGGCGGCCTGGTCGCCCTTGGCGGCGCGGCGGCGTTCGGCATGGGCGACTACGGCGGTACTCCCCTGGAACACGCGCTGCCGGTCATTTCGCAACCGCCGGACCATGAGGAATTGCCTACCCTGGCGTTGGCGCTGCTCATCGACAAGTCAGGCAGTATGAACGAAGGTTCACCGGTGTCTAAAATTGCGATGGCGCGTGAGGCGGCCGCGCAGGCGGTAGAGATACTACAATCAGGTGACGTCATCGGCGTGCTGGCGTTCGAGTACTCGCCGCAGTGGGTGGTGCGTCCGGCTCCGGTGAACAACGCGGAGGATGCCGGGAATGTCATCCGCCGCGTTTCCACCATCGAGGCTGGCGGCGGCACTGACATCTACAACGCGTTGCAACTTGCGTACGATACGCTCCGCCGCACGCCAGCGCAGGTGAAGCACATAATCCTCGTGACTGACGGGCAATCCACCTCTGCCCCCGGTCTGTGGGAAACTTTGATGACCCGTATGCGGCGCGATCGCATCACCCTTTCGGCGGTGGCAATTGGGGCGGATGCCGACCAGAATCTCCTACAGCGGCTCGTCAGGCTGGGCGACGGACGGTACTACTACGCCGATGTACCGGAGAACATCCCCCAGGTCGTGACGAAAGAGAGTCAACGCGCGAGCCGGTCGCTGATCATGAGTCGTCTCTTCCAGCCGCGTGTGGTGACGGCCAGCCCAATTCTACGGGCAATACTGCCGGACTCTCTGCCTAATCTCTCCGCGTTCGTACGGACAGAGCCGAAACCGGCAGCCGAAACGCCGCTCCTGTCTGATACCAGCGAGGTAATCTTGGCGCAGTGGCAATACGGTTTGGGCCGCGCGGTGGCCTGGACCAGCGATGCCGGACAAGACTGGGCGGCGGAATGGGGTGAATGGCCGCAAAACCAACGCTTTTGGGCGCAAATGGTGCGCTGGACGATGCCCAGCCCGCTCAATCCGCAACTGGCGACTCAGGTGCGCGTTGATGGGAGCGACGTAACGGTTGCGATAGATTCGGTGGACGAACAGGGCAACATTCGTAACCTGCTCAACACACAGGTGGAAGTCGCCGGTCCGGAGCAACGCGCGTTTTCCTTGGCCTTGCCGCAGACTGCGCCGGGGCGCTACGAAGGTACGCTCACTACAGACAAAGCCGGCGTGTACGCGCTGCGCATCACGCAGTACGACGGCGATACGCCCGTTGTCGAACAGATCACGGGTGCGGTCGTGCCGGTTGCGGCCGAGTTCTTGAGTTTTGAAACCGACCATCGGCTGCTCCATCGTCTTGCGGTAGTGACCGGAGGGCAAGCGCTGACAAGCGCGGCAGAGGCCTTTCGCCATGACCGGCCTCCTCCTGGGGGATACAATAGACCCTTCTGGCAGCCGCTGGTGGTTTTCGCATTGCTGCTCTTTGTCGCCGACGTTGGCGTGCGCCGTCTCCGGTTTACGTGGTACGAACTCGGCATCTTTGGGTCGCTCCTGCGTTCTGCGCGCGTGCCGCGGCTGCACCTTCCCGGTGCGCGCGAGGTGCGCGGCCCGCTGCGCCGCATTGCTCGCTTGCCCTTCCTTGGGAGGCTATTGGCGCGAGAGGGTGAGGACCAGAGCGGCCGCAAGCGTAGGCCTTAGTGCAACGTGAGACGCCCTGACATAATCATCGCAATTGCTAATCCGCAATTGCGGACAAGGCTGATCGAGTTGCTTGAAGCACAAGCTGTAGCCACGCAAGCGTCTCGAAATCTCGAAGACCTTTACGAGCTTCTCGCGCAACGGTCGAGTGACGAGATGCACGCGCGCAGTGTGCTCGTCCTTGAAGAAGCGTTCATCTATCCCCACGTGTACGAAGAGTGTGCCCACATCAAGGCAGTATCCCGCCAGCCACTGACAATCGTCCTGCTTGTCGAGCCCCGCACGCGCACGCGCTCGGATTGGAATGGCGCGGATCACATCCTTAGACTGCCCATGCATGTGGATGAGATTGTCGACCGGATAGTGGGTTTTCTTTAACTTTGAGAGATACTCGGGGGAATCGCATTTGGCGTTGTAGTTGGATAACCCTTCAGCCGCCGCGTGCAAGCACCGCGCCCCAAATCCAGGGCGCGCCGCCCTCCTGCACAAGCTGGCGGGCACAGGCGATCAGCGTTGCCCCCGTCGTTGCTACGTCGTCCACAAGCAGTACGCCGCCGTGGCTGAAGGCACCGCGGCGTGCTGAGAAGGCGCCAGCGACGTTGCGGAGGCGTTGCTCCCGCGATAAGCCAACCTGCGGGGGTGTGTCGACTGTACGCACGATACCGTCTGTGAGGACGGGGATATGCAATCTTTCGCTGGCTGCTTGGGCCAAAAGCGAAGCCTGGTTGAAGCCGCGTGCAGCCTCCCGTTTGGGATGCAGCGGAACCGGAACAATCGCCGCACATGGAGGTATCTCTGCCTCAATGACGATTTGGCTCAGCAACGCTCCAAGGTCTTGCGCTAAACTCGTGCGATTTTGGTATTTGAACTGGTGAATTGCCTGGCGAAGAGGGCCGGCGTATGCGCCTATCGTCACGATCCCGCGCAGCTTTGAATACTTGATACTGCATTGGCGGCAGAGCGTATACTGCTTGGCAACCGCAGTGTTGCAGAGAGGGCAGCGCAGGGTCGGCAAAACGGTGAATTGCCCGATGCATGATTGGCAAAGATTCTCGCCGAGAGCCTTGCAGCCTACGCAGCGCTGGGGGAGCAGCAGGTCGAGCGCGTGGTGCAGGAGTCTCTGCACACGTCAGCCAATCGGAACTTCAGCCGGCTGGATTTCCACGTTGTCTCCGGCAGCATTGAGGGTAACCAGCCAGTGGGTTTGCGCTTCATCTTTGAGGCGCAGATCGGTAAGGGGGTCTTCGAGCAGGGTGGTAATAAACCGCCGCAGGGGCCGCGCACCCTGAGCAGTGCCGCAGCGCTTCGCAAGGTGCGCGCAAACGGCATCGTCTACTTCGAGGGTGATGCCTTCGGTTGCAAGGTGCAATACACACTCCTGGATCAACTGCCTGGCAATAGCGTAAATGTCCTCTTCCGTGAGCGGATGGAAGGCGCAAATGGTGTCCACCCGATTCAGGAATTCGGGACGCAGGTTGCGCTCAAGCGCTTTAACGGCGGCTTTCTTAATGCGTTCGTAGTCGACTTCGACGTTGTCAGCGTTGAAGCCTATGCCGATCCGATTCGGATCGTCGTCGAAGAAGTTGGAGGTGAAGATCAGCACGGTGTTGCGGAAGCTCACCACGCGGCCCTGACCATCGGTAAGCTGACCGTGGTCAAGAATCTGCAGCAGGGCATCGAGCACGGTTGGGTGCGCCTTATCGATGTCGTCGAGCAGTATGACGGCATACGCGCGCCGGCGCACCGCCTCCGTGAGCTGTCCCGCTTCGTCATAGCCTACGTAGCCGGGAGGCGATCCAATCAGGCGTGAGACGGTGTGGTACTCATCGTACTCGGACATGTCAATGCGCACTATTTGTTGCTCGTCGCCGAGCATGAACTCGGCAATAGCTTTCGCGAGTTCAGTCTTACCGACGCCGGGGCTGCCAATGAAGAGAAAGGATCCGATCGGGCGGGTGGGATCCTTTACGCCGGCAAGCGCGCGCCGCAGGGCCTGCGCGACTTCACGGGCAGGCTCATGTTGGCCGACTATGCGGCGGGCCACCTCCGCTTCCATCTTCAGCAGTCTTCTGGCCTCGTTCGTGTCCACCGTGCTACTGGGAATGCCAGTCCACTGGGCTATGACCTCAGCCACCTCTCGCTGACCAATCTCGGCCCTGTGCTCCGCGAGTTCGGTGCGCCATCCTGTTTCGATGTCGCGCAAATGCTTGTGCAGGTTTTCGATCTCACCATTTACGCGCGTAATCCAATCGTAGTTGCCTTCTTCGCGAGCCTCTTTCGCTTCTTTTTCCATCAATTCCAGCCGATGTTTGAGCTTGCGCATTTCGGCAGGCGCCGTGAGGCGCGAGACTTTGAGCTTAGCGGCAGCTTCGTCGATCAGATCGATGGACTTATCCGGGAAGAACCTCCCGGGCAAATAGCGCTGGGCAAGACGAACCGAGCTTACCAACGCTTCGTCTGTGATCGCAACGCCGTGGAATGTCTCATAGACGCTCCGTATCCCTGCCAAGATCTCTATAGTTTCTTCAAATGCCGGTTCGTCTACCGCGATTGGCTGGAAGCGCCGCACCAACGTACCGTCGCGCTCGATGTAGCGCCGGTATTCCTCCCACGTCGTTGCGCCGATCAGGCGCAGTTCGCCGCGCGCAAGCACGGGTTTCAGCATATTTGCGGCGTCCATGGCCCCGGCGGCGGCTCCCGCACCGAGGATCATATGCACCTCATCGACGAAGAGGACGAGATTGTCAATGATCTTTACCTCTTCGATGAGCTTCTTGAGTCGCTCTTCGAATTCACCGCGGAACTTCGTGCCCGCGATGAGACCGGCGAGATCGAGTTGTACGACCCGCAAGTCGTGCATCACCGAGGCAGCTTCTTTGGAGACGATGCGCTCTGCCAACCCCTCGACGACGGCAGTCTTGCCCACGCCGGCCGGGCCCACCAGCACCGGATTGTTCTTGCGGCGGCGCAAGAGCACCTCGCACATGCGTTCGACCTCTTGCTCGCGGCCAATGACGGGGTCCATGTCCTGTTGGCGGGCGAGTTGCGTAAGATCCCGCCCATATTGCTCAAGGATTGAAGACTTTTCCTGGCGGCGGGAGCGCTCGCGGCCGCGTTGTCGGCCAACTTCCGGGCTCTTGCGCGACCAGCGGTTGGCCATGCGCCGCATCACGTCCGTTTGCACACCCAGTCGATTGGTGAGCACGTGCGACGCCAAACCTTCTTCCTCTCGCAGCAGTCCGAGGAGCAGGTGCTCGGTACCGATATACTCGGCGGAAAGCGCCCGCGACTCTTCATCGGCGAGTTCGAGCACGCGCGCGCCGGAGGCAGAGAGCCGGGGACTGGCAAAGGCTTCGCGGGTCTGGCCGAAATCGATGGCGGCAACGATTTCGCGCACGATTACGTGTAGGTCCAGCCCCAACTCGCGCAGCAGGCGCGCCGCGAGGCATTCGGGGAGAGCAACGAGTGCGAGCAGGATGTGCTCAGGCCGGATCTGTTGGTGCTGAAAGAAGAGCGCCTCGTTGCGAGCAAGGGCGAGGGCCTGCTTGCCCATGTCCGTGAGACGACTGACGATATCCGCCACCAGGCTGCTTTTCCGGAAAGAGGACTTTCGGGTTCCGCTCTAGTCGCATTATAGCATGCGAAATGAGCCGGCACGCTTCTCGGGAAGCGTGCCGGTAGTCCCGCTTAGGCGCCCTTGCGGTATCTGTGACCAGATTCTGCGGCAAGGTGCCCAGGCTTAATCGAGCCCATCTTCCCAGTCGCGCACGACCTGGAAGAGGAGCCGCGCGCCGAACCCGCTGCTGCCTTTGGGAATGTAGGGTCGGTCCAGGTCGGTGTAGTCCACACCGGCCACATCCAGGTGCACCCAGGGTTTGTCGTCAACGAATAGTTTGAGCAGCGCCGCGCCGGTAATGCTTCCCGCCGCGCGGCCGCCAGTGTTCTTGACGTCGGCGACGGGGCTTTTTACCTGCTCTTCATACTCGGGCCACAGCGGCAGTTCCCACACGCGCTCGCCGGTTACTTCCCCCGCGTCCTTGACTCTCGCCGCTAGTCCGGCGTGGTTCGTCATCAGTCCTCCGGCGTGCTGGCCCAGGGCGACAATGACGGCACCGGTGAGAGTCGCGATGTCTATGATCGCCGAGGGATTGTAGCGCTGGGCATAGCACAGCGCATCCGCGAGCACGAGCCTCCCCTCGGCGTCGGTATTATCTATCTCGATGGTCTTGCCGTTAGCGGCACGGAGAACATCACCGGGCTTGAAGGCATTGCCGCCGGGCATGTTCTCCGATGCAGGCACCAGGCCTATCACGCGAACGTTCGGCCTAAAGTGGCCGACCAATCGCATTGCACCGATAACGCTGGCGCCGCCGGCCATGTCACATTCCATGTGGCGCATGGAATCGCCGGGCTTGAGGTTCAGTCCGCCGGTGTCAAAGGTGATGCCCTTCCCAACCAGGGCGATGGTTTGATCGGTAGCTTCGTCCGGCGTGTAGTCGAGAACGATGAAGCGGCAGGGCTGAGCGCTGCCGCGCGAAACGCCTAAAATGACGTTCATGTTCTCCGCGGCAATCTCTTCCGGCCCCAATATGGTGCACTGCAAGCCGAACTCCTGTGCCATGGAACTGGCCGCTTCGGCGAGCGCCGCCGGCGGCAGATCGCTCCCGGGCGTGGTGGCAAGATCACGGACGAAGTTCTGGGCGCCGCCAATGGCGATGCCGTCGCTCACGCCCTGCGAAACGGCGCTGAATTTCTCATCGTCTGCTTCGACGAATGTGACGGAATCGAGTACTTTCTTGTCCTTGTCGGACTTGTAGCGTTCATAGCGGTAAAGACCAAGCACGGTACCCTCAGCTGCGGCGCACGCCGCGTCCACAGGGGAGAGCCCACCGATCCCCGCTCCATGCACGATACTTGCTGCCCGCTTCGCGCCGAGATCGCGTGCCGTGCGTGCTGCTTTCCCCGCTGCCTGCCGGGCTCGGTCCAGCGTGAATTCCTCCTGCTTGCCTAAGCCAACAAGCAGGACGCGCCGCGCAGAGAGCCCGCCATTGGCGTAGAGGTAAAGCGTTTCGTTCAACTTGCCTTCAAAGTCTCCGGCGGCGATGAGATTGCTAATCTGACCGTCGAGGGCACGGTCCACCGCGCCGGTTGCGCCGCTTGGCGTAGTCACGCCGTCAAAGAGGTTGACGATAACAATGTCGGCATCATGCTCGAGTATGTTTCCTTGGGCTGTCGCGACGTTCATAGGCATCTCCTGGTCTGTTTTCTACGATTTACGCTATTGTTTGAAGACTCTTTGGCGTACCTAACAAGAACCAGAGACTGGGCTCAGTGTACAACTGCATAAGGCCAAGTCTCTCCTAGGCAATACTATGCGCTGAAGCGCAGCAAGATGCGACTCACGTGCCCTTCGCGCCCGAACGAGTTGACACCTTTTGCCATGATCTGATTCTTGCCGGGACGCAATCGCCACATGAATTCGGGGGCCGTTTCGCGCCACTCTTCATCGTCAAGGCGCACTAACAGCCGGTCCAGGTTGGGCATGCTGTTTTCGAGCGTTACGGTGAGCAGTGCCTTTCTGCGCTCCCATGCTGTTCGATCCGCTGCGAGGTTGATTTGTACCTGGTCGACGGACCAGTAAAGATCATCTCGATTGCTGGTGAACTGGCTGCCGTTCGGTGCGTTGTAGGCGATGATGCGCGGCGGTGTCCAGGAATCTATCCACTCAAGCGATCCGACATGTTCGTTGGATGAGTGTTGGGTATTGTACAGCGGAAGCACGACGTGGGAGTAGTAGTCTCCGACGTCGTGCCAGCCGAAGATCTGGAACTCGGCGTCCTGATTGTCCTGGTTCTTGAAAGTAGTGGCTGCGCCAGACTCCAACTTATCCGTCACACGGAAGGGAGTGGGACCTGTCACCATGCTCACCTCATCCCAGCGGCGGGTAACCCACGCCTCGTGGATTTCCAGCACACTAAGTGGAATACCGTCGCGTTCGTAGTGCACATTCAAGTCGGGATCAAGCAGTATCCACTTGTGATACTGGTGAGACCAAAACTCCACAATCGAATGACCGATATTGCCCTCGTCCGCAGACATCCAGTTACTTTCCGGTTTGCAGATGCTCAAATTGCGGGCTACGAAACCCAGAGACAACAGGCATTGCATCAGTGTGATCGCAAAATACCCGCAATTGAAGTCCTTGCCTTGCTCCACAGCGGCCAAAATTTCCAGCGCGTTGCGCGGCTTCGGCACACGCGTCCACCCGTGCTTCCAGCGCGTGTGCACCCATTCCCGCAGCAGGAGGACCTGATCGAACTCGGTTTGGCCGGACGCGATCACTTCGTCCAGCCGATACCGCTGCCGCAGCTCTGCTAACATGGCGTCCGGCGCCTGATAGCTAAACGGGAACGCGCTCCGCACAATGCGCTCATTTTGGTATTCAATAATGCGTAACTCCGGAGCAATCGCCTCTTCCTTGGCGGAATCCAGTTTTAGGTCTTCAAGGGCTATGCGGTCTACGGTAGTTGCCATGTGTACTGCCTCCAGTCTTGCGTTGTCTTATGCCGGCAACGTTGCATTGGAGAGGGGCAGGGCCTCTTCGAGAGCCGTGCGAATCGTGGGAAATGATGCCGGCACTAACTCCAGCCCCTCACGGTCCGTGGCTGCCTGCATGTATTCCAAGACGTAGTCAACGTTCGGGATATTGACTCGTTCAGAGTTGTGGGTAGCGCCGACAATGGCGCGCACCGGCGTCTGGATAAGTCCGGATAGCTCAATATTCCAGTCGATGATGGTACGGTAGAGCTCTCTGCTTTCCTCGCTCACCGGCTCCTCTGAGCGCAGGTCGCGAGGGCGGGCCCAGCGGCCGCCGGACATTTCGCCGCTGCAAGAAATCACGCAAACAGGCAGCGCGCCGCCCAATACGTGGTGCTGCGTGCTACCCCAGTGGGGGAACGGGTAGTCGCCCTCGGTGCAGCGGTCCGGACGGTCAGGGAAGTAGCGGCCGGGCGCGGGGGCAATGTACTGCCGATAGCCTGCTTCATAGAGCAGGCGCAGCGTGACCGGGCTCTTGGAGCCGCAGCACGCGCAATAGGTGTCGGTCCTGAAGCCTAATGCGTTCTCGAAGTCTTCCGTGGCCTCGGCGATGATCTGGCGTTGCATCGTTTCGTCGTATTCGCCAAGATCGTTCTCATACTTCGGGTAGCGAAAGCCGGGAACGTTGGGCTGAATCCCGATATTCACCCCTTCTCTGTGCCACTCCCGCATCATGGGGGCGTGGGCCTTGGCTGCTTCGGGCGTGAGGTTGAAGGTGACCGCGGGCAGCAGGCCATGCGACTCAAAGGACTGGCGAATGGCGCGCACGGTGCGCTCGCTCACTTCCCACGATGCGGGGCCGCCGCAGCGCGGCGACTTCGCCGCCAGCGGCTCGCAGTCTACGAAATAGGAGAAGTAGATCTTCTTCGAAACAGCCATAGGGTGCTCCTTGTGCAGACAATTCTTACTGCCGCCGCCTCAAGACGAGGCAGCTACTGAATTGGGCTTTAGCGTACCTAACCAATGCGATTATATACCGATGCAAGATCATTGGAAACGCGAAGCGGTGAGTGTGGAAAGAGTGTACCTGCGATGAGTTCCCAGACTGCCCGCAGATGCGGGCAAGCATCGGTAGTTCGCGAGGGATTGGTACAGCTTGAGCGTGGACAGGAAGATCCAGCGAAGCAGAAGAACCGCCCAGGCCGGTACTTCAATTTGGGGCGTGGGACGGGGCGAGCAGAGCATTGTGGATACGTGTGGGTGAGCTGCGGAGACGCTTGATTGTGGACTGCATGAGATCAGAGACGAGGGTAGGGGCACGATATATCGTGCCCCTACCTGTTCTCAATCGATCGAGGAGATCAGTTTCGCATACCCAAAGGGTCGAGCTTATGCTTCTCGATACTCCTCGGGTCGGCGATCCAGAACCTCATTGAGGATGTCGGCGGACTGGCGCAGACCCTCGGCCACGGTGATCTCGCCTCTCAAAGCCTCGTACCACGGTGCGTTGGACGGGCCAAAGGCTTCGCTGAATTCCAGCACGCGCGGGAACGGACGGCCGCCGGCGGCCCAGCCGTTCACCACCTGCTCGACCTGCGTGCCTTCGTAGCGTGCCGCCCACTTCGGGAACAGGCCATGCCGGATAATCGGCGGCCATGCAATAAAGCCGAAGTAGTCGGTTTCCTCAGCGCCCTCATCGCTATGGATGTACTTGAGGAAGCTCCAAGCAGTCTCTTGGTTCGGCGAGAGGGTCATCAGAGAGTAGCCATTCCCGACCAGAGTAGCAGTCTGGCGCTGATCCCGCGGCGGCATGGCAATGTCCAGCGCATCCTCCAAGTGCTTCTTGGCCGCGTTGTAACGGAACATGCCGTTAAACTCCATGGCAAGAGCCCTCACCTCGAGGATGCCGATACCGGACCTACCACCAGTGACCTTTTGAATGTCCTCACCGGAAGGTGTGTACTGGTGCTTGATGTGGAGATCGACGTTGAACTGGGCGCCGCGCAGCGACAAGGGATCCTCACCGTAGAGCGCCTTGGTGTCGTTCTCGTTCATGATGGACCCGCCAAAGTTGAGCAGGAAGGTGCCGCCCATGTACCAGAGGCTATTCTGGCCCACTTGCAGCGCCCAGCGACCGTCGTCCGGCTTATGGAGACGCTCTGCCATACTTAGCAGATCATCGTAGGTCCAATCACCGCCGGGGTAATTCAGGCCGGCTTCGTCGAAGTACTCTTTGTTGAAGAGCACTACCTCGCCGCCGGACTGCATGGGCACGGAGTAGAGCTTATTCTGCCAGGTCCAAGAGCGCAGGTCGGCTTGGAAGTAGTCTTCCAACGGAATCTTGTCGCGCTGGAAGAAGGGGATGTGGTCCAGGAAAATACCCCGCAAACCACCATAGCCATACCAGTTGATCTGGTTGATGGAAAGGTCTACGTCGGCCATCCCGGCGGCGTGGTTCGTCTGCCGCCGTTCCCAGATCGTGCTGTACTCGCCGGGCACGATCTCCGTCTTGATGCCCAGGGCTTCTTCGGACTGCTTCAACGTATTGCGGAAGGCCTGATAGCGACCATCGGATTCGACGAAGGTCTCGTCAATCCGCATGATCTTCTCTTCCATCGCCGGCTCTTCTTTGGCCTCCGGCTCAGGAGCCTTCTCTTCGGCCATCTCGCCGGTCTGTGCTACCGGTACCGCGCCGCACGCCGCCAAGAACACGACACCACCGAGACCGGCTGATCCCGCCAGAAAACCACGGCGGGAAAAGACGTTGCGCTTCTCTTCCATTATTGCTTCTCCTAAGTCAGCCACCATTTCACCTTTAGTGACCAATGACAGGACTACACTAACTGAAACTTACGCCCTCTGGGCGGAAAAGCCTCCTTTCCCCAATACTCACTCTTGTTCGCGTAGCCGTAGTATCCCACAAGCGGATTCTGTCGTCAATACAATGCGCAAAGCGATTGTGACAATACGCAAGCGATTGTGGCGTATAGCTGCCGCGCAATTGAACCGGCTGCAGAACACGGCTATTCCACCCAATGCGCATCCAGGAATGGGAGGCAAAAAGCGGCGCAGATTTCTTGGACTCGATGGTTTGATCATGCCGCTAGGCAAGCGGTCACTAGCGAGCAGAGACGTAGGCGCTTAGACGTGCAGTTAGACCTCTGTAACTGAAATGCTGTCGAACCAAGCCGTGCCTCGCGAGCCCCGTAGGGCTGAAAGCACGACCCGGCAGCAATAGACATAAGGCGGTAAAGCAGGTGTAGCTACCTCTACGCGTGTCCAGTCACGTGTGCCGGCCAGCGGCCGCGATTGCACGCGGCCGATGAATCCCATGTCACCATTCCACTCCAACGATACGGTCATGCCGCCACGCACGTCCTCTGTGCGTACCCAGGCTTCCAACGCAAAGCGTTTGCCGGCCACTGCTTGCAGCGCCTTGCCGTCGTCCTTGAGGACGCGGCGGATGGCTGGGACCACGGGTTCGTCGCCTTTGCCGACCCAGCGTATACTCTGCTCGCTGGTGCGCACTATTGCAGAGTCGCGCGCATACTGGATGCGCGGCAGCACCCAGCGCGACACGCCCTCCGTCATGCCGGCGACAACAGTGCCGTCGGTGGGGAGGTCGGGGTACGGTAACTGCGGGCTCGCGGCGGGAAGCGGGGCGAGCGGGGCTGCTGGTTTGCGCAACGTCAACGTATCGAACAGGTTACCGTCAGAGTCTATCGCCCGCACACGGCATTCATCCGGCGCGACGCTCGTGTGGAGAAAGTGGTTAGTGGGCCTGGCTAAGGCAGAGACGGGATGCAGGTGGTCCCAAAGCTCGCTGGGCGAAAGGCTCATATCATATCCACCGCCGCCGGAAACGAAGTACACGATGCCGTCCTCGCTGTCGTACCGGCCACCGCGCAAGGGATGAAACCGCTCGTAAATTGTCGCGTGGGCTGTGTAGACGATATCTACACCGTAGCGCTCGAACAGCGGGCACAGCACACGAGTCGCGGGAATCTCGCAGTTATTCGAGCAGTACGGCGGATGATGGAAGAGAACGAACTTCCAGCGCGCGTTTTGAAAGGTCTTGAGGTCGTGCTCCAGCCAGTGCCACTGCTCCGAACCCGGCCGATAGTCCATGTTGCTATTGAGCACGGTGAAGTGCGCCGCGCCGTAGTTGAAGGAGTACCAGTAGTGCGGCTCCGGGAAGTTGAAGTAACGGAAATACCCCTCATTCGGCGAGTCGTGATTGCCCATGGCGGCAAACCACGGCGTGTACGGCAGCAGGTTCGCCGTGCAGGCAAAGAAGTCGCCGAAACGCGCAATCTCGTCTTGGGAGTGGTCTCCCGCGCCGACGCAAATGTCCGCCCGGTACGCGCGAGCCAGATCTGCATTCTGCCGATGCACTTGGTTCACGCGGAGGCTGTCACCGTAGGTGGCGAAAGAGAAGGGCGAATTCTCGCCAGCGACGGTGCGAAAACTCGCACCCTCAGACAATGCTGATTCTCCACCGGGCGAGGAAGAAGAAACGCGGTAGAAGTAGTCCTGCTCTGCCACGAGGCCAGTGAGACGTACGGCGTGAATAGTACACAGCTTGAGGTTTTCCCGGCGCCAAGGAAATGTCGGTTGCGGCCTGCCTGCGTAAGCGCTCCAGCCCAGCCGCTTGCTCTGCTCGAATTCGACCACCGATGTGGCGGGCTCGTCGGTCTGCCACATGATGGTAATGGCGTCTCTAGCGACGTTTTGCAGGTAGGGTCCGGCGGTTATCCTCATGCCGCTTACCGCCGGTACGACCACACGTCGTTATAGAGGGTGTCGCCGAACCCGCCGATCACCCAGAGCTTGTCGTGGTACGTGAGGCAGACCGGCGCGTGGCGAATCGGCCAGATAGGATCGCCAACGGCTTCCACCCAGTGCGCGCCGTCAGAGGAAAACCAGACGTCATTGCGGTTCCCGTTGCTGTAGCCGCCGATAATCCACACCTTGTCGTCGTACACAGTCGAGGCATGAAAGCGCCGCTCCTGCCACGCGGCGTCCTCTGTGACCAGGTCCCAGGTTTCACCGTCGGAGGTACACCACACGTCGCTGTGGTTCACCACGGTGTTGTGAGGATAGTGCGTGTTGTAGACGCCGCCGCCCATGACCCACATCTTGCCGTCGAAGACGACCGAGGTCTGCATGCTGCGGGCGCTCCACGGCGCGTGCTCCGTCACGAGATCCCAATGCTCACCGTCCGTCGAAGTCCACACATCATTAAAGTGGTGGAATTCGCCGATGTCGAAGCCGCCGAACAACCACATCCTCTCGTCAAAGACAACGGCAGAGGCCGCGGTGCGTCGGCCCCACGGCGCACGCGCCGTGGCGGCGACCCAGTCTTTGCCGTCGGACGAACACCAAACGTCGTTGAGTGAGATGTCCGGCTTGTCTGAGCCGCCGAAAATCCAGACCTTGTCGTCGTAGACGAGCGTACACGGGAGATTCCGTTTGGGCCAAGACGCGGAGGGCGTTACCTCCTCCCAGTTGACTCCGTCAGTCGACGACCAGACGTCGTTAACGCGCGTGGGAATGAAACCGCCGAAAATCCACATTCTATCGTGAAAGACGGCAGATCCCATCGAGTCGCGCTTCGTCCAGGGCGCTTGCGCAACCTCTTGCTTCCAACGGAGATTTACGACCTGGTGTGCTGGATCAGTTTGCATTGGCTCTCTCGCTATCTGTCACTGCGCCTCATGACTTGCGTTGAATACAATTACAATACCAGACGAATAGAGTCTTGAGTTTTCGCGAACAACGCCGGACAGGCATCAGGCACATCGTTGAAAAGAGAGGTGGATAAACCCTTGTCCACGCTCTCCGCGCGCCGTGAACGGCTACACGAGTTGGAAAACTCGAATGATACGGCGGGCCCACTTGGAGCCTGTCCTAAGTGCAGTTTTGGCGTATGCGCTGGCCTCGCCGCCCCATCCGCGGCAGGCTTACCAAGCCTGGATGATCCACGTAGGGCACGTGGGCCAAGTTCTACAAAAGAAGGGACTCCGGACTAGCCCCAGAGCCCCTCTTCTTATGCATCTAGATTCCAAGCCCACAAGAAGAGATCTGAGTCTCTCTCCTTGTGGGGGAGATCCTGAACCCGTTTATGCGGACTCGGTCTCGGCAATGCCTTGATCAAACGACTCTTGCACCTCGGCGGACGGCGCCTTGGTGACCAGAGTGACCAACACGGCAAGAGGCAATACGCCGAGTGAAAGGACGCCAAAGACGATGAACCTGACGTCGAAGTGCGCGCATGCGATGGTCAGGAGTCCTCCCGCAATGAGAGCGGCCATCGCGCCAAAGAGGTTGAACCGGCGCCAATAGAGTGACAGGAAGACAACCGGTCCGAATGTACAGCCCGTGCCCAGCCAGGCGTAAACGAGAAAGGTGACGATTGAGCCGGGATGGCTGCTCGCCAGCAGCCAGGCGATGAGCCCGATGAGAACGAGCATCAGGCGACCGATCCAGACGCGCATGTAAGCGCCCAGCACGAACTCGAAGCGCTTGCGCTGCGCGTACTTGCGCACGAACGGCAGGTCTGAGGCGGCGACACTCGCGCCAATGAGCATCTGCGAGTCTACGGTGCTCATTACCGCAGCGACGACGGCAGTGAGGGCAATGGCGCCCAGGATGGGACTATCGATGAGCTCTGCCAACCAGTAGAAGAACTGTATTCCCTGTTCACCTCTTTCAACGCCTTCTATCGCAAGGCGGAGCCCCCTTGGGGCAGGGCGTTCTCGGCAAAGAGACCGAGAACGACGCTGAACGCGAAGATAATGAAGATCCACAGCGTGCTTAGTCTGCGGCTGGTATCCATGATGGCTTCGCTTTCAGCCGCCATGAAGCGCTGCAACAGCCGTTGCGCGCCAAACGCTCCTTGCACCGTAGCCACCAGGAAAGGGACAAAGAGGTAGATATTCGACCTATTGCTAACGGAACCGAAGAAATTCTCAAGAGAGTCTGTGATGCCGGCAGTCGGGTTGTCAGTGACCACGTACACGGCACCCGCCAAGACGACTACGCCGATCAACGTAATAATGCTTTGAAAGACATCCGTGCGCGCGACCACCACGTAGCCGCCGATAAAGATGTACGCCAGCACCACGAGTATTGTTATGAGCCCGCCGACTGCGGTGCTCACTCCGAACGCAATATTGAAGAGAATGCCGCCGGCCATAATGCCTGCACTGACGTAGAAGAGAACGAACAAGAGGGTTAGAACGGCCGCAAGGACGCGCAAGACCCCGGTGCGGTCATTGAAGCGCCGCTCGAGAAATTCCGGCAAGGTGAGCGCATTTTGGGCCGCGTACGTGTAACGGCGCAACCGGGGACCGACCAGCTTCCAGGATGCCCACAAACCAACTACGATCGCGATCGCCATCCCTATTACCAGAGAACGAAAGCCGAAAGCAATCGCGGGCAAGATGAACAACGCCCAACCCCGTTCCAATGAAGAACTGGCGCTCAGACCGGTCGTGATCGCACCCACGCGTCGGCCCGCAAGCACGTGGTCCGCCATCTCTTGCCCCTGGGTGGTGCGGTAGAGCGATATGCCTATGACCGCGAGAACATAGACAATGAAGAGGATGAGAAGCGTTTGGTCTAATTGTGACATGGCTCCCCTTTTCCTTATGTATTTCGCTGTACTCCGAAAGGATGCGTAAAGAGTACGGGCAGGAGGGACATTTGTCAAACTCTTATACAATCGCTTTGGGAACGCTTGACCGCCCTTTGCCGAAAGTGCACGAAGGCGGGACGAAAGCGGGGCGCTTGTAGGGGGTTGCGCCTTCGGACTATGGTAGACGTAGTGGAGTACGACCCGCTGGGCGATGCTGGCTGCCGTCCTTACAGCAGTCGCACGACGCCTCGCAATGGGGGATACCGTGATCACATACACACCACATGACCGCGCGCGCCTGCATCTGGAAGAACCGAAGGTGGCCGACGAACGGGAAGAGTTCGAGCGCGACCGGGCGCGCATAATTCACAGCGCCGCCTTTCGCCGCTTGCAGGGCAAGACGCAGGTCTTCGGCGTACGGTATGGTGATTTCTTTCGCACGCGGCTTACCCACTCGCTTGAAGTGGCGCAGATCGGCAAGGGGCTGGCGTTGCGGCTGGGCGTCGATCCGACGTTGGTCGAAGCGATTTGCCTGGCACACGACATCGGTCATCCGCCGTTCGGCCACTATGGTGAGCAAGTCTTGCGGACCGGCATGGCAGAGCATGGCAGCTTTGAGGCGAATGCGCAGAATCTCCGTGTCCTCACCCAGCTTGAAGTGAAATCGGACCGCTACATGGGACTTAATCTCACGCGAAGCGTGCTAGACGGACTGCTGAAATACAAAGCAATTCACGGTTCGCAGCCTAGCTTGAGCAAGTCCTGCTACGCAGAGGATGCGCCGCTACTCGAGTGGGTCTGCGAAAACGGCTCGGCGGAGGAACGGTCATTCGAATGCCAGATCATGAATTGGGCCGATGACGTGGCATATTCGGCACACGATCTGGAGGACGGCATTCACGTGGGGATGATCGCCTTGCAACACCTGCGGCGTCCTTCCAACCAGGACGCGGTTATACAGCGGGTTCAAGCGGAAGCGGAGGAGCGTGGACGCGCCTGGTCGGCTGATGAAGTGGTGCGCGAACTCGACTGGTTGGCGGCGCGTTTGCTTGAGTTGGAAGGCCTGCCAACACCGCGACACTCCCGCGCCGCGCTCAAGGACCTGACCTCGCGCCTCATAAATGAGTTTGTCCGCTGTGCCCAGGGTGCTCCGCGACTGGGATGGTCGAAAGCATTGTCGGAGCGTTATCGTTACGGCCTTATGGTCCCAGACGCCCAAGAACGGCGCTGCGAAGTGCTCAAGCAGGTGGCATTCGTGTTGGTGTTCGCGGAGCCTCGTGTGACAACGCTGGCGCACAGAGCTCGACATATGGTGGAACGGCTCTTTGCTGTCTTTCAGGATGAGGCGAGCGCGGCCATGTATCCCCTGGAGTTTCAGGACATCTTCGCCGCGGCTAGAGACGATGTTCAGCGTCGGCGCGTGGCCTGCGACTACATTGCAACGATGACCGACTTTCAGGCCGAACGCACGTATCAACGCCTCTTCGTGCCCGGGTATGAGAGCATTCTCGATCCTCTGGTGTGAGCGGCAGTTGCCCGGTCGCTCCTCAATTCGACATTTCGGCAGAGGCCGGAATTTACTCTTGTGGCGGCATCTGGATACTGCCTTGTCGGCGCAGGATTGCATCCTGCGCTACCGGGAATCTATCGAAGAGTCCGTCCTACAGTCTTGATTGCTTCTTCAAAGCACAGGCGAGAGCTAGCGAATCACCCCTACTGCGCGATGGGTGGGAACAAAGGTAGGGGCACGATATATCGTGCCCCTACCTAGTCTGCGAGTCCCCTTTGCAACGTGGAGGTTTGCGGGCCGTGCCCGCGGTGTGCTGGCTCCTACCAGACCTCGTCTGTCCTGCGCCAGACCATCTGGGGACGCACGTTTTCGAGAGGCAGATCGGCGATCATGCCGTAGTCCTCACCGTGGTAGGCGGCGATGATTGCTTCCATCGACTTCTTCGACTCTACGCCGTCGGTGAGGGGCGTTCGGTCGTTTACGATGCAATCGATGAAATGCTCGCATTCGCCGGCAAAGTTCTTGCGTGCGCTGAAGGCATCCATCAGGTCTGCCTTGCTGGGGTCATCTTCGACAAGGAGCGTGCCTTCCTTGTCGCCCGCCTGCCAGAGCGTGAGGCGGCGCACACCATCAGGATCGTAGCTGAGGATCAACTCGCCGCCCTCGAGGTAGATCGCAAAGCGTAGATGGCAGTCGCTGTGCTTGGTGCCCCAGGAAGCCACGTAGTTACCCAAGGCGCCGCTGGCAAAGCGGTAGATAGAAACTGCCGTGTCTTCGCGGCCTAAGGTCTCCCGGCGGAAGCGGTCGTCGCTCAGGCAGGTGGCCTGCACGACATCGCCCAGGTTCCAGATCATCTGATCGACATAATGGCAGCCATGGCTGAGCAGGCAGCCCATGGGAAAGGTCTTCCACGACTTGCGCCACCCTGCCGGGTTCGCCATATTGTCTTCCGTCCGCACCTGAGCCATGTACGGTTGACCGTATTCGCCGCTGGTCACCAGCTCATTGAGCTTCTGCCAGATGGGCTGGTAGCGGGTCACGTACGCTACCATCAATTTCACATCCTGCTCATCGGCGACGCGTATCATCTCGTCTGCGTCCTCGAGCGTCGTCGCCATGACTTTCTCCGTGAGGACGTGCTTACCGCGCTGCATAGCGGCCAGGCTCATTGGGGCGTGTAGGTGGGGCGGTGTGCAAATGTCAACGGCGTCTACTTCATCGAGGATCGAGTCATAGTCCGTCGCCCACTTTGAACCCGTGCGCTCCGCCTCGGCCTTGGCCTTCTCTTCGTCAATGTCCACGCAGTACGCCAATTCAACGGCTTCACTCATGCGGGCATAGGCATTGATGTGACCGGTACTAATACCGCCACACCCGACTACGGCCATGCGAATCTTGCTTTCGTTCACGTTCACACACTCCTCTCAGTGCGGTTGGATATTTCTACGGAGATTTACGTGCATTCAAAGTTAGCCCGCCGACGCCTAGTTTGCAAGCAGTTACGCCAAGGCAACGCTTCGTAGAATGCAGTACAGCAAAACTGGCATGTAGCTCGGCTTGGCGGCAGGGGCCTGCGAGCACTGTGGCTAGAAAAGCTGGCTGAGAAGCTCCAGCGCGCATTTTTCCATAGCCGGCCCGGTGCCAACACCACCCAGAGACGAATAGCCGGCCCAGGTCTCATAGCCGCCGTGCTCCGTCAGAGCTTTGTCCGTACAAACATAGCCTATGTAGCCGTTAGCCAAGCTCACGACAAACTGCGGCGATGCGGGCGACTGCTGCTTGATGTTTAGACCAAATTCGACAAAGATTTCGCCTGGCAGCGCCACGATGGAGGCGTCTCCCAGCCGCAGGGCTTGCACCGGCGCGCTGTGCGACAGTGGCATTTGCGCCAAGCGCTGGCATTCGACCGCATAGACATCCGAAAGACCGTGCGGCAGTGTCTGACCGACTACCCAGCTAAACGGCCCTGAATCGTAGCCAGTGTATGTTCCCGCCGGCACTGCTAGGATTTTCTCGGCCATGGCAAGGTCCTCGTCGGTTATGTCCTTGCGCTCGAAATCGAATGTGCCGACTGCCGCCCCCAGCACGAGCTCGTCTTGCATTTCCATGAGTTGGATTTCAGTGATGAGATGACCGGCAAGCACGTTTGCCATCTTTATGGCCTGCTTGTGGCCGCTCGCGGTCCACCGGATCTTCCCGCTGTAGTCATTGTTGTTGATGTCCCCCGACGTGCCGTTCCAGACCATACCGACACACTGCGGATCAAGGTAGCGTTGGATGAGCCGGTGGAAGTGTCCAAAGTAATCGGCAGAAATCGCGAGTCCGTTATCCGTGCCTACGTAGTGCAGCACAAAGTTCGAAACGGCGGCGATTGGGCGGCCGTCTGCACCTTCCACGTATAGCATCGTGACTTCAGGATCTTTGGGATAGGTGGGCTTCACGAGGTCGGGATTGCCCGCGCCGGGATTCATGCGCACCGTGCCGTCACGCATGTGCCAGCGCCGGTTGAACGAAATGCGGTCCTCATGGGCCGTGGCAAAGCCAATGCGCGCAGCCTGCATACGATGCGTGGCTACTTCCACGGCATCGGCCATCTTGAGCGGTGCCCACTCGACATACGCCTTATCCTCGCCGGTGCCGAGGAGATCGGCAACACCGGCCGCCGTGTGGGTGTGGGTAGCGTTGATCATGACGTTTTCAGGCGGAATATCGCAGCGCGCCGCAATGCGCTCTTTGGCGCGGTCCGCCATGCCTTGGGGCATCACAATGAGGTCGCACGTGATTAGCGCGATTCGCATATCACCGTTGTCGATTACCAGCGCTTTTGCCAGGAGCTCGTCGTCGACACCTTCGGCATAGCGCGTACGATGGCTTCCCGGTACCTCGATGCCCAGCCACGGTGTAATGTTCGCCGTGGCAGCACCGGCCTGCAGTGATGTACTCACGGGCCACACTCCTTATTTGTGTGCGATGCGAATTGACCTACTTTAGTCGAAAGTATAGCGCACCACTAGGTCAAGCGGAAATGCACGTGCGAGCTGTCAAAAATCCTTCCCTAGGCTACGGGAATGAGTGTGCAAATGAGCATCGATCTAGAGACCGGGACGAGAGCTGCCAGAGCCGCTTATGCAGGTTCTCAAGGGTCCTTTCGAAAGCCACGGAAGGAACTGGCGCCAACCGCTCGCCATTGACAACAGAAGCGCCAAAGTCTTACGATAATTGCAAATCCTACGATGTAGTAAGGAATGATTTCAATGCTGAGATTTGCTGAAGAGATTATGTTGCTCTTGCTTGATGATGAGAGTGGCGAGTTTGCTCACATCCCTGAATGGTCGCTGCGCTATGCCTTGGCAGGCGCGGTTCTGATGGACATCGCGCTTGAGAATAGGATTGACACCGACCCTAAGAGACTTACGTTGCTTGATCCTAGCCCCATCGGTGACGACCTGCTCGATCCGACATTGGAGAGCATCGCTCAGTCCACCGACGTGCACGACATTAGCCATTGGATCGAGCACACGGCCGAGAATGCCTATTCAATCCGCGACAAAGCGATGAAGCGGCTTATCACGCACGGCATTCTGGAGAGCCGGGATGATCGCTTCCTGTGGGTGTTTCGAGCGCGCCGTTACCCCGTGATAGACGGCAAGGCCGAGCGCGAAGTAAAACTGCGGATCATGGAAGTGCTTTTCAGTGACGTGATTCCCGATCCGCGCGACATCGTGATCATCTGCCTGGCGGACGCTTGCGGTATCTTCCGGACATTGCTCTCCAAGCAAGAACTGAGACAGGCCGCCGGGCGCATCGAACAGGTGCGCAAGCTGGACCTCATCGGTCAGGCCGTTTCACAAGTGGTCTGGAATATCGAGGCGTCTCTGGCGCTTTCCATGCACCCCATGGCCTAGTACACAAATCGCATTTGATGTGTGCCTGAGTGCAATTGGGAGTCCGTCCGGCCACTTTGAAATCGGTCTCACGACGACATCACTCAAGAGCCACTGCAATTGAAGGGATCCCGTAACTGCGCGCAGTTACGGGATCCCTTGGTGTTTGGCCTCGGACCTTCGGACCCCAATGCTCGGTGTGAATGCATCGACAAACCGGTTCACGTCATAGCGAAATTCCGTAGAAGCGCGCCGCGTTGCCGCCAAAGACTTTCGCCCTGCTGTATTCATCCAATCCCGGCGCTAAGATCTCTTCCAAGGCGCCAATCACGTCATCGTAGCGTGCCGCGAGCAGACTGACCGGCCAGTCGCTGCCAAACAGCACACGCTCCAGGCCAAAGCAGGCCACCGTGTGAGCGACATACGGCTTGAGGTCGGCCGGAGTCCAGTTCGCGTGATCTGCCTCCGTCACCATGCCGGAGAGTTTGCAGTAGACGTTCTCGTGCTGCGAAATTGCACTGATTTGCGCTCCCCACGGTTCAAACACCTGGTCCTTGATGAGCGGCTTGGCGATGTGGTCGATCACCGCCCGCAGGTTCGGCACTTGCTCAAGGACGTGGAGCACGTGGGGCAAGTGTTGCGGACGCACCAAGAAGTCGAAGGGAAAGTCGTGGGCCGCCAGCACCCTGAGATTATCCAGCACTACCGGTTGTATCACCCAGGCGTCGTCGGACAGGTCGTGCAGCATGGGGCGGATGCCCACGAATGCTGGCTCTTTTCGGTACTTCTCAAACAGGCGGGAAAAGTCGGGGTCGGCCATGTCGAGCCAGCCGACAACGCCCCCAATCGACTCATGTGTAGCGGCGAGCGACAGCATGAAATCCGTCTCCGCCACGGTGGGAGCTGCCTGCACGAGAACTGTTCTGTCGATATTGTGCCGCTCAAGGATTGGTTCGAGGTCCGCGGGGAGATAGTCCTTATATAGCACGCCCATGTCGGGAGTGAGCCAGCCGTAGTCCCCGCGGCTTAGTTTCCAGTAGTGCTGGTGTGCGTCGATGCGCATGGATCCTCTCTTGTTGTCGGTAGGTCCCTTGGCTAGTATTCCCAACTTTTCTTCTTGACCCGTTTGAAAGGATCGCTCGTGTCCACCACCTCGGCGTCGGTGATACCGGATACGCGCAAGCAAACTTGACGGGCGCGGTACACTTGATCGGGGTCCTGGAATTCCGCGCGAATCTGCGCCACGCTAGTTTCCGGGTCGACTCCCACCGACTCGAAGCGAATGCCAAAGAGGTATGTATCGTCTTCCAACACCTTCGCCAGGGCCACACTCTTACGGAACCACGCCGCGCGCCCGGTGATTGTGCCCAGGACGCGGTTGTGGACGATATCCCAGTATATCCCGAAGAGGATTCCCGAGAAGAACCAGACGGGAAACACGCTCAAGGCGAATGTCCAGCCGTGTTCCACCATTGTGCCGAGCGCAGCCATAAGACCCACGGGTACGGCGATGCCGGACAAGACCTGGTGGGGTCCAAAGTAGACGGAAGTAATGGGGCCGATGTGTACGCGCCAGTAAATCTCACGATGCGCTTGGAGTCGGCGCAGCACTCCCATGAGCGCTCCCAAGATGCCCGCGCCGATGACTACGGGCGAGAGATTCAAGATCAGTGCGACGATGGTAAGTGCACCCGCTATTAGCGTTCCGATCCCGATGTTCATAGCACCTGGCTCTGCGGTCCTCACCGTCAGGACACCCATCACGATTACGGCAAGAATGATCAGCCCCGCCGCGATTTCGAGAATCTTGAACGTGCGCAGGCGCTCCAAGAAACCGGACAGGATCACGAGCGGAATGAGTACGATGGCAAAGAGCAGCGCGCCCGCCATAAGCGCCACCATGAAGGAATTGAGAATGGGCCACAAGACGACGGCCATTCCTACCGGAATGATGAAGGCCATGGGTGCCAGCGCGCCCGCAATGGTGCCGGAAAGCAGTGTAACCCTCCAGCCGGCGATCATCACCAAGGTATCCGCTACCGTGGCGGTAATTATCTCGCGACGCGAAAGGAATCGCTTGTCGTCAGAAGAGCCACCCAATGTATTTGACTGTGCCATTTGCTCTCCCAGAGATGCGATCTAGCCGGGTACGTCACGCGTAAAAAGCGCATTTTGCAGAGCGACTTGCCACGCTACGTCATTGGCGCATTGCTTGACTCAGTTGTGGCGAATGCAGAGTAGGCATGGCGGTCTATTGTTCCCGCACATGAATGTATCTCGAGCCTTCGCATCTACAACGTCTAGATCTGCAAAAGTCAGACGACAAAGGACCGCACGCCGGTGGCGGTGTACTCGTCCCACATTTCATCCTGCAGATCCCAAGAGAGCGTTTCGACTTCCACTTCTCGGATGCCGACGACGCGGCGGGCCACCTGACGCGCGCGCTTAGTCTGATCCGGCGTGCGGAACCAACCCTGAATGTGCGCTTTGTGCCCGTCTTCACTCACGGCAAGATCGGCAAAGATGCAGCCAAAGAGCTCGCTATCGTTGTGCAAAACGTACGAAAGGCTGAGCGTCCGCCGAAACCAGACCGCTGAGCCCAACCACGCTTGGAGCATGCCCTCAAACCAGCCTTGCCAGTACTGATCGTAAAGCAGACCGGAGAGCAACCAGGCGGGCAAAAGGTAGACGACCATAATGGGAAACTCCTTCCAAAAGGCGAGCCCCAGGAAGAGCAAAGGAACCCCGATGAGGCTAAGCAGGAATCCGGGCAAAGTGTCCCATGCGGAATGAACCGGTACCGGAAGCAGACGGCGCTCGACGCGGCGGAGATTGAGGCCTGCCTTGGCCGTGCCTAGGAAGCCGCTTATCAAGAGGGCGGGCCAAAGCGCCATCAGAATCGAAACCCAGCCAAACGTGTGGGAAAGAACGAGTGAGACAACCCCAACCAGATTGAGCGTGAACAGCATCACCATGATCGGCCAAATCGCGATCAGGATCATGATCACCGCAAAGAGACCGGCAAAGACGCCCGCGCCCGCGATAAAGCCGGCGATGAGGGGGATGCGCCTGTCGGCGACGAGCAGCATTGCCTCATGGGGTGTGCCGGTCGCCCACTCCTCGCGGCGTAGGGCGCGCGGCTGAGTCCACCCATGCGGGTCCCACCACGGCAACTGTACGTTGCGCATAGCCTGCTCTCCAAAATGCCCGACATTGCGCTTGCAAGCCCATCATACTACGTAATGGGCTTGAGAGGTACTCCTAATTGGGATTCCAAGCATCTTCAAGCTCTTCGTGGCTCGACATTGTTGTCTTGAGAAGTGACCGGACTGGCACGATAAACCGACACGATTGCGCTATGGCACAGATTGCAAACCCATGCTACCGGATGCATGGCAGTTGCGCCTGAGTTCTCGTCAAATACCCGTGCTACGTTAATGCGACAGGATTGGGGCTTGCCCTCCGCCTCTTTGCTTTTGTCCTCACTCAGCAAGACTAACGGGTTGGTCTATTAGCACGTCAGGGGGCGCAGACGCAGGTTGGAAACCTGCGCTACCGGGCAGGGAGCAGCGCGTTTACCCTACCGTGCCGCGCGGAACTATACCCGCCGCCTGAACATCCACGTGGCCACCGGCATGGCAACTACGATGATGCCGACGCACCAGAAGAGCGCCAGCCAGCCGCTATTGCCAATGGGCGTGCCGACCATCCAGGCGCGCATGGCTTCGATGACGTGGGTAACGGGTTGGTTTTCGGCAAACACGCGCAGTACGGTCGGCATGCTGCCGGTAGGCACAAAGGCGCTGCTGGCAAAGGTGAGCGGCATGAGTACCATGAAGCCGGACCACTGCGCCGCTTCCAGCGACTTGACCACCATCCCTAGAATGGCCGATATCCAGGAGATCGCCAGGGTAAAGAGGAGCAAGAGGCCGAGAACCAGCAGCCACTCGGCGGGGTCAGCCGTAGGGCGGAACCCGACGAGAAAACTCGCCGCGAGCATTATGAGAGCCGATATGGTGTTGCGCACGAGATCGGCGATGACGTGTGCCGCGAGCAGCGCGGAACTCGCCATCGGGAGCGCGCGGAAACGGTCCACAATACCCTTCTGAAGGTCAACTAACACGCTGAAGGTGGTCGTGTTCGCACCGAAAGCTGCGGTCTGCACCAAGATTCCCGCCACGAGAAAGTTGACATAACTTGTCTCGCCTGTGTTTATGGCGCCGCCAAAAACGTAGCGAAAGAGCAGCAGGAACATCACGGGCATAAGGAAGGTTGAGAGCAACTGATCGATGTTGCGTAAGATGTGCGTGAGGCTGCGTTTCGTCAGCACCCAGTAGTTATCAAGCGTCCAGAAAATCTCCGGACGGGCCTCCGTTTGGGTGTCGGCAAGCAGAGAGACCGATTGCTTCATTGCGTCTTCTTCTCCTGATACTCTTCTCCATTGTCGTTTGCTTGTGGCGTAGCCGCGGCCCCGGTGAGCGTGAGAAAGACATCATCCAGGGTGGGACGATGCAGCGAGACGTTTTCCACCTCTACGTCGGCGTCTTCCAGGCGTTGCAGCACCTCTCTCAGCTCGTGGACGCCGCGTTGGCTGGCGATACTCAGCAAGCGCCGCTTGCTGTCCAGGTGCAGGGCTTGGCCGTCCAAGGCTTGCTCAGCTTTCGCAAAATCACTCTGTGCGGCAAGAGTGAGATCCAAGCGCGCGGCGCCGATGCGTTCCTTCAACTCGTCCGCCGTCCCGGCCGCAATCACGTGGCCGTGATCGATGACGACGATGCGGTCGGCCAGTTGATCAGCCTCCTCCATATACTGCGTAGTCAGCAGGATGGTCACGTCGCTGGCGGAAAGTCGCTTGATCATCTCCCAGAGCGCCAAACGGCTGCGGGGATCGAGTCCGGTGGTGGGCTCGTCCAGGAAGAGCACCGGCGGCGAGGCGATCAGGCTCATGGCCAGATCGAGGCGGCGGCGCATTCCGCCCGAGTAGGTTTTCACGCGACGCCGGGCCGCGTCGGTAAGCTCGAAGAGTTCGAGCAGGTCGCGGGTGCGGCGCTTGGTATCAGTCCGGCTGAGGCGGTAGAGTCGCCCCAGCATCAGCAGATTTTCTTCGCCGGTCAGGTATTCGTCTACCGCCGCGTACTGTCCGGTGAGCCCAATGCTCTTGCGCACCTGGCCCGCTTCATGGGTCACGTCATGGCCGTTCACGACCGCCGTGCCCCCATCGGGCGGGAGCAGCGTGCTCAGAATGCGAATCATCGTTGTCTTGCCGGCGCCGTTCGGACCCAGCAGCGCCAAGATGCTCCCGCGCTCGACCGCAAGGTCGATGCCTTTGAGCACCTCGAGCTTCTTGAAAGACTTGCGCAGCCCGGCAACGACAATCGCGTCTTTCTGGGCAGCGGTATCCGCATTCACGGCAGATGGGGAGTGGGTTTCTGTCATTGCAATTCCTTGCGTGAGATGTGTACTGGTTTGCTGGAGGACATGTTCTGTAATTCGATCCGGTTGAGAAAATGCAACCCACGCCCAAAGAACCTGAGCAAACGTGCAGTGAAGAGTAGCGCTTTCACTGAGGTTCCAGGCACCTTGCAGGATCAGAGGGCATGGTCTCTAGGCTGTTCCGAATTGTTTTCTCTCAATAGGGAAGCGCGGCCTAGGTTTTCTCGGTAAGCTCTTTCGCGTAGCCGAAGGTCTTGTTCCGGGCGGTCATTTTGACGAGATTGTTCAGGCGTTTCGTGAACTCCTCCGGTCGGTTGCGTGCCGTATGGATGAATGCCACGCGGATGCGTTGGTAGTCCTCCGGGAAGGCTTGGAAGTTGCGCCACGTTTGCGCGTCCTGTTGCAGGGCTGCCGCGATGTCCGGCGGGATCTCGAACGGTTCATCCAATTTGACGCCCTGCGCGGCGGCGCGCCCGGCTGCGGTCATCTTGCCCTGGGCAATGAGTTTGCGCATACGCACTTTATTGGCCTCCGACCAGTTGCTGCCCGGCTTGCGGGGCGAGAACCGCTGGGCGAAGCGCTCCTCGTCGATGCCCTTTTGCTGGCTGTCTACCCAGCCAAAGCAGAGCGCCTCTTCAACGGCGTCGTTATAGGAGACGCGGGGCTTGCCGGTGGCTTTGCGGTAATAGACGAGCCAGATTTCCTTGGCGTGGGCGTGGTGTTCCTGCAGCCAGGCCCGCCACTCGTCTCTATCCTTGGCGTAGAAGGTATCCATTGTTTGCTCTTGCACCCGGTAGCGCGGGATTCATGTTTCGCAGCGGCGCATGGGCACCGCATTTGCGCTCCGTTGGGTGGGCGCAGGTTGCAAACCTGCGCTACCGGAGGGCGGCGCGCACTGTGCCTGCATTTTGCGGCACAGCGGTTAATGCGACAGTATTGGGGACACGCCCCAGCGCTACGCTCGGAGTAGCTTAGCTAGAGCGTTGTCATAGTCTGGTGATCTCTCGACGGGGACGGTCTTCAGACGATACGAGATTGCGAACGCGGCACTTGTGGTCGCGGAGGAGGGCCGATGGATTCCCTAGACTCACAAACGAAGTGCAACACTTTGCTAAGGTGTTGCCAT
>JAPPLM010000010.1 GCA_028874195.1 Chloroflexota bacterium
TGTGCTCATTCTCCCAAATCTGTCAACGAATTACCTGACACTTACAGGAATGACATAAGCTGTCAACACTGTCTAGAGGGCAGGAGATTCTGTCAACAAATTACTCAACACTTACAATTCCGAGTGCAGCGTCGCACGATTTTTGCGGAATCTAAGAAGCTCCCGATTCTAGATTCTTCGTCGCTGGGCTCCTCAGAATGACAGATGGGACTTGGCGCAGAGCTATAGACGATCTTGTGTCCTGATCTTGGAAAACCCAAGCCCAAACTACCAGTTGCACGTATCCCTGCTAATTGCTAAGCGCGCGGGGCATCCTTGGAGTCTAAGGAAGACCCTCGATTCTCGAACAAGAGGATTCTTGTAACGAATCGTCCCTATCGCGGCAGTTGCGCGCTGGGAACGGATAATTCCTCGTTCTGAGCGTCGAGTGACGCTGGAGGAGGGAGCACGGCGTCGCCCGCGTCGATGGGCAAGGGCTCTTGGTCGCCTTCCAGGTGGACCCGCTTCCCGGCTTGCACAAAAGCGGCGAAGAGGGGATGGGGGCGGTTGGGGCGCGACTTGAACTCCGGATGGAATTGGCAGCCCACAAAGAAGGGATGGTCGCTGTGTTCCAAGATCTCCGCCAAGCCGCCTTCCGGCCAAATGCCGCTCACCCGGAGGCCATGCTCTGCCAAGACGTCCTTGTAGCGATCATTGAGCTCCCAGCGATGGCGGTGCCGTTCGTACACCAGCGGCACTCCGTACGCGGCGGCGGCCACCGTTCCCGGTTCCAGCGCACAGGGATATGCGCCCAGGCGCATGGTGCCGCCTTTCTGCGTGATCCCGCGCTGGCTCTCCATCTGGTCGATAACCGGATGCGGCGTGTCGGGATCGAACTCCGTGCTGTTGGCCTGCTCGCCAATGACGGCGCGGGCAAACTCGATAACGGCAACCTGTAGGCCGAGGCACAAACCGAGGTAGGGAATCTTGTTCTCGCGGGCATAACGCGCCGCCATGATCTTCCCTTCGATGCCGCGCGGTCCGAAGCCGCCTGGCACCAGAATGCCGCGCACGTCGTTCAGGTATGCCTCGGGACCGTCGGCTTCCACGTCCTCGGCGTTCACCCACTTGAGTTTGAGGTTTGCCTGATTGGCCGCGCAGGCATGCCGCAGCGCCTCGGCAACGCTGAGATAGGCGTCGGGCAATTGGGTGTATTTGCCCACGATGGCGATCTCCAGCGGCGCGTGATTGGACGTAACGTGCTCCACGATCTCTTCCCAAACCGAAAGGTCCGGTGCCTGCGCCGGTAGGTGGAGGGCCCGCACAAGCAGATCGCCAAGTCCGATGCTCTCCAGATACATCGGTACCTGGTATATGGATGAAAACGTAACCAGCGGAATCACGGCCGGCTCGTCCACGTCGCAGAAAAGCGCGATCTTCTCGCGCAAATCGGGTGTCATTTCGTAGTCGGAACGGCAGATGATCATCTCCGGTTGGATGCCGAGCCGCCGCAGTTCCTGGACGCTGTGCTGCGTGGGCTTGGTCTTTAGTTCTCCGGTGGAGCCAATGTAGGGAAGAAGGGTCACGTGAATGTAGAAGACGTTTTCGCGACCGAGTATGCGCCGCAGCTGGCGAATGCTCTCGATGAAGGGCAGACCCTCGATGTCGCCGACCGTGCCGCCCACTTCTACAATGACGACGTCGGCATTGGTGGTCTCCCCTACGCGCAGAATACGTTCACGAATCTCGGTCGTAATGTGGGGAATCATCTGGACGGTGCCGCCCAGATAGTCGCCGCGCCGTTCTTTTTCGATTACGTGCTCGAATACCTGGCCGGCGGTCACATTACTCTCGCGGGTAAGAGGCTCGTCGATGAAGCGCTCGTAGTGGCCCAGGTCGAGGTCGGTTTCCGCGCCGTCGTCCGTCACGAAAACCTCGCCGTGCTGGTAGGGACTCATGGTGCCGGGATCCACGTTGAAGTAGGGGTCGAGCTTCTGGATGGAGACGCGGATGCCCCGGCTCTTGAGCAGCCGCCCGATGGCCGCCACCGTTACGCCCTTGCCGACGGAGGAGACGACCCCGCCGGTAACGAAGATGTGTTTGGCTGTATGTCTCGTATCCGGCATTAGTCCACTTACACCTTAGCCACGGTCTCGCGGCGCAGTTGCGCGCGGCATTCCAGGAGTACCAGGGTGTTCTGTCCGATTCCGCCCTTCCGCCGCGTGTTGAAGGTCGCATCGGGTTCCGGGAGCTTGGTGCCAAGCTCATGCGCGAGACGATCCAGGGTATGAAAGCGGTCGTCGGGCACGTCCGGCAGGCTGTAGTACATGGGAATGAGGACTTTGGGCTCAAGCCCGCTGGCCAGATCCGCAACCGCTTGCACGCCGATGCGCTCCGGCCCTCCCACGGGCAAGAGTAGGACATCGATGTCGCCCAGATTCTCGATCTGCGCGGCGGACGGCGCTTCCCACGGCAGGCCGAGATGACAGACCGCGAGGCCTTCCATCTCGAACACAAAGGCTGTCACCGGCGACTGCGTCGAAGTCTGCGGTTGGCCGCGGCTCTGCATGGGCACGCCCTGGATGAAGATGCCGCCGATTTCGTATTCGCCCGGACCGGTGACGAGCAGGCTGTGGTCTTCGCGTTTGACGGCCGCTTCATCGCAAAGCGTGGGATCGCTTACGGAGACGACGGCGGCGCTGAGCTTAGGCAGACGGAGCGTGGGGGAGGTCGGGTATGGGTCGGTGATTACCGTCCCGATCTGGCTGCGCAACCGGAAACATCCGTTGCCGTACCAGGAAATCTCCACGCCAATCTGCACTCCGGGGTTAGTGGGAAAAAGCCAATGCGGAAAGGTCCTGAAAAGCTAACAGCATTTTACCACACCCCCACGCGCGGCGAAAGGGAAACCTTGGGCGGAATTAGTAGGAACAGGCTTCTGCGAAAAGTTCCCTGCGGATCAAACAGTGAGCTAGCGAGCAACGTCGTGAGAGCGATGGCATGATACAATGCCCCTGCCACAGATCAACCGGATTCAAACTGCCCTTTGGGGAGTTGTGAGTATGAAACTGCTATTCCCACGTCCCCTTGTGGTTTGGGTTCGGTTATCTGTGGCAAGTAGCCGTTCATTCTCACACTACAAGGGGGCATCCTATGTACCGCGTTTATTCGTTGCCTTTGGCGATTCTTCTGTTCCTGTTCTTCGCCGGCCACGCTTCTGCGTCTTCTCACTGTGAGTTCCGTCTCGGATTTAAGACCCTGCGCGATCTCATTGGTCATCACATCGTCGGCGAGTGCTTGGAGAACGAGCACTACAACCACATTGGCGACAGCAACCAGCATACCACCGGCGGCCTCATGGCCTGGCGCAAGGCCGATAACTGGACGGCCTTCACCGATGGCTACCGCACCTGGGTCAACGGACCCTACGGCCTTGTGCAAAGACTAAACACTGAACGGTTCGAGTGGGAAGCAGACTATGCTGAGATCGTGCAAGGCGTAAAGCCAACGCCAACGCCAACACCTGCGGCATCAACATCAGCGAGCACTCCAACGCTTGCAACTGGAGGTCTCGGGGACTCGTTGAGCAACCCGGCAAGCAATGAGCATGCGGTGATCTCTGATGGCATTCTCGTCTTTGTCCCAGGTTTTGTGCCAGACGCCACCAGATTTGTCCTAGCGGTTAACATCTTCAACGACGAACCGGAGAGCGGCAACCGCTACTACATGATCACTGTCGGCGTTCTGAATCTAGGTGGAGATACAGCAGAAGTAAGCAACCTTGATTTCAAGTTCATCGGGCACAAACGCACGGTCTACGATTTCAGTGACGATTGCGGTGTCATTCATAACGAACTTGATGTGGAACTGTACCCTAGCGGTCACGACGTAGGTCACCTATGTTTTGAGGTACCTAAGAATGAGCGGGATTTCGTCCTGATCTACGAACCGTTGTTTTCCTTTGATGATTCGCTGCGCCGGTACATCCGCTTGCCAAACTACTGCCCTAATAGGGAAGTGATCGAGGGCATTGAGACGTGCAAGTCTGACTTCATAGTAAGGTGAACGCTGCAAATTAATTGACAGGAATACGCAGTAACGGTATTCTATTGCTGCGTGACAATTGAAGATTTGGGAGAAAGACGACTGCCCCCAGCGGTGTAACGCCAAGGGCAGGAACTCCCGAGAAAGGAGAGTGGGCATATGTCCACCCCCCAATACACACCCCTACTATGAGGAGTGCAAGCAGCTTCTCTATGGGGTACAGAATAGGCGATGCGACATCTGCGGGTTCCGCATGATGTACTCGTTTTGTGCGCTAGACCGTCGCAGCCTCAACCCTGGCTACCGATCTGACCACATAGCGAACCTGCGGCTGCTTTGTCCTTCCTGCCAAGAGAAGCGGGAACCTTCCCTCATTGTCAGGGCCTAGCTAACCCCCACAGCCTCGATGATACTGAAATAGCTACTCTCCCAAAAGGCTTGGACGGTGCAGTCCAGCCAACTGAATACGTCGGCGACCGTTGCGGCTCACCAAGGCAATGCCAGTGATCTTGAGGTTCTCGATGTAGTGCTTCGGTTCGCCGGTCTTTTCCGACTGCGGGCGCGAGACGTAGAAGAACTTGCCCTTGGATGCGAGTTCTTCCTCAGCGGCCAGACGCTTCATGAGGGCGATTCTGACACGTGCTGTTGGATGGAATACTCTAAACATATCTAACCTCTAAGTTGGTGTTTCGCGAAACCAGAAGTCGTCAGTTAGTCCTGGCAACTCCAGCCATTCATACCTACAGTATCACGTACCATCCAGACGATCAAGCCAGGTTCTGCTAATTGCCACCTTGGGGGCATGGTGGTCCGGAATTTTGCGTATATCAGGCACGCGTGCCTTCAAGCAGCCGCACAACTGTGCGCTTCTGCAAGCGCCTTGCATACTGCACGGGAGTTTCCCCGTCCTTGGATTCCACCGCGAGCTTCGGCGCGTAGGACAGCAACAGTGCGACGAGTTGTTGATTCTTTGCCACCGCGTGGTGGAGCGGCGTCTTGCCCGACCAATCCTGACAATTGGGATCAGCGCCGTGTTCCAGGAGCACCTGTGCCAGAGTGGCGTCGCCGTGCATCACCGCCCGGTGGAGCAGGGTCCCGCCGTGATGCCCGCCAGAAGTGTTTGCGTTGGCGCCGTGTTTCAGCAGCAATTGCGCCATGGGAACGCGTGTGTTCTCATCAGGATGCTCGGCACACAAGGCCAAGGCGGTGTGGCCGTTGTGATTCACTGCGTCGACGGGTACACCTCGTTCAAGCAGAAAGGCACTGGCTTTTCGGTTGCCGCTTATCACGGCCGCGTGCAGTGGCGTGATGCGCCAGCGCCCGCCCGCAGCCGTAGGCTCGCACAACTCCGGATTTGCGGTCAGCATCGTATCGAGCAAGGTACTGTCGCCAATGGCCGCGGCATGATGCACAGTTGGCTCAAGACCGAGAGATACGAGATAGCGGAAGATCGCAATGTGGCCTGCATAGGCCGCCGCATCCAGCAGGGTCCGGCCGTGATAGGCGTAGCGCGGGTCCGCGCCGTGGGCGATCAGCGCTTCGACACGCTTGAGGCAGCCGGCGCCAATCGCGGCGCCCAGGGGCACGTGACCGTGGGAATTCGCCGCGTTGACGATGGTGGGGTCCGCGGCGGCAATCTCGGCCACCCTCGACATGTCCCCCCGTTCGATAGCCTCGATAAGCTGTTTCCGCAACGCCCGTCGGCTCATGCAATGCACCCTTCGTCTCTGTGCGACGGCCAAATGGGCACGCGCATCGCGTCGGTACGCGCCCTCACTGAAATCTGCCTATGCATTACTTCAAATGTTAACGCACGACCGGCCGGCTGGCGACTACCTGATGCGCGCCACCTAGTCATATACGGCTACTAACACGGCATCGTTGGGGTTCTGCAGGTCGTTGAAGACGACGAGGCAGCGCCGGCCGGCCGTGATCGCGGCTCCATCCAGGCCGCGATTGACGGCAATGCCGGTAAGATTGGTGGGAAACGAACCGGTGAGTTGCACGTTCGCTTGCCAGGTGGTCGCGTCGAAGGCCCGCAATACACCGCCCAAGGCGGCCCCGGGCGTGATGCCGGTCGTGTCTGTCAGTTGAGCCATAACCTTTTTCTCCTTCGGTACAGGATTGCTTCTCGCGCCGCCATCTGCTCCCTCTCCCGTGGAGGCTGTCTCATTAATTATGCATGGCACACGACTGGTTGGG
>JAPPLM010000025.1 GCA_028874195.1 Chloroflexota bacterium
TATCGCAGTATAGCAAGGGTGTAATCACTGTCTAAGTCACGAACTTATCATTCCGGAATTAATCGCACTTGACTCTGAAAGTGGCGAATTGAATTGGCGCTATCCGTTCGGCGGGGCAGAGTCACACCCGGTCATAGCTGACGGCATAGTGTATGTTGGCTCGTTTGATGGCCACACCTATGCTTTGGATGCTCAGTCAGGAGAGTTGTGGTGGAAGTCTCCTTTGAGCACAGTCCAGAGCACCTCACCTGCAGTATCAGATGGTGTGGTGTATTCCGCCACACAAGCAGGTGACGTGGCTGCGCTTAGTGCCCGCGAAGGCGAGCTAGTCTGGCTTTTTTCAACTGGCATAGGGGTAGAGCACCCACCAGGTGAGGAGGATAGAGTCTGGTTTTTCTCGCGGAGTGGGTTTGTATACGCATTAAATGCCGTGACAGGGCAGCCTCACTGGCGATTCGCAGTGGAAGATGTGACGCGTTATTACGGAATATCTAATCCTGTATTGAGGAGTGGCGTCATCTACTTCGCAGCAGCTTCGTTTGAATTGAATGATCGAGTCTATGGGCTCCATGCTGATACAGGAGAGGTCATTTGGCGGAAAGAACTGGATGATGACTTGACGGCCCCGCCCGTGGTCGCCGATGGCAGAATCCATGTAGGCACATCGAAGTCCTTGAATGCTCTAGACTCTTTGACTGGCGAAATCCTTTGGCTCTATCGCCCGGTTGGGGATGACCCGGTATATTCAACCTTTGCCGTAGACGGTAGTGACATATACATGGGGACTGCTCAGGGCCACGTATATGCGCTGGATTCAGTGACGGGCGAACCCATTTGGCAAAGTTCAGTTGGTGAGATGCCCTTGGTGTCATTTGGTGAAGGTGTCCTGTACGCCAGCACCTATCCAGATCTCGTGTCCGCCCTCGATGCGGATAGTGGCGAAGTGCTCTGGCAGAAGCGGACAAAAGGACTGGTGCCCGCCCAAAAGACAGTAAACAGGCCATCTAGGGGTCTTTCTTCGCCACTTGCTAGCTATGTGTCTCCCACAGGCCGGCTTACTCGTCCAGTAGTGGGTAATGGCATAGTCTACGTAGGGTCCGATGACGAATACGTCTACGCTCTAGATGCAGAAACTGGCGCGCTGCGGTGGTTTTTTGAAACGCCAGGTAAAGTGACGTTGGCACCAATTTTCTCTGGTGCAATACTATATGTTGCCGCGCAAGACCACTACATATATGCGCTAGATGCCGCCACAGGGGAAGCAATGTGGCATCATGATGGAAGGTCGCCGGCAACGGCAATGACGGTGCTGGACAGCGTTGTCTATGTTAGTAATGCAAATGGATATGCATATGCGGTCACGGGACCGTCAAATTAGACATAGTGGCCTGATTAAACGACATTGAGTGCAAGATTGAGGTCGCTTGCCATGCTTTTAGTCTGCGATAACCGCGGAGGCGACGCAGTATTCAATTTGGAAAGTTGCTAATTCAGTGATTCGGTTTGGATACCGCACGCCGGGGTTGCGGGAGTTGTCGTTTCGGCAGAAGGCGCAGCTTGCGGCGGACTTGGGGTTGCCGGTGATCGAGGTGGGGCGTCCGGAGTTTGCCACGTTGGACGATTGCCGCGAGTTGCGGGATGCGTGTGGGGAACTGGGCGTGGAGGTCACGTCTGTAGGCGGCTCCATGAACCTCTGCGATCCGGCGCTCGAGAAAGAGACCACTGAGCAGATGGAGTTTGCGCTCGACGCGTGCGAGGTGTTGGACGCGGGCATATTCTTCACCCGCGTCATGGACCCCGCGCCAGGCGTGCCGCAAGCCGAGACGTGGGAAACGTGCACCAGGATTACCCGCATGGCCTGCGAGCGCTCGGCCGAGCGCGGCATTCGCTTTGCGCTGGAGGCCGATCCGCCGTGTTTCGTGCATACCCTGGAGCGAGTCGAGCGCCTGATGGAGCTCGTCGACCACCCCAACTTCTGGCTCAACTACGACCCCACTAACTACTACGTCGTCGGCAGCGATCCGTTGCTGGTCATCAGCCGCCACGCCGACCGCATCATCAACGGCCACGTCAAAGACGCCGTCTATCACTCCGATGAAAAGGCCGAGCGTCCCGTGGGCACGGGCGAAGTGCCGTACGCGGAGATCTTTCGTGCCCTCCTCGACCACAACCTCGACATCGCTATGCACATCGAGCATTGCCGCACGGTGGAGTGCGTTACAGAAGCGGCGGCGCACGTGAAGCAGGTGATGGCGTCCCTGTAAGTCTTGGCGTCTACATCGGGTTCTTGAGTTTGGCATTCGCTTCATCGTGATCGACGGCTGCTTCTGGTGTTTCTCCCTTCAAGCTGAGCACGTTTCCTCAAGGCGCCCTACTCCTTTTGCGGCCAGTTGCACGCAGGTTACAGACCTGCGCTACCGGTCGCTAAGTCCCGGAGCGGTGTGCTCAGACATCGTGAGTTACACCTGATCTTGAAGTGCGCCGAATTCTCCGGCTGCGTGGTACCATGTTCCCCGCACACGGCAGGTTTCAACGCGCCGTTTCACGCGGCGCGATTTCATTTTGTAGCAAGCGGTAACCACGTGCAGGCAAGCCACGATACAGTTGCGGTGACCGGCTATTTCCAAGCGCTGCGTCTCTTCAACCGCAACGTACGGATCTTCATCCTCAGCGCATTGCTCCTGGGTTTCGCCTTCTTCGGCATCTACGCCGTGCTCCTCAATCTCTATCTCTTGCGTCTGGGCTACGGCCCCACGGTCGTTGGTCTGGTAAACGGCATGGGCTTTGTGGCCTACGCCGTTTTCAGTTTGCCGGCGGGCGCTTTGGGGGCGCGTTTCGGCACGCGGCGCATGTTGCAGGTGGGGTTTGTGCTCGCGGCGCTGGGAATGGGTCTGCTGCCCGCCGCGCAATTCCTGGAGGGCGGCGCGCAGGTGGCGTGGATTGCCGTCACGTACACCATCACGTCCATGGGGCTCGATGCCTATTTCGTGAACAGTAATCCGTTCATGCTGCAGTCCACGACACCCCGCGAGCGCATGTACCTTTATTCCCTGCGCGTCGGCATGAGCCCCATCGCGGCTTTTGTCGGCGCCTTGGTGGGCGGACTGCTGCCGGGCACGCTCGCCGGTCTCTTGCCCGTCACTGATACCGCCTCATTCGCACTGTCACTGCTGGTGGCGGCGGTTGCGTTGCTCATTGGAGTCGTGGCGCTCTGCAATACCACAGAGACAGCGACCCGGGTAGATGACGAAGAGGCGCCGGTGCGAGCGAGCAGGAGTTCATCCGGATTGCCGGTGCTCATAATCGCGATGATGGGCTTGGTGATCATGCTGCGCATTGCTTCCGAAGGCGCGCAGCGCACGTTCTTCAATGTCTACTTGGACGAGATTTTAGCGATGCCGACGGCGCAGATTGGATTGCTGGCCGCTTGTGGTCAGCTTATTGGTGGATTTGCAGCACTCATGACCCCGTATATTTCGCGGCGCTGGGATCTGGAGCCGGTAATTGTGTGGGCGAGCTTGGGCATGGCCGTGAGTACGGTTGCATTCGCCTTGATACCGCATTGGGCCGGGGCGGCAATCGGCTACGCGGGGCTGGTGAGCTTTACGTATATTCAGCGACCGTGCAGCCTGCGCCACACCATGGAAGTGGTGCCCGCGCGCTGGCGGGAAACCGCCGCGGGCGTCGCCAATATGGTGGCGGGCATCGGCTGGGGCACCATGGGTTTCGCGGGCGGTTTCTTCGTCAGTATCTACGGCTACCAGAGCTTCTTCTTGATAAGTGCGGGCCTCACGGGTATCAGCGCTGTAGTCTTCTTCTGGTATTTTGGATTGCCGCGCCGCAAGACTCCAGGCGAACAGCGCGCCGGTGCTTTACACTAACTGCGGCCAGTCCCGGCCGACTGCTTGGAATTGCTCTCGCAAGGAGTTGAGAACCGCTGTTGGCAACGGTCCGGCGGCAACATCCCGGATGTTGGCGGCTAGCTGGTCTATGCTGTCGATGCCGACGATGGCCGTATCGATGTAATCGAACGAGTGGCAGAAGCGCAGCGCCAGTGTCGCCCCGTCCTCCGGCGCACCCTCCGGCAGCGTAAAGTACTGGGCGCGCTCCCAGTACGCGTCGGCATAATCATACGGAGAGGCGGGGCGGTTGAACGCCGCGTTGGCGATGGGACGTTTGGCGATGATGCCCATGCCGACGGCTTCCGCGGCGGGAAGAACTTCATCCAAACCCTTTTGGTCGACCACGTTGAACGACGTCAACAGGGTGGCAAACTCGCCCATGCCGATGGCTTCCAGCGCCACCTCGTTGTCGCCGCTGAAGCCGATGTAGCGGGTCTTGCCGGCTCGCTGGGCGTCTTGGAGGGCCCGCAGCACGTCGCCCTGGCGCAACACGTCGGCTTTGCAGGTGTGAATGTGGACGAGGTCAAGGTAGTCCGTGTGCATGCGCCGTAAAGACTGATCGATGGACTGGGACACCGCCTCCGCCGTCCACTCCGGCGCCGTGACGTCGCCCGCCACGTGGCCGCACTTGGTAGTGAGCCAGTACTCGTCGCGGCGGTGACTGAGGTACTTGCCCAAAGTCTCTTCGCTTTCGCCGTAGCACTCGGCCGTGTCGATGTAATTGACGCCGCTGTCCAGCAGGGCATTGAGCAGTGCTTCCGCTTTTGCCGGCGAGCCGGTATCCGTGGCGATGCGTGCGGCGCCAAAGCCCAACCAACTGACGTCCATGTCGGTTTGGCCCAGTCTGCGCGTCTCCATGCTGATGCTCCTGTAGTTGGGTCTGCAGTGCCTCGTTCGGTCTCCGGTTCGAGACGTTGCAATAGGACGATTATACAGTTTCGACAAATCACAATTATCGAAAGGAGTCGCAGGTGTATAGGAAAGCCTGCTTGGCGGTTTCGGCTGCGGTAAAGCAACGTGCGGCGTCGACGATGCCAGCACCCTAGATTTCTCGCTGCGCTCGAAATGACATGAGGGGAGTGGCGCGCGAATCATCCAATTCGGTCGGGTGCGCAGCTGCCTATCTGAGTTTCATAGATTTAAGTGCGCCTTCTTGAGGTGTCATCTGAATGTGTCCTATTGAAAGTCCGCCGCAAGTCGCGGGTCTTTGAAGAAGAATGTCATGCCTAAAGCCAGCAGCGTGAGCACGAGTGTTACCGCAAAGAAGGGCAGGTATCCAGCAAGATCTATTAGCGCTCCCGCGCCCACGGCGGAGAGGCCGAGGGTTGGCTGTGCAACGAGGTAGGCAACCATCGTGTATGTGCCTTTGTCGCCGGCGGGGGCGAGGTCCATGACCAAGTTGATGCGCGCAACCATCATGGCAAAGAGGGCGGCGTTGCCGAGTATCCAGGCCGCGTAGAAGACCGGCTGCCATGCCAGGCAGGCAGCAGGAGAATTAAGGAAACCAAGTAGACAATGAACGAAATGCGGAGCAATGCGCGATGACCCTTTCTGTCACCCACTGGGCCGCCAAGCAGGGCGCCGAATGCGCTGGCAATAGAGCCTACGGCAGCCAGCAACCCCGCCGCAGCCAGCGGCACGGCCACCGCATCAAACGCATAGACGGAGTAGAAGTTTAGTACCGATTGAAGGAGTCCGGTCAAAGCAACCACGACCAAGAGCTTGGTGAAGTCGCGGTTACGCGCCACCTGCTCCGCCAAAGCGTATGTAAAGGCGCGCAATGACTTGAACGTCGTGCGCGGCGTCGCGGCCGGTTCTGCGATGCCCAGAATTACGAGATTGCCCAGCATGATGACGATGCCGCCCAGGATAAATACCAGCGTAAAGTTCGTCGGCCAGGCCCAGGCCGCCAGCAGCCACGTTGCGACGAGCCCGCCGAAAACGCCGGCTATGCGGTGGACGAAGAATTGCCAGCCGCTCACGGTGCCGTAGCGCCGGCCGAAGAGAATGCTGAAGAGCTCGAAGGCCGGAGCAATCAAGGCACCGAATGTTAGCCATACGAGGGCAAGCAGCGTGAAGAGAAGAAGGATGGCTACTGCCGGCTGCTGCCAGAGAAGCCATACCACCACCCCCATAAGGGCGTATAAGAGACCGATAACAGCGTGTAGGCCGGCAATGAACTGGCGCCGTGAACGGAGCCTCTGGTTCAGCATGGCGGCAGGTATCAGGGCCGGTAGTGATGCGACGTGGGCGAGGTATACCAAGCCGACGAGGGTGCGGGAATCGGTCAACTGCAGCAGCAACGCATTGACGACCGGCGGCGCAACAAAGGCGAGCCCGCACCCCCACATCCCTTCCCAACCCAAGAGGACCAGGAGGTTACGGCGAAACAACCGCTCAGCAGACGGAGCGGAGAATAACGACCCCAACGAGGAACCGACGCTTTTCACGGCACGCTAACCACCGCGTAGCGCGTTTCGGCTATTGGACGGGACTCTGCCCGGAACTCACTTGTCATCTTGGGGAATGGCGTGGGGGTAATGTCCGCCTTGGTCGTCAAACGGCCGGTGCTTTTCGGAGAGTTCGTAGCTAAGGACTTTCTCCATCGTGTCGCCCCACACGCCCTTCTGAATGTCAGGCGGCACGCCGAGCACGTCCATGCAGTTGCGGTAGTCGTTCATCACGTCTTCCATCAGGAAATACGGCACGTCGGTGCCGAAGACGATCTTTTCCCAGGCGTCGCGTCCCCAGGGATCACGGTACTGGCTGTCGCGCCGCCACCAGAGAATCTTGCCCACGTCCTCCGGCGCGAGCATCTTCAGCGTCGAGCCGGTGATATCCATGTAGAGGTTGGGATTCCAGCGTAGCACCATGCCGCCCTCATACCACCAGGGATTGCCGAGGTGCGCGCCGATCATGACAAGCTCGGGCACCTGGCGCGCAATGTAGTCGAGATGCACCGGCATCATGCGGCCGGAGTGCACGTCATTCGCAATGTCATCGGCGTGGCGCGCCACAATGCCTTGGTGAAAGAGTATGGGCATTTCCAAGTCGGCGGCCTTTTGATACGTGGGAAGGTAGGAACGGTCGTCGTAGGCCTTGCGGGTCTTGATGAACTTCAGGCCCCTGAAGCCGCTATCGTAGAGCTCCTGTACCGTATCCACGGCGTTGGGGTCCAGGGCCGGGTCCACCCAGCCAAAGCCAATCAGCTTGTCGCCGTGTTTCTTGATGACCTTCTCAATCTGCTCATTGCTGCTGCCCGGTCCGCTGGTGCCCGTAGCTAGCAGAACCGTCTTGTCTACGCCAAGCTTGGCCATGGTGTCGATGAGCTTGTCGGCATAGTCTTTTTCCTGACCGAGATGATGATGAGCGTCTATGACCACGGGTTGTTCCTCCCAAGAGTCGAATGCTGATGTGTATCGTCCCATGGCGATTATATATCCATCAAGCGAGGTTTGTAATTCTCCGCCGGGCCCGTCTGTGTCGAATACCGAGCGGATGGCGCAGGGCCTCGTGCTCCGACAAGCCTGGAGTTGGATTGGTATACGCAATATTGACGCCGCATGCCGATTCTGTGCACTTCGGCTCCGGCACGGCGCATGCACGTGTTTCGCTCAATGGGTGCGAGAGCTTGTGAAACGCAATCCTTTGATGATGGCATGTTCAATGCGAACAATTGGAAAATTGAATGTCAATTGAACGAGATTTGTAAATGTTAACCTTGGATGGTATGATTCCTGTAGTGAATTGGTAAAGGAATGCAAGAGGCATCATTTGGCTGCGATTGTCGTAGAGAATCTGCAAAAGTCCTATGGCGACCTCCGGGCGGTGGATGGGTTGAGTTTTACCGTGGAGGAGGGTGAGGTCTTTGGCTTGTTGGGCCCAAACGGCGCCGGCAAGACCACGACGGTAGAAATCCTCATTGGGCTGCGCGAGCGTGACAGCGGCCGCGTGGAGGTGACGGGGTTTGACCCGGCGCAAGAGGGTGATGCAGTGAAGGCGCAGATCGGGGTCCAGTTACAGCAGACGGAGCTCTTCCCGCTGCTGAGCGTAGAAGAGATTCTCCATCTGTTTGCCAGCTTCTATCACGACAGCAAACCGGTCGCAGAACTCTTGGAACTGGTGGGTCTTCAGGAGCGGCGCAAGGCAAAGTACCGGCATCTCTCCGGCGGGCAGAAGCAGCGGCTTTCCCTGGCACTCACGCTCATCAACGATCCGGAATTGGTTTTCTTGGATGAGCCCACGACCGGCCTAGACCCGCAGGCCCGGCGCGCGCTCTGGAACATCGTTGAGCAAATGCGCGCGCAGGGCAAGACCGTGTTGCTCACCACCCACTACATGGAAGAAGCGGAGGTCCTATGCCGCCGTGTGGCCGTAATCGATCATGGAAAGATACTTGCGCTCGGCGCTCCCCGCGACTTGGTGGACCAGTATGTGCCGGAACGGGCAATAGAACTGCCCCTTGCAGACCACTCGGCAGAGCGCCGTCTTGAGTCATTACCGGCGGTGACCCATGTTGACATAACCGAAGGCTTTGCCGCGATCCACACCACGGACTTACGGGAGTCCCTGACGGCAATCCTGGAGAAGTCCGAGGATTTTGCTCTGAGCCTGGATGATCTCCGCATACAACGAGGAACCCTTGAGGATGTCTTTCTGCAACTCACGGGAAGGACAATTCGCGAATGAATGCGCTCTGGACGCTCACCTACTATAGCGGCGTGCAGTTTGCGCGCGACAAGGTGGCGCTTTTTTGGACTTTGGCGTTCCCTGTGGTCCTGATGGTGATTATCGGCTTCGCATTCGGGGAGTCCAATAGCGCCTCGATGCCGGTGGGTTTGGTGGTCCTGGACGAGGGTCCGGCCGGACAGACAATTACGCAGGTGCTCGAGGGAATCGAGCTCTTTGATTTGACGATTGGATCAGGGGAAGATGAACTCGCTGCGCTTGGGAAAGGGGACCGGCGCGCGGTTGTGATACTTCCCGATAACCTCTCGGCCGCCTGGCAACGGCGTGAGGTCGCCACTATCGGCGTTCATCTCGACACAAGCCAACAACAGTCTGCAGGTACGGCGCTGAGCATTGTGCAGCAGGTTGTTGAGGGCGTACAGCGTGAGTTTACCCAGCAGCCCAGCCTGGTGGCAATCGAAACGCACTCGGTGCAGGCGGAGCACTTTCGGCCCATTGACTATATTGCGCCCGGAATTCTGGCCCTCTCTGTGGCCCAGCTTGGATTGTTTGGCGCGACCACGCTCGTGGAGCAGCGGCAACAGCGACTGCTGCGGCGGCTGCAGGCCACCCCGATATCGCGTTGGATGGTCTTGCTGAGCAACATTGTCGTCCGGCTCGCCATCGCATTAGTGCAAACGGGTATTCTCCTGGGTGTGGCGTTGGCGCTCTTCCGCATTCAGGTGGTGGGGTCGTGGCCCGCCATCATCGGCATCGTCGTCTTTGGCACCCTGGCTTTCATCGCGCTCGGCTTTCTCTTGGGTGGCCTGGCGCCCAACGCGGAAGCGCTCATCGCCATCGTCCAGATGATCAACTTCCCCATGATGTTCCTGTCGGGCGCGCTCTTTCCGCTGGACTTCATGCCCGAGTTCTTGCGGCCGGTGGCCGTGGTGCTCCCGCTTACGTACCTCGCTGACATTCTGCGCCAGATCATGGTGGACGCGACCCCGTATGCGACAGTGCTACAGGGCATGGGAGTCTTGCTGCTCTTCATGGTTGCTTCGGCGCTCCTCGCCTGGCGCTCCTTCCGCTGGGAGTAGATGGGCCGCAGTGCTCGCTTGCCGCGGCACTCGCCTGATTGCTATACTGCGCGGTTCAGAACTAAGAGAGCGGTACGGTGGATCAATCCACCGTACCGCTCACGTTTGCGCGAAACGAGGCCAGCGGCCTACTCGCCCTTGACAAGACCAATCAAGGTGCCGTCCGGATCGGCAAACAACGCGAAGGTCACCATATCGGGGACTACGGTTGGCGGCAGAATGGTCTTCCCGCCCAATTCCTCCACCTTGTCAAGATAGGCTTGTAGGTCGTCTACCTCGACGTAGATCTTCAATCCGGGGCGATCATCATCCTCTTCCACACCGTAGATTCCGCCGCCAATGCCGCGGTCACTCCCCGTGTGCAACATCCCGTAATTCATGGGATTGTCGTCGTCAATGGTCCAGTCGAAGAGTTCGGTGTAGAACTGTTTGGTCTTGGCGCTATCGGATCCGATAATCTCAAAGTGCACGATCGGATTAGGCATGAACGTGTATCTCCTACTGTATGCAAGAAAATTGTGCGTATACGTGCGGGCTCCCGCTGTGCTGAGCGGACGACAGGTCGTCAGCGGGGCATTAAACAGTCAACCCTGCGCCTCATTCTTTGTCCTTACCCTCCTTTGCTTTCTAAATTGTGGAGCTTTGCTTTTTGGCTGCGGGCAACGTCCCCCATAGGGCCGGAGCCTATGTAGAGTCTAGCCCTTTGTCGATGCATCAAGCACATCGGGGCTGTCCTCCATTTGAAGCCCGGGAGCCGGGGTCTGGCCCGCGGCAACGAGCCAGAGAATTCCCCGGTTAAGTTACATTCTCGTGGAACGTCGGAACGCAACGAGGCAACGAAGAAAGCTAGGATCAAGCCACAGAAATGGATGAGCGATGGAGGGAGCGGGAGACGGGACTCGAACCCGCGACATCCAGCTTGGAAGGCTAGCGCTCTGCCAACTGAGCTACTCCCGCAACAAGCTCTGCTAGATTCAATATATAGTCCAGTAAACGGAACGGTCAACTGGGAGAGGAAGTCCCAGCGACGGCGCGCGCCGCCAGCTTATGGGAGACTAGGCATGCGTCAGTGAAGTTGTAAGCAATTACTCAATCTGAGGTGGCCTACGCTTCGCTATGAGGTATAATCGGTAACGGAGTGACAGCATTGGGTTGGATGAAGCAGCGGAGGCAGGCACGTGCTCCGACTTCTGACTGATCGCCCGCACGAACTCATCGAACCGTCAATAAAGGATGAAAGCCCGGTGCCGGGCTGGATCCTCATCTGGTCGCTTATCCTTATCAAGCTCTTCATCGGCGGCGCCATTCTCTTCTTCTTCAATGCCGAGGAATCGCTCATCTTCGTCATCGGCACCCACTGGATGGCGCCGGCGGCGATTGTCGCGCTCCTCTTACCGATAGGACTCTTTTGGAGTCGGCTCTGGCGGGTGCGCCTGCGGCGCGAAGAACTGCAGCGCGCTGAGTGGCATGTTGACCGGCCTCGCAAGCGGTAGCAGCGACCACTCCAAGAGTCAGCAGACGTGCTCCTCCGTTAGTGCGGTTTGGGCACGTGAAGGGTGTTCTGAGGCGCATACAAGGCATGTCGCGCTGAATGGCGTCCAGACACTTGACTATGCTGCTGGCATAGACTATGCTGACACGGCAAGGATGGGGGGTTAACCCCGTCTGGGTTCGTTTGTGTAGCATACCCCTGCAGTACGGGGTAGTTCCTCTGTTCACCGGTGCGAACGATGTAGCAGAGGAAGCGTATGCCGCAATAGGAGGATGAGCATGCGAAAAGGTTTGTCCCGCCGGACGTTTCTCGGCGGAAGTGCGCTGGCTGGCGCGGGATTGCTGCTAGCAGCCTGTGGACAGGCGCAGATGGCAGAAGAGATGCCGGCCAAGGAAGAGATGAAGGAAGAGCCTAAGGAAGCGGCCAAAGATGCCGAGGTCATGGAGCCGGCAGTCGTCAACTACCTGCACGTCGACCTGGCCCAGAACGAGATCTGGCAGAATTCCTGGGGTAGCATCTTCGATACCTTTGCGGAGAAGCATCCGGACCTGAATCTCACCGTGACCGGTACGAGCTTCGGCGAATTGCCGGCCAAGGCCGGCGCGGCGCAGGCGGGCGGCATTGCCTTTGACGCCGTCTACGGTTATTTCGCCTGGTTGGGTCCGTTCATCGAATCCGAGATCATTACGAACCTCGACCCCTTCCTGGCCGCGGATGGCGACGTCTCTGCCGATGACTTCTATCCAGCCACGACAGAGAAATACCAGGGCAAGATTTACGGCTTTGCGTGGTTCAGCAATGGCAAAGAGATCTGGTTCAACAAGAATCTCTTCACTGAGGCTGGCCTGAAGAACCCGGCCGAGAGGGAAGCCGACGGCGAATGGACTTGGGATGCACTCTTGGAAGACGCCAAGGTACTGACCAAGATGGACGGTGACGAAATCGTGCAGGGCGGCGTCCAACTCTACGGCGGTTACACGTCTTACCTCTGCATGTACGTCTGGGCGTATGGCGCCGATTTCTGGGATGAGGGTTGCACAACCCCCACCTTTACGACTGACGGTTTTCGCGAAGCCGTGCAGTTCCACGTGGACGTGGCGCTGAAGCACAAGGTGATGGGCGGCTCTTACACTGAGGGCACGCAGGCCATGTTCAACACCGGGTCCTTCAACGTCCGCACCTTTGAGGCCCAGATCACGCCGAACAATCTCTTTGAGATTGGCATGGCGCCGATGCCGAACGGCCCCGATGGCCGCGTTATCGCGCTGGCGAACAATGCCATGTATCTTGGCGGCTCCGGTGTGAACCCCGACGGCGGTTGGGAGTTTCTGAAGCATACGTTTAGCGCCGACGTGGTTGACGCGGTTGCGGCAATGGGCGGGGGGCGCTACGTGGCCAACAAGAACGTCACGCCGGCCACGACCACCGACTACGAAAATGTCGACGTCTATCTCATGCAGGCTGCCAACAGCCGCATTACCCCCACTATTCTGAAGCAATCCGAGTTTAACGCGGGTTGGCGGGAGACGTGGGACGAGATGGTTGCCGGCACTTTGACGGTGCCCGAGGGACTGGAGCGCACGCAAGGTCAGTTGGAGAACTGGCTGGCCGAGGGCGGCTGCATCCAGTAAGCCACGCGTACTTCCGTACGATAGAGAACAGAGCATCCCCACGGGGATGCTCTGTTCTATTCTCTTGCAGAAGAGCAGACTTTCGCGGCAAGTAAAGGTGGCAATGCAGCATTCCAGCTCGTTTGCTGCACAGTTTGATCGGATGTCTTGCTTCTACGTCACATGAGAGCATTCTCACGTGACTTTATTCACAATCTTCGCTATAATGCTCCAGTTGCCAGTATGCTGGTGCAGGTTTTTCTTGCCCTTTGCTTGGGCTCGCGCGCAGATACCGGATCTTGCCCAGTGGAAGGTTCAGCGAGCGCGTATTTTGCGGTGAGATACGTTTTCAGGATTGGATATAGCCAGTGATTCCGGCCGCGCGGAAAGCCGTTCAAGAGATGTCGCCCTACGTGCCCGGCGAACAGCCCCAGGGCACGGGGTGGATCAAACTCAACACCAACGAGAATCCATACACCTCGCCTAAGGCGCTGACGGCACTAGAAGGCCAAGCGAATCAGGCTCTTTCGCGTTATCCTGATCCCTTGGCGCGTGACCTGCGCCAGAAGCTGTCCGAAATCTACGAACTCGACGTCGATTGGATTTACGTTGACAACGGATCGGACCAGATTCTCAATCTCACATTTCGTGCCTACGTCGACCGGGGGCAAACAGTGGCTTACACGTTTCCCACGTACCCCTATTACGAAGTGTGGGCGCACATGCAGGATGCTGAGATACAGACCGTAGCACCGGGACCCGACTTTGCCGTGCCAATTGATGAACTGGCGGGACTGCAGGCGACGCTTACGGCAATTTCCAATCCGAATTCTCCGACCGGGACGTTCACGCCGCCCGCTGAGATCGAGCGTTTGGCGCAGCAGTGTGAAGGCTTGGTAGTCGTGGACGAGGCGTACGTCGACTTCGCTTCTGCTTCTGCCTTGCCGTTGGTGCAACAGTATGACAATATTATTGTGTCGCGAAGCATGTCCAAATCGTTCGGGCTCGCAGGAGTCCGCGTGGGATATGCCTTTGGACGGCCGGAACTCCTGGAACCCATGTGGAAGCTGAGAGACTCGTATAGCGTCAGCCGGCCGAGCCAGGCAATCGCGGTCGCCACGCTGGATGACTACGCTTGGATGCGGAAAGTCTGCGCGGAAATTGGCGCGCGCCGGCAGCGCGTCGCACGCAGATTGGAACGGGAGTTCCCCTGCATCGTCTACCCCTCAGACGCAAACTTTCTCTTTGTCGAGCCGACGCAACATGCGGCGGTTGACGTTTTTGAAGCATTGAAGGAACAGCGGGTGCTAGTGCGCTACTTCCGGCAACACGGCTTGCAGCGCTACCTGCGCATTACGATAGGAACCGAGGAGGAAATGGAAGCATTCTTCAGCGCCCTGCGTGTGGTGCGGGAGAACAGTGTCGTGCCAACAACGGGAGGTACACAGTAACGTGGAACTTGTTTGGTCAGTACCGATAGCCTGTCTGATTTCGGTGGTTTTTGCTATTTGGCTTGCATATGATGTGCTGCGCCGCGATCGCGGCACGGAGCAGATGCAGGAGATTGCCGGTACGATTTTTGAAGGCGCTACGGCCTTCCTCAATCGGCAGTATCGCACCATCGCCGTGCTGGCAATTGTGGCGGCAGTGGTGATTGGCGCGATTATTGGCTATTTCGCATCTGATGTTGAACTCGGCATCAAGACCTCTATTGCTTTCCTCGTTGGTGCCATCTGTTCCGGCATCTCAGGCTTTGTTGGCATGCACATCGCCGTGCAGTCGAACGGACGTGCGGCCAATGCGGCGCGCTCGAGCCTGGAAGAGGCCTTGAAGGTTTCGCTGCGTGGCGGCGCTGTCTCCGGTTTCCTCGTGGTAGCCCTGAGTTTGATTGGTGTCGGGGCAATGCTTTTGGTCTATGGCGGGAACAACCTCACGCCGGAGAACTCACTCTCGATCGTGAGCAGCATTGTCGGTTTCGGCTTTGGCGCCAGCTTTGTGGCGCTCTTTGCCCAGCTCGGCGGCGGTATCTATACGAAGGCGGCCGACGTGGGCGCGGACCTGGTCGGCAAAGTCGAGCAGGGAATTCCGGAAGATGACCCGCGCAATGCGGCGGTGGTAGCGGACTTGGTGGGTGACAACGTCGGCGACTGCGCCGGCCGCGGCGCCGACCTCTTCGAATCGACGGCTGCCGAGAACATCGGCGCCATGATCCTCGGCGCAAGCCTCGCAGTGGCAACGAACAACCTCGCCTGGGTTCTGTTCCCGTTGATCGTGCGTGCCTTTGGCTTGGTCGCCTCGATCGTCGGTGTCATGCTCGCGCGTGGGGCCAATCCGGAAAACCCCATGAATGCCCTCAATAAGGGCTATTACGTCATCACAGTACTTTCGATTGTGTTCATGTTCGTGTCGGTCTACTACTTACTGGAAGATTTGATGTTCTTCTGGGCGGGCACCGTGGGCATTTTGACCAGCCTCGCTTTTGTGTACATAACGCAGTACTACACCTCCGGTAGTTGGCGTCCGGTGAAGGAAATCGCGGAAGCGTCCCGCACCGGTCCGGCAACGAACATCATCAGCGGTTTTGCTATCGGTCTGGAGACAACCGCTACGTCGGTGCTGGCGATTGCAGTCGCGCTGGGTCTCTCGTTCTGGCTGGGCACACTGGCCGAGGTAGAGGGTGTCAGCGCGGCGGTTAAGGGCATTTACGCCACGGCGGTGGCGACCATGGGCATGCTCATGAGCGCGGCCTACGTGCTTTCGATGGATACATTTGGGCCCATTACGGACAACGCCGGCGGCATCACCGAGATGTCGGACGCGCCCGAAGAAGCGCGGGTGATTACGGATCAACTCGACTCGGTTGGAAACACGACCAAAGCACTCACGAAGGGCTATGCCATCGGCTCGGCCGGTCTGGCGGCGTTCTTGCTCTTCCAGGCCTTTCTCGATGAGGTGCGGCACAAGCTGGCCCTGCCGCACGAGGCAATTCAAGTGGACTTGGTGAAGGTCGAGGTCTTCATCGGTGGCTTCATTGGCGCTATGGTCGTCTTCCTCTTCAGCGCGCTGGCGATCCGGGCCGTGGGACGCGCCGCGAGTGACATTATCGAAGAAGTGCGGCGCCAGTTCAAGGAAAACCCCGGCATCATGGAGGGCACCGTGCGGCCCGACTACGCGCGCTGTGTGGACATCACGACCCGCTCGGCGCTGCGTGAGATGATCCTGCCCGGCTTGCTGGCAATTGCCGCCCCCATCATCGTCGGCGTCGCCTTGCGCTGGGAGGCAGAAGCAGCGTTCCTGATGGTGGGTACGATGTCCGGCATCATCCTGGCGACCATCCTCAATAACGGCGGCGGCGCGTGGGACAATGCCAAGAAATTTATTGAGGCGGGCAACCTGAAGGACGCCGATGGCAGTGTCATTGGCAAGAATACGGTGGCCCATCACGCTGCCGTGGTCGGCGATACGGTCGGCGATCCGCTGAAGGATACCGCCGGTCCCTCATTGCACGTGCTCATCAAGCTCTTCTCCACGATTACGCTTGTGCTGGCGCCGCTGTTCATTTAGACAGGACATGCGCGCTGTGTAGCTGGCAGACGTTGCCAACAATAGGAATAGTATGATGTAGGGGCGGTTCGCGAACCGCCCCTACGGCGTTATTGGCAGATATAGGTGGAAATAGTGTCGCTGAGAAGGTTCGCCCGTGCCTGAGTTGTTCTTCTACGGCGGCCGCAACGAGATTGGCGGCAACAAGATCCTGCTCGTTGATGGGGTAACGCGGATCTTTCTTGATTTCGGCATCTCGTTCAAGGTGCGCAGTCGGTACTTCGAGGAGTTCCTCAATCCGCGGCCGGGCTACGGTTTGAATGACTTCTTCCAGACTGGCATGCTGCCGCCGCTACAGGGCATCTATCGCGACGATCTGGAACCGGACGCCGGGTTCTGGGACCGTTGGCAGTCAGAGTCGCTTTATCGGACACTGGACCACGTGGACGGCGTGCTCTTGAGTCACGCTCATGTTGACCACACCGGTTCCGTCTCATTCCTGCGCCCTGACATTCCGCTCTATACCACGGCGCTGACGGCGCTCATTTCCAAGGCAATCCAGGATAGCGCGCCCACCGACTTGGAGCGCGAGCTTGTCTACGCCGTGCCGCGGGAAAGCAAAGACGGCGTGCTGCGCACAGTTTCGAAAGCGCCGTTGCAGCAGCGCCCGCTACGAGTGCTCGACGGACAGCTCTCCCTGGATGCGGAGCGGTTTTGGCACGAGTCACCATTGTCTACGAGAGATATGGCCCCTGTACCTGTGGAAGCAGCCGGTGAGACTATTGGCGCGGGTAATGAACTACGCTGGTTTCCGGTCGACCACTCGATCTACGGCGCAGCGGCGTTTGCCGTCGAAACATCGGCCGGGTGGGTGGCGTATACAGGCGATCTGCGCTGGCACGGTCGGCACAGTGCGCAGACCCAAGAGGCGGTGGCGGCTATGGCGGCGCTCAAACCGACGGTCTTGCTCTGCGAAGGCACACGCGGCGCCGATTCAAATCCGGCAACTGAAGATGGCGTCCAGGCAACTGCGTTGGAAATCGTAAAGAACGTCAAGGGTAAGCTCGTCTTTGCGGACTTTGGCCCGCGCAACGTCGAGCGACTCCTCATCTTCCATGAAATTGCGCGAGAGACAGGCAGGCAACTCGCCGTGCTCAACAAGGACGCTTACTTGCTAGAGGCCATGCACTACGCCGCACCGGACGAGGTGCCGGACTTTGGCTCGGTGCCGGGCTTCGCGCTCTACCAGAAAGCCCGCGCCCGCGTGAGCGGTTGGGAGAAGAAGCTCCTGGAACGCCACAATTCATTGCTGGTGCATGCAGAAGAAGTGCAGCGCAATCCCGGCGACTACATCCTCTGCTTCTCATTCTGGGACATCAATGAATTGGCCAGCCTCGCGCCCATCCCTGCCGTATACATTTATTCCAGCAGCGAAGCCTTCGACGAAGAGATGCAGATGGACCAAAAGCGCCTGCGCAATTGGCTGGAGCATTTTGAGGTGGAAGTCCACGGTTTGGGCGAGATGCTGGACGGCCCGCTGCACGCCTCCGGCCACGCCAGCGGCACAGAGCTGATCGAGATAATCCGCGCAATCCAACCGCAGCGTCTCGTGCCTATTCACACCCAAGACCCCAGGTTCTTTCAAGAGCGGCTTGCGCGCGACGACATCGAGGTAGTCCTGCCTGCGTGCAACCGTCCCTTACAGTTCTGAGCGAAGACCTGTCCTTCCTAGGTTACAATTGACTTGATAGTGACACGTCACCTTTCGCGCAATTAGACACTGGCTTTCGACGCATGCGAGAAGCACTAAGCATACTCGTACGCACCGCGCACCTGGTCTGGTCCACCAGTCCCGGCTACACGCTTTTCCTTGTCGTCACCATGGTCGTGCAGGGAATTACGCCGATTGCCCAGTTGTGGGTCACCAAGTTGATCATTGACGAACTGGTCACCGGCATCGGCGCCCAGTCGGCAGATTTGCCCCTGCTTATGTGGTACGTGGCAATCCAATTTGCTCTTATGGCGCTCGGCGGCGGCGTGCAACCGCTGGGTCAGGCGGCACAAACTGCCCTGGGACAGATGCTGCGCTTGCGCATGACGGTCGCCGTCATGGAAGTAGCCACCCGGCTTGAGTACGCCGTTCTCGAGGATCCGACGTTTCATGACAAACTACAGAGAGTGCAGAGGGACTCCTCTTTTCGTCCCTTGAACTTGCTGATGCAGCTTAGTTTTGGCCTTAGCGGCGCGGTCGGTCTCATCTCGGTAGTCGTCGTACTGCTGCAAGTGCACGTGTTAGCGCCGGTGGTTGTGCTGGTAGTTGGATTGCCTTACTTCTGGGTGCAATCCATGACCGCGCGAATGGCGTTCGACACCAGCGTAGAGATGTCGCCAGAGGCACGCCGCATGAGCTACCTCTCCTCCTTGGTCACTATGCTGCGGGCTGCCAAAGAGATTCGCGTCTTTGGGTTGCGGGACTATTTGCTCGATCGGTATCGGCGGGTGGCGCTGCACGTGCGGAATCGATACGTTCGCAACGGCTGGGTTCAGGGAATTGGGAGCAGCCTGGCCGTGTTGGTAGCCACTGGCGGTTTCATCGGTGCATATGTCTATTTGATCCGCCAAGTGGCCGCCGGACTGCTCACCATCGGCGACCTAACGGTATATACAGGGGCGTTCCTGCAAGGCCAGGGACAGCTCTCAAGTGTTGCCATGGGCTTTGGTTCGATCAAAGAGAACGGGCTCTTTCTGCGCGATGTCTTTGAGTTCTTCGACCGCGCGGAAGAATTGACGCGGCATGCCGCCGCGACCCCACCAGCACAGCCTGTATCCGGCGGCGGCCCCTTGCAGAGCCCAGCCATAGCCTTCACTGACGTATCGTTCCGCTATCCGCGCGGAGAGCGCGATGCCCTGCGGGGCGTCTCCTTGCAGATTGCGTCAGGCCGGGTTGTTGCAATCGTTGGCGAGAACGGAGCGGGCAAGACGACGTTGATCAAGCTGCTTTGCGGCCTCTACCAACCCACTCAAGGGCGTGTTGCACTCGGAGAGAAAAGAATTCAGGAAATCGACCTTGAAGTTCGCAGGGCGACAGTTAGTGTGCTCTTCCAAGATTTCGTAAGCTACTTTCTTACCCTGCGTGAGAACATTGGATTCGGAGACCTGCGCGCATTGCGCGACGACCGAAAGCTGGATGCGGCAGCGGCGCGGGCCGGCCTGACAGGTATGATCGCCAATCTTCCGCAGGGCTACGAGACGCAAATTGGCAAGATGTTTGAGGGCGGTCACGAATTCTCCGGCGGCGAATGGCAGCGTATGGCGCTCGCCCGCGCCTATTTGCGGGATGCGCCCATTCTCATCTTGGATGAGCCGACCGCGAGTCTGGACCCCAAAGCTGAACGGCAGGTCTTCGAGGAAGTGCGGGAACGCGCCCCGGGCCGCACCATTATCATCATCTCCCACCGCTATTCGACCGTGCGGCTGGCTGAGCACATCTACGTCATGCACGAGGGCGAAATCGTGGAGCAGGGCAGCCATGAAGAGTTAGTAGCCGCCAAAGGCCGCTATGCCTCATTCTACGCGGTCCAGGCAGCCGCCTATCAGTAGCGGCGTGTGACTCGTCTGCAATCACAAATGCGGCGGACCAAGCACTTATGCGCACACCGACAGTGGCGCCATTCGTTGAGTCGACGATTTGTAGCGGCTCGACGGGTATGCTCACGAAGGAATCGCCGGTTTCACTTCTGCGCAACCCAAAGATCACGATGTGTTCATCCTTTCCACAGATAACGAACTGGTCTGAGGCTTGTTTGCTCTTTTCCTGGCTATGGTCAATGAACCCGAAAGACAATGATCGTGCTGAAGTCTGTGCCATCGATCTGCACGCTATAGCAGCCCGGCGCCCGCACGACGACCCATGTCATCATTTCCTCCCACCGGCCTGAGCCATCCGTAAGGCGACTGATTCCGGGGGAATATGGGGGAACATGCAGCGAGGAATGAGCCAGTTCCGGCGCTGGGTCGCCCTCTTTGATCCATTGGAAGCGCAGGGTTGCCGGGCCGTCCAATTGGCGGCCTCGGATCACAATCGGGCCGGTATATTGCGGGTCGCGGGCCCATACCACTTTATTCCAGTGCCAGCCGTCTTGCTCGTAAGCGTTTAGACTCTTATCAGCGCGTATGATCAATAGGTAAAACAAGCTATAGACGGGCCCTTGACCGATAACCTCAAAATCATAGCCTTCCACTGAGCGAATGAGAGGATCCTGACAGGCGTCACCCGGATCCATTTCGGGCAATTCTAGCGGCCGTTGCTCCAGCGCGAGGACGAGCGCATCCCAGTGGGTTGGTTCGTCACAATTCCCGTACCGACGGCATTCCTGTGTTAGACGCTTTCGCATCTCTGGCGCGCTTGGGGCCACGGCCGTGGCAGTAGCAAGCAGTTGGATTTCAATTGTCACGGTCGGCGTCGCCCTGGGCGACGCAGGTTGCCCGCTCATGCTGCAGGCTGCGAGGACAAGTGGGAGCGCTCCAGCCAATGCAAACGCGCCTACGATCCGGTAGCTATGGCACAACCGACGCTTGGCTGAGGTTGGTTCGTCATTCCGGCGAAAGCGCGGTTGGGAAACCGAGGAATCCAGGGCACAGCTAGGCAAAGATGTCTGGCATGCCCAATTGCGAGGCTTTAGCCAGCGGCTGCAAACTGCTTGCAACCACCCATGAAGAATTGCCACGTGAATCACCGTTTACACACTCTCAGTTTTGTCAGTATACTCGATGAGAAAGGTGAAACAGGTGACTTTATCTGGGCAATATAGGCCGAGGGTCTCAGCATGGCGCTCATTCTTCACATCACACAGGCCGCCGCCTGGCAAGCAGCTCAGCGAGCGGGCAGCTACCCGGAACCGCCGCTAGCCCCACAGGGGTTTATTCACTGCTCCCGGCCCGACCAGGTGATTAGAGTGGCAAACTATGTATTTCACGGTCAGCAAGACCTGGTGCTGTTGTGCATTGATACAAATCTTCTGAACGCGACGTTGGATCCCGCAGGATTGGAGGAGGGGGAAGAGGACTTTCCACACATCCATGGCCAAATCAACCTGGACGCGGTGGTGGAAGTGGTGGACTTTCCGCCAGATGAAGACGGAACCTTTGACTTGCCAAAGTCGCTGAGCAAGCAAGAGTCGTAGGCGGCAGAGAGGTGTCTGGCGCGGCCGAGGAAAGATGCCTTTTCGTCTGCAGACGCTCTGCGGCAGCGCGCTTAGGGCTGCGGTATTCCCTAAAGACGAGCAGTGCTCTGTAGGCACTAAGACCAAAGCGGGAGAGGTCTTGAGTGGGACGGCGGTTGCATGTCTACGGGAACTGAAAGGCCTGGATTCCGGCGCAAGCCGGAATGACGGTGAGCGACTCAAGCTGCTCGCGCCGAGTGAATGGCCGCAGGTTACAAACCTGCGCTACCAATCAAGGCACGTCGCTTTGTAGCTTGAGAGATTTGGTTCGACCTCGCGCTGACTCAAGTCTGTACGGAACCAGTGAACACCCCGGCAGGAACGAAGCTGGTCTTGACGCTCGCGTGGACGTGGTCGACGCCCTCGGTGGTGACCTGAGCCAGAGCGGTGAAATAGGTGCTTTCGCCGCTGACGCCGCTGCGGTTGCCGCCGCCGTGGCCGCGCAGCCATTGAGGAGCAATGAGTTGCTCTGCTTGCCAGCTGCCCTTGGTAGCAAGCAGATGGCCGAAGCGGGCAATGTCGGCGGCACACATCACCGCCCAGCCGGGACCGCTCCGCACCGGATGCCCATTGACCCGATATGGCGGGTCGAGATAGGTGTATGAGTCGGGGATTTTGGGGTAGAAGTACTTTTGCGACTGCACGTCTTCGCCGATGTACCAGTCCCAGCTACCGGGACTGATGCCAATCTTGCTAAAGAGCCGTTCGTCTAGCACGTCCTTGAGGTCGCGGTCCCACACGTACGTCAACGCTTGGCCCATGCGCCAGAAACCGGCGCTGCTGTAATGCTCCTGCGTGTCGGGCGGAACGTGTGAATAGAGGTCGTAGAACGGGTCGCCGGTCCAGTTCGCCCACGCCGGACACGTCCTATCGGCATCTTCCTGGGTCTTGCCTGCGCGTCCCGCGGCATAGTAGCTGCCGATTTCCATAGGAAAGCCGCCCTGATGCGTGCGGCCGAACTGCGTGCCGATGATGTGCCGCCAGGTGAGACTCTTATGATTGCCCTCGTTAAGGTGCTTGTGGGGGTGGGAGAGTTCGCCTTCACCCGTCCACGTCTCATGAATGGGCGCATCGGCGTCCAGCAGGCCGTCTTCCACCGCAAAGCCCAGCAGCACCCACATGAAGGCCTTGCCCATAGAGGCCGTTTGGAAGCGGTAGTGCGGATCGCCCCAGGTGTGCACGCAATAGCCGCCGCGGGTGAGCATCACACCCCACTTGTTGGCGGTGTGGTCCTCGCCGCCAAAGTTTGCGCCGTGAAAGCCCAAGGTGCGCAACCACGCTTCGAACCTGCGGGGATCGAGGCCCGCCTCAACGGGAGAAACGCGCCCCCACTCTTCGTCCGGGAATGTGACCCACGCCGGCAAGTCGCGGTTCATTGGCAATTCCTCTGCAAGATGGGGGGGGGCAAGAGTTCTAACGTGGCATTTCGCCCTTGCGCCGGTTGGGGCCGGGACGGAAGTCCGGCACGTGCATGAGTTTGCTGCCTTGCGCAATGGATTCTGAAGCGAGAATGGCCGGAGCGGCGGTGTCCATCGCCTGGTATAGGTCAAACTCCTGCGGCACGCCGTGGAGCAATGCATCCCGGAATGTAGCGTGGATGTAGTAGTCGGTGTCGCTGTGGCCGCTGCCGCGCGCTTCCGCGGGCGCATCCGTGCGTTGGGGTTTCCAGTCAACTTCGGCGTGGTCGTGCATTTGGGCGTCGGCCAGCCACAGTTTGGGGGAGTCTTTCAGTGAGCGCGCCAGCTCTACTGAACCCTTTGTGCCCATGATGTGGCACCAGTGGTTGTCACGCGGCGGCGTGGGTTGCGTGTAGGCCACGGCCAGCCGCATCAAGGTGTCCTTCGCTGTTTTCATGATTGCCAGTTGGATGTCCGGCTGCTGGATTTCCTCATGAATGTAGCTCGGCGAGCGCGTGCTCATGGCGGTGACCTCGATCACGCGATCATCGAGCACCATGAGGATGGGGCTGAGTTCGTGGGGGAGATAGTGAATCGGCGGCATGCGGTTGATCCAGGTGGGCTCGGCTTCAGGATGGTTCGGCAAGTCCTCAATGGGCACAAACTGCGCCGTGCCCGGCAGCCGATGGTACCGATACGATTCCTTGTAGCCAATGTACTGGCCTTCGCAGAAGGTGATCTTGCCCAGCTTGCCGTCCCGCACTAGTTCCCGCCAGGCGGCAAACTCGCCTGAGTGACGCCGCTGTTCCCCAAGTTGATAGACCTTGCCGCTGCGCTCCGCCGCCAGCACGATGCGCCAGCAGTCTTCCATGGTATGCGCGGCGGGCACCTCGGAATTGACGTGCTTGCCGGCTTCCAGGGCTTGCGCGGCCAGCGCGCCCTGCTCCCAGCAGCGGACCGTCAAGGCCACCGCATCGACGTTGTCATCGTTCAGAAAGTCTTCGTATTTATCGTATACGGCTATCGGATCCGGGTCCTTTAGAGGCTCGAGGGACTGTTCATGGAGTTCAGTAAGGGGATCGCAGATCGCGGTTACGCGATAGCCGTTGAAGTTGTCCAGCATCTTCAGCCAGTGGCGGCCGCGCGGGCCGAGTCCGGTCAGGCCGATACGAATCTCATCCACGTTGCTTCTCCAGTTTTTAGCTAATGAAAGTCCCCGTTGCCATGCCGCGAGGACGGCACCTTCTTCCTTTACCTATGGCGTGTGCTCCACGGCGCACCCAAGCGGAAGATTTCGCGGCAGCAATTACTTCCGTGCCACTACCGATCGCCCAATTGCCGATGAATCCGCACAGTTCCGACACGGTGAATGCCAGGCGTGCACCACGGTGCGTACAGTATACCAGCGCCGACGATCACATTAAAACTTGGGTCGTAGACAACGGCGAATGAGGTCAGAGGGAAACGGGAAGGACAGGTGAAACGTACCGCAAACGAGTGGAGATTAATGAAGTCGCTGCGCTACGAGCACAGTCTACGGAGAGGACCGGCCTGCTAGTCTGCATCCCAGCGGCCGCGACCGTACTCTTTCGCCACGCGATCCATTTCGCGCTGGGCGTCCTTCGCGGCGAGGGCTTGCCGCTTGTCGTAGAGCTTCTTGCCACGCGCCACGGCGACTTCCACTTTCACCCGGCCGTTGCGCATGTAAATGCGGAGAGGAATGATCGTTTGACCCTTCATCTGGGTGTGCTGATGAAGCGTACCGATTTGGTCTTTGTGGAGAAGAAGCTTACGGGCCCGGGTCGGTTCGTGATTGACGTAGCCGCCGCGCTGGTACGGTGAGATGTGCACGTTCCACAGCCAGGCTTCACCGTTGATGACGCGCACGAATCCTTCAGTTAGGCTAACCCGGCCGGCTCGGATAGATTTCACCTCCGTGCCGAGCAACATCAGCCCGGCCTCGAACGTGACGTCGATATGGTAATCGTGAAAGGCGCGCCGGTTGGTCGCCACCACCATATTGTTGGGGTCGCGGACCTTGGCGTCGCGTCGCGCTTTCTTTGTCTTTGCGGTTGCCATGATTAAATCATGCCACAGGGTTGCTCAACAGGGAATAACCTGGAATACATAAATTCGCGTGCGACTTGGCGCTAAATGACCGGTGAACAGAACACTATTGCGGCTGCTCACCCCTGGCAAACGCTTTCAAGTAGCGCCGCGCTTCCTGCGTGCGTGGATAGCGGTTGACGATATCCCAGAACGCCCGGCCATGCCCCGGCTCGACGAGATGGGCCATTTCATGCATGAGCACATAGTCGCGCACCCACCCCGGGACTTCCGCAAGATGATGTGAGAGGCGAATGGTCTTGCGGCGCACGCTGCAACTGCCGAATAGGGAATTCTGATTGGTCACATACTGTACGGAGGCAATATCCAGCGCGCCCGCAAAGTATCGCGCGTTCAGTTCGGCAGCGCGTTTGCGCAGCGGATCACCTTCATTGAGCATCTGCTGGGTCTCACGGCGTTCAACCCGCGCGACGATTGTTGCGATGCAGTGCTCTTCCTGCTCCTTGCTCAGGAGTGCGGGCATGAGGACACGCAGCTTGCCGTGCTTGAACTCACCGGTGGCGGTCTTGCTCCGCTTGGCGCTGCGGATGATTTCGATGTCTTGCGGGTTGATTTTGTACATACGGTGCTGAGGAAGGATCGACGCCACACGGCAGTCACGGAAGTGGCTCACGTTCAGATGCCAGCCGGAAGATGACTCTGCGCGGAAAGAGAGACGACCGCTTCTACGGCAAAGCGGTCCCGGTCTTGGCCTTGATCATATCGGAAAACGTCATCTTGGCGGAGACCATTTCACCGAGGATGCGCTCCAGCGCCATGCCGTGGCTGCACAGTCCGTATATCGTGAAGAAGTCGCAGTCACAGTACCACTCACCATCCCGGAAGGAGACCACGTGCTCGTTGTTATCACCGCGCACGCGTACAGTGAAGTCTGTAAAACTGAAGCGATCCCGCTCTTCGGTGTAGCGGTTCGCTTTCTCCACTTTGCCAATAAGACTGGAATACATGCAAGCCCCCTGTTCTTGAGACCCGGACAAGCACACACAGTGCGTCCAAAATAAGGCGCCATCGAATTTGCGGCAAGCAACTGCGCGTGGGAGTGTGCGCCAATGCAGCGAGGAAATCAGAAGTGAATGTGGCGTCTGCGCAGTATCTTGCCCCCTAATTTCAGTATACTCAGGGGGGTAGTTTAGGGTCAATGCTATTGGCTGCAGCCAACGCTATTGACTGCGGCCAACGGTATTGTGAACCGGCGTATATCCCGCTAGAATACAGGCAAGAGAGGTCTCTCAGTGTTGCGGGAGGTGGAAGTTCCGTAGCTTAACCGCCAACAACGTGACTATCAAGAATTCTCGCGCTCGTGGGTGCTGGTAGGTGTGACCGGTGATGAACAGCATCAACAAGCGTGTGCTTGTCCTCAATCTCGACTATCGCCCACTGAATATCTGCAATGTGCGGCGGGCGTTCGTGCTCTTGCTCCATGGCAAGGCGGAAGTCATCGAACAGTACGCGGATGACTTGGTGTCCGCCGAGGACCGTTACACACGCCCTTCCGTGATCAAACTGCATTACTTGGTGAAACGGCCTCCCTCCGGGCCGCGCCTCGTACGGCAAGAAGTCTTCCGCCGGGACAGTCACACGTGCCAGTACTGTGGCGTGCAGACGCGGGAACTGACCATCGATCACGTTCTGCCGCGTCACCGTGGTGGCGGGCACACGTGGGAGAACCTCGTCTCCGCCTGCAAGGACTGCAACCACCGCAAAGGCGGCAAGACTGCGGAAGAAGCGCGCATGCGCCTGCTGGCAAGACCCGGCAAACCCCGCCTGAACGGCTACCTGGCCCACCTCCGCTACTTGCCATCAAAACCCCACGAAACCTGGGTGCCCTTTCTCTTCCCCACCGGCAAGCCCACCTAGAACACTGCACGTTGCTTGGGGATTGCCCTTCCCCAGCGGATGCACGCCCTCGCCGGATCCGCAATCTCGAAGTCGCTTCCTGGTTGCGGTTTCTTAGTTAATGCCAGCCTAAGCGTGGAGCAGTCAATTCCAAAGCCTCATTTGGCGAGATTAGCATAGTCGCTTTCTACTAGAACCAAAATACCTTGTCGCTAGATCCATCTTAACTCTGGACCCAATCGGAAAGTTTGCACGCTTTGGCCGGGCGAGACTTGACAAGTGAGATGGACTTCCTTTTAATGAGAAGCGTTGTCATTAGAAAATGATAACGAGTGTTATTATTAGTTACTTCTAGGAGAGACGTGGAGAGATGATTGACCGACAACGACTGACGCGACGTGGGATATTGGCCCTTGGCGCCGCAGGTACCGGCGGCCTGCTGATTGCCGCTTGCGGCGTCGCCACGATGCAGCCAGCGGAGACCGAGGCCGCAATGCCGGAGAAAGAGGCGGAGTCAGCCTACGAGCCGGTCACCATTGAGAACTGCGGCATTACCATTACGTACGAACAGCCGCCGCAGCGGGCCGTAGCCTTGGCCCAGCACGCCACGGAGGTGATGCTAACGCTGGGGCTGCAGGACCAAATGGTCGGCACGGCGTACCTTGAAGATCCAATTCTGCCTGATCTGGCGGACGCTTACGCACAGGTTCCCGTGCTCTCGGATACGTATCCGTCGCGAGAGGTGTTCTTGGGAGCGGAGCCTGACTTCGTCTACGGCGGTTGGTCGAGCGCCTTCAAGGATGAAGTGGCCGGATCCCGCGAATCCTTGCTGGAATTGAACATCGGTTCCTACCTCGCCCATGCGAATTGCTTGGAGAGCAAGGCGACCATCGAGGACGTGTTCACCGACTTCCTGACTATTGGCAAGATCTTCGGCGTGTCGGAGCGAGCGGAAGCGTACGTGGCCGGTAAGCGGGAGCGGTTGGCGGAAATTCACGCCATTACGGAGGGGGTGGACGCTAAGGTCAAGGTGTTCGTCTATGACAGCGGCGACGAGGCTCCGTATACGGCCGCCGGCACGGGCATCGTGAATGCGCTGCTGGAAGAGGCCGGCGGCATCAACATCTTCGCGGATGTGGAAGGCGGCTTTGCTACGGTGAACTGGGAAGCCGTCATCGAGCGCGACCCGGACGTCATCGTGCTCCACCATGCCACGTGGTCCACAGCGGAAGAGAAGATTGAGTACTTGAAAAAGACCGAGGTACTCGCAGCGCTGCGAGCTGTCCAAGAAGAGCGCTTTGTTATCGTGGAGTTCACGGCCACGCAGCCGGGCCCCCGGAGTGTCGACGTAATTGAGACTCTGTTCAATGGCTTCTATCCTGAGTAGCCAAGGAGTTGACAGGCGAAGCTCATGGGGGCAGTAGTAGAAAAACCGAGCCAGGACCAAGGAGAAACGCGCCCGGCGCCGGCCTCACAGTCCAAGCGCCGGGACGCGCGCTTTCCTTTGGTTGTACTCGCCTTGGCAGTGGCCTTGTTGGTGACGCTGACACTGGCCGTGACCATTGGGCCGGTGGCGATCGCACCCTTAACGGTGTGGCAGATTGCTGTCTCGCGCCTGACGGGGCTGGCGTCCGGTGAGTGGTCGGCGGCCCACGAGAACATCGTGTGGCTGATCCGCTTGCCGCGGGTCTTCTTGGCGGCACTCGTCGGCGCCGGGCTCGCGGTAGTAGGCGTTGCCATGCAGGCTGCCGTGCGCAATCCCCTGGCGGACCCCTACATCCTAGGGATTTCGTCCGGGGCGTCTTTGGCCGCGGTGCTCGTAATTCTGCTAGGTCTCTTTAAGTTCTTTGGCATCTATTCACTCTCGGTGGCGGCATTCTTCGGCTCGGTGATGGCGTTTGTCATCGTGCTCACGCTGGCGCAACACCGCGGCACCCTCTCGCCGGTGCGGTTGATCTTGGTTGGGGTAGCGCTGTCGTACGTGCTTTCGGCGGGTACAAGTTTCATCATTTTCCGGGCCGACGATGCTGAGGGTATCAGGTCCGTACTTTTCTGGCTCCAGGGGAGCGTGGCGGGCGCCAAGTGGAGCTATCTCACCATACCCTCGGTCGCGGTGCTGATCGGTACGACGTATCTGGTCCTGCAGGCGCGGCCGCTCAACGCGTTGATTGCCGGGGAGGAAACGGCTATCAGCCTCGGCGTGAACACAAATAGGTTTCGTCGGATGCTGATGGTAGTGGCGGCCATGATTACCGGCGTGATGGTTGCTCTGGCCGGCGCCGTCGGGTTTGTGGGCTTGATGATGCCGCATACCGTTCGGCTCTTTGTTGGCTCAGATCATCGTCGGGTACTTCCGGTCAGCCTCCTAGCCGGAGCAATTTTTCTAGTCTGGGTGGACGTGCTCGCACGCACGATTGTGCAACCTGAGGAGATGCCCTTGGGGGTGATCACGGGCTTTATCGGCGGCCCGTTCTTCATCTGGTTGATGCGCCAGAGGCGGGACGCGCTGGGAGGCGGTCGGTCATGACGCTGCACGTTGAGAAGGTAACCTGGCGCGTGGAAGAGCAGGCAATCCTGCGGGACGTGGCGGTGGACGTGGCGGCCGGTGAGCTTGTGGGAGTGCTGGGCCCGAACGGCAGCGGTAAATCAAGTCTGTTGCGCTGCATCTATCGCGCGCTTAAGCCCGATGCGGGATACATTGCCTTGGACGGCGACAACGTGTGGGATCTTGATGCGAAAGAGGCCGCGCGCCGCACGGCCACCGTCCTGCAGGAAACGCCCGGCGAATTCGAATTTGTCGTGTGGGAGATGGTGCTTATGGGGCGCACGCCCCATAAGAGTATGTTCGCGCGTGAAAACGCAGAGGACCACGACCTGGTGGAGAGCGCGCTGGGGCAAGTCGGCATGCTCCCGTTTGCGGAACGCTCGTTCGCGACGCTATCCGGCGGCGAAAAGCAGCGCGTCCTGATAGCCCGCGCTTTGGCGCAGCAAGCGCGTTTTCTCATCCTCGACGAACCGACCAATCACTTGGACGTGCGCTACCAACTCGAAATCCTCGATCTTGTGCGCGGATTGCAGGTAACAACCTTTACCGCGCTTCATGATCTCAACCTGGCCGCAACGTACTGCGACCGCCTCTACATTATGTCAGAGGGCGAGATTGTGGCGGCAGGAACGCCGGAGGACGTATTTCAGCCGGCCCTGTTGCGCAAGGTCTTCGGCGTAGAGGCCGAGGTGCAAGTCCATCCCCGCACCGGCAAACTCCACATTGTATTCCTCCCCGCACACGCCGCCGCGCCGTCGGCGACGGCGTCCAATGAGGCGCCGGCTTCGGCTGTGCTGGTTGGTGAGAGCTAAGTCCCCATCGCACACAGTGAAGGTACTTTTTCATGCCAGACCCCCAGAGTGAGCAAGGGACCAGCGATTCGTCCCCAAGGGCTGCGGCAGAATCCAACGGCGCGCCGTTTGATACGGTTGTGATTGTGGGTCGCGGCGGGTATGGCGCGGCGCCGCGTGAAGAACTGGATCGGGTTGTTTCTACATTAGCAGGTGCCGGATGCTATCGGGATGTGCGCTACGCATTCATGGAGCAAGGCAAGCCGGCCTTGCCCGCAGTGCTGGAAGAGTGCATGGCCGCAGGCGCGCGCCGCCTGTTGATTGTGCCCGCTCTCGTACCTATGGACGCAACGCTGCGTTGGTGGCTGCCACTCGCAATCCGTGACTGGGTACGGGAGAATGTCGCGGAAGACGCGATGGAAGTCGTGTTGGCGCCGCCACTCGGCGACAGTGAATACTTGGGAGAGGCGGTGAGCGCTGCGGTGACGGATGTTCACAACTGCGTGGAAGTCCGTGACGATCCGAACATTACGGACCGAGAACGTTCCTGGAACCTCATACCTGCCCATGGCCGTCAGGTGTTCCTCTGCCACGGGCCCCGCTGCACGCTGGCGAACGCCCCAAAGACGTGGGCGTATTTTCAAGAAAAGCTCCGAGACAGCAGACTACGGGGCGAGCAGGGCGTGATGACCGTGCGCACCGGTTGTCTGTATCCGTGCGATTTGGGTCCAATGATGGTGGTGCATCCGGACGGCACGTGGTACGGCGGCGTAGACGAAGCCGCCGTGGACCGCATCGTGGCCGAGCACCTTGTGGACGGAGAAGCAGTGCCGGAGTACGCGTGCGTTCCCGGCGCGCCCGCTCGGAGCAGGCCGGGCTCAGAGGGCAGCTAGTCTCAATTCATATCCATGCGTGGGTGATGTGCCGCGAGGATAGCCATTCTTGATCTGTGCGTTCATTGAGGCAACTTACCTGACTCGACTCTGCCTCTAGCAATTAGAAGACGCCTAGTTCTCCAGGGAACAGGGCGTCTCTTGCATTTGAGATCGATTGTAGCTTACGCATGGGTGGCGGCACATTGCGCGAGGGATGCAACGCGGGGACGCCGATGGTTTCGACCCACTGCCGCAAGCCTTCATGAGCACCGGCGGACTGACCGCCTGCCTCCAGGACGCATAGCCGCTGCAACTTTCGGCAAGAACCGGGCTACTTCAATTGACTTTGCCAGCCCCTTGACAACGCTACCACAGGCTGCTTTAATTTAAATGAAACGCATTCTCATTAATATTGAGATTGTGAGTGAGAGGTGAGCATGCAATTACGGAAAGGACTTTGGAAGTGACCAATTCTCGTCGCATGACCCGACGCGGCCTGCTTGCCATCGGTGTGGCAGGCGCGGGCAGTCTCCTGCTGGCCGGTTGTGGCACGGTAGCCGCGCCGCAGCCGGCGGCGGAGCAGACGGAGGAGAAATCAGAGCCGGCGCAGGAAGCCGCACCAGGTTACACGCCCGTAACCATTGAGAATTGCGGTTTTACCATTACGTACGACCGGCCGCCGCAGCGTGCCATTACGCTATCTCAGGAAGCGACGGAACTGATGCTGGCGTTGGGTCTGCAAGACAGCATGGTTGGCACATCGTATCTCAGAGACTGGGTGCACCCTGATTTCCAGGCGGCATACGACAAGATTCCGGTACTTGCCGAGAAATATCCTTCACATGAGGTCATTCTGGGAACGGAGACCGACTTCGTTTACGCTGCCTTCGTAAGCGCCTGGGAGCGTGAAGATGTGGCAGGGCCGCGCGATGCGCTCTTGAAGCTTGGCATCGGGTCGTACCAATCGGCCGCCAACTGTAAAGACGGCAAGGTGACCGTTGAGGACGTATTCGAAGACTTCCTGAAAATCGGCCAGATATTTGGGGTAACTGAGCGAGCCGAAGCGTACGTTGAGGAGCAGCGGGCGCGCCTGGCGGAAATCCGCGCCAAGGCGGGGCCGCGCGACCCGAAGGTTTCGGTCTTCATTTATGACGGCGGCACTGATTCGCCATATGCCGCGGTTGGAACGGGCATGGGGAATGCGTTGGTCGAAGAGGCGGGTGGGGTCAACATATTTGCTGACGTCGAAGGCCTCTACGCGACAGTTAACTGGGAGACCGTGGTCGAACGGGACCCCGATGTCATCGTGCTGTTCGATATGCCTGGTTGGTCTACGGCTGCAGAGAAGATAGAGTACCTGGAGAAAACTGAGGCGCTTCACTCCATCAAGGCCGTGCAAAACAAGCGCTACGTGGAAGTGCGCTTCACGGTCGCGAACCCGGGCATTTACACCATCGACACCATTGAATTGCTCGTGAACGCTTTCTATCCCGAGTAGGTGAAACGCATTCCAAACTTGCTATGAATTCGGGGTAGTTTTTTCATGTATTTGCAGAGAGGGTATTAGCAGTGATCAATTCTAAGCGCATGACCCGTCGCGGTCTTCTTGCTATCGGTGTAGCGGGCGCGGGCAGTCTCCTGCTGGCCGGTTGTGGCACGGTAGTGGCGCCGCAACCGGCGGCGGAGCCGGCAGCGCCGGCGCAAGAGGCCGAGACCGCTTACACGCCGGTGACCATCGAGAATTGTGGTTTTACCATTACGTACGACCAGCCGCCGCAGCGCGCCATAAGTCTATCTCAGCAATCGACGGAGCTGATGCTGGCGTTGGGTCTGCAAGACAGCATGGTTGGCACGTCGTTTCTCAGAGACTCGGTTCCCCCTGACCTCCAGGCGGCCTACGACCAGATTCCGGTACTTGCCGAAAAGTATCCTTCACATGAGGTCATTCTGGGCGCGGAGCCCGACTTCATCTACGCTGCCTTCGTAAGCGCCTGGAATCGTGAAGACGTGGCAGGGCCGCGCGATGCGCTCTTGGAGTTGGGCATAACGTCGTACATGACGGCCTCCAACTGCAAAGAGGGCAAGGTGACCATTGAGGACGTATTCGAGGATTTCCTGAACATTGGGAAGATCTTTGGGGTCACGGAGCGTGCCGAAGAGTACGTCGACGGGCTGCAGGCCCGCCTGGCGGAAATCCGCGCCAAGACGGCGCCGGCCGATCCCAAGGTTTCGGCCTTCGTCTATGACAGTGGTGGAGATACGCCGTACGCCGCAGTTGGATCGGGCATTTTGAATGCGTTGGTCGAAGAGGCAGGTGGGGTGAATATCTTTTCTGACGTGGAAGGCCTCTTCGGGACAGTGAACTGGGAGACCATAGTCGAGCGGGATCCCGATGTCATTGTTTTGCTTGATGCCCCAGGCTGGTCTACGGCTGCGGAGAAGAGAGAGTACTTGGAGAGCACCGAGGCGCTTTCCTCCATCAAGGCAGTGCAGAACAAGCACTACGTGGAGGTGCTCTTCACGGCCACGCAGGCGGGTATACGCACCGTTGACGCCATTGAAACGCTGGCGAACGGTTTCTATCCCGAGTAGACGAAGGGGAAGAAGCCCCGCCCACCGGAAGAGATACCGAAGAGGGGCGCGCAAGTTTGAAGCACACACCGGCGCTTGGTATGTACCAAGCGCCGGTGTGTGCTTGATTCCCACCCTTTTTGGCCAGATAGTGCTCAGTCATCGGTTTCGCTGTACTTTAGCGAAAGTGCCCCCAAATCTGAAGTTGGGAGAGCACTTTCTGAGTCAATGGATCCCCTTGCGGACTACGGGGATCCCCGTCGCGACAATGGCCAATAGCCACCACGGCAGGCAAAACTGCCCCATTATCGCGCAGACTTGCGGTAGCGGAGGTGGAGGGAGCAAGAAACTTCGCGCGTGGCCGCGAGGCTGGGATAGATGGCGATAGACTCGTCACTGGCGTAGGGCTCGACACACTCTTCTAGAATCAGGTCGGCCGTGGCGAGCATGTTCAGCCACGTGCTCAAGGTGTGGAAGAAGCGCGGAATGCGGAATTTTGCGAAGCGCTCTTTCAATTCGTCAGGCGCTGAGCCGAAGATCCACTCCTCAATGGTGCCCTGCTCCGTTTTGAAGTAGTCGCCGCACTCTAGCGCGACGCGTCGCCCTTCCTCATCGAGCACCCACTTGAAGCGAGGCGTCATGAAGCAAGGATGCAGAATTGAAAACTGAAAGAAGCCGCCTGGCTTCAATACCCGCGCTGCTTCACCAATGGCGCGCTGCTGGTCCGGCACATCCATCATGCTCATGGTCGCCATGACAAAGTCGAAGCCGGCGTCGGCCAATGGCAATTCTACCGCACTGGCGCGAAGATACGTGATACCGAGCGGCTCCCGCGCCTCCTGATCTCGCGCATAATCTATGAAGCGCCGGGCAATGTCCAATGCAATTAACTGTGCCCCCCGTTGTGCGACAAGGCGGGTGTTGTATCCTTCGCCACAGCCGACGTCCAGGCCGCGCAGACCGTCCACGTCGGGGAGCATCTTCAAGAACGCCGGCGTGTTAATGTGGTCGCGGTACTTGTCGTAACCCAGGCGGGTGAGCGTGGTCCAGGCCTCGGCGTTCTCATCCCACAGTTCGCCAACGGCGTGGTGGTCGAAGACTCTCTCGTTTTCCGTCGTCATGCCTCGTTCTCCAGACGATTAGGGTTGGGCAAAGACATACAATGAATGTCTTCCCTCCGTGTAGCGCGGGGGCTTGTCCCCCGCCAACTCAACCCACCTATGGTTGCTTGTTCAACAAGTGGAATAACCTCGTGCCAGGTAGGGGCGGTTCGCGAACCGCCCCTACGCGTTGTACCGTAGGTTGTGGCAGATTATCTGGGCCAGTTCTTGGGCCGCTTTTTCCCTCGAAGCGGCGTCTATTGCCGGCAGCCGGGCGCGTCATACGAGCATAACACAGGCGAGAAACGACCGGTGTGCTATCGCGTGAGACTAGATGAGTGGTGAAGAGCGTCTTCATGTGCGCGTTCAGCCTGCGACCCTTCGACAGGCTCAGGACAGGCAGGCTCAGTCCGAACGGCTCCACTCTAGTCCTGACCGCCGCGCAGCGCATGCCAAAAGCGCGCCACGTCTTCCCGAGGCAGCGCGCCTAGCACGATCACGAGGCTGAGATAGATAAGCCCTGCCAACGCCATGCTTGGCAGTGCGGGGAGTTCCCTCGTGAACCAGGCTACGACAAACATGCCGGCTCCGGCGAGCAGCGGCCGCCACCCAGTGCGGAGAACTGGAATCGTGACTTCCCAGCGGCGCGCGATGACAAAAAAGGGCGCCAGCAGCACAAGCTCGGAGAGCACCGTCGTCACCGCCGCGGCCGCATAACCGTATTGCGGCACGAAGATGATGTTTGTTATCAGGTTGAAAGCGGTGGCGAGGGCAAAGGCGATGGCGATCCACTTTTGTTGATCCAGGGCAATGAGGACGTACTGCGTGATCGCATTGACATAACTCAGCGGAAGGAACCAGATGAGTATGGCCAGCGCGGTAGCTCCATGCGGCAGGAACTTCTCACCGCCGATCAACCAAATAAAGGAGGTGGCGTACCAGCTAAAACAGACAGCGCCCCCCACGGCAAGCACGAGCATGAACTGCAACGCCTTATTGAAGATACCCTGTAAGGCAGCCCGGTCGGTGGGAGCGATCCGCGAGAGCGCCGGAAAGAGCGCCAACACGAGCGCCGAAGGCAGCAGGGCAAAGGCTTCAACATACTTATACGCCGCGCCATAGAACCCAACTTCCGATATATCCCGTGCCATCGCCAATACCTGTATATCTATGCGGAAGAAGATGACGTTCAATAGCGCATTGAGCATCAACGGCAGAGACGCCAGCATGAGCGTGCGAGCCAATTGTCCATCCCAGGGGGCACGGCCGGTAGCTTCGCGCGGGAGCGCACGCAGTAGCACGAAAGCGGTGACAACATTGGCGATGAAAGCCGTGACCGCCAGCCCCACATACCCCCAGCCCAGGGCGATGGCAACCGTGCCCAGTCCCACCGTGAAGAGCGCCGTCGCTATCTGTACAAGCGCGGTGTAGTCCATGCGCTCGCGGGCCGCAAAGAGGGAACTTGCAGTACCGGCGGCATTCGCCGGGATGAGCGCAACGGCGAGCAATCCAGCAGTGAGAATGGCGTTTGCCGGCACTACGTCGGCATACCAAATGCCCGCCATGATGAGGAGTACGACGGGTATGGCGGCGACAGAGAGTAGCATGCGGACGCGCTGCACAATCGCGAAGTACACCGCTGCCGCATCAGGACGCCGGCTCACCTCCCGCGTTAGCAGCACGCCCAGGCCGAAGTCGGTGAGGGGCCCAAAGAAGCCGATCAGGTTGACGGCATGGGCATAATAGCCGTAGTTCTCCTCGCCGAGTACGCGGAGATAGTACGCCGCGAACGCCCACATAAGGCCACGCGCGATCACCATAGCCAGCAGAGGCACGAGCGCATTGCGAGCGATGCGCCGCAAGAACGCCGGCCCGGCGTGAATCGCTGTTTCGGCCGTCACCGCGCGCCCGGCCAGCCGCCAGAACATGATTAGGGCGAGCAGGGCGAGCGTTGCCCCAATGCTATGAAAGATGAAGGCTGGAACCTGTTCGGTCATGGAATGGGCCATGTCAATGGCGCGGCGCGGTAGGGGGAAAACGCTGCGCCAGCGCACAGCGACACCTGAGCATTATACGGCAGCCGCGTGGAGCATGACGACTGTCGCTTACCTGTACTGGATGTCTTGCGGACGCGCTCAATGCTCAGCGCTCGTAAGTAAACTTCCAGTAGGGAGAACTGTATGTCTCTGCGAGCTAGGTCTAACTCTCTTGCGGGAGGCCTTCCTCGAGTGGATAGCCGTCCTTCTCCCAGCCCACGATGCCGGGACCGAGGTTGTAGAGGTCTTCTAGGCCCATGGCGGCGGCGATTTCGCAGGCGACTTGGCTGCTTTGCCCCACTTCGCAGACGAAGATGATCTTATCGTCGGCGAGGAATTCCCAGGGTTTCTGCAGAAGCTCCGGAAGTGGCGCCAGGATAGAGTCCGGTATGTGGGCTTTGGCGAAGTGGTTAGGCATGCGCACGTCAATCACCTGGTATTCACCGCTGTCGATCATCTGCTTGGCTTCTGCACTGTCCACTGTGCCAAAGGGAATGTCGGCATCTGCTTGCTGCGCCATAGAGAGCCTCCGGAGATTGTGTACTTACCACATTCATTCTATACGAACCGGCGTCGTTTGACACCGGCTTCGGACTATGCTACTTAGTTAATATCTTATCTAAATAAAGTTACTTAGTAAAGATTACCCGTCTGGGTAGTAGCGATAATTCTAGCATTAGAGGCGGGCAGTAGGTGTGGCAAGTGTGGTGGAACAAGAGCAGGGTAATGTATCCACAGCAGAGGCGCGGATCGTGTTGGAAAACGCCGCGAAGGTCTTTGCTGCGCGCAGCGGTGACACGGTTGCGTTCCAAGACGTAAACCTGACGGTGCATGAGGGCGAGTTGCTCTGCGTGCTGGGGCCGAGTGGGTGCGGCAAGTCCACGCTGCTCAACGTCATCGCGGGGCTGGATGAGCTTTCGCGAGGGAGCGTGGCTGTTGCCGGCGAACCGGTAGCCGGCCCGCATTACACGCGGGGCATGGTGTTTCAGGACTATGCGCTCTTCCCGTGGCTCACCGTAGAAGAAAACATCCGTTTCGGTCTCGACGCGCGGGGTTTCAAGGGCGACAAGCGCTCAATAGTTGCAGACCTCGTGGCGCTCACTCGTTTGCAAGGATTCGAACGCGCGCGGCCCGCGCAGCTTTCCGGCGGCATGGCGCAGCGGGTGGCGTTGGCGCGCGCTCTCGCCAATCAAGTAGAGATTCTGCTGATGGATGAGCCGTTCGGCGCCTTGGATGCTTTCACGCGGATGGAGATGCAAGAGGAGATTGTGCGCATTGTAAAGGCCCAGGGGGTCACGACCGTCTTTGTGACGCACGACATCGATGAAGCCCTCTTCGTTGGCGACCGCGTGGCAATCATGTCCGCGCATCCCGGCGAATTGCGGCGGGTCATTCCGGTGCCAATTGCCCATCCGCGCGACCGGGTAGACCCACAACTGGTGCGCTTGCGGGAAGAGGTCTTCACTGAGTTCAATCTGGCGCACACCCGCGAGCAGTACTATCACATTTAGGAACCTCTGAATATGCTGTATGTTCCTCAGCCTACTCGAAAGCTCTATCAGGGTGTCGTGAATGAGCTCTGTCGTGAAACGATGAGTGTGGGCATGCGCCCTACCATTTGTCCCCTTGTGGTCCGATAACTCCACATTCAAGATACCTGCCGACAGAAGTGAAATCGCCACTTTAGGAGAAGCCAAAATGTCGAAGAAAATTACGCGTTCGCAGTTCCTCGGTACCTTGGGTGCCGTAGCTCTCGGCGCGGTTGCGAGCCCACTGCTTGGCGCTTGCGGCGGTGACGATGAAGCCGATGCAAACGGGGGGCCGGTTACGCCGTCCAAAGTGTCGGATACCACGGTGAAGGTGGGCTATTTGCCGATTACGGACTCGACGCCGCTTACGCTTGGGTATGCCGGTGGCTTCTTTGCCGACCAGGGTTTGAACGCGGACAAGCCTGCGCTCTTCCGTGGTTGGTCGCAGCTTGCTGAGGCGTTCATGGCGGACCAGGTGAATGTGGCGCACTTCCTTATGCCGATGACGGTGTGGATGCGCTATGGCATCGGCTTTCCCGTGAAAGTTGTGGCCTGGGACCATATCAACGGTTCGGCGTTGACCGTGCATCAGGAAGGCGGCATCGATAGCATCAAGGATCTGGGCGGCAAGCAGATTGCGGTGCCATTCTGGTATTCGATCCACAACGTTGTCTTACAGATGGCGTTGCGCCATCACAATCTGGAGGCGGTGATCCAAGACCGCAATAAGGAACTCGCGGCCAATCAGGTGAATCTGTTTGTGATGGCGCCGCCGGATATGCCGACCGCCTTGGGCAACCGATCCATAGACGGCTACATCGTTGCCGAGCCCTTCAATGCCGCCGGCGAGCTACTAGCGAACGGCAAAATCATCCGCTTCACAGGCGACATCTGGAAAGACCACGCCTGCTGCGTGGCGGTACTGAGTGAGAAGTACATCAACGAGAACCCGGAGTGGGCGCAGCGCGTGCTCAATAGTATTGCTAATGCCCAACTTGCCGCGCTGAAGGACATTCCCGGCACGGCCAAGCTCCTTTCCAAGGACGGCAGCGGACTCTTGCCGCAGGCGGCAAACGTCATCGAACGCGCCATGAGCAAGTACGATTTAGAGACCTACGGGCCCCAAGGCACCAACGCCATCCACCATCCGGAGTGGGGGGCATCGCGGATCGGCTTTCAGCCCTGGCCGTATCCGAGCTATACCATCGAGCTTGTGAACCAGATCAAGCAGACGTTGGTGGAGGGGGATACGAGTTTCCTGGCCGATCTCTCCGGCGATCACGCCGCGGAGGATTTGGTAGATTATACGTTGGTCAAGGAAGCCTATAACGCCGCCGGCGGCCCGGGCGCTTTTAACGTTGCGGAAGAAGAGGCGTTCGAGCGCAAGGAGATCATCGGCATTGAGTGAGGCTATGCGCACGGAAGGACGGTTGGCCGAGCAGGTCCGTGATAAAGCAGATGCTGACACGGAAACGGCACAGTCCGTTGGCGTTCCTGTGGCTAGCCGTTGGTCGGCCCGCCTGCGGAACGCGGGCATACCGGTCATTGGCTTTCTCGTTATACTCCTCTTTTGGCAACTGCTCACGAGCGGCCTGGTATCGGAATCTACCATCGTCACGGCCTTTCAGCCACGTAATGCATTTCGTGAGCTAATTGGCTTCTTCGTCAGCGGTGTCATCTATTCCCACATCTTTGCGAGCTTGGAGCGCATCGGGCTGGGACTGGCCCTGGCAGTTGCGATTGGGGTGCCGATTGGGATCGTCATCGGGCATTACCGCACCGCTGAGCGAGCGTCCTCACTCGCGTTTCAGTTCTTGCGGATGATTTCGCCCCTCTCTTGGATGCCGATTGCCATCATCGCCTTTGGCGTGGGCAATAATCCCGTGATTTTCTTGATCGCCATTGCGGCGGTCTGGCCAATGATCATCAATACGGCCCACGGCGTGAGCAGCCTTGACCAGCGTTGGATCCGCGCGGCGCGCACCTTGGGCGCCAACGAGTGGAAACTCGTACGTATGGTCATCTTGCCCGCAGTGGTGCCGGACATGCTTACAGGGCTGCGTTTGGCGGTGGGCCTAGCCTGGGTGGTCTTGGTGCCCGCGGAGATGCTGGGTGTATCCGACGGTCTCGGTTATTACATTCTGGATACGCGTGATCGGTTCAACTATGGAGAACTCATGGCCGTCATTCTCATCATCGGGGTCATCGGCTATGCGTTGGACCAACTCATCCGCTTGCTGCGCGTGCACGTCTCCTGGGACCAAGGAGAGCGCTAAGTGCCTGGCCTGAGTGGGAGTTCTAGTGATGTGCTGAAGAGCGGGGGACAAGCCCCCGCGCTACCAAAGTACGGTGAGCGGGGCTGATCCTCCGCTACAGCTAACTGACGCGGCATGCATTGCCTTTGGCAAGCAGGTGGCTGCCAATCCCGGTAGCTTAGCCACGTTACAGGCTAGATTCGTCAGACAATACAATCTTAGATTATCCCCTCTCCCCGAGGGAGAGGGCTAGGGTGAGGGTTTCCGTGGAAGTTCCGCATGATGTTTACACCACCGACGTGCTTGTAATCGGCGGCGGGCTGGCCGGCTGCTGGGCGGCGATTGCCGCCACGCGTCAAGACAGCCGGGCGTTAGTAGTAGACAAAGGCTTTGTGGGCGGCTCCGGCTGCAGTGTCTTTGCGGGTGGGGTAGTGCTTTACCTCACGCCGGAAGACGACCCCGCGGACTTTGTCCGCGAGCACTGCCGCGAGAGTGAACTGCTCCTTGATCCAGCGTGGGTCGAGTGGCTGGTGCAGGCCAACTATGAGCGCATAGCGGAGTTGGATGGCTGGGGCGCGCCTTTTGACCGCCACGACGACGCGGCTGATGGCCGGGCCGGCTCTCTGCATCGCCGCTTGATCTACGTCGGTTCGCGCGAGACGGTCTGGCGGCTCGGCCTCGATAGCGTTGAGCTGATGAAACTCATGCGCAAGCAGGTCTTGCGCACGAAGCAAGCGAAGCTCCTCGATCACACCACCATCGTCAAACTCCTCGTCGAGGACGGTCGCATCATTGGGGCGGTGGGCATACGCCGCCAGGACGAACGCCTCTGCCTCATCCAGGCGAAAGCTGTCGTGCTCGCGGCGGGGGGCTGCGCTTGGAAAGGCACGCACTTCGGCCACGACATGCTTTGCGGCGAGGCGTACAAGCTCGCGTGGGACGTGGGCGCGTCCCTGATGAACATGGAGTATGCCAACGGGTATATCGCGACCAATACCCGCTTCGATAGTCACGGCCAGTGCATACTTGCTGCTATTGGCGGCAAGTACCTGAATGGTGAAGGTAAGCCCTTCCTCGGCAAGTACTCGGACAAGGTGCCGCCGGCCATACACGTGATCGCCCGGGGCATGGCATCCGAAATCCGTGAAGGGCGCGGGCCCATCCAGCTTGATCTCTCCGCCGTCCCCGTCAAAGACCGTGAAATGTGGCTGCACGCCTTCAAGCATATTGCCGAGCTCGCTCGCCGCAGCGGCCAGGACCTCTTCGCCGATCGTACGCAGTGGCATCCTGGCTTTAATGGTTCTGTTTCGGGTTCAGCCGGGGTCTACTTTACGGATACGACCATGGCTTCCACCGTACCGGGCCTCTATGTTGCCGGTGACGCGGCAACACGCGGATACGTGGTGGGAGCATCCAGCGGCATCACCTTTCTCAATCTCGCCTGGGCGAATGGCAGCGGCTATGCGGCGGGCGTGGGGGCGGGCGAGTTTGCACAAAACTCTGGGCAGGAAGCGCATTCGGGCGCTAAGTGGGAGAGCGAATTGGCAGAAGCGCTGCGACCTATGGAACGCACAGGCGGCCTGCTTCCCGATGTGGCGTACGGACAACTGCAAACCCAGGCCATGCCGCCGGAAGTCAACATCTTCCGCGAAGGTGATCGCATGCAGCGTGCCTTGGCGCACGTGCGGACTCTCCAAGAAGAGGTGGTGCCGAACCTCTTTGCGCCGGACTTCCATGAGTTGGTAAAGTGCTACGAGGTAGAAGCGACTGCTCTCACGACGGAACTGATGTACGAAGCCGCGCTCTTGCGGACAGAAAGCCGGGGTTGGCACTACCGTGAAGACTTTCCTCAGCGTGACGACAACGGCTGGCTCAAGTGGATTGTGGCAGAGCCCAACGAAAACAGAGAGCCAAGCTTTCGGTACGTTTCAGTGCCCCGCAAACGACTGGAAGAGCTGGGAATACTCGAATCAGCGGCAGCAGTGTGATTTTCTTGCACCTGACATTTACGGCAGTCGAACCAGAATCTATCCGTTTTATCAACGCGGAGACTCTCACTAGTGGCAATTGAGAAAGTATACGAAGACCTGTGCATTGGCTGTAATCTCTGTGTGAAAGTCTGCCCGCTCGACGTGCTTCGCATGGATGAGAAGAAGAAAGCTTATATCCGATACCAGGACGACTGCCAATCGTGCCTGCTCTGTGAGATATACTGTCCCACCGATGCGATTTACGTTGGACCGGAGAACCCCCGCGACGTGCCATTCAAGGTTGTGGAATTGGCACAAGTATCCTAACGGCTTGCTAGAAGTTGAGCGACGAGTTTAATTGAGAAAGGGAGAATTCCCATGAGCGATGTGTTTGATTTCGATACGTACATCATGGCGCATTACGAAAAGCACCCGCCGCTCATGCACTTTGCCGGCGAGAGCCGGGATGAGTGGTTCGCGTGGCAACAGCGCTTACGCGCCAAGCTACTCGAACTCATGGAGCCGTTTCCTGAGCAGGTGCCGCTGGAAGCGCGGGTTGTCGAGGAGCGGGAGCAATTCGGCGTGCATTACGAGAAGGTGGTGTATACCACCGCCGAAGACGTACAGGTCCCGGCGTGGCTGCTCATTCCGGAGAAAGTGACAACGCCAGCACCGGGAATTATTTGTCTACACGGTCACGGGGGACCGTACGGCAAAGATCCCGTGGCACACGTGGACCATGGCGAAGAGGAACTCGCGCGGGCGATCAAGAACTACAATTATGACTACGGCCTACAGCTTGCCAAACGCGGCTTTGTGACCCTGTGTCCCGATGCGCGCGGCTTTGGTGAGCGCAGAGAAGACTTCCGGCGCTATCCCAACCGTGATGGCTGCAACGTTAATGGCATCAAGACGTTTCTTTTTGGCATGAACTTGATGGCACTCAACACCTGGGACGATATGCGGGGTCTTGGCTACTTGGCGAGCCGGCCGGAAGTGGACGCGGACCGGCTCGGATGCATCGGCTTGTCACTTGGCGGCACGCGCTCGATGTACCTCTCGGCGGTCGACGAGCGCGTAAAAGCGTCTTCTGTGGTGTGTTATCTGACGACCTTCAAACAGTATGCGCTCATCCAGGGCAATTTCTGCGGATCGCAATTCGTGCCCGGTGTGCTCAAGTACGCGGAAGTATCGGACCTCTGCGGCTTAATAGCCCCGCGGCCGCTCCTCATCGAGGCCGGCATTCAAGACGGAGGCTTTCCGATCGTGGCCGCGCGCGAGGCGTATGCACACTTGGAAACCATCTACGCGGCGGCGCAGGTATCGGAAAGCCTCTGGCTCGACGAATTCGACGGCGGGCACCAGTTCAGCGGCGCCAAAGCCTTCGACTTCTTCAACACGTATCTATAACGCAGAGTCCCTGGGGAGGTGGCGGAGCTTTTCGCAGGGCACGACGCGGCGCTGGCGAACGAGCCCAAGAATGCTTCCCAACAAGCGTTCTCCCCATGCGGTCTCGCTGCTCATTGAGTCAACGGGCATTGCGTCATACCATGAATGGCCAGCCTGTTGTAGCTTGTGCTGTAGGATGGTCCCGCCCACACATAACGATTTGCCGGGTTGCATTAGAGGCTTTATTGAAGGCTCTTGCATGACGATTTGGCTTGGTAGAGAAGTGCGATTACAATTCGAGGTGAGAATTGGAGCGGTCAGTGGAGGGGTTGAGTAAGCATAGAGTGAGTAGTCGATGTGTTGAACCAGGAGAGGCACCTCATGAGCGATGTTCTTGATTTCGATTCCTACATCATGGCGTACTACGACAAGCACCCCCCGCTTATGCACTTTGCCGGCGAGAGCCGGGATGAGTGGTACACGTGGCAGCAGCGTTTGCGCGCCAAGCTTCTGGAACTTATGGAGCCACTTCCCGAACAGGTGCCGCTGGATGCGCACGTTGTCGAGGAGCGAGAGCAGTTTGGCGTGCACTACGAGAAAGTGGTGTACACAACTGAGGAAAATGTGCAGGTACCGGCATGGCTCTTGATCCCGGAAAATGCAGCGCAGCCTGCTCCCGGTATCATCTGCTTTCACGGACATGGAGTAGACGGCAAAGATAATGTGGCGAATGTGGACTACGGCGAGGAAGAAAGAGCAGGCACGATCGAACGCGCCAATTATGACTACGGCCTGCAGCTTGCCAAGCGTGGTTATGTGACCCTGTGCCCAGATGCGCGCGGCTTTGGTGAGCGCAGAGAAGACTTCAGGCGCTACGGCAAGCGCGACGGCTGCAACGTGAACGGCATCAAGACCCTATTATTCGGGATAAACCTGATGGCGCTCAACACCTGGGACGACATGCGGGGTCTTGATTACCTGGCAAGTCGGCCGGAGGTGGACGCGGATCGGCTGGGCTGCATCGGCCTCTCGTTTGGCGGCACGCGCTCAATGTACCTTGCGGCCGCGGATGAGCGCGTGAAAGCGGCAGACGTGGTGTGCTATCTGACGACATTCAAGCAGTACGCATTGACGCAGGGCAATTTCTGCGGATCGCAATTCGTGCCTGGAATTCTCAAGTATGCTGAAGTGGCCGACGTGTGCGGCCTGGTGGCGCCGCGGCCGCTGCTCATCGAGTCCGGTATACATGACGGAGGCTTTCCGATTGCGGCGGCGCGTGAGGCGTATGCGCATCTGGAAACCATCTACGCGGCGGCGCAGGTATCGGAAAGCCTCTGGCTCGATGAATTCGACGGCGGGCACGAGTTCAGCGGCGCCAAAGCCTTCGACTTCTTTAACGCCTACCTATAAGACGTAGGCCGCGCGCGTTGTGGTGCAGCCGGTCGCGGCGCACAAGCTGGCGCCGGTTCCCCAGTTCAAGAATGCTGGGAGACGCGATTTCGGCGTAGACCGTCTCGTCGGTTTCCGTGTCTACGACAACGGCGCGCACTTTGCCCACTACGCGGTTGCACCGGTCGTAGACCCGCAACCCGCGCAGGTCTTGAAACTGCGTGTCCGGCTTGTCCGCTAACTCGCGCTCAAGACGACGGAGTGGCATACGGTACCTTCCTTTCTTCTGCTTCTCTTTCTCCTCGTATCCAGTATCTCCGAGGAACATTAGAGCAGCATGAAAGGCAGGTTGCCGGGAGATTAAGACCGATGGTCAGAGCGGCGGCGCGACCGCGCAGCCGCAGAGTGTGTTTATTGCGATGGTTGGCCGAACGAGCAAGCATTCCAATCTACGCCGACACTTTATCGCAGCGGTGCGATCCACTCGCCTGGGAGAAGAGCACCGACTCGCGCATCCCGTGAGGGTCTTCTTAGCGTAGACAAGAGTGCTGCCTAGGCGGGTTGGAATGTTTCTTCTATTTCTTCGCCCAAATCCGCCGTGTCGTCCACGCGGAAGATGAACCAGGCGGCAATCGCCATCATAGGCAGGAAGGCGGCGACGGCAGCGGGGCGGCCCCAATCCAGGCCGTTTACTATCAGGGCCCAGAGGAGCGGCCCGATAATGGCTGCAAAACGTCCCACCATCGCATAGAGGCCGTAGAACTGGCCGATGTTTTGCGGCGGCGCGAGGCGGAGCATCAAGGGCCGGTCGGCTGCCCAGGTACTGCCGAGGGCGAAGCCGCCAAGGGGTGCGACGGCCCAGAAGATGCTTGAAGTAAGGCTGAAGAGGGGCACTGCCACGGTGAGTATGATGGCGATGGTCCAAAGGCCGATTACAATCAGCAGGGACGGCCTCGGCCCAATCCAGTCCACCACAAAGCCCCAAGACAACCCGCCCACCATCGCCGCGGCAATACCGAGAATCAAGGCAATCTGTACTTGCGCCTCGGTGAAGTCCACCTCGTTCGTGAGATAGATGCCCATGAAGATGATGAACGTGTTGGCGGCATCAGTGTAGAAGACCCGGCCGATCAGAAAACGCCGCAAGTTTGGCAGTTTATCTAAGCGTACAAAAGTATTGCGCAAATCATGAATCGCGCGTTTAGCGGCTTTGGGTCCCAGCATAACGCTGCCGGCACGAGGCTTTTCCCGCACCCAGAAGAAGCACGGCAAGGCAAAGAGTAAAAAGAGGACCGCCGTCAGTTTGAAGACGAGGGGCTTATCAGCTGGGTTACTCTCCAATATCGCTAGCCCCAGCAGGTTCTCCAATACAATCAGCCCTGTCAGCACGCCGATAAAGGAGCCCATGTAACCCACGCCAATGCCAATGCCGCCCACGCGCCCGCGATTCTCCTTGGTACTTACCACTGGCAGCAGCGCGTCATAGAAGATCAAGCCAGATTGGTAGAAGGTGTTGGCAACGATGAAGATGACGAGCGCCAGGAAGACGCCGGTCATGCCGAGCAGGAGAGTGGCCGCGCAGCAGACGAGCGTCGAAACGATGAGAAAGGGCATCCGCCGGGGCGTCTGATCCGAGAGCGCGCCCAAGAATGGGGCGACCAGAAAGACAATGAACATCGAGAGGCTATTGGCCAGCGCATAGTCGCTGTCCTTCCCGCCCATGTCGTTGATGACCCACAGCGAGAAGTAGAGCGTGACGATATTCATGGAGAATATCGTGTTGGCAAGGTCGTAAAGCACCCAACTCCCAACTGCTAGGAGTCTTGGGCGTTCGGGAGTGGCGGCGGTTGCAGTGGCTTCCATAGGCACCTTCAGCGCATTCTAGCTCATGAAGGGAGCGGCAAACAGCTTACGAAACGGATTCGCAGAACATAGGTTGGCTGGGCATATCTCGAACGAATAGACCTGTAAGCGCCCACCGTTAACCAACTCTCCTGCGTACTGACTTCTCTCGATGAGAAACTACGACAGACGAGGTCTCTCTTTGGGCGAATGATTGCCAAGCTGATAGAAGTATACCAGTTGCCCGACCGAGAGTCATTGTGGAATCGTTCTGCCAAGATGCACGTGCTGAGTGGGCGGGAAACTGGAGATCGAGTTGGCTTTGCTCGGAGGTCCGGGCGTGGGGTCTTCGAGTCTTTCCGCAATTGAGTTGGCTGCATGTGCAAGGCTAGGAGAAGGGTGCCTGGAGCTTAGCGAGAATCCTCTCTGCCAGCGAGGCCATCTCTGTCACGTGCGCCACGTGAGCGTCGTATGCTTCCGGGGAGACGCGGGTATCGATGTACTCTACGGAGAGAGGCCCGGCGTAGCCAATCTGCGTGAGGCCGCGCAATAGTCCCGAGAAGTCAACAATTCCTTGGCCGGGCGGCACAAGTATCTTGTCTGGCGTGCTGCCAGCATCGCGCAGATGAACGATGTGCGTGTGCGGAAATGTCGCGGCAAAATCACGGCCCTGCCACGGTCCGGCATAGAAATGTGAGGGATCGAGGGCGAGGCCAAGATTTGGCACTGACTCCACTAGCCGCACTGCCAGTGCCGGTATTTCAGTAAGGCAGTTTACGTGAGTCTCGAGACACAGTGTGACATCGTAGCGGGCGGCAACGGCGGCAAGCTGGCGCAGTTCAACGATGGCTGCCCCAAAAGAGGTCCCATTTGCGGGTGCATTGATGCAAACTGCCGTGAGTTCGTGGGAGGCGGCAAGCGCACAGACGGCGGCTGCTTGCTCTTCCAGTGACGCATCTGCGTTGCGGTCAAGCCCCACATTCATAGTGCTGAGCGCCAGGTTGTGCCGCTCCAAGCCGCGTTGGAGCGAGGCGGCGAAGCCTTCCCCGGATTGCACGAGCCCTAGGGCGCTCACGTGTGACCAGCGCTGCACGCCTAGATCGACATAACGAAACCCGAGTTGCGCGATGCGCTGCAAGGCCTCATCTAGCGGTTGCTGCGTGAAACAGAGCGTGGAACAGGCAAGTGTCAGCATGGATAGTGCAGCAGGCTCCCTACGCCAGGTTCTTCCCGATCATCGTACCCTAAGGGTTGCGCAACCGCTCCGAAAGAAATGTAGGCATGGTCTCTTTGTTTTCGACCATGGATTCTGTGGTGTACGCCATCTAAAGAGAAGATAGTGCTTGATCACCGCTCTATTGCCTTTCAATGACGAGCATCTCGTTTGCGCCCTTGAGAAATTCATACGGCACGCGGCGTACCGCGGCCTGGAAACCTGCGCGGCGGAGCGCTGTAAGCGCTGGATCGAGGTGCGGCGAGACCTGGCCGTCCAGATCGAGCAGTGGAAAGACGCGGACTTCAGTTGCCACCCGGCAAAGTTCGCGCAGGGCCGCTACGTGGAAGGCTTCTGCAAGGTGCTGCGCATAGAGGAAGAGAAAGTGGGAACAGAGTGCAAGATCGAAGGCGCCGTCCGCGAATGCGAGGTGAGGCAGAGCAGACACGACATAACGGCCGCGTTGCCTGCCGCGAGCGAAGTCACGCAGGAAGGTTTCCATTGCGGTCATGCGCAACTCGCCAAGTGCCTGGATTGAGGGGATCGCGTCCCACACGAAATTCGTGTACGTGATAGGCATCTGACTCATCATTGTCGCAAAGGTCGCATCGATGCGCCGGCGTATCTCACGGCCGCTGAAGATGTAGAGGGGATCGCAGGATACTACCCGACGACCGCGAGCCGTCATCTCGGCATTGAAGCTCGCGGGCCCGTCTGCGCAGCCGAGGATGTCTTTGGTCAAGTCTTGCTCGCTGAGGGCAAACATACCCGCGTATTCAGACAGCGAGCGGCCCCAAGGCACGACTTGAGAAAGCTGTACGCCTTTTCGTGCCATTTGCAGTTACTGGCCGTGGGCTGTGGCTTCCCGCATTTCCCGCACGAGATCGGTCAGCGCAGCGTAACGCCTTGCGGCGGGTGTATCATCCAACACGTTGATTAGCGCGCTCGCGCTGACTACACCTTCGGCAAGCTGAGCGATGGTGGCAACGTGTTCTGGTCGTGAAACACCGAAGCCTACCGCCAGCGGCAGGTCGGTGTGCTCCCGCACGCGGCCCAAGAAGTCCGGCAGCGTGGCGGAGAGCTGCTCCCGCGCGCCGGTGACGCCGGTGAGCGAGACGCAATACACGAACCCGCTCCCTGCTTGGACGTTGGCCTGGATGCGCGATTCGGTGCTGGTGGGCGCCAGAAGCGGGATGAGGTCAAGATCATGGGACCTGGCGAGTGTGCCAAACTCCTGCCCTTCCTCCGGCGGTAGATCGGGCACGATGAAACCGTCGAGTCCAATCTCTCCCGCCTCGGTCACAACACGCTCCAGACCATAGTGCAGGAAGGGATTGTAGTAGCCCATAAAGACGAGCGGCGTTTCAACTCCCTCAGCCCGCAAGTCCCGTACGACATCGAAAGCCATCTTAAGCGTGGTGCCTTGTTCTAGGGCGATTTGCGATGCGTGCTGGATCGTCGCGCCATCGGCGAGTGGATCGGAGAAGGGTATGCCGAGTTCGACGACGTCCGAACCGCCTGCCAGGAGCGCGCGCACGACGTCGGCGGTATCCGCCGGTGTGGGATACCCAACGGTGGCAAACGTGATGAGCGCGGCGCGGTTCTCCGCTTTCGTTTGGGCGAAGGTTGCAGCGAGGCGGTGTCCTTGAATTGGTCCGCTCACAGCTCCACCCCCAATCCCTCGGCGACGATGGTCATGTCTTTGTCACCCCGGCCGGAGAGGTTGATCAGCACAATCTGATCCTGCGGGAGTGCACTCGCCAATTGCGCGGCATGGTACATGGCGTGTGCGGGCTCCAAGGCAGGTATGATGCCCTCAGTTCGACAAAGATGCTGGAAGCCTTCCAGCGCCTGCTCGTCCGTCACGCCCACATACTCCGCCCGCCCCAGGTCTTTCAAGTAACTGTGTTCGGGGCCGACGCCGGGGTAGTCCAGTCCGGCGGAGATGCTATGTGGCTCGTAGATCTGGCCATCGCCGTCCTGCAGCAAGTAGCTCTTCGCGCCGTGGAGGGTGCCGGGTGTGCCCGCAACGAGCGTCGCCGCGTGCTCGCCGCTCTCGATGCCGTGTCCGGCGGCTTCCACACCCACCAGGCGCACTTCCGTATCGTCTACAAAGGGGTGGAAGATGCCTATGGCGTTGCTGCCGCCGCCAACACAGGCCACCACGACATCAGGCAAGCGTCCAAATTGCGCCAAGCATTGCTCGCGCGCCTCCCTGCCGATGATGCTCTGTAAATCGCGCACGATGGTGGGATATGGGTGCGGGCCCACCACGGAGCCGATGATGTAGTGGGTGGTCTCAACGTTGGTGACCCAGTCGCGAATGGTCTCGTTGATGGCATCCTTGAGCGTGCGGCTGCCGGACATCACCGGTATTACGGTGGCGCCGAGCAGCTTCATGCGAAAGACGTTGAGCGTCTGGCGGTGCACGTCCACCTCGCCCATGTAGACGATGCACTCGAGGCCGAGCATGGCGCACGCGGCGGCGGTAGCGACGCCGTGCTGCCCCGCGCCGGTCTCGGCGATGATGCGGGTGCGCCCGATGCGCTTGGCAAGCAGCGCTTGTCCAAGGGCGTTGTTGATCTTGTGGGCGCCCGTATGCGCCAGGTCTTCTCGCTTGAGATACATCTGCGCGCCGCCAATTTCGGCGCTCAGACGGGCGGCGTGATAGATGGGCGTGGGGCGACCTACATAGCGGTCCAACAGAACATCGAGTTCGTCTTGAAACGCGGTGTCATCGGCAAGGCCGGCGTAGGCTTCTTCCAATTCTTCCAGCGCCGGAATCACGGTCTCCGGCACATATCGCCCGCCGTAGTCACCGAATTGTCCCCGTATGGTGAGTGAAGGTATTGTTGCCATTGAAGCGCTCCTATTGCAGTGTGCCGTCCAGCGTACGAGGCGCAGCGCAGCACGAAATCTTGATTATCATACGTGAAATCCGCATCTAGCCGGTTACGGTCGGCGTCGCGAGGAGATTTGCATAGTCGATGTACATGGCGGCGCGAACGTGGCCCATGGTCTCGCCGCCCACGGCACGCGTTTGTTCGATGCCGGTGCGCAAGACTTCCTGCACAATGTCGGGGTCGTTAGCAAACGCTTCGCGACGTTCTCTGACAGGGTCGAGCATCGCATTGAGCGCGGTGAAGAGCCGCCGCTTGACCTCCACGTCGCCGACGCGGCCCTTGCGGTACCGGTCCTTTAATTCGTCCACCTCGGCGACGTCCGGGTTGAAGGCGTCGTGGTACATGAACACCGGGTTGCCTTCTACGTGGCCGGGGTCGGTAGCCCGCAACCGCGTGGGGTCGGTGTACATGCTCATGACTTTCTTCTGTACCGCATCCGCGTCGTCGCTGAGCAGAATGACGTTGCCCAGGCTCTTGCTCATCTTGGCTTGGCCGTCGGTACCCATGAGACGCGGCACCTCGCTCAAGCGGTGCGTGCACTCCAAGAAGACGCGGTCGTACGTGCGGTTGAACCAGCCTGCAATGTCGTTGGTGAGTTCGAGGAGCGGCAATTGGTCTTCGCCCACCGGCACGCACAGTTCATCGCCGTCGGTATGCGGCGGCGGTGGTGTGAAGAGCAAAACGTCGGCGGCCTGGGAAACCGGATAGTTGTAGAAGCCAAGGTTGCCCGCGCGCTCGCCGTACTGTGCGCGCTCGTTCTTTATCGTTGGATTGCGCTCCACGTACGCCATGGGCGTGAGCATGGAGAAGTAGGTCGTCAGTTCCGTCAGGTCCTGTATCTGACTCTGCAACACAAAGTGAATGTTGGATTGCCGCGTGGGATCAAGCCCGACTGCGAGCCAATCGAGCACCATTTCGTGCACCGATTCGACAATCCGCTGCGGATCGTCGAAGTGCGTGCTGAAGGCCTGCACGTCGGCGAGCAGGAAGTAACATTCGTATTCGTCCTGCATTTCGACCCAGTTGCGGAGCGCGCCAGCGTAGTGTCCGAGATGCGCCGCGCCGGTGGTGCGCATGCCGGTGAGAATGCGTTTTTGGGGTGGTCGTGCCACAGTTTTCTTTCCTCCCTGTTTAAAATCTTGCAATGACTTGCTTAGGGATTTTTTACTCTTTTAGCTGGGGGAACACTAGGTGTGTTGGCTCTTCAAGTATCTGTCCGTCGTCGCTACAAAATAGGCGGCATCACGGCCCGTCATTATCATGAAAATAGCGTGACCAAGCCGTTCGCCCTGAGCATCGTCGAAGGGTGAACGGCGGAGGTATCGGGTAAACAACTCCACACCCTATTCTCTCCGTTCATGCTTCGACAGGGGCTTCGCGCAGCCCTCAGCACGAACGGAGAATGTGCGTTCATTTTCATACCCTTGTGTGGCCCTCACAAGGCCATGGTGATTCCCGGAAAGCCGCCCCCGCGCGGGGGGCGGAATCCGTCCGCTCGCGCGCGTGCACGTAGTCCCAAGCGGGCAAGATCCCTTCCGAAACGCTTTAGATTCCTCGCTCCGCTCGGAATGACATCAACCGACCCTTGGACCTGATCCAGTACCAACACTGCCTAGTCCCCCCGCCACTCGAGGGCTTTGCGTTGGAGGTCTAGTGAAGTATAGCGGTCACGATACTTGCGCAGTCCTCCCGCCCAGGTAAGACGGAGCTTTCCCTTGCGGCGCGGCTTGGCTTTCGTTTCCAGCAGATTACGCGCAAAGTCGTAGACCTCCTGCTGCAACTCCGGCGGTAACTTCTGCACCAACTCTTCAAGGCGTTTCATCGTGCTTCCTCTCACGGAAACGAGGCATCTCTTGCGTTGTGGATGAACGCGGCTATCTTGTCCGGGTCTTTCTTGCCTTCGGTCTCCACGCCGCTGCTAACGTCGACTCCCCAGGGGCGCACCTGGGCAACGGCAGAATGCACATTGTCCGGGGAAAGTCCGCCTGCAAGGAAAATCCGGCGGTCGTGGGGCGCCACTCCAGCTAAGCTCCAATCCCAGGACTGCCCGGTGCCGCCTGGTCCGTTGTAGGAGCCCTCGAGCACAAATGCGGTGGCGTCCCTGTATGCGGTCATACGGTCACAATCCTCGGCGGAATGCAGGTTGATGACTTTCCAATGCAACATGCCCAACGCCGCGCAATAGTCGGGAGACTCTGAGCCGCACAACTGAGCGTATTGCAGCCCACTTACGGCAGCGACATGTCGCACGGTAGCTGGGTCTTCGTTGACAAAGAGACCCACTGCGGGCGGGCACGTGGAGCCAAGTTGACGAATGATATCGCTCGTATCTTGGATGGTCATGCACCGGCGTCTGCCCTTTACAAAGATGAACCCAAGGAAGTCTGCGCCGTGCGCGACGGCTGCTTGCGCGTCGGCCAGCGCCATGATGCCGCAGATCTTCACCTTGGGCGCATTGGTAATTTGCTCGGTGATCGTTATGTAAGAGCTATAGGGAAACTTCATTCGATGGCCTCACTCTGGATTCCGGCTTTCGCTGGAATGACGGAAGTTGAATCGCTGGCAACGGAATCAACGGTCGGCAAGTTTACGGCAGCGACAAGTGATGCAACTTTAGCTGCTGTGTCCGATGCGGTCACTAGCGCTTCACCGATGAGCATGGCGTCTACGTTCCAAGCGTGCAGCCGCGCTACGTCCGCGGGCGTATGGATACCGCTCTCGCTTACAACCAGGTGGTCGCTGGGGATAAGAGCGCGGATTGCGGCAGTCGTTTCCAATGTGGTCTCGAAGGTATGCAGGTTTCGGTTGTTGATGCCAATGATCTCAGCGTCTATCTCCAAGGCTTGTGCGGTTTCCTCTGCCGTATGCACTTCCACGATAGCGGCCAAACTCCACGCCTGAGCGCAGCGGAGCAATGCCCGCAGGCGTGGCTGCGGCAGGGCGGCGACGATGAGAAGCACGGCGTCGGCGCCGGCGGCTCGGGCCTCGACGATGTGGTACTCATCGGTAGTGAAATCCTTGCGCAACGCCGGTATGTTCACGGCCGCGCGCGCGGCCGTAAGATCGCCGAGCGAGCCCTGAAAGAACCGCTCGTCCGTGAGCACTGAGAGCGCGCTGGCGCCATTGTCGGCATAGGTCTGCGCCAGTGCCGCCGGATCGAGATCAGGGGCGAACACACCCTTTGAAGGGGAAGCGCGCTTTATTTCGGCAATCAAGCGAATGCCGTCTTGGCGCAGCGCCGCTGCAAAGTCGCGCGGCGGGTCGGCTGCTTCTGCACTCCGCTCCAGGACGCGCAGCGGCACAGCGGCTTGACGCTCCGCCAACTCACGTTCTTTGTGCTGCAGGATTGTATCGAGAATCATGTGTCTTGGCTTAACGCCTGTTTTTCAACCCTTTCGGAGTGACCGCAAAGCCCACGCTAACCGTTCGTGCTGAGCTTGTCGAAGCATGAACGGTGGCGTTCTCGTACTCTTAACGTTGCCATTGCCTACTCTGCCCTTCGACAAGCTCAGAAACTGTCTTGGCTGTCAAGGGCTGGTGACCGGTT
>JAPPLM010000050.1 GCA_028874195.1 Chloroflexota bacterium
TGATTTGCGGAAACGAGAAGTCGACGCCCGTCAGGGTGTACCCGCCAGCGTTGGCACCCGTCGTGAACGCCTGCGCGTGGTCATGCTGGACGAAATTGCCGGTGCCGCCGTTCGCCTGCCCGAAGTTCGAAACCAGCGGCGGCGTCTGCTGCGCGCCGGCCGGCTGCGCCAGCAGCGCGAACAGCGCCAGCAGCGCGAGGGCGAGGAGCGCCGCCCAGGGACGCCTCAGGAATCGGGGGAAGGGAGTGAAGCTCTGCAGCGCGTTGGTCATGTCGTCGAAACTCCTGTGTCGCCTGAATTATGCCGCACGGCACTGGAACAGTAGTATTTCTAGCTCATGTCAATGCATGCCGTAAACAGTCAGTATAGATTGTCCCTTAATCTAAACGGGTTTGTCAAGTAGAGCACGGGCGATTGGAGACGGAAAGGGTTCGCCTACTCACCTGGCCTGGATGACGACGCGCCCGCCATCCTCTACTTCCATGTACAGGCTGTGGCTGCGGAGCCGCATACCGCTTCAAGGATATACCCGCTGATGGCCCATTGACCGCTCTCCACGTCTATGGCGACGACCTTCCCGTCGTGGTCGGCCTCGCCCTGCCGCCGGATGTCGCGCTGGTATATGTCCTTGCCCAGGCGGGCGGTCTCTTCCTTCGGTCGGCTCGGCGGCGCCACAGGGGGAGACAGGCCAACCAGCTATCGCCTATACTCTGGACCAACTGGACTTCCCAGCCGTAGTTCGAAGACGGTTCTGTCCATCGTCAAGATAGGCCGGGTCGATGGGAATCGAATTTCATGACCTGCTGTAAGGCTTGAGGTTCCCCAATCCCACTGTCCATGAGTACCTAAGTTTTCCGTTGCTATTGCGTCTGTCGTATGACGGATCAAGCCACCGCCAATACGCAACGAATTAGCATCTCATTTTAGCGGAGGCATAATCCCAACTTTGCGCGACTCATTGCCCACCCCCGCTACGGCGACCAGGCAGGATCAGCGTCCAGAGCGGCATTGTCGGTGAGACGGATAACGTTGCCGTTAGCGACGTTCATCACATAGATCTCGTAATTCAGATTACGGATGCTATAGAAAGCCAAGCTGTTGCCGTCTGCCGACCACGCGGGGGCGAAATCGTCGGCCGGGTGAGTTGTCAGGCGCGTCAACGTGGTGCCGTCAGCATTAATTATGTAAATCTCCCAGTTTCCATCGCGTTTACTCGTGAATGCCAGTTTGTGCCCGTCGGACGACCATGCCGGCGCCGTATCGGCGGCGCGGTCGCTCGTGAGCTGTGTGTGACCGCTGCCGTCGGCATTCATCACATAGATGTCGAAATTCCGCTCGCGGTCGCTCGTATACGCGATCTTGACCCCATCGGGCGACCACGTAGGCGCGAGTTCGCGTCCGCGATCGAACGTGAGCCTCGTCTGTCCGCTGCCGTCGGCGTTCATCACATAGACATCGACGTTGTTCTCCCGCTCGCTGTAGAACGCCAGCTTGCGGCCGTCGGGCGACCAGCGGGGGCCAAAGTCGTCGCCGGGATCGTCGGTGAGTTGGATCACCTCGCTACCGTCCGCATTCATCACGTAGATGTCGAAGTTACCGGCGCGGTTACTCGCAAACGCAATGCGCCGGGCGTCCGGCGACCAGGCGGGGGCCACGTCATTGCCGGGGTCATCCGTCAGGCGCGCCAGGCCGGTACCGTCGGCGTTCATCACGTAGATTTCCCAGTTTTCGTCACGCAGGCTGGCGAAGGCGATCTGCGCCAGGCGTTCCTCTGCGCCCCCGGAAACGACCACAAACTGCTTATTGCCGGTATAGCCGCTGTTGTCGAAGACGATGGGTATGGCGATATCCTTGGCGGTCACGTCCGATACGACTACTTTGAAGAGCAGGCCGAAGTTGCCAAACGGCAGCGGCGCCGGACCCGAAGCCGTCCAATAGCCCACGTTGTCCGGCGGCGCAAGCTCCCATCCGTCCAGCAGGCCGCCTTCTTCGGCAGCAACGAGCGTCACGGTGGCAGGCAGGTCGATGGGCAATGTAAAGCGGAAGTGCCGGATGTTGCGCGGCACGTGGAGCGCGCGCACGAAGGTGGTGGCGGTCTGCTCTGCAGTATTAATTGTGGGCGGGTCCACGGCGATGCGGCCCTGCGTATCGGGGCTGTAAACTTCGCCGAATGGCAGCGCTGCGCTTGCGAAGACGCCGCTGACCTCGCCAATAGTTGTCTCTATCCGTACCGCGTACGCGCCGCTGCGCCGGAGCGTCGTGTAACTGAGCTTGTATTGACCGGCGAAGTCGTTGACGAGCGCAGTGAATTGCCCTTCGAGTTCCGCCAGTTCGGCTACCGCGTAGTAAGCGCCGTTCGTGGCCGATGCCAAGGCGCGAAGGTCAGACTCTTGATAGACGTCCCCCAGCCCCAGCGGGTAGAGTTGGACGCCTCTCTCTTGTGCCAGTTGGACTACGTCATCCCACGATTGCAGACTGCTCGTATCCCTGCCGTCCGAGAGAAAGACGAGAGCGCGAGTCACGTCTGTGGACAAGCCTTCTTGTTCCGGGAAGAGGTCCAACCCACGCGCTACGGCATCCCAGAGGCGGCTGGAACCGGAGTCAAACCCGGATTCCGCGAATTGCGCGACTTCCGTTCTGATAAAGTCCCGGTCCGTCGTGGGGAAAGCCAGGATTACGGGCTCCGCATTTCGGTCGTGAAACGCGACCACGCCCACACGATGAGCCTCCGCCAAGCGTTCGAGCGCGCGTTCAAGCGCCTGACGCATGAGTGTGCTGCCGGCAGTGCCGTCCGGCAATTGCCACGTGGTCATACTGCGGGTGAAATCGAGGACAAACACCACCTCCAGCGCAAACCGCTCGGCAGAGTGCACGAAGAAGTTGGTCTCGGTGTAGTCAAGCTCTTCCCACTCCTCCTCACCGTCGCCGCGTTCGAAAATGCGTGTGGCGCGCTGCACGTCGCTGCCCGGCAAGATGATGGGACTGCCGTCCTGGTCGCGGAGCGAAAAGGTCGCCTGCACCTGACTGGGTTCGCTGAGTAGTACGCGCACGCCAGTGAAGTTGAGATCAGACAGCGCGGATGGAACGGGGCTAGCTGACGGCGTGGGTGTGAGGGCCGCGGAGGGCTCTGGAGTCGCTGTGATTGTCGGCGGCGGAGTTGGAGACGGCATCTCAGTTGGGGCCGGGCTTGGCGATGGAGCGGCAGTCGGAGAGACCTCGGGTGTAGCCGGTATTGGGGTCGGCTCTACCGCCGGTGTTGGTGGAACTGGCGTCGCCTCGGGCGTTGGCACACTTGTGGCGGCCGCAGGCGCGGCAGTCCTGGTAGGCTCTGGAGGCAGGACAGTCACCGTCGCCCCAACGGTGATGGGCGTATCCGGCTCTTCCTCTCCACACGCCACCAACGTGAGGCACAGACAGCCCAACAATATGGCGACGGTGCAACGCTTCGTCATCAATAGCACCACCCTGCGAGGAACAATCAACCGCGCCGCCCCAATCTCATGGCGTATAATGGGACAGCGTATCCAACGAATCGTGAGAATCCTGAACACAGTATTTGCCGAAAGTTCATGTTTCGTCAAACCCAACGCGCTTTACCGCTCTTGCCACAATCACTGCGCGCGCTCGCAGTACTCATCTGCTTTGCGCTAGCAGTTCTCACCCTCGGCAGCCCCATCGCCCGCGCGGCCGCACTTACGCAAGAGCAAAGCGCGTCCGAAATCACCCGCTACAGCATCATCACCACCATCGCGGGCAATGGCATTGCGAGCGGCAGCGGCGACGGCGGCCCCGCCACGCAAGCCACGCTCAATACACCAGCGAGCATCGCCATAGACGCGGCCGGAAACGTGTATGTGGCGGACGCGTTCAATCACCGCGTGCGGAGGATTACCCCTGACGGCACCATCAACGCGCTTGTCGGCACCGGACAGGCCGGCTTTGACGGCGACGGTGCGCAAGCCATTGACGCCCGCTTGCGCAGTCCTCTGGGTGTTGCGGTGGACGGCTCCGGCACGCTCTACATTGCGGACACGTACAATCATCGGATTCGCAAGGTTGCGCCTGACGGGGTCATCAGCACGATTGCCGGTACCGGCGCGTCCGGCTTTGGGGGCGACGGCGGCCCCGGCACGGCGGCACTGCTTTCCTATCCGACCGGTATCGCCGCGGCTCCCGACGGCACGCTCTATATTGCCGACACGCGCAATCACCGTGTGCGCAAGCTGGCAACAGACGGCACGATCACCACGGCGGCGGGCACGGGAGCGGCCGGCTACAACGGCGACGGCGGTCCGGCGGCGCTGGCTCGCTTGAACAGCCCCCGTGACGTGGCCGTCTCGAGAGACGGCACGCTCTATATCGTCGATAGGGAAAACCGCCGCATCCGCAGGGTAGACGCCGACGGTGTCATTACGACGATCGCGGGCACCGGCAGTTCCGGCTTCAACGGCGATCGCGGCGAGGCTAGCGAGGCAACCCTGCGCGCGCCGTACGGCATTGCCGCTGATGCCCAAGGCAACCTCTATATCGCCGATACGTTCAACCACCGCGTGCGCAAAGTCGCGCCCGACGGCAGTATCGCCACGGTTGCCGGCAGCGACCGGTTCGGCTTTAGCGGCGACGGTTTCGGGGCAGGCTTCGCCGCGCTGCACTACCCGCTCAGCGTGGCGGTAGACATCGCCGGCAATCTCTACATTGCCGATTCCTATAACCACCGTATCCGCAAAGTCTGGTCTAGCGCAGACACCGAGCCCACGCCCAATCTCTTTCTGTGAGCCGCGGTTGCAGGTAGCGTTTTCAGGATCCGGTGCTTGCCTGAATTCGCGACCTCTCCACTTGTTATTCGACTCCTACGTAACACTTACAATAGTTGCAACTATCTCCGCGCTTTCCTGTTATAATTGGAGGGCCTGAGTGTGAAGAACAGGGAGACTACCATGGGCGTCGACGGAAGAAGCACGTCCGCTGACTATTACATCAGGACAAGCCGCCGCTTCCTCGCGCAAGCGCAGGAGGAGTTCAACCGGGGCGACATGTTGCAAGCCTCGGAAAAGGCCTGGGGCGCGGCGGCGCAAGCCGTGAAAGCCACTGCTGAGCAAAGAGGCTGGGAACATAGCACACATGTTCGCCTATTTGAAAACATCAAGAGAATCTCGCAGGAAACCGGCGATGCCGAATTACACGACCTTTTTCACGTAGCAAATTCCCTTCACCAGAACTTCTACGAGGGTTGGCAGACGGACGATTCCGTGCAACGCGGCATCCAGCGAGTGAAGGTTTTAGTCGAGAGATTGGACGCCCACAACGCCCGCAGGTAGCCGATGCCTGTTCTGTCTAGTCCGGTAGCACGGAACTCGTAGGGAACTCCCTCAGTGAGACCGCCCCCTTCTTGGCAATGAGACTCAATTGTCGATGCTGCGTCGGCGGTGAGTCTGACGACTACCTCGACAACTAACGCCGCCCAATCTCCCATGCGCTATGCTCGCACGGGCGCCTCAACTTCTTGCTTCCTAAGCCGGCTAAAGTAGCCGCCAAATCACTTGCCCGCACCCCAAGTAAAGGGGTCTAGCGCACCCGCCGAAAGGCATAGGCAAAGGCGCGACGCGTAAACGCTACGCCTTGCTTGGTGCGCGCCAGATATTCCCGTGTGACTTCAAGATCCCGCTTGGGCACAAAGTAGGAAGCGAGGTCTGTTTCCGCTAAGCTGAACCGCGCGCCGCGGCGGTTGATGGCGCCTACCAGCACATAGTCCGGATCGAGCCGCGCCATGCTCGCGTCGCCGTGCAGATTGTTGACCAAGAGCATGCCTCCCACCTTCAAGTACCGCCTGCAATGCTGTGAGACAAACCCGGCATTCAGCGAAATCAGTAGATCGAAGCTCGCTTCAGCTTCCGGCAAGTCCTGCTCGTAGTCAGTTTCGTAAAAGCGGATACGCGGCTCTTCCGCGTATACTTTTCGTTGCGCCACGAGTTCCTTTACGCCCGGATCGGCAAAGAAGCGGGCCGCCTCCGTATCCATATCCACAAAGCAGGTGTTCGGAAAAACGAACGCCGGCGTAACGTGGTCGAAACTGCCCGGATAGAGCGCGCTTCTGCAGGAAAAGCGCTCAGCCATGAGCGTGAACAGCCCCAGCCGATCGCCGCCCGAATCTTCGTAGGCAGCCACATAACTACGGAAAACGTGAGTGCTCATGGAAGGTCGCATTGGGTCCATTCAAGCAGGACGGTGTGGTTCAGCCGGAGACCTTTCGATTATCGAACGGCGTTCACTTCGAGTTGTACGCCCTCGTGCTGCTGGATGCGGCTGATGACCTCAAATAGATTGCGCGCATGGGGGTTGCCGGACGGCCCGAACATGCGCATCAGACTTTTGGGCGGTTTGCCGGTGAAAGAGCCAAGCTCCTCGAACCCGATGGTGGCGTTGATGTAGTCACGCAGCACGATCTTGCCCGTATCGACGTCCTCGGCAAGCAGGCACTCGACACCTTCCTTCAGCAACGCTTCTCGAAATGCCGGGTCGCGCGCGGCGCGGGTCTGCACGGTCTCCTTGAAGTCACGGGTGAGCGGCATCTTTCACACCTTCTGCTGCTTGCGACGCGTGTACTCTCGCCAGACTCACGAGCATTTCGATGTCCCTCTGCTGGCGCGCTTTCGTTCCACCGCCGAGAAGAACTACCAGAGTGTCTCCATCCCTGCCGAAGTAGATCCTGTAGCCTAGCCGACGTTTATGCGGCACTCCAACACTCAGCTGCCAACGCCTCTCACGCTGACCAAGTTGCCAGCCTCCATGCGGTCGAGGGCCGTCCGCACCCTGACTGCCGCCCCGCAATGTGCCGCTGCCTGCCCTCCTGCTATACTAACGGTGGCGTCCCCCAGCAGGCCCAGCCTTACGCATGCGGACTAGCAGTCCGAGTAATTGTTCGGGCTCTGGGGGAGCTTGGCAGGCGTGACGATCTTTCTCTCCCACGGTTTATTAGACCTCGGGCCATTCGGTCTGCCACGCTTGTCCTGAGCTTGTCGAAGAGCCTGCCCCCATTCTATCTCCCTTCTCCAAGATATAAGGGCCGGGGTGAGGGAAATCGTGCCGGTGCAGCCTCGTCACTCCGGCGAAAGCCGGAGTCCAGTGGGTGAAGAAAAGACGGATTCCGGCGGAAGCCGGGAACACGCAGGCGGGCCAGACACATTAGTCGGAATTGCGGGCCGGGCAGGCGCCCCCGTCCGCTCTGGGTCTGTCAACAGGCAAGTCCTACCCGAGAAGAGTCTTGGAGAAATAAGCTGCCGCAATTGAGGAGCGCAATTGATGCCCGGCATCGTAGTCTGTGTCCATCCCCGCGCCGCTGAGGCAGGCGCCCAAGTCCTGGAAGCCGGCGGCAACGCCTTCGACGCCGCCGTCGCCACCGCGTTCGCGCAGATGATCGTGATTCCCTTCAGTTGCGGCGTCGGCGGCATGGTCTCGGCGCACCTTTTGTCTCGTGAACACGATGCGCACGTGATCGTGGACGGCTGTCTGCGCGCCGGGTCGCGGGTGACGCCGGACATGTGGGAAGCCGACTACCGGGGTGAGGGCGAATTCAACGGCGAGAGCCTCTTCGATGACTTTCGCAGCACCATGGGTTACACCTCCATCTGCACGCCCGGCGCAGTGGCTGCCTTGGGAGAGGTGCACCGGCGCTTCTGCACGATGCCGTGGCGCGACCTCCTGCAACCGGCCATACGCATCGCGCGGCAGGGCTTTCCCGTGCTGCCGGGCATGGCGCAGTTCACCAACGAGCAGCCGGAGCCCTACATACCAGACCGGGTCACGCGCCTGAGCGCCTCCCCGGACTGCGCCGCGCTCTATTTGAAACCGGACGGCATGCCGTTCGACCCGGACGACCAACTGCACAATCCGGCGTATGCCGAAACATTGGAGCAGCTAGGCAAAGGTGGCGCGGAAGATTTCTATCGCGGAGAGTTAGCCGCGAGGATTGGCGCCGATCTCGAGCAGAACGGCGCGTTCGTGACCCGCGACGACCTGGCAGCCTACAAACCTGTCACGTACGCGCCGCGTTCCACCACCTACCGCGACTACACGGTGTACAGCAACGGCGCGCCCGGCGGCGGTCCCCTGCTGCTGCAGTCGCTCAATGTGCTCGGCGGATTTGATCTGCCGAAGCTGGGACACGGTAGTGTGGATTTCCTTTCCCATTTAGGGTCAACGCTGCAACTGGTAAATCAGGACCGGCGCGACTACTTGGGAGACCCCGACGTACTGCCGCAATCTCCCGAATCGGTACTGCTTGCGGCGGAGCGCACGGCCCAGCTTCAGGCGGCGGTAGCGGCGGGCACGGTTGGCGGTGTCGCGCCGCCCCAGGAACACGGGGATACCACCCACCTCACCGTGGTGGATGCGGCCGGCAACATCGCGTGCATCACCCACAGCAACGGCAACCACTCCGGCATCATTACCCCTGGCACGGGTTTCGTGTACAACAACGGCATGAACCGCTTCGATCCCCGGCCGGGTCGCGCCAGTTCCTTTGCCCCGCGCAAAGCGCGGCTGCATCTGATGATGCCGGCCATCGCCACGCGGGACGGCACGCCCGCAGTGGCCTGGGGCGCGCCGGGCGGCAACGCCATCCTGAGCGCACTGGTGCAGGCGTTTACGAACGTCGTCGACTTCGGCATGACCGCCACGGAAGCAGTGACGGCGCCGCGCATCCACGCCGAGGGCGACATGCTGTGGTGCGACGCCCGCCTCCGTACGGATACCTGCGACGCGCTGCGAGAGAGGGGTTTCACTGTGGAGCAGAGTCCGTTGAGCTACCCGTCCCGCTTTGCGCTGTGCCAGCTTGTGACTATCGGGGAAGACGGCACGCTGGACGGCGGCTCCGATCCGCGCGGCGACGGGGCGGTCATGGTCGTCTAGGCGAATGCGGTTACGCTGTTGAAAAGTACTCGCTCGTGTTGGTTTGTGAATGCTGATGTAGGTGGTAGCGCGGGGGCTAGTTCCCCCGCATCATGGCACAGTGCGCGTATTGGGAAGAGAAGATGGATTCCCGTTTTCACGGGAATGACGGAGCGTAGCGCGGGGTCTAGTTCCCGTTTCAATGCACAGAGCGTGAGCTGGGAAGAGCAGATGGATTCCGCGCCCCGGCACGGGGCGAGTTTTCACGGGAGTGACGGGTATTAGTATTGCTCTTCTCTTTGTAGCGCGGGGGCTTGTCCCCCGCTCTTCGACGGGAAAGCGGTATTCATACTCTGGTCGGCTTAGGTATAGAGGCAAGTTGTAGATGAATTTCAAGTCTTGCTCCGCAGACCACCGCTTGTTCTTTGGCCCGGGAAGACTGGATTCCGGCTTTCGCCGGAATGACCGAGTCCGTTGTGCTATTTTCATGGAAATGACGGAACCGGGCGAGGGCCTACCTTCCGTTCCTTGACACAAGCGATTGAGACCACTTCGAACTGCGTGCTGCTTACGCTAGCACCACAGCCACTTCACAGGAAGAGAGACTACTTTGGCTAATTCAAAGCCTAGCGATAACGGTTGGACCGTCCGTCGGGCCGCCGTCATCGGCGCCGGCACCATGGGCGCGCAGATCGCGGCGTTGCTGGCCGGATTTGGCATTGAATGCGAATTGCTCGACCTACCGGACGCCGCAGGACGCGACCGGCGGGCGGAAGCCGCCCTGGATAAACTCGCCGCCATGCGGCCCTCGCCGCTTTTCAACCGTGACGACGCGACTCGCATCCGCCCCGGCAACGTGGCGGACCACGCCGGGCGCATTGCCGACTGTGATTGGGTCGTCGAGGCGGTTTTTGAAGACCTCAAAGTAAAACAAGAGCTATGGTCGGCATTGTCGCCCCACGTGCGGGATGACGCCATTGCCAGCACGAACACGTCCAGTATTCCCATCCATTCAATCGCGGACGTGCTGCCCGCAGACCTACGACAAAGGTTTCTTGGCGCGCACTTCTTCAATCCTCCCCGCTATCTCCGGCTCTTCGAGTTGATACCAACAGCGGAGACCGACCCTGCCGTCACGGCGGCGGTGCAGCGGTTCGGCAGCGAGACGCTGGGCAAGGGCTGTGTCGTTGCCCATGACGTGCCGGGCTTCGTGGGCAATCGCATCGGGCTCTATGTCCTGGCGGAGACCATGCGCGCCATGCAGGAGTCAGGGCTGGGACCCGATGAGGTGGATAGCGTCACCGGGCCGCCGTTGGGGCGTCCCCGCAGCGCCACGTTTCGGACCCTCGACCTGATCGGCCTGGATGTCTACGTGGACATCTGCGACAAGCTACAGAGCGCGGTACCGGAGGCGTGGGAAAAAGAGGCATTCGCCGTGCCTGATTTCCTGCGCGAGATGGTCGCGCGCGGCTGGCTGGGCGAAAAGAGCGGCCAGGGTTTCTATAAGCGTGAGCAGGTAGACGGCCGGAGGGAGATTCTGGCGCTCGATCCGGCAACCCTCGCATACCGGCCGCAGCGCAAGCTCGACGCCCTCTCCCTGGCAGCCGCGCGCAAAGCCGAAGACAGCGGCGCCCGCATTGCCGCTCTCACGCAGGCCGACGGTGCCGCCGGCCGGCTCGCCTGGCGCATCCTCTCGCGGCTCTTTGCCTTTGCAGCCGCCAAGATACCCGAGGTGACCGACGAGATCGCCAGCATCGATAACGCCATGCGCTGGGGCTTCGCCTGGGAACTCGGGCCGTTTGAGACCTGGCACGCCATGGGCATTGCGCACACGGCAGACCGCATGGCGCGCGACGGCTTGGCCGTGCCGCCGTGGGTAACTGCCTTGGCGCAGCGGAGTGAACCGTTCTATCGCTACACCGCGAAGGGCACCGAACAGGCGACGCCCGCTAGCGCCTACGCGCATGTCTCCGGGAGCGAGAAGGAAATGTCATTGCCGTGGCTGCAAGCACAGGCCAAGCCGGTGCAATCACGCCCCGGCGCTACCCTCTACGACATCGGCGACGGCATTGCCTTCCTGGACACACACGGGCCGAAACAGACAATCGACAGTGATGTGCTCGACATGATGGAACTGGCCGCGGAGCAAGTGCCGCCGGCGTTTCGGGGCCTCGTGCTGAGCAGTCACGTGCAGCCCAACTTCTGTGTCGGCGCGAACCTCGCGGTGATTTTGCAGGCGGCGCAGGAGCAGCAGTGGGACGTCATCGCAGACTTCATCCACAAGCTGCAGTACTCGCTGCTGGCGCTCAAGCGCATGCCCGTGCCCTTTGTGACTGCCCTCTACGGACGGGCCTTGGGCGGAGGTATCGAGCTGGGTCTTTCGGCGCACCGCGTCGTCGCGGCGCGGGAGAGCTACGTGGGTTTGGTGGAGACCGCCGTGGGTCTCGTGCCCGCCGGCGGCGGCTGCAAGGAACTGCTGCTGCGGATGGTGGAGACTTCGTCTGAAGACCGGATGGATTCCCGTTTTCACGGGAATGACGGAAACCCAAATCGAGGAAGTGGCGGACACTCAACGCATGGGAATAGCGGACAAGATGATCATGGGATCGACACCCAGGATTCCCACAAGAATGACACACCCAGTCGTCACTCCCGCGAAAGCGGGAGTCCATCTGATGTGGCCGCAGCAGTGCAGCGTGCTCTTGAGACAATCCGTTTAGCCAGGTTGTCGCAGCACGCGCCGGATGCGATAGAGATCGGCTATCTGTGCGCGAGCGACATCATCGAAGCCAATCCCGATCACCTGCTCTACCGCGCCAAAGCGGCAGCCATCGCGCTGTCCGAAGATGCGCCGCTCCCCCAATCCCAGCCGGCGCAACTCCCCGTGCTCGGCGCAGACGGACGCGACACGCTGGTCGCGCCGGTTGAGGAACTGCTGCGCAAGGAAAAGGCCACGGCTCACGACCTCACGCTTGCCCGGAAGCTCGCCCATATCCTCACCGGCTGCGACGCGCCGCCCGGCACACTGGCTACCGAGGAACACATTCTCGACCTGGAGCGCGAGGCATTCGTAAGCCTTTGCGGCGAGCCCAAGAGCCAAGACCGCATCGCTCATGTCCTCAAAACCGGCAAGCCCCTACGCAACTAACGAAAGAACAGCTATAGTCAAGTGTCAAGCGGCGAAATCTAAGTGGACGCCTGAGGAAAAGGGCAAATGAAGAGCTGCCTAAGCAATCTACGCTTGTTGGCGGTGGCGCTGGCGGTGCTCCTTCCGTTGGCAATGATCTCGCAGACTGGAGTACAGGCGGCCACGTCCCGCGCGGATGATACGGATCGTGACGTTCTCGTCGCACTTTACTCTGTTACCGACGGCGCGAGATGGGCCAACAACGCCAACTGGCTGAGCGATGCGCCTCTGGGCCAGTGGTACGGCGTCACAACGGACGACAGCGGCCGTGTCACGGCGCTGGACCTTGCCGGCAACAATCTGCGCGGCGAGATGCCGTCCGCCCTCGGTAATCTGGCCGCACTCAGGAAACTGGACCTCGCCGGCAATTGGCTGGAAGGCGAGTTGCCGGCCGCACTGGGCGAGCTACAGAGCCTGGGCATCCTGGACTTTTCGTACAACTGGCTGGAGGGCGAGATCCCCGCTGCGTTGGGCAGTCTCACCAACCTGTTGGAGTTGTACCTTACCGACAACCGTCTGCGCGGAGAGATACCGTCAACGCTTGGCAACCTTGCCAAGCTGGAAGTGCTGGCGCTATCAAACAACCGGTTGAACGGAGAGATTCCCGCTGCGCTTGGCAACTTAACCAACTTGAGCATTCTGAGTCTCTGGGGCAACGAACTGGAAGGTGAGATACCGCCCGCATTGGGCCGTCTTGCCAATCTGCAAGAGCTGTATCTCTCGGAAAACCAATTGAGCGGAGAGATTCCTGACGCGCTTGGCGAACTCGCCAACCTCCAGTGGCTGCGCCTGTCGTTCAATCAACTGAAAGGCTGCGTGCCAGAGGGCGTGGGCGCAGTACCACGGCACGATTTTCCGGTGCTCGGTCTGAAGTTTTGTGCTGTCAAGAAGGATAGGGCCGCGCTGGTCGCGCTCTATACAGCCATGAACGGCGCCAACTGGAAGAATAACCACAACTGGCTGAGCGACGCGCCCATCGGCGAATGGCACGGCGTCACCACCGATCAAGACGGCCGCGTTACGGCGCTCAACCTTTACGAAAACAATCTAAGCGGTGAGATACCGCCCGAAATCGGCGACCTGAGGCACCTGACAGTGCTCAAGCTGTCGCAAAATCAGATCGGCGGTAGAATTCCCGACAGGCTGGGTGACCTTACAGACCTTGTGGTGCTGCAACTTTCGAACAACCAATTGAGCGGAGACCTCCCAGCTTCCTTAGGCAAGCTCGGAGAACTGTTCGAGTTATCCCTCTCGCGCAACCAGCTAAGCGGCGAAATCCCTTCCACCCTTGGCAATCTTGCAAACTTGACAATTCTGAATCTCTGGGCTAACCGGCTTAGCGGAGAGATACCCGCCACGCTTGGCAACCTCGCCAACCTAGAACAACTTTTCTTAAATGAGAATGACTTTACCGGTCAGATACCACCGACGCTTGGCGATCTCACCAACTTAAAGAAACTGTACCTTAGGGAGAATGAGCTGACTGGTGCCATACCTCCTGAACTGGGCGGTCTCGCCAACTTGGAGGAGTTGGACCTGTCCGACAATCGTCTCAGCGGTGAAGTCCCTACGGAGTTCGCCAATCTCTTGAATCTCAAACGGCTGGATCTCTCGTACAGCGGCTTAGGTGGTGAACTCCCTGCTTGGATTGGCAAACTTGCTAAGCTCGAAAACTTAGACCTGTCCGACAACGAAATTAGCGGAGAAATTCCTGCCGAGCTGGGCAACCTAACCGGCTTGGTGAGGCTGCGACTTGGAGGCAACCGGCTGCGCGGCAAGATCCCGGCTACCCTGGGAGATCTAGCCGAATTAGTACAACTATCGCTATGGGATAACCAGTTGCGTGGGGAGATACCTGCCACTTTCGGCAACCTCGCCAATCTCGAGTCTCTTTCACTCTTTAGAAACCAATTGAGTGGGACCATTCCCCGCGAATTGGGGAAGCTAACGAGGCTCTATACGCTATACCTAGCGTACAACCAGTTGGATGGGTGCATTCCCGAGGGTCTTGAGGGGTTGCTCAACAGTGACTTATCGTGGTACGGCCTTCCGATCTGCGGAGGTCCGGTCACGCTTAAGGAGGATCCGGCGGACCGAGAGGCACTGGTAGCCCTCTATAAGGCCACTGATGGTTCCAATTGGCGCAAGAGCGACAATTGGCTGAGTGGCGCGCCAGTCGGCGAGTGGTACAACGTAACAACTGATAGCAACGGCCGAGTTAGGGCGCTGAATCTTGATGGAAATCGCTTAAGTGGTGAGATTCCGGCTGCGCTAGGTGCCTTATCCCACTTGGTCAGATTAGACCTCTCGAGCAACGACTTGCGGGGTGAGATTCCACCTGAAATCGGCAATCTTGCTAGCTTGGAATACCTAAGGCTAGGCAGTAACCAGTTGAGCGGACAGATACCTGCGGCGCTGGGTAACCTCACCGGTCTGAAGATAGTGTTCCTCTGGCATAACCAACTGCAAGGGCCGATACCGGCATCGCTTGGCAACCTAATTAACATAGAGGAACTGTTTCTCAGTACTAATCAGTTGAGCGGGGAGATACCATCTTCCTTGGGAAATCTATCCAAACTTGAACGGCTGGCTCTATTCGAGAATCGGTTAAGTGGAGAGATACCGGCCACTTTGGGCAACCTAGCCAACTTAGAACGTCTCCGTCTTGGGCACAATCAACTAAGCGGAGAGATTCCTCCTGAGCTTGGCAATCTTGCCAGTCTCTGTTGTATAGACCTCAGCCACAATCAGTTGAGCGGAGAAATACCTTTCGCGCTGGGCAATATTGAAAACCTGTGGCACGTGAATCTGACGCACAACCAGTTGAGTGGGCGATTACCAGCATTTCTCGGCGACATCGAGTGGCAAGGTAGCTTGATGCTGGCTCATAATCAGTTCACCGGATGCTTGCCCGATAAAGCGGTGAAGATTCGGGAAAACGACCTATCTTGGTATGATCTACCTTCTTGTGAGGCGCAGTCAGCAGAGAGAATTGCGCAGCGTGAGGCACTGGTGGCGCTTTACACGGCGACGAACGGTGAGAGTTGGACGAACAATACCAATTGGCTAAGCGATGCGCCGCTCGACGATTGGCATGGCGTCACTACAGATGAAGGCAGCCTCGTCATAGCGCTGAATTTGGAGGACAACAACCTGAGCGGGGAGTTGCCGGCCGCTATCGGTGATCTCACACACCTGAAAGTGCTGTACTTGCCGCGTAACCGGTTGAAAGGAACGATACCCTCAACATTGGGCGACCTGTCAGATCTTACTGTGCTGAATCTTGCGGAGAACGCGTTGAGCGGTGAGTTGCCGTCAGAACTGGGTCACTTGACTGGCTTAGTAACGCTCAGTCTTCAGGAAAACCAACTGAGTGGAAGAATTCCCTCTGCGATGGGCAACCTCACAAATCTGAAAGGCCTTGATCTCTCCGGTAACGAATTGACCGCAGCAGTGCCAGCCGAATTCGGCAACCTCTACAACCTGGAACGCTTGGATCTCTCGGAAAACAGCTTAAGCGGCGCGATACCGCCTGAGCTTGGCAACCTTGCCAACCTGAAGGAACTGCATCTCGACAACAATCAACTAAGTGGCGCGATACCGCCAGAGCTGGCGAATCTTGCCAGCCTCGAACGCTTGAACCTGGCCCACAACCAATTCACGGAGTGTCTGCCCCAAGGCGTAATAGAGGTTTTGCACAATGATCTGTCTTGGTACAAACTGCCTATCTGCGCGGAGTAGAACGCAGATTCGAGACTCCGTGGGGCACACGAATCGTTGCATTCGACTTCAATTCACGTTGGTAAAGACGGTCCGCCGCGCACTACGTACAAGAGATAGGCGACGTAACCCCGGAAAGCCGGCCAAGGTAAGGTATCCGTTCTCTACCGCAGAGTGGCGTCGAGTGACACCTGGAGCTTGAAGATGATGCGGTCGCGGATGGTGTTGACCTCGGCGTCGTTTAGTGTGCGGTCGGGAGCGCGGAAGGTGAGGGTGTAGGCCAGGCTGCGCTTGCCCTCCGGAACTTGCGGCCCTTGGTAGACGTCGAAGAGGTCGACGCCTTCCAGTAGTTTGCCGCCGGCGTTGCGCACTTCCGCCACAACGCGTTCTGCGGGAATCTGGGCATCGAGGACGATCGCCAGGTCCTGCACCACGGCCGGGTGGCGTGAGGGCGGCGCGAACTCCGGCGTCGCGCGGGCCTGATCAACAAGGTCGTGGAGATTTAGCACCAGGGCCATGACCCGCTGGTCTATGTCGTAACCGGCGCTCACCTCGGCGTTAATCTCGCCCACGATCCCCACCACGCGCTCTTCCTCGCCAGCGCGCACGGTCACTGCTGCCGCGCGATATGGGTGAAAGGTCGGATGCTCCACCGGCACGAAGCCGTATGCGGCAATGCCGAACTGCCGCAGGACTTGCTCCGCCACACCCTTGATCGTATAGAAAGAGTTTTCGGCCCGCGCGCCCCACTGTTCGGTGCGGAATTCGCCCATGACAGCCGTGAGAATGCGGCGTTCCTCCGGCAGCTTCGCACAGACGGGGAGGAAGACCGGGGCAATTTCGAAGAGATGCACGTCGCTGGTCCGGCGGCGCAGATTGTTTGCCAGAGTCTCCAGCAGGCCCGCCAGGGTCACCGTGCGTAATGTGCTGGCCTCCGAAGTAAAGGGGTTTTTGAGGTCAAGGGGAGAGACATGGAGCGGCAGCACGGCGTCAGCCACGGCGCGCGCTTGATCGTCTTCAAGCTCCGCCGCCACCCCTTTCGGCAGCAGCCGTGCCATGCGCGACGCATTTGTCAGCGTATAGGTGATTGCTTCCGCGAAGCCCGCGCCCACCATCGCCTGCTTGGCGCGATCCGTCCAGGTGCGCAACGGATCGGGCGCCGCTTCCGGCAGGGGGCCGGCTGGCAACGTAGTGGGAATGTTGTCGTAGCCCACCATGCGCGCGACTTCTTCCACGAGGTCGGCGGCACACGTCACGTCCAGCCGGTGCAGCGGCACGGTAACGTGCAAACGCCCGCCCTGCCCGCGGTAGGTGAAGCCCAAGGGCCGGAGACATTCGGCAGCCTGCGTCATGGGAATCTCCATGCCGAGCAGCCGCGAGAGGTCTGCTTCGGAAAGCTCGATCTCAGGGCGTTGCTGCGGGCGGACGTATGAATCGGCGGCATGGCTGCGGGCGCGTCCATCGGCGAGCTTGGCGATGAGTTCGATGGCGCGATCGCGGGCGATTGGCACGAGTTCCGGCGGCACACCTTGCTCGAACCGCCGCGAAGCCTCGCTGGGCAAGGCGAGCGCTTGCCGCGTGCGGCGGATGGAAGTGGGATGGAAGCTTGCGGCTTCCAATAGGATGCTGGTCGTCCGTTCCGTCACTTCGGTGTCCAGGCCGCCCATGACGCCGGCGAGGGCAATGGCGCCTTTGGGGTCGGCAATCACCAGCATGCCGGCTTCCAGTGTGCGTTCTTCGCCGTCGAGCGTGGTGAGCTTTTCGCCGAGATGAGCGCGGCGGACGATGATTTGCCCTTCTTCCACCTTGTCGTAGTCGAAGGCGTGGAGAGGCTGGCCGTACTCCAGCATCACGTAGTTGGTGACGTCCACGATGTTGTTGATCGGGCGCATGCCCGCCGCCTCCAGCCGTTCCTGCATCCAGCGCGGCGAGGGGCCGATGGTGACTTCCGTTACCACGCCCGCGGCGTACCGGGCACAGAGTTTCGGCTCCTTGATGTCCACGCGCACCACGGGCAACGCTGGCGTATCGATGCGTTGCGTCGCCGGTTGGCGCAGCCGTTCACCCGTTAGCGCGGCCACTTCCCGCGCGACGTTTATCATGGCGAGGCAGTCGCTGCGATTTGGTTTGAGGTCAAGCTCGAGGATTGTATCGCCCATGTATTCTTGGAGCGGCGTGCCCACCGGCGCGTCGGCATCGAGGATCAAGATGCCTTCGTGGTCATCACCCAAGCCGAGCTCTCTAGCCGAGCACACCATGCCCTCGGATTTGACCCCCCGCAGCACCACCGGCTTGAGCTTGATGCGCTGCGGTGTATCGCTGTAAGCATCATTGAGCTCGGCGCCAAGCAGCGCCACGGGCACCTTGTCGCCCACGGCGATATTCATGGCGCCGGTCACGAACGTGGGTTGCTCCGACTGCCCGTAGTCGACGGTGACAAGCTGCAAGCGGTCGGCGTTGGGATGACGCTGCAAATCCGCAACTGTGCCAACGAAGGTGTTCTGCCAGAAGTCGCCGATCTGGATGACTTGCGCCACCTCGATGCCAGCCATGGTCAATCTATGCGCCAACTCTGCTACCGGCAGCTTTACTGCCACATAATCTTCGAGCCAGCGGAGTGATACACGCATGCGATCAAGAACCTCCCGGGGAGCGTCCGCTGAAGCGGACTTCCTTCTCCACGCCTATCGTATTCGGACTGTGGTGCGCCTCGTGCGCGGCGCTGAATACTTTGCACTCACTGCTTCTGTTGCACGTTGCCAAGGGCGAGCGCTTCAGTCTCTGGATAAACCCAGCCTTGGCAGCGTGCTAACTAAGTTGCTGTATGACTTCAGCGGAACTGCTGCATGACTTCAACGGAATTGTTGGAGGAAGCGGATATCGTTGTTGTAGAAGTAGCGAATGTCATCGATGCCGTATTTCAGCATGGCAATGCGCTCCACGCCCAAGCCGAAAGCAAAGCCGGAGTACTGGGCGGGGTCGTAGTTCACGGCCTCCAGCACGTTCGGATGCACCATGCCGCATCCCAGGACTTCCAGCCAGCCGGTGTGCTTGCACACGCGGCAGCCGTCGCCAGTGCAAACGTGACAGCTAACGGATACTTCCGCGCCCGGTTCCACAAATGGAAAGTACGAGCAGTTGAAGCGCACCCGGGTGTTGGAACCAAAAAGCTCGTGGGCAAAGGCGGTGAGCACGCCCTTCAGGTCGGCCATGCTCGTGCGCTCGTCCACGGCAAGACCTTCCACCTGGTAGAAGATGGCCTCGTGGCTGGCGTCGGTCGCCTCGTTGCGGTAGACCCGACCCGGCGCCACGATGCGCACCGGCGGCGGCGTATTCTCCATAATCCGTACCTGCACCGGCGAGGTATGGGTGCGTAAGAGCATTGACCCGAAGTTCTTTGTGGGGTCGGCATCGACGTAGAACGTGTCCCACATATCCCGCGCGGGATGGTCTGCGGGAATGTTGAGCATCGCGAAGTTGTAGCGGTCCCACTCCACTTCGGGACCCTCCACCACCATAAAGCCCATGCGCTCGAAGATGCCAAGGATTTCGTTGAGAATTTGCGTGGTCGGGTGGAGCTGGCCCATTCTCACGGGCTCGCCGGGCAGGGTGACGTCCAGCGCCTCCGCTTTAAGCTTTTCGGCGTGCTGGCCGCGCCGGAGGGCCGCTTGCCGCGCCTCCAAGGCCTCCGCCAGACGCCCTTTGACCGTGTTGGCCAGTTGGCCGACGCGGGGCCGTTCCTCTTTGGGCAGCCCGCCCAGTCCGCGCAGGAGTTGGGTCACCTTGCCGCTGCGGCCCAGATAGTCTGTGCGCCACTCGCTCAAGTCGGACTCTGCAGTGAATTGCTCCAGCCGGTCGTGCGCTTCGCGCTCAAGCGCTTCAAGCTGTGCAACGATTCCTGCTGCGGTCGTCTCATCTGCCATCGGTTGCTGTCCTTCACTTCACAAACAAAAAGCAGAAAGCGGGTAAACACTTTCTGCTCAGCCGGAGAGGCAGGTGCGGTGCTAGGCTACGCGTATGTAATGTGCCTAGACGTTGCCCGGCTCCCCGGGCTTGTAAACTGCCATACCCACCGACTCATTAGGTGCCTCTCGTCGAACTCTCACTTGCGGCCACGCGCTGAACTCAGGCACACGGCTTGCTTTGGCCAATAATCAAGTATAGCGATGTTGTTTGCTTATGTCAAAAGGCGAGGCTAGATTCACTTTGAGACCAGCCCTAACCCGGGAATGTGAACAGAAGCGCACGTGTTTTGTCGCTCTTTGACGAGGGAACCGCTGTCTGGCAGACGCTGGCAACACTACCATGCTCTGCTATGTTGCTATACTAAATGAGAAGATTGAGCGCGCCCTAATGCTCCGCGCGATTGAGTGTGACGAGAACCTTCAGGATGTCTACGGTGCCTACCTACAAGCCTTTAGAAATCGAAGTTTCCGATTTCGGCCCCATTGCCAGAGCGAAAGTTGAACTGCGCCCACTGACTGTCTTCGTAGGCCCGAGCAATACGGGCAAGTCTTACCTGGCGATGCTGATATACGCGCTGCATCACTCCGCTGGAACCTTTGGATACTCACGGCTCGGTCAAGCTAGTCATATCAGGAGACTCTTCTCATATCGACTTGGTTGGGCATTGAGGGAAAGGGATGAGCTGTTGTCGGACAATGATGTCAGTGCCGTGCTCGACTGGGGGACTGACATCGCTTCACGAATTGCAGAGAAGAAGCACCCATCGGGTTTCCCCATTCAGGTATCGGATAGGGTCGCCAAAGTCATAATCCCTATGCTTGTCGACAAGGAAATACTCTTTAGCGAGTTGGAGAAAGAAATCGCGCGTTGCTTTGGCGTTGAAGATACCGCGAAATTGAAGCGCAATGGCAGCCCCAATGACTCGCGAGTTAAGCTAGTTCGGCGCATGCGAAATGATACCGGTCCACCTGATCCCCTAAGCTATGATTTCCAGATAAGTGGCGAGGGGCAGATTTACTCTGGATCAATTCTTGACTCTGCGCCAATTCTCATAAGAGAAGACGAGGCAAGGCTTTGGAATTGGGAAGACTTGACTGAACCAATCTCGAGTATTGGTCTGCCGAGAAGACACGAGAGTTTGGAGCGAAGGAGACGAGCAACTGCAATACTCTCTGATCTCTTTGAGTCTATTGCTTCTCTAATGATTGACCCAATAAATCGCATGGCACACTATCTCCCAGCAGACCGAGCTGGAGTGATGCACGCGCACCGAATTGTTGTTCAATCGTTGGTTCAGCGATCATCCCGCGCTGCTCTCCAACGTGAAGAACCATTGCCAGCGCTCTCTGGAGTGCTTGCCGACTTTCTCGAGCAGCTAATTGGACTTGGAGATTTGCCTGCATTAGAGCGGAAGGAAGACTGGGATCTTCCCCATAGACTTGAAGGCGACATTCTTGGAGGTAAGGTGCATGAAAAGCAGTCAGCCACCGGCTATCCGATATTTTCCTACCAGCCAGCAGGCAGTAAGGATGAGATACCGCTGATGCGGACATCGTCTATGGTTTCAGAGTTGGCACCGGTGGTGCTATACCTGCGCCATCTCGTGCAGTCTGGCGATATGCTCATCATTGAGGAGCCAGAGTCTCACCTGCACCCCGGCATGCAGGCAGAGTTTACCCGGCAACTCGCCGCGGTGGTGCGGGCTGGTGTCCGCGTGATCATAACCACCCACAGTGACTACGTACTGGAAGAACTGGCCAATCTCGTGCGTATGTCCGAACTGCCGGAGTCGCAACAGGCGGGTCTAGAGGGTGCTGAATTCGCACTTGAGCCGGAAGAAGTAGGCGTATGGTTGTTCGAGCCGAAAAAGCGGCCGAAAGGCACGGTGGTAAAGGAGATAAAACTTGACACGGACTCGGGTAGCTTCCCAGCGGGTTACGGAGACGTGACCGAGGCGCTATATAATGAGTGGGTTGAAATCGAAAGTCGAATTGTAGAGAACAAACCCAATCCATGAGTCTCGTTAGCCAAGTGAAGCAGAACGCCGACTGCGAGTGCATTGTTTACAGGTGTCAAAAGGGTCAGTGTTCACTAAAGCTGGACAACTTACCAGAGAAGTTTCTCTTGATAGACATGGACCATGAAAAGGCGCCGAAGAGCAGCCAGAATACGAAGAAGTGTGACTACATCTTTATTGGTGATGACAGCAAGGAGCCTTGGGTTGCACCGCTGGAACTGAAGAGCGGGAAGTTCAGCGCCAGTGATGTCGTAGAGCAACTTCAAGCGGGCGCGGGCGTCGCTGATAGCATTATTCCCCCTGCGTCAGGGACTCGGTTTCGTCCGATTGTCGTCCATGGCAAAGGAATACACCGTGCTGAATTGGATCGCCTGCAAAAGATGCGGGTACGTTACCGCAGCCGAGACTATCCTGTTGGCAAAGCGCGCTGCGGCACATCGTTGGTTGTAGCTCTGAACAAAGCGCAGGGGGTGTAAGCCAATGCCTCTAACTGATCACTTTCGGACATACGGCCCCGTTTTACGGTCGTCCCACTTTCGCACCGTGGCAGCAACGGGAGTCTTGATCGTCGCCGCCTGGCTGGTCTCCTTTACGGGCGAAGGAGGAGATGGACAGCACCTCCATCTTGGTCAGTCAGTGACGATATCACTGGTGCCGGCCGGTGAGTCTTACATTGCCGTGGGGCTAGCGCTCGCAGCGGTCGGCATCGGAGGTCTCGGCATCGTGTGGGGCGCGTTGCAGGGCCTGCGGCAGCGGCAAGTGAACGTGGATGAACTCGTGAGCATTGCCGTCATCGCCTCGGTGCTGCTCGGTGAGTACCTTTCCGCCGGTCTTGTGGTATTCATGATGATCTTCGGCCAGCTTCTCGAAGAGGCCACCAGCCAGCGCGCCACGGCGGCGTTGGAGCACTTGGCCGCGCTCCAACCCGACCGCGCCCGTCGCGTCTTGCAAGGTGACGAGATCGAGGAGATTGACGCGAACGCGCTCCGGCCCGGCGACACGGTGCTGGTGAGACCGGGCGAGCGCCTGCCGGTGGACGGTGTCGTAATTGCGGGTACGGCGGCGGTGGACGAGACGCTGGTCACCGGTGAATCGCTTCCCGTGCACAAGGAGCCCGGGCACCGCGCCTATGCGGGCACGTTGAGCCAGGACGGCGCGCTCACCATTCGCGCCGTAGCGGTAGGTGAAAACGCCTACGTGGGGCAGATTGGGCGGCTGTTGGATACGCTGGAAAAGGAACGCGCGCCAATCGTGCGCGTGGCGGACCGCTACGCCAAGTATTTTACGCCCGCAATTCTGCTTGTCTCCAGCGGCACCTGGCTGATCTCCGGAAATCTCAGCGCGGCGCTGGCCGTGTTGATCATCGCCTGCCCGTGCGCGCTGGTCTTGGCGACGCCGACGGCCATCGTGGCCGGCGTGGCCAATGCGGCGCGGCAAGGGATCCTCATCAAGGGCGGCGCGCGCTTTGAGGCCGCGGGCGCGGTGGATACGGTGGCGGTGGATAAGACCGGCACGCTTACTCTCGGCACGCCGGTGGTGCAAGGGGTCATACCGATGGGCGGCGTAGCAGCAGAGAGCCTGCTCACGCTGGCGGCGGCGGTGGAACGCTACTCTGAACACCCGCTCGGCAAGGCGCTCGTGGCGCATGCTGCGAGGCAGTCACTTGACTTGCCGGCTGCGGCAGACTTTCGCGCGTTTCCGGGGAGAGGTGTGGAGGCGCAGGTGGCGCGGCAACACGTCCTGGTGGGCACGCGCGACTTGATCGAGACCGAAGGCGTGACGGGCTTGCCGCCGCAGGAAAAGGCGCCCCAGGAAGGCAGCCTGATGCTGGTGGCGGTGGACGGACGCTTCTGGGGCTGGATTCAGTTTGCCGATACTGTGCGGCCCGGCGCGTCCCAGGCCGTCGAACACCTCCACGCGCTGGGCATCGAGCGCGTGGTGATGCTGACCGGCGACCGGCCGCAGGAGGCGCAGCGCTTGGCCGCGGCGGTGGGCATTGACGCCTGGCAGGCGCGGCTGCTGCCCGAACACAAAGTTGATTGGATACGCGGCGCGCGCGACGAGGGCAAACGCGTGGCCATGGCCGGCGACGGCGTGAACGACGCCCCGGCCCTGGCGTCAGCCGATCTCGGCATCGTCATGGGCGGCACGGGCACCGCGGTGGCGGCGGAAACGGCCGATATTGCCTTGATGCGCGGCGACATCGGCCAACTGCCCACGGCCATCGCCATCAGCCAGATGACCCTGCGTGGCATCAAGCAGAATCTGCTGTTCGCGCTGGTCTGGAATCTCGTTGGCATTGCGCTGGCGGCCACCGGCGTGCTCGGCCCGATTACCGCCGCGCTGGCCCACAACCTCGGCTCCGTGGCGGTGGTGGTGAACGCCGCGCGCTACATAGCTGCCCCCAGCAAGCTCCCCCCGCACGTCCACCAAGAACGGATCAAGCAGCAACCCGACGCCGTCTCCGATCCGGTGTAGGTCAGAGGCTTTTCGTCACTTGGAAGAAGATTCCGGTCTTGTTTATGGTCACGGACCGCGCTCGTTCCTCCGATACCCACCGAGAGACCGTCATTCCGGCGAAATCCGGAATCTTGGATGTGGGCACACATACAGATCGTCTCTCCAATGCCACTGCTTCAACGTACGAAGATCGGGGCCAGAGTAGAGCACGAGTTTCGCCTAGACTCCGTCATTCCGGTGGAAGCCGGAATCCAGAGACACGTGGTTAGCAGGCCGAAGACGAGGCAGGAAGCTCCTTACCACCTTCTTTGCATCTTTACCTCAAAATGCAATAAGGGTGCCCGAGGTGGTTACCCAAGGGGGTATTCGGATAAGTGATCCGTAGTGTATCGCCATGGCGACCCGCAGGTGCTACCTGGCTTCCACAAGCTCCGCCAGCTTCTGCAGCACCTGCCGCCAGTGGGCGCGCATCTGCTCGCGCACCTCAGCGCTGGCGAGCTTTTCCTGATGGAACTGCAGCGCGGTCTTGTCGCCACTTGGGGTCAGGTACACTTGCAGGGTCGAGGGTGCGGAGAAGCCCGGCGGCTGCCAGGTCAAGCGCACGAGCTTTCCCGGTGTGAAGCTGCGAATCTCGCCGCGCGTGCCCTCTGCGGTCTCGTAGGCGGCGCGCTTCTCCCAGCGCAGGTCAGAGACAGTGCCGAGCCACAGAGCAAGCCCCTCCGGCTGCGTGATGAGGTTCCAGGCGTCCTCCGCCGTGAGCGGCAGCGTCTTCTGCACGCCAATCTGGAACCCGGCTTTCTCCGTCCCGCCGAGCACGCGCTTGCCCCGGGCACGTTCGTACTCCACGGTGACCATCTGGCACCACCAGCCGCTGGCGATGTAGCCTTTTTCGTGGAGCATCTGCGCGACCTGCTTGTGCGGCAGCGCGTCCGCGCCCTCACTATCAAGCAGCGCGAACCACGCGTTCCAGCCCTTGCCGGTCGCCTTCCGCACCGCGGCATCGGATATCTTGCGTTGCGTCGTGCTCATATATCCGCCAAAGTCATTTGAGTCGGACGGCCGGCAACCGCTCGAGAGTCTGGTTACGCGGGTCGATCTCGATTCCCACCGACTCCAGGGCAGTCACTCCGAGTAGCGGCTCGGTTTCCTCATCACCAAACACGATCGTGGCCCCAACGAACTCCCCCATGAACTCCACTTGAGCCACCGCAATGCCCAACCGGACCTCGCTGCCATCGGCCAACTCATACACTCTGCATCCCTGGGGGGCAAGTCCTATGGACTCCAAGTGCTGCCTAGGTATTAGACAGTCGGTCGCACCGGTATCAACGAGGAACAGTCCTTCCCAGACCCGGTCCGGCTCGGCTGGGTTTCGTATTGCGACGGTTACATGTACTGCTCCCATTGGATTTCCTCCAAAGGCTCCTTGGATTCCTATCAGGCTAACTCTGGTCTAGATAAACAACAGGTATTCTGCCCTAGGTTTGCATCAGGCATCCCCATTTGATCAAGCGGATTCTATCTACTATTGTACTCTGGATACCGGATATTGTTTCCCTGGGCCGACAATCATGCACGCTCAAAACTTGCCTCGCTTGCTCGCCTACATCTGCCCCAATTGCGCTTTGAATTGGGCGGTGTCGTAGTATTCGCGCCATTCCGTGATCTTGCCGTCGGCGCAGGTGATGAAGACGCTGGCGGGGAGGCGGGCGGCGTTGCCGGTGAGGCGGTGGCGGCAGGAGAATTCCCACTCGCAGGCAGCCGTGTCGCCTTGTGCCACGAGCGTGCGCACCTCCAGGCGGATCTGGGCGAACGCGCCGAAAAACGCCATGAGCGACTGGCGGATGGCGGGGATGCCGCTGAGCGTCTGGCCGGAGGCGCTGGTGAGGACAGCATTGGGCGCGAAGTCCTGCAGAATAGCGTCGATGTCCGCAGCGTTCCAGGCGGCGGTCTGGTGTTCCAGGATGGCGGCGGGTGTGCGAGTATACGACATAGGGTAGATGAAGCCAAGGCCGTAAATGGACTAGCTATTGACGAATGTCAAGAGAGTAGACTAACATTAAAGTTGTCTAAGGCATTTAGATTAGGTTTTAGTCTAATGGTTATCCAATGGACTATGAGCTACCTGAACTGAATTAGACGGTGCGCCGGGGGAGAATCGAACTCCCAACAAGGGGGTTGAGAAACCCCTGCTCTCTCCATTGAGCTACCGGCGCAAGCTAGGCACTAGGCTCGCGGCAACGGGCCTAGTGCTTTTCTTTAATCCTCAGCGCCAATAGAGTCTTCTTTGCCATCGTCCCCCTTACCTGTTTTCGACTCATATTCTTGCACTCTGTCGACTAAGGCCATAACAAAGTCACGATCATCCTTACTAAGATCAAACAAGTTCACATCAAGATTCAAAGTTAAGGATCCGCCACTGACGAGTGACAAGGTTCTAAGATTCTGGCCTAGACTTTGGGGAGAAGGTGATAAGGGTTCGCTGCCCACTTGATCCTTAGAACTGTTGCTCTTTTGTGTTTTGGCTCGCACCGAGCTTTTTCCGCGTGTCTTGTTTCCTGAACCTGGTCGCCTGTTTCGTGCTTTCTTCCTAATTGCGCTTGACAATGGTTCATCGGTGAACTTGCAAGCATTTATGAAGAACGCAGCTGCTTTTCTTTGAGTTTCACCGCTTCCTCCCAATTCCTCGAAGGCTTTCTCAAGCATATTTGTGGTCGCGCGTTCAAGTCCTATGGCAAACACCGTCGGATAGGACCGCTTCAGCAACTCAGATACCATTTGCTTGCGTTCATTCTCTTCGGCGTTCACTAGCTCCTCAAGTTCACTTGTAGGAGTCTCTACATCCACTAACTTGAAGAACCGGAACGCAGACATCAGTTGCGACCCTAAACTGTCGGAGAACTTTTTGTCCCAGGCACTCTTATCTAATTGTGCAGGCACGCCTTTGGCTCTTAGCCAATCAAGCAGCTCCACAAAAGATACAAAGCTTACGTAGGGAGGTGTAGCCATAACCTCAGACTCTTCCATTGCACGCCTTTCTTCATATAAACCCACTTACGCTTTTCTGTGCCATATTGTGCCATAGCCATGCCACATAGTCAACGCGATGAAAACAGGGTTGGTATAATGGTACTAAAATAGAGCTGTAAAGACAAGAGTGGCTTACGAAAGAAAGATGACTATAAGAGCTTACACGAAATACAAAAGCACAAGCACTGTGGCGCTCCAGAGGACGACGCTTCCGAGCAGCCACGGGTCGCGGAAGATGAGCGCCTCGGGAGTTTCACCCTTGCCCGGCGCGCGCGCCACACGCAGGTAGCGCACCAACCCAAAGGCAACGAACGGGACCGTAGCGAGGAGTTTCGGACTGCCTAACGTGGCGGGCGAAAAGAGCGTATAGACCACGTAGGCGGCTATCGTCGTCGCGGCTACGACTTGGAGCCAGCGGTCGAGCGAGGCCGTGGCGTAGCGCGCCAGATTGCGGCGATGGGTAGCCGCTTGGGGGCCGAGCAGTTCCACTTCGCTGCGGCGTTTGACCAGGATGATCAGAAGCGCCGCCAGCAGTGTACACAGATAGAGCCAAGGTGAAATTGGCGTGAGCACGGCCACGGCGCCGGCCGCTGCCCGCAAGAGAAACCCCGACGCAACCAGCAGCACATCCAGCAGCACCACATGCTTCAGCCATAGGCTATAAGCGAGATTCATGGCCACGTAGAGCGCCAGGATTGCGCCAAGCGCAAGCTGCATGAGAAATGCGCCGGCGAGCGCGCTGCCGAGCAATACTACTGCGGCAGTTAGCGCCACGCGCGGCGGCAATTCGCCTGCGGCCAGCGGACGCTGCCGTTTGAGCGGATGGGCTCGATCCGCTTCGAGGTCAAGGATGTCATTGAACAGATAGATGCCGCCGCTTGCCAGCACGAAGAGACCGAACGTCAGCACGCTGGACCGTACGGCGGTAGCGTCCGTCAGTTGCTGGGAGAAGATCACACCCGCAAAGACGAGGGCGTTCTTGATCCACTGTTGCGGGCGGGTAGAACGCAGCAGCGCACCAGCAATAAAGAATACGGAGTCTCCGGCTGTAGAGCGCGGCGCGTGGACTGCTGCAGGCGGGCCTGAAACCTCGGTTGCTCCGTCCGTCGCGACAGTGTTAGCCGAACGTGATCTGGTATTCCGCTGCTCAGAGCTGCCTACGTCTTTTGTAAAGGATTCTCCGTTCACGGCACGTCCTCCGCCGGCAACGCTTCAAGGCGTAGGTGGAGCACGTGCCGCGTACTGTCCGTGATGCGGTAGCGGGCGTCGATGCGGTGGCCCGCAACCCAGACGATCCTATCGTCCTCTGTGACCACCAGCGGCACCCGATCCCGCAGACGCGCTGGCACACGGGCATCCACCAGAAAGTCCTGGAGCTTCTTTTCGCCCGTCATGCCCAACGGCGTGAAACGGTCGCCCGGGCGGCGTGTGCGCACACGGAGCGGCCCCGCTAACAATCCTGCATCGAGCCAAGCATCGTTGCAGGGAGTCCTTGCACAGAATTCGACTCCTTGTGGCTCGACCAGTACGGCGTTGATGCTGCAATCCAGCGGCGCAATTGCAGTGCGGCCGGGCAGGCGGAGCGTGATCGGCGCGAAGGGTTCTCGTTCCGGCGCTTGGCCGATCCAGACGCCGTCGTGTTCGGCGCGGCACAGCAGACCGCCGGGCAGGGCAGCGGCTACCCCCGTCTTGCCCGTTTGCAGCGTTTCGCAGGCGTCCGCCACGTGCGCGTGCTCCAGCCCTTGGGTGTGCCCCGCCACCCGGCTTACGGCGCAACGCAACACCGCCGTTTGCAAGGCGGGCGGCAGCGCGCGCCACTCCGCGTGAGCGAGGAGCACGCCGTCAGCACGCGCCTGGGCGTGCCGAGACAGCCAGTCTTCCGCCGTGGCGGTGAGATAGGCGTAGTCTTCCGCCAATACGTGGGCGGCGCGAGCGAGCGCGCGCGCGACTGCCGGATAGCGCGTCTCCAACAGGGGAAGCACCGCGTGGCGCAGCCAGTTGCGCTGCGGGGTGGTGGCCTCGTTGCTGCTATCTTCGCGGTACGGCAGGTTGTGGCGGGCGCAGTAGGCGCGAAGCTCGGCGCGCGATACGTTCAACAGCGGTCGTACCAAGGTGATAGTTGGTTCTGCCGCTTTGTCATTGTTCTGAATGCTGCCTGCGGTGTCCGTCATCCCATCGTCGAGCAGTAGCGGACTCCCGAAACGCATACCGGCCAGGCCGCCAAGACCGCTGCCCCGCAACAGATGGAGCAGCACGGTTTCGGCCTGGTCGTCTTGATGATGGGCAAGCGCGATACAAGAGGCGCCCACCTTCCAGGCAATTTCGGCCAGCAGCCGATACCGCAGCCGCCGGGCGGTGTTCTCCGGTGAGGCGTGATCTTGCTGGGCCCGCGCCACGTCTATCGCTTGCACGGTGCAGGGTAAGCCGTAGCGCGCGGCGAGTTGCGCCACAAAGTCCGCATCCGCATCTGACTCCGCGCCGCGCAGCCGGTGATTCACGTGGGTGACATGGAGCTGCCATTCGTGCAGCGGCGCAAGCTGTTGCACGACGTCGAGCAAGGCCACGGAATCCGCGCCGCCGGAGACCGCCACGACTAGCGTGCTGCCGGGGGGCAGCAGTCCGTGAGAGGCGATGGTCGAACGTACGGTCTCCAAGAGCGGATCGGGCGTGGAATCTGGTTCTTGCCCCGCCTTGGTTGCTACCTCTAGATTGTTCTCGTTTTCTTGCATGCTCTCATGGTACCCCAGGTGCACTACCATGCCGCTTGGGTTCTGCGTAGTCTGAAGCGTGTGGGGTTTTATTGGCAAGGGGTAGGGCGGACCGGATCCTAGCACTACGCATCTTTGCCGAACAGCGTTGCTACCTACCGAGGCGAGAGTAAGGCACTAGAGGCAACGTACGTGTATCTTGATGCTGAATCCGTTCACCCTTCGACAAGCTCAGGACAGGCAGGCTCAAGACGAACGGATTCAGCCTCTATCCAGACAAATGCTGCATCTGCCGTTCCCGTAGACGGAGTTGCGCAACACGGCGTGGCAATTCCACCAGAGGATGCAACCGGATAAGCGACCACGAAGGTTTAGGCATCAGACGCCGGTGCTGCCGAAGCCGCCGCGGTCGTCGCTGCCAAAGTGCGCCACCTCGTCCCACGTGACGCGCGGCGCGGGTACGAGCAGGGCTTGGGCGATCCGTTCGCCGCGCGCGACGGTAACCGTCGCGGCGGTCACGTTGTAGAAGAGCGCTTGTATCTCGTCCGTGTCGCCGCAATAGTCCTGGTCGATGATGCCGACACCGTTGGCTTTCAGCAGACCCTTGCGCACCGGCGTGCTGCTGCGGCTTGCCACGACGAGCGCATAGCCCGGCGGCACCTCGATGACGACGTTACAGGGCACAAGCGCCGTCTGCCGCGGCGGAATAATCACGTCAGTGCGGGCGCTCAAGTCGAAGGCGACGGCGCCTGCCGTAGCGTAGCGGGGCAGGGGCAGGGTGGGATCGATGCGTTTGATGCGGACGTCCATAGCGCGAAGGTGCTCCCTCATTAGAAGGTGCGCTTGAGCAGCACTATCCACTCCAGGAAATAGCCCCACTCGGCATCGTAGGGTGTTTCCTTCACGAGCAATTCTTCGATAGGAACGCTCGTTTTCTCCAGCGTCGTATCCGTGCGGCCCCCATCGAGGGGCAGCAGCACGAGCTCTTCGCCCGGCTCCACCAACCCGAGCCGCTCTTTTGCCACCGTGCGGATATAGGCCTCCGTGCGGCGGCGCGCCAGCTCATGTTGCAGGGCCTCGTTCTCCGCTTGGCGCGCGGCCAGCCGCTTTTCCAACGCCAGCACCCGCTGGTTGACCTCGTAGCTATTGAGCACCCGCGCGGGAAACCCGGTGAGGGTGGCGGCAATGACCAGTCCGGCAATGAGCAGCACGTACTTTGTCACGCGTGCCGATTTCCGGTCGTTGGGGAGGCGCATGATCTAATAGTCTCGCGGAGGTAACGAGGATATTGTTGAGAACGCCGGCCGCAGGAGATACATTGTTTGCCGTGACAGGCGCATGCAGGCGTTTCTTCGCCCTAGCGGTAGTCCACATGATTCCAATTCGTTGGCGTGACAGTGGCGCTCCCTTGGCGTAGCCCGCCATTGAGACGCCGATAGAAGAAACACCGCCGGAAGCAGCGGCTCGTTCAATGCCGCTCTACCGCTTTGGCACACGTCGTCCGGCCGTCAATGGAATCGCTGCGAGAAGGAATACCCTTCTCTACTGGAAAGCCGCCAAAGGCGCGAGGCAACTACGTGCGCAATCGCGGCAGATTAACGAAAGGATGCACCTACTTGCTGGAGTATGATTTTACCACAAGCAGCAGCCAGTGGGTAACGAGAGTTGGCGGGAATTAGTAGATATAGGCTTGTAGTCTTTGAGGGCAGTATTCTTGTCATTCCGAGCGCAGCGAGGAATCTAAAGAAGCTCCCGATTCTAGATTCTTCGTCGCGGAGTTTATCCTGAGCTTGCCGAAGGGCTCCTCAGAATGACAGTTGGGAGCTGGCTCATATCCAGAGACGGTCACGTGTCTTGCCTTTGCCCAACCCATGCCCGAGACTACTAGTTGCGGAGTTAGCCGGATTTGCTGTCGCGCAACCCGGTTTCGTCGCCAGGACCGCCGTCAGCCGCTGTCCGGCGTGGCGTACTGCTTCTCCCACGCACGGAACTGGCCGACGTTCACGCATTCGGTGAATTCATCCAGCGTGGTCATGTCGGTGATGCTGCCGGTCGTGCCGTGCTCTTTCAACGCTTTGTAAACGTGCTGCATGGCGCGGGCCGCTGAGAAGAGACTAGAGAGCGGATAGACCACAATCTTGAAACCAATCTCGGCCAGGGCGTCCGGTGAGAGCACCGGCGTCTTGCCGCCTTCGATCATATTGGCGAAGAGTGGCGCATGCGGGAAAGCCTTGGCGATGGCGTGGAGCTCGTCCATGGACTGCGGCGCTTCGATGAAGACCACGTCGGCGCCGGCCTCATAGTAGGCCTGGCCGCGCTTGAGAGCCTCATCCAGGCCGAGCACCGCCCGCGAATCCGTGCGGGCAATGATCACCAAGCCGGAATCGCCCCGCGCGTCCACGGCGGCGCGCAACTTTTGCACGTGGTCCTCCATGGGGATCACGCGCTTGCCTTCCAGGTGTCCGCACTTCTTCGGCCACTCCTGGTCTTCCAGAATAATGCCGGCCACGCCGAGCGAAACACACTCGCTGACGGTGCGGATGACGTTGAGCGGATTGCCGTAGCCGGTGTCCATGTCCGCGACCAGGGGCACGCTCACGCTGTTCACTATGTTGTGCACGCGGTCGAGGATCTCGCTGGCAGTCATCAATCCGAGATCCGGCACGCCAAGGGCGCTGGCAGCGAAACCGAAACCAGTCGTAAAGACGGTCTCGAAACCGGCCTGCTCCGCGAGCCGCGCGCTCAGGCAGTCGTACGCGCCGGGCAACACGACGATACCGGGACGCTCGATCAAGGCCCGCAATTGGGCGGAACGCTCATTCACCGGACAAACTCCTTACTACTCGCAACTTCATTAGGCGGGCGTTTGCAAGGCTCATAAAAACAGTTCATGCAGAGGGCTTCGCGAAGCCTGGGCTTCTCAAAGCCTTGGTCAAAGCATGGACGGCCCTGCGGCAGGCTCGGAGCCTACCCCGTACGAGATACGGGGGCGAACTGCTGGTGCAGACAGCACCTCTTAAAAACACCCTCAAAGATCTACGTACGTGCATACAAATATTGTAGCCGCAGGCGGTTGTTTGCACACGATACGGGGTTCAACAAATTAACCTCTTCATGCAGGGATTGACAGACTACTACTGATAATCATAGTTTAAGGCTATTGGACTAAACGTCTACGGAGAGGAGGCAAATGCTGTTCTGCCCTACAGGGCAAGAAGCCGCGTAAATTCAAACGTACACCTAGCAGAGGAGAACTGAGAGTGGATATTCAAGAACGCCTTTCGCGACGTCGTTTGTTGGGCGGTGTAGGCGCGCTCTCCGCGGGCAGTCTCTTGTTGGCGGCGTGCGGCCAAGCAACGACTATGGAGTCGGGCGGAGAGATGGCCGAGGAAGAAACGGCCAAAGAAGAGACCGAAAAGCCCGCCATGGCTGAGCCCGTGGAGGTGCAATGGCTTACCCACCACAACAGCCGCCAACTGGATAACGTCGACGGACTGGTCAAGGAACCATTTGAGAACGACAATCCCGGCATCACGCTGAAGTGGATCATCTGGACCGGCGACCGCCGCGAATTCCTGCTGACGCTCGTTGCCGGCGGCCAGGCGCCGGACGTGGCATGGCTTACCGATCCGGCGCTTACGGCACTTAATGCAGTGCAAGCCATTGACGACCGCGTTGCCAAGGATCAGATTGATCTCAGCCCCTTTCCCCAGGCTGCAATGGACGCTTGGTTCCGGCGGGACGGCCAACTCTTCGCCCTGCCGAACCAGTCCGGCGGCGACTGGCCGGTGGCGCCCACGAACAAGCGCATGTACGAAGAGGCCGGTCTGAACCTGCCGCCGACTGATTGGACTGACCCCGACTGGACCTTCGACCGCTTTCGGTCGGAGATGAAGCGACTGACCAAAGAAGACGGTGGCAAGACCTCCCAGTTTGGTTTGTTGGGGGCAAGTCCGGTCTACCTCTTCATTGACTGGCCGAACCTCTTCGATACGGAGTGGATCGCCGACGACAACCGCACCGTGATCTCAGACGACCCGGCGCTGGTGGATGCCTACGAACAATTCTTCGATATGGCCGTCCAGGACCGCTCCGTGGCTAAGCCGGGGCAGGTGAACGACCTCTTCGGGACCAACTACAGGACGGCGTTCGTCGAGGAGAGAGGCGCCATGCTGCGCAGCGCGCCCGGCGGCTTCTTCATGATACTGGAGGCAATCCAACGCGGCGCGCCGTTCGTCTACAGCCCAATCTTCCGGGGTACAAGCGCAAGACCGGTTTCGCACCTGAACCTCGACGGCAACGGTATTGTCGTCGGCTCCAAGCAGCCGGACGCCGGCTGGGCACTCATCAAGTGGGGCAGCCGCACCATCAACTGGGCGATTTCCCGCGGCACCGGCTTCCATCGCGTGGACTTCTTCGACGAATGGGCGGAGAACATCTACGGCGACAAGGACTTCCAAGCAGAAGTGCGCCTGGAGGTCTACCGCGACGCGCTGCAGTACGCCGTGCCCGCGGGACGCTCTTTCCGCTCCGCCGCCTACAACCAGATCCGCGATCAGCTCATCACTCCAACCTTCACGGACCTCTACGAGGGCAAGGTGACGGTGCAAGAAGCCCTGCGCGGTATGAAGGCGCCGATGCAGGCCTTGGTCGACGAGGCGCTCGCCGGCTAGCGGGCACGCGTGAATCTACGGTCCTTTAGCAGGGCAAGAGTGAAGGGTCGGCGCCGGCCGGCCCTTCACCACTTAAGTTATTTCTGAGAAATCGGGATTGAGCGGCTGGCGGCGAGCAATAGGTTTGAATGAGTGGGATATAGTGAAATAAGACACAGATACACTTTCACTACATCTCGGTTGCGTCACTCTGGAAAATCCCACTCGGTCAACGACGTCCAAGCACTCTGGCAGACTTCTAGGGCGCCTGCAGGCACCCACGCTGCTTGCTGCGCCTTTAGTGGCGTATGTTGCCGTCGTGATGTTGCTAAGCACGTGTGGGCCGTTTAGCCCGCGCCCCGCGCCACCAATGCCAACAGTGGCGCCTTCTCCGACCCCGACGGTGGTCCCTTCGCCGGTGCCAACCGCTTTGCCCCAACCAACGCCCACGGCTGTGCCATCTCCGTCACCGACGGCGACTCCCCTCGCGACGCCACAACCGCCGACTCCCACGCCACAGCCCGCGCCAACGGCAATACCCACCCCCATTCCCACTCCGACGCCAGATGTCCCCGAAGCGGCGCTGGTTGGAGACTGGGAAGGCGCGCTCATGGTGCTTGGGTCTGAGGTCCCGGTCAGTGCTACGTTGCAACTTGAGGACGGCGAGCTGTGGGGCACCCTTGATATATCCTCACGGCGAATCGAGGATCTTCCCTTTAGAGCAGAGCTTCAAGCGGATGGAGGGGTTCGTTTCGTGATCCCGCAAGAGGATAGCGAAATAACCTTCGACGGTAAGCTGGAAGACGGCGTAGTGACGGGCAGCTTCAGGGTGGGCCTCATTAGAGGTATTTTCGTGCTGGAGCGCGCCGCCACGGGGTCTTAGGCGACTGCCGGGACTTCACCTTTGCGCGCTTGTCAGCGTTCCCGTCAGCGCCTATTCGCCCTTGAAGACCGGCTCGCGCTTCTCCACAAAGGCCCGCAAACCTTCATCGGCATCCGCCGAGGCACGCACACGCTCGAAGTTTTCGCCTGCCAGTTTCACCCGCTCTTCCAAGCCCAAATTCTGACCGCGCACTGAAGCTTCCTTCATGCCGCGAGTCGCCAGTGGGGCATTCTGCACGATGGTCTGCGCGTAAGTGTCCGCCGTCTCCGCCAGCGCGTCTAGCGGCACGACCTTATTGACGAGGTGCAGGCGATGCGCCTCCTGCGCGCTGATGAATTCGCCGGTGAGCAAGAATTCCAGGGCATAGTTCAGCGGGATGCGGTTGGCGAGCATGGAGGGGCCGCTGATGGAGCTGATGCCGCGCTTGGCTTGCGGCCAGCCAAATTGGGCGGAATCGGCGGCAATCCTGATATCCGACGCCAGCGCGATGCCACCGCCCTGCGCCAGGCAGTAGCCATTGATGGCGGCGATGATGGGTTTCCAAATGCGCGTCTGCATGACGTAGAGGTCCTCGATACTCGTACCCGGCGGCTCGTCACCGGAAGGACCGCCCATCTCCTCCAGGTCATGGCCGACGGAGAACGCCCGCCCCGTGCCGGTGATGATCGCCACCCACGCGCCGTCCCGCTCCGCGAAATCGGCAAACACCCGAAAGAGCTCTTCCCGCATGGCGCGGTTGATGGCATTGAGCTTATCCGGCCGGTTGAGCGTGATCTTCGCGATCTTGTCGGTGACGGTGTATTCGATAAACGACATAGCAGGTCCTTTCAGATTGCAAGTACAGTGATCTCAAAGACGTATGTGCAATGCCAGTCCCGTCTCAGTTCTTCCGTAGAGGATATAGAAAGAATCGAACTTGCTGGCCAGCTCGACCCACGAAAGACATTGCTTACCGTCGAGGTTGGTAGAGAACAAGACCCGGCAGGTCTTGATAGTCGGCGATGTTGCGTGTGACGAGGACAAGATCATATGTGAGAGCTGTCGCCGCGATGATGAGGTCTAAAGCTCGTTGCTGGGGTCGCTTTCCTTGCTTTCTGAGTGATTCCCTAAGCTGGGCGCATCGCTCCGCAACAGGGCGCGAAAACGGGAGCACCGGTATTGCCGCTACGAGGGCTTCGAATTGCGCTGACGCCGCGTTTGCATCCTGGCTCCGCAATACGCCTTGGTAGACCTCCATATACGTGACAATGCTGATGGCGATGCCCTCTTGCGCAAGGCGGTCTACGAGTTGCAGCGCTTCTGCTTCTTGACCGAGGTAGTCAATTACCCAGTCTGAATCTATAAGATAGGGCATGGATTAGCGGTCGGGGCGTGCGCGGCTGTCCTGCTTGCGGGCTGCATGTATGTCTTCTAGGAGACTCTTCCGATCGATGCCCGCCAAGGCGCCCATGCTTTGGAGCAACGCCTGCCTCACTTCTTCCGGGTCGTACGCGGACCAAATGTCCCGCGCGTCTTCACGCGCTAGCACATAGCGCTCTCCATCTTTATCGAGGATTACCGGCCCTCCGCCGACCTCTGCCAGCAGAAGCCCAAGCTCGCTATCAGGTGCAACCTTGATTGTCTTAGTTTCAGTCGCCATTGAGGATTCCCCGAGCGTATTCCGATCACTGCGCTGCACACGTGCCCCCATTGATCATTATGGCACATGCCCACTGCTTACTCGTAGGAGCCGCTCTTGTTTGCCACATCTTCACACCGCCGCACAGGGGTACAGAGAACTGAACCGGCCATTGCGACGAGACTCTTCCGGTATGACGCGAGTCAGTCGCTGTTCTCGCTATGAAGCGTGGGCTTTTTCCAACGCGCCGTCGCGTTCGAGCACTGCGCGCAGATAGACGCCGGTGTAGGAGTGGGGCAGGTGAGCGAGCGTTTCCGGCGTGCCTTCGGCGACCATTTCGCCGCCGGCGTCACCGCCCTCGGGGCCGAGATCGATCACCCAGTCCACGCACTTGATTACTTCCAGGTTGTGCTCGATCACGATCACCGTATTGCCGGTGTCCACCAGGCGTTGCAGCACCTCCAGCAGGCGTTCCACGTCGGCGAAGTGCAGGCCGGTGGTCGGCTCGTCCAGGATGTAGAGCGTGCGGCCGGTGGCGCGTTTGGATAGTTCGGCGGCCAGCTTGATGCGCTGTGCTTCGCCGCCGGAGAGCGTGGTGGCGGGCTGTCCCACGCGCATGTAGCCCAATCCCACGTCCACGAGCGTTCTGAGCTTGTTGTGAATGCTGGGGATGTTTTCGAAGAAAGCGTTTGCCTCTTCTATTGTGAGGTCGAGCACGTCGGCGATGGTCTTGCCCTTGTATGTGACCTCCAGCGCCTCGCGGTTGTAGCGCTTGCCTTCGCAGACCTCGCAAGGCACGTAGACGTCCGGCAGGAACTGCATCTCGATCTTGATGATGCCGTCTCCGCGGCAGGCCTCGCAGCGGCCGCCCTTGACATTAAAGGAGAAGCGCCCCGGTTTGTAGCCGCGCACACGCGCCTCCGGCGTCTTGGCAAAGATCTCGCGGATGGGCGTGAACGCGCCGGTATACGTGGCTGGATTCGAACGCGGCGTGCGCCCGATGGGCTGTTGATTGATATCGATGACTTTGTCGATGTTTTCCAGGCCCAGGATCGCGTCGTGGGGGCCGGGTCGCTCGCGGCTGTTGTAGATCTCCTGCGCCAGGCGGCGGTAGAGCACGTCGATAACCAGCGAACTCTTGCCGGAGCCGGATACGCCGGTCACGCCGATGAGCCGGCCCAGCGGGAAGTCCACGTCAATGCTCTTCAGGTTATTGGCGCGGGCGCCTTTGACGGTAATCCTCGCTCTTCCCGCAGGTTCTGAACTCGCCGCTGGCGTTCGCCCTGAGCCCTTTGCTCCCGTTCGTCCTGACCCTCCCGCAACCGTTCGCCCTGAGCCTGTCGAAGGGCCGCGCCGTTCCTGCGGCACCGGAATTACCCGCTGACCCGTAAGATAGGCCGCAGTCAGCGATTCATCCACCACCATCACGTCTTCCAACGGCCCCGCCGCCACGACGCGGCCGCCGTGCTCGCCGGCGCCGGGCCCAATGTCGATCACGTGATCGGCAGCGCGGATCGTCTCCTCGTCGTGCTCCACCACCAGTACGGTATTGCCGAGGTCGCGCAGACCGTTCAGCGTTGCAATGAGTCGGCGATTATCGCGCTGGTGCAAGCCAATGGACGGCTCATCCAGAATGTAGAGCACGCCCACCAGACCGGAGCCGATCTGGGTGGCCAAACGGATGCGCTGGGCCTCGCCGCCAGAGAGCGTCGCGGTAGCGCGGTCCAGGGTGAGGTAGTCCAGCCCCACGTTTTCCAGGAAATGTAGCCGCGCCTCGATCTCCTTCAGAATCTGGCGTCCGATCAGGCGTTCCCGCTCGCTGAGCGGCAGCGCCTCGAACCACGCGCGGGCGTCCTTCACTGCATACGCAGTAACTTGCGCGATGGTGTGGGCGTTGATGGTTACGGACAAGCTCTCCGGCTTCAGACGCGCCCCCCGGCAGGCGGGACAGGGCTGCACGGTCATGAAGCGCTCGATCTCCTGGCGCATGTAGTCGGAATCCGTCTCCTTGTAACGCCGCTGAAGGTTGGGAATCACCCCTTCAAAGTCCACCGTGAAGGTGCGCGTCTCGTCACGCGCAGCCTTGACCGAGACCGGAATGCGCTCTTCCGTGCCGTTCAGCAGGATGTCGACGTGTTCTGTCGCCAGTTCCGCGACAGGAACGCGCAGGGAAAAGCCGTAGTGCGCCGCCACCGCCTTTACCACCTGGTAAAGGTAGCTGTCTTTGCTGGCAAGCCGCGACCACGGCAGAATGGCGCCTTCCAAAGGTGAGAGCCGCTTGTTCGGCACGATGAGGTCGGGGTCGAACACCATGGTCGTGCCGATGCCGGTGCAGTCCGGGCACGCGCCATGGGGACTATTGAAGGAAAACGTCCGCGGCTCCACCTCGCCGAGGGAGATGCCGCAGTGCACGCAGGCGAATTGCTCGGAGAAGAGGAGTTCCACCGGTCCGGGACTGGCGTCGACATCTTGTCCGTCATTCCCGCGCAAGCGGGAATCCATCTTCTCTTCGCTTGCGTCAATGGGGGTGCCCATTGCTTCCCCGTCGGATGGAATCCCGCTTTCGCGGGAGTGACGGCTGGGCGTCTTTTCGCCGTCGCCGGCATGAAGACCGGATGGATTCCGGCTTTCGCCCGAATGACGGCCAGTCGGCTTCCCGTCTTCTCCGTCATTCCCGCTAACGCGGGAATCCATTTTTTTGTCATTCCCGCTCTCTCCGTCATTACCGTGAAAACGGGAATCCATCTTCTCTTCGCTTGCGTCAATGGGGGTGCCCATTGCTTCCCCGTCGGATGGAATCCCGCTTTCGCGGGAGTGACGGCTGGGTGTGTTCTCGCCGCCGGCATGAAGACCGGATGGATTCCGGCTTTCGCCGGAATGACGGTCCAAGAGGCCCTCGCCTTCGCGGGTGTGACGCTCGGCGCCGTCCACAATCACCACCCGCACCACGCTGGAACCCAGACGCAATGCCGTCTCCAGCGAATCCGCCACCCGTGCCTTATCCGTCTCGCCGCCGCGGTTCACCAGCCGGTCCACCACGATCTCGATGGTGTGCTGCTTGTAGCGGTCGAGGGCGGGCGTCTCGTCCAGGTCGTAAACGGTGCCGTCCACGCGGACGCGCACGTAGCCCGCTTGCCGCGCGTCCTCGAACACCTGCCGGTACTCGCCTTTGCGGTCCTGCACGATGGGCGCCAGGATCATGTAGCGCGTGCCGTCGGGCAGGTCGAGCAGCGTATCCACCATCTGCTGGACGGTCTGCTGGGAAATCTCACGACCGCATTCCGGGCAGTGCGGCACGCCGATGCGTGCGAAGAGCAGGCGCAGGTAGTCGTATACTTCCGTGACCGTGCCGACCGTAGAGCGCGGGTTGCGGCTGGCGCCCTTCTGGTCGATGGATATAGCGGGAGAGAGGCCGTCGATGTGGTCCACGTCCGGCTTTTCCAGCATGCCGAGGAACTGGCGGGCGTAGGCCGAGAGCGATTCCACGTAGCGCCGCTGCCCTTCGGCGAAGATGGTATCAAAGGCCAGGCTCGACTTTCCGGAACCGGAGAGCCCGGTAATGACCACCAGCTTCTCGCGGGGGATGTCGAGGTCGATGTTCTTCAGGTTGTGTTCGCGCGCGCCGCGGATGCGGATGTACTCTTCAGCCATGGGGGTATTGGTTTGCCTCTACTGGCGCTGCATGAGGTATGCAGCATCACGGCGCTGCCACTCGTTGTCACTCCGAGCGCAGCGAGGAATCTAGGGTGCTAGGGCTACGAACTGCGTAGAGCATGGCTCTAGATTCCGCGCTCTTAGCGACACTCCGCTACGCTCCGTTCGGAATGACATTTGGGTGGGGCAATGATGTGCCTAGCAGTCTCGCGAATCAGTCTCCATACTACCACGATGCGCCCCAATCAGAGCAGTCCATTGACACGCAATGCTACATTACAATACCCTTAGCGCAAGCGGAGGCGTGTATGGGCACGCCCAAGGCGCAGCGGGGCTATAGCCCCCCACCCCCGCCTAGAGAAAGGAACGGTCATGGAAGAGACTCGACTTTCACGCAGAACAGTACTGGCGGCAGTGCCGGTAGTTGGCGGCGCAGCTATTTTAGCCGCCTGCGGCACGGCGCAGGTTGCCGCGCCGATGGAGGAGAAGGCAGCGCCCGAGGAGAAAGCCGAAGCTGCTCCAGCGCCGGCAGAGGACGTAGAACTCACCTATCTCTCGCGCGACTCAGATAGCGCCACGGTTAAGGTGCGCGCGCTCTTCGACAAGTTCGAGGCGGCCAATCCCAACATCACCATTACAATCCAGAATATGTCCAGTGGTGACGAAGCGAAGACCAAGCTGCTGCTCCAGGCGGCGTCGGGCGTTCCCATCGACTTCTTGCGCACGAGTTGGGGTTCGTTCGCCGACCTCATCGAAGGTGAAATCCTCTCGCCTTTGGACGACTTTTTCAAGGCCGACGGCCTGGTGCCGTCTGAACACTTTTTGCCAAACGCTCTGACGCACTGGACTGTCGGAGGAGTCCTGTACGGGTGGCCCGGCTCCGGCAATTGCGATGCCGTGATCCTCAATAAGGCGCTACTGGACAATGCCGGGCTTGAGCCGCCGCCCATCGATCCCACCGATGCGTCCTGGAGTATGGATAAATTCCTCGAATACGCCAAGGCGATGACAAACGGCACCGAGCAATTTGGGCATAATGGCGGCGTCTCTGCTTCCGACGGCACGCGCGGCCACCAGCGCGGCGCGTACTTCGGCCAGATTGCCTGGGACTACGAGCGCAGTGTTGCCGTGATGGACCATCCGAAGTTTGTCGAGGGGCTGGCGTATTGGGTAGACCTCAAGCTCAAGCACCGCGTGGTGCCGCTGCCGGAGGACGCCGAAGGTCTGGGCGCGGCCGGTACCGGCCGGCGCGCCTTGTGGGAATCCGGCAAAGTGGGCATGACCATCACGAACGGCTACCGGCAAGTGGAATTTGAGGCCATCGGCGCGACTCTGCCGTTCAGCGCCGAGAAGAATATCTCCGGTCGCTCCTGGTTCCCGGCAATCCTCATCGGCTTTAGCCGCTTCCCCGATGAAACCTGGACGGTGAACCGCTGGATGATGGAGCCGGAACCGAATACGGAGTTCACCCTGGCCATGGGCCACACCATTTCGGCGGTGCAGTCTGCGGTAAACATGCCGGCGGAGCAACTCAAGGCGACCATTGGGTTCGACGCCGTCGCCCACGCGGAGCAAGTTAAATTCAGTCCGCCCTCAAGCTACGGCATGAATAGCTACCCCACCTGGGGTGAGGTCGGCACCGCGTTGCGTCCGCACTTTCAAGCGTACGACGTCGGCGAACTGACGCCTGCAGAGTACGGCCGCGTTGCCACCGACATCATCAACGAGCTTCTCATTCCGAAGGAATAGGCAGAGGCAGCGACGGCCAATTTCCTGGCTTGAGAGTGGCTCCCTGTTGGCTGGTCTATGCATGTAGGGGCACGATATATCGTGCCCCTACATTGGATTTGGCGGTGTATCATAAACCGTAGCGCGGGGGCTTGTCCCCCGCGCTTGGATTTCTCCGCGGTCTAGCGCTTGGTCTTGAATAGCTCCGCCAGGTTTTCTCCCAGGATCAGACGCTTCTCCGCGTCGGTGATGGGAGTCAGGAGGACGCGGCCTAATTGGTAGGTGGCGCAGGTCCAGGGCATGTCGGAGCCGTAGAGGATTTTGTTCGCGCCGGCTATGCGCACCATTTCGGTGAAGTCGTCGCGGTAGCCCACTGAAGCCGCCGTATCCAGATAGACGTTCGGTTCTTCGGCCGCCACCATCACTAGGTCAATGGTCTTATGGGGGTTAGCCCCGGCGGCGTGGGCCACAATGAAGTGGCAGCCGGGGTATTCGCGGGCGATGCGGCGCAGGGTGTCCGGCGTGCCGGTGCCGTGGCTGATGAGGGGCAGGCGGTGGCGGTCGGCCAGCTCGAACGCGGGCCGATAGCCGGGACCCTCAAAGGGGTATTGGGCCACACCCGCGTGCATCTTGATGCCCACCGCGCCGGCATCTATGCAGCGCTGCAACTCGTCCCGCACCAGCTCCGCCTCGTGAGGGTCGGGCACGCCGTAGGCCAGCAGGCGGCCGGGATACTCCCGCGCGGCTTCCAAGCTCATATCGTTGCCCTCGCGCATGTCGAACATGATTGCCATGGTGGAAAACACGCACGCCTGGTCCATGCCGATGCGGTCCATGGTGGCCACCATGCCCGCGGCGTCGTTGTAGGTCTGGTAGAAGTGCGGCGCGGGACCCAGGTGACAGTGGTTGTCGATCACCAGCGTGCCGTGGAGCGGCGTGCCGTCGAGCGCTTGCTCGCGGAGTGACGGTGCGGTGGCGGTGTGCGTATCGACTGCTGCCATGGCGGTCTTCCTTGTCTGTGTGGGGTGCTGGCTGTTCTACGCGGATTTGTTGACACTGATTATACATCACCACGTTGAGTAGTCCGTTCACACTTCGACCCTTCGACACGCTCAGGGCGAACGGATGATACTGCGCGACAGCACCCTTGCAAACACCCCCTTAGATTCCTCGCTCCGCTCGGCATGACAGTGGAAGTCATCCTGCCGCCGCTTCTGAAGGAAGTTTCGCGCTCAATAGCACGCCAATGCAACTGCACAGGCGTGGATCACCGTCTCTCCATTCCTGTGGCCTCTCATTCCGCTCGTGGTACGATACAAGTGTATAGAGCGGCTGTAGGCTACGCGCGAGCATTCGGCAAAGGCCTTGGCAAGCACAGGAGAAAACATGGACTTGTCACCGGATTCCACAAGAGGCCCAGCAGTTACAGGAAATTTGCAAGAGCGCACGCTCAACGCCGGGCAGTACGTGGCCTCGTTGCCGGAACGGCTGGTGCGCACGGCCGCGGTTGGCGCGGGCGGTCTGGTGCACGAGACTTCGGGAATGATCCTGCCGCCGCCAATCCGACGCTCCCAACTCTATCAATCCACCATTGGCCGTTTGCTGCGCATTGTCATCGAATTCGTCGGCGGCGTTCCCAGAGAGGAATCGGCGGAAGAAATGAATGTGCAGGACCTCGCCGTGCGCAAGTTGGCAGGCAATGCCGTGGAGGTGGCGAGCGTGGTGGCCGTAGGCTGGTCGCCGCTCTGGCTGCTGGCGGCGGCTTCCGACGTCACCGGCGGCACCCGGGCCTACTTGGACGCTTTCGTATCCGAACTGAAGAGTTCGCACGTGCTGACGCCCGATGCTGACATCTCATCCGCCGACGGCCTGCTGGCGGCGCTGGAAGGCACGTCCGGCCAGATGGCCGACACCATCGACATTCCCCCGTTGGCCCTCAATGATATGCGCTCCAGCCTGAATCAGTTCCGACAAAACGCGCAAAACCTGCCCGACCCGCGCGACATGACCCAAATCTTCGCCGAGATGAAAAGAGCGGCCTCCGAGCAAAACCGGTCGTTGTTCACGGTCTCGTCGCTGGTGGCCGCCGGCGCGATCCAGGCGGGCATTCAACTTGGCAACTTCCACCTCTTCTCGTTCTATCGCGATTCGCTATCCACGATCCGCACGGAAGGCGTGCCGGCGTATCTGCAGCGCATCAGCCAGCCCTACCTTGAGGCCGCCGCGCACCACTTGCACCCCCGCAGCGGCACGCATACGCAGCGGTTGCTTGGGAGGTTCTTCGGTCTCTTCCGCCGGGGGCGCGGATAGGAAGATACGTCCGCTGTGAGTACTGGGGCAGCGGTAGAAGAGCATACGGACGAGCAGATTAGTATTTACAACGGGGAAGGCAAGGCTCGATAGGCTTCATAGCAACGATTAGGTTCTGTGGACATTCAATGTCATTCCGAGCGCAAGCAAGGAATCTCAAGCGTTTCGCTCCTCACGGGCGGAAGAAAGACGATTGACAAGGATACCGTTTTGCATCTATGATGGTTTGCCGTGCTGTGCAGCGCCCTACTCTAGCACCGCAGGAAGATGGATTCCCGCTTTCGCGGGAATGACGGCAATAGTGTAAACACTCCCTAGTAGACTTTGGCCGCTGGGCGCAGGTTTGCAACCTGCGCTACCGGAGTGATTTCGCTTGGGCAGGGGCGCACTTCGCGCCTTAAGCAAGAGGAAAGAGATACGTGCTTCTCGTAGTCGATGTCGGCAATACCAATATCGCGGTGGGGGCTTTTGTAGGGAGCGAACTGCATAGTTCGTGGCGTCTCAACACGGACATCGGCAAGACCAGCGACGAGTATGGCGTGCAGATCGTCGGCTTCCTGCAGCATGCCGGTTTGGACGTAGGCCGGTGTGAAGACGTCATCGTCTCCAGCGTCGTGCCGCCCTTGGCGCGCGCGATTGATAATCTCGCCACCAAGTACCTTGGGCACACCCCTATTCTGATTGACCCGCATCGTGTGCCCGGTGTTGCCGTGGAGATTGACCGGCCGGAAGAGGTCGGCGCCGACCGGGTGGTCAATACGGCAGCGGCGTTTGCCCGGCACGGCGGCCCTTGCATCGTGATCGACTTCGGCACGGCGACGACCTTCGACGTGGTCTCCGCGGAGGGCAACTACGTCGGCGGCGCCATCGCGCCGGGTTTGGGACTCGCCACGGAGGCGCTCGTGGCACGCGCTTCCCGGCTCTACCGCGTGGAATTCGAGCCGCCGGCGACCGTGGTGGGCAAGAGCACCATACATGCTATGCAGTCCGGCATCATGCTCGGTTACCTTTCGCTGGTGGAAGGCATGATCCGGCGCTTTCACGACGAACTCGGCAAATGCAACGTGGTCGCCACCGGCGGTTTTGCCGCGCTCTTTGCCCGGCACACCGCAGTGATAGACACTGTTGATCCCAACCTGACACTGGAAGGACTGCGGATCATCTACGAGCGCTTGCAGCAGGAGTAGGTTAGGCACCAAGAGCGCCCACCTTCCTCACTCCTCCACGTGGTTTCCTCTCTGGCCTTGAAAAGCGACCGTCGATCAAAGGCCTTTATTCGCGCTTCGCCCTAGTTCCTGTGGTTCTGTTAACCTCCTGAACCTGACTGGTTTAGAATGAATGAAGAACTGGTGTCAGAATCGGGTCACTCGCACATGGGCATTCTCAACGAAAAGCGCATTTTGCTTGGAGTGTGCGGCAGTGTCGCCGCGTTCAAGGCGGTGGCGCTTGCCAGCCAGCTCAATCAAGCGGGGGCAGAGGTCACCACCATTCTCACCAAGGATGCCGCGCGGTTCGTTACACCCCTTTCGTTTACCAGCGTGACGCAGCGGCCGGCCTATGTAGACCTCTACACGCCGGATCCCGGCCGCATTCTGCATGTCGCTCTGGCGGAAGAAGCCGATCTGCTGGCGGTCATCCCGGCCACCGCCAATACCTTGGCACGCATGGCGCAGGGCCTCTCCGACGATCTTTTGGCTTGTACCTACCTGAGTACGCGGGCGCCGGTGCTGGTCGCCCCGGCCATGGACGGCGGCATGTATACCAATGCCGCCACGCAAGCAAGCCTCGCCACACTCCGCGACAGCGGAGTACACGTCGTCGAGCCGCTCGAGGGCAGGGCCGCATCGGGTCTCGTCGCAAAAGGCCGTATGCCGGAGGTGGATGCGCTCATCGCCGAAATCCGTACTGTGCTTGGCAGAAACGGTCCGTTGGCGGGCAAGACGGTGGTCGTGACCGCCGGTGGCACGCAGGAGCCGCTGGACCCCGTGCGGTACATCGGCAACCGTTCCAGCGGAAAGATGGGCTTCGCGCTGGCCGAGGCGGCGCGGGACTGCGGCGCGCGGGTTGTTCTCATCCAGGCCGCCACCACCGCGCCGCCGCCTCTGGGCATGACCACGGTGTCAGTCACGACCGCCGCCGAGATGCAGGCCGCGGTGAATGAACACGCAGCCCAGGCAGATGCTTTGATAATGGCGGGCGCCGTTGCCGACTACCGCCCGGAGACCGCCCGCAGCCAGAAGACGAAACGCACGGGCGATCCTCTTGCCATACGCCTGGTTGAAAACGAGGACATTCTCGCTGGTGTCCCCCGCACGCTGGTGAAGGTGGGTTTTGCCGCCGAAACCGATGACGTACTGAGGAACGCGGAGAAGAAGCTCACCAGCAAGGGCGCGGACCTTATCTTCGCCAATGACGTCTCCCGTCCCGACAGCGGCTTTGGCGCCGATACGAACCAAGTGGTGGTCCTGAGCAATGCCCGCCCTCCCGAACCGCTGCCGCTGATGGCGAAGTCTGAAGTCGCCGCGGTGATCCTCGAGCGCGTGTCGGGGCTAGTGCGGGAGCGGTCAGAGAAGTGATGGAAGAGTCTCGCTCGGTAGTGTTTGCTAGCGCATGGCTAAGTAGGGCAAGCGCCTAAAGACGGGTTGTGGGAGGCTTAACGGCACGATCGCACTCTTGCACTTCGACAAGCTCAGTGCGAACGGCAGTCAGTTCCTTCACGTTTCTTGACCTCGTGCGGGCCGCTCAGTATAATAGCGATATCACTGACTTGAGTAGAGTGCTAGTTAAATGTGCTCTCAATGAGTGACGTATTGGTTGTATAGTTTCCGATGAGTCGGGAGGATTGTTACGGATGGCCACTGCGACGAGTACCAAGATCACCCCGCTGGGTGACCGTGTGGTAGTAAAAGCCCTTGAGCAAGAAGAGAAGACCCGAGGTGGAATCGTGCTGCCTGATACCGCCAAAGAGAAGCCCCAAGAGGGCGAGGTGGTAGCGGTAGGCGCGGGCCGCACCCTTGACAGCGGCGAGACGGTGTCAGTAGCGGTTGAGCCCGGTCAGCGCATTCTCTTTGCCAAGTATGCCGGCACCGAGGTGAAGCTGGGCGACGAAGAGCTTCTTATTCTCAGCGAAAAGGACGTGCTGGCGATTCTGGACTAGTCGCCGGACGTGTGATCGCAGCCGCACAAGCGGTAACGTAAGGGCAACGCAGGAGAACGTGCCCAAAGGTGCGTTCTCCCTATACAGAAAACCGGGGATACAGCGCAATAGTTTTCGAAAGAGCGCTCGTTCCCCGGTTCTTCTTTCTTGACCCTCTTGCGGTTAGCTGCTCTACTTGTGTATCGTACATACGTGGCGCTTTCCATAAGGCAGCGTCACGACAATAACTGAACCATACTCCGACGTGCTCGTCTGCGCTCGCACGCGTAAGATGTGGAGAGCGCACTGTGGCGATGGCGGAGAATGCTGCAAATGCCTAAGAGTTTGGGAGATAGCCGGTAATGCCACAACAACGCTTGCTACTGGAACCGGAAGCGCGGGAAGCCTTCAAGCGCGGCTTTGACATGATGGCCAACGTACTGAGGGTCACGCTGGGGCCCAAAGCCCGCACCGTCGCCCTGGAGAGCATGTCCCAGCGCACCGCGCCGCCTGAAATTATGAACGACGGCGCTACGATCGCGCGCCGTATCGTGGAGTTGCCGGACCGCTTTGAAAACATGGGCGCGATGCTCATTCGCCACCTCGCCTGGCACGTCGGCGAACAGGCCGGCGACGGCACCACCACCACCGCCGTGATTGCGCAGTCCATTCTCGACCAGGCCTACAAGGCCATGGCTGTGGGATTCAATCCCATGGCGCTGCGCCGGGGCATCGAGCGCGCGGCCAACGTGATGCTGGATGAGATCAGCGCCTTGACGGTTACGCTGGAGACCCGGGAAGAGATCAAGCGCCTGGCGAGTGTCGTCTGCCTGGATGACTACATGGGCGCCCTCATCGGCGAGATCGTCGAGACCCTGGGCCGCGACGCCATCATCGTGGTGGAAGAGTCCCGCAGCATGAATCGGGTGGACCGCGAGTACGTGGAAGGCATGCAGTGGGACAAAGGCTACCTTTCCCCGTATTTCATCACCAATCCCGATCGCATGGACTGCACCATCGAGTCTCCCTTCATCCTGGTGACCGACCAACAGCTCAAGCGGGCCGATCAGGTCATTCCGGCGCTGGAAGCGGTAAAATCGGTCGGCGGCAAGAGCTTGGTCGTCTTTGCCAACCTCGTGGAGGCCGAGGCCCTCGCCACGCTGGTGGTCAATAAGCAAGAAGGCGAAATTCAAACCCTCGCCATCAAAGCGCCGGGTGCCGGCAACCGCATGATGCACATCCTCGAGGATATCGCCATCATGACCGGAGGCACCTTTGTCTCCAGCGATTCCGGAGACTTGACGGAAGACGTTACCGCGGCCGATCTGGGCCGCGCGCGGCGCATCTGGTGCAACCGCGACTTCTTTACCATCGTGGGCGGCATGGGCAGCGAGGTCGCCACCCGCCGCCGTATCCAGGAAGTGAAGAAACTCATCCCAGACGAGAAGAACGAGTTTGAGCGCAACAAGATGCGCGAGCGCATCGGCAAGCTCAGCGGCGGCATCGCGATCCTGAAGGTCGGCGGCTTCACCGAAGCCGAAATGAAGGAAAAGAAGCTGCGCGCCGACGACGCCATGCTCGCGGTGCGGGCAGCGCTGGAAGAAGGCGTCGTGCCCGGCGGCGGCATCGCGTACATTCACGCCGCCAAGGCGCTGCGCAAGCTCAAGGCGTCCGACGAGGAGGAGGCCTACGGCATCAGGATGATGGCGGAAGCAGCCGAGGCGCCACTGCGCCAGATTCTCCTGAATGGCGGGTACGACCCCGAAGCGATTATTGCCGACATCTACCGCAGACGCTACCCCACCGGCTTCGACGTGCACAACGGCAAGTTCGTCAACATGATCAAGGCAGGCATCGTGGACCCCATCAAGGTGGTGCGCGCCTCGCTCACAAAGGGCGCCAGCGGCGGCGTGATGGGCATGACCACCGAAGCCCTGATCTCACCGGGCAAGTACGACATGAACGTGAACCCGTAGCGGAACTTCACTGGGCGAATCTGATATTAGCCATACGCAAGCGCGGCAATTCGCGGCAGTTATTCCCTCTCCCCGAGGGAGAGAGTTAGAGCCTGCCCCGTACTTGATACGGGGGTGAGGGACTCTAGACACCGGGTTAAGGTGAATCCAGTTCAGCCAAGCGAGGCCGACACGTTCTACGGAACCAACGCAGACCGGCCTGCAGCATTGGATCCGCTAACGGGGAACAGTTTCCCTCTAGATTGCATTCGCGTTTCTCGTGAGTCTTGCCGGCCCCAGCGAGAGAGCAGACCGATATGAGTACACCACGTGCGGACCGGATCGCAATCAGCCGGGTATGGCTGGCCGGCGGAGCGGCTTTCGTGCTGTCGCTGATCGGAAACGCAATCGTGCGCATTGCGGTGAAGGCCTTTTTCCCCATCTCGCACCTCTTCGTTGCGTTGCAAGAGTGGCAAGGCATTATCTTCCTGACGTTTGTGGGCGTATTGGGCGCGATGGTCGTCTTTGCCATTCTGGCCCGCCTGACCAAACACGCTATCAAGATCTTCCGCGTGTTGGCGCTTATCCTTCTCCTGCTCTCGTTCGTGCCGAACATCCTCATGCTGACCACAAACGGCCCCGGCGCAACCGTCCCCGCCGTCGCCAGCCTCATGCTCATGCACGTCGTCACCGCCGGCATCACGGTGTGGCTGCTCACCACTTGGCCCAGGGTCAGAGTATAGCAATTGATTGTCGAACTATAGTCATTTGGATTCTATTTTCTCTTTGGGCAGGAACAACACACTCTAATGAGAGAGCGCTTTGCGTTGGTTAGTTTCATGATTTGCGGAGAGCAGTCAAGTCATCACAGTCAATTCTAGTAGCCCCTTCTTAGTTTTCTGTCTGCTAGAATCTAGGATATATATGGTGGTTTCCAGAATAGAGGAGGTTGCGAGAGATCATGGCGACCATATCACGACCAGCGGTTGAGATTAAGCAGGGGAACCTTACACTTTATTTGACCTATTTCACTCCCCTCGATCTGTTTAGCGATAACTTCTATACGGTGGACAGTCTTGAACCTGATGACGAGCGTGGCTTTCAACGAATTTTGAATGAAAAACGAGCAGGAAGGCTTTCTAGACATCTAACCGAGTCGTTTCCCGGAGGGTACGCCCACTTACCAACTACCGTATTCTTGGCAACGGATAAGCCTGTAAGATTTGATAGCACTACTGGAATGCTAGAGTTTGAAACTGAGCAGGTTTGCCCGTTTAGCGTTGTAGACGGACAACACAGAATTGAGGGCTTGCGACTTGCTGCGAAATCAGACTTTGACCTGCAAGGATTTAAACTTCCCGTGACCGTAGCGACCGAACTTGACACTACTCACCAGATGTACCATTTCTTCATTGTCAACACAACCCAAGTGCCCGTTGAAGCTTCTCTGCGCCAGCAAATAACGAAGCGATTCACTGATATGCAAGGCGTTGAGGACCTTCCGTACCTACCTCATTGGATAAAGAAGGATGTTAGCCTGGGGAGGGATGCAAGGGCATTACGAATACTAGATGTTCTGAATAGCACTCCGGAGTCTCCGTTGTACAATCGCATTCAAATGGCAAATGATCCAGTTAGCCGGAACAGAATCAAGCAATCTTCTATCGCCAACATAATAAAGAGCGAAGTGCTGACTGGATCAAATCCACTTTCTATTCAAGAGACCGACTCGGATAGGCAAGCTAGGATCATGCTCAATTACTTTCGAGCATATAGAGGCAGTTTTTGTAGCGGATCGTGACAGAGATGAGACTGTCGTATTCAAGAGCAGCGGACTGTTCTTTTTTCTCGGGATTTCGAAGTGGGTATTCAATGCCATTTATTCGACGACAGCAGATTTCACAGTAGACTCAATCGCAACAGTCATCAGAAATGCACTAGAACGTCTAGATGACACTTTCCAGCATGTAGGAAGCCCCGATTGGTGGATGCCCGGACCTCTTGGAGCTAGTGGTCTCAATAGAAGTGCCGCGAGAACACTCATTTCTGCGTTTCAAACCGCCTTAGCGGAGGCTCAATCCCAGTCAAGGAGAATAGTGCTGTGAAAGTCAGTGAATTGTGCCCGTTGTCGGTAGAGAGGGTGCAGTTTCGACATTCCGAATTCGTCAGGGTTCCTTCACACTCCGGCTGCTATATGCTGTCCAACATCTATGATGAGGTACTATACGTAGGGAAGAGCAAGAATCTATGCGTGCGAATGCAGCAACATCTGGATGACTCCCGAATGACCAGTAACACTTCTCTTGGCCTGGTATCGTGGTTTAATTACCGACTCTGGACGCCCGATGAGATCGACAAAATGGAGATGCAACTACTGTTCGATTTCAAAGCGCACGAAGGCCAATTGCCTACCCTCAATCGAGCTGGGCCATAGTCAAAACCATGGAAATTCCAGAACTGGCTAATTATTTTTCCGTTTTCTTGCGAGTAACGGACCTCAATCTCCTTGTAACAAAGTTAAATGCTAGAAATCGTCGAGGACACTGGGCGATTACGGAATCCTGGGAGGCCTCTGGGCAACTCTGAAGTCATAGGAAAACGTCTATTGAATTGGCTATGAAACAACCGAACATCCTTCTCATCATGTCCGATCAGCAGCAGTACCAAACCGCGGGACCGGCGGCGGACGGGTGGTCGCCAAATTTGGAGCGGCTGGCGCGGGAGGGCATCTGGTTCCGCAGAGGTTACACCGTCACGACCCCCTGTGCGCCGGCACGGGCCTCCATTGCTACGGCAGTCTATCCCCACAAACACCACGTGCTCAACAACTGCCACGTGCCCTATGCCGTGAGTCGCGAGATTCGCGACGGCGTGCCTTCCTGGGGTCCGCTCATGATGGCGGCCGGGTACCGCATGCGCTACGCCGGCAAGGCGCACATCGGCTGGGAAAAGGGTCAGGTGGAGTACGGATTCGACACTGAAGAGCGCGGATTCGACAAGGCCGCGTATTTGCGAGACCATCGCATCCGCACCGAGCAGCAGGGCGGCGTGGCAACATCCACGGCCGGCAGCGGGCCGCGGCCGGGCACGTGGGGCTTCCATGATGCTGCCGGCATCTACTGGCTCCACTACGGCGTGGAAGACAGGCCGCCGGAGGCCACGACCACGGCGATGCAGGCCGAGGCAGGCTTGCAGCAGTTACGCGACTTGGCCGACGAAGAGAGCAGTCAGCCGTGGTGCCTGTGGATGAATTTCACCGGCCCGCACAATCCCTATGTAGTGCCCAAAGAGTATGCCGACCGCTTCGACTGGCGCGACGTACCGGTACCGCCAAGCTTCTATACCGATGGCGCCGCCAAGCCCGCCTACGTGCGCCGCGCGCGCGAGACGTGGTTTCGCGAGATCGACGAGGAGCACACCCGCAAGTCGATTGCCCACTACCAGGCGTACAGCGCTCTCATCGACCACTACGTCGGCGCGGTGCTGGACTTCCTGGACGAATCGGGGCAGGCCGACAACACGGTGGTGGTCTATACCTCCGACCACGGCGACATGATGGGCGCTCACGGCCTGTGGTTCAAGGACATCTGGCCCTACGAGGAGACTCACCGCATGCCGTATATCATGCGCTGGCCGGCAGGGTTCGCGGCGGGCCAAGTGTGCGACGACTACGTGCGCACGCTCGACCTGGGCCCGACGTTTCTTGATCTGGCCGGAGCCGAGCCGCTGGCAGGCGCCCACGGCACTTCCCTCGTGCCGCTGCTCACAGACCAAGACGGCGCCGCGGACCGCCCGGAACACCGCGAACTCTTCATGCAGGACCACGGCAACATCTTCTACTTCATGAACCGCACCATCTGCGACGGCCGCTACAAGTTCGTCTTCAACGGCTTCGACTACGACGAACTCTACGACCTACAAGAAGATCCGCACGAGACGTACAACCTGGCGGAAAACCCCCACTGTGCCGACGTGCGCGAGCGGTTGCAAGACTGCTTGTGGGACTGGATGCTGCAATTGGAAGACCCCTACGCGGGCCGGCAGTACGCCGCGAACGTCATCCTGGGCCGCAGCGAGCCGCCGCCCAGCCGCAGAGATCCCTCTCCGCGCAAGCTGCTCTAGGGGATGATTGCAGTCGTAACGTCTGCAAGTGCACGTTCGCCCTTATATCTTAGGGAAAGGGAGATAAAATGAGAGCAGGCGTGGCAG
>JAPPLM010000014.1 GCA_028874195.1 Chloroflexota bacterium
AAAGATATTGTAACAAACCCTCAAGAGGTAGTCAAGTCATATATTACTAATTCCCTCGAACTCCCGGCCGTCCCAGCAAAACACCACGTCCAACAACGCGCTGTACCCGCGCACCGCGCCCGCTTCACCAATCTCCAACTCGTACGGGACATACTTACCGGCGACCAACTGTTCCCCTGCCAGCGGTTGACCGTCCAACGCGCCGCCGGTTGGGTCCATCCGCCAGTACTCCGCTATCTTCAACCGCTCATATAACTCCCGCTTCTCTCCCAAGTCGCGGTCGGCAGTGCTCTTGGACGCTACCTCCATTACGAAATCCGGCGGCTTTCCAACTTCCCAGATCCAGTAGTTGGGCAGGTTCTCGTAGATAGCCTTCACGTCTACGCCGAACGCGATATAGCAGTCGGGAGCGACCCGCTGATTGCCGTCTTCTGGATTGTAGAATATGAAGCCGCCACTGGAGACGAACACGTCGGAAGAGTCCTCGTAGCGCTCGGCGAGCAGAAATGCGATGCGGCGAATGAATGGGTCTTGCAGCATGCCGTCCTCGATCGGCGGCGGGTCTTCATAGAAGATGTCCGGCAGGATTCTTGCTTTCCAGGCGTTTGTAATGGTTCTGGTCGTTGCCATGGATGATTCTCCAACAGCGGGTCGTCAGATTGGAAGCGCTTCTACCCTATGCATAGTGGACGTGCGCTGTCCGCCGTGTCAGCCGGCTACAACGCGGTCAACTTCTAGGATTACGTCCGGGAACGCCTGCGGCGAGATATTTTCGCCAGGGCCAGCATACCGCACCGTGCCGTATGCGCCCGATTCGGGTTCGGTGTAGGCTTCGATACGGCGGTTCTCCCGGGTGACGATCCACACTTCCGGGATGCCGGCGCGGGCGTAGGCCGACAGCTTGGCGCCGCTGTCATAGTCAAGGGAACTGTCGGAGACCTCGATCAGCAGCAGCACGTCGTCCGGACCGGGGTGGCCTCCCCGGTAGAAGTCGTCCCGCCACCGCAACAGCATCACGTCCGGCTGCGGTTCGCTGCGGTAGTTCAGCCGCGTCGGGCCCTGGACGCGCACAACTGCACGCCCCTGCAACAGCGGAAGCAAGGCGTAGTTAAAACGGTCAACGCAGGCCGCGTGCCAGTCTCCAATTGGGGGCATGACGATGAGGTCTCCCTCCAGCAGTTCAACCCGGTCGTTTTCGGCCAGGATGCCGATTTCGGCCATAGCGTAGTATTCGGCCACAGTGAACCGGCGGCGGGTCGGCGCGAGTGCGGGCAGAGCGGCGGTAGTGGCCATGGCAATTCTCTCATTCCCCTCTCAACGTCATGCTGCGCTCTTTGCTGCGCTGCGGTGTCGGCGTGAAGCGCATGCAGCCGAACTTCCTACGACACACTTCCTACGTTACATAGTCTAATGGAGGCAGTCCAGCCCCACCCCACGCCCGTCCGCTCAGCTCCCTCGCTGCGGCCGGTCGGTGCGCACGTCGCGCTGGACGCCGACCACGCCGTTGACGCGCTCGATCTTGGCCATGAGATCGGCCAGCCGGCCCACGCCGGTTACTTCTACAGTGAACCTGATGGTCGCTGAACCACCGTCGGTGTGGACACTCGCGGCGCTGATGTTGAATTTCTCTTCGGTCACCACGGCGCTGATGTCACGCAGGAGCCCCGGTCTATCGATGCACTCCGCGCGCAGGGCAACCGGATAGAGGGCTTGTTGCTTGCTCGCGCGCGACCAGGAAACGTCCACCTGCGTGCCGGGCGGTCCCACCTGCCGCACGCGGCGGCAGTCGCTGCGGTGCACTTCCACACTGCCGTCCACAACGTAGCCCTTGATTTTTTCACTTGCCTGCGGGCCGCAGCACTGCGCCAAGAGCAGCGGCAGGTTCTGCGCGTCATGGCAGATCACCTGGTCTCCCCAATCCACCGGCACCAAGCGCTCTTTATCTTTCACGCTGTGCACGTTGCGGCAGTCCCGGCGGTGCACGGTGACACCTCTACCGCGCGTGATATAGCCGACGATGTGATCGCCGGGCAGCGGCTTGCAGCATGTCGCGAGACGGGTGAGCATATTCCCCTCACCCATTACCTGTACCGTGCCGGTGGTCTTATCCGTGGGCGGCTCGGTGGGTAGAATCTCCGGTTCGACACTAGTGGGCGCAGCCTGCTCGCCGGAACGGCTCAGGTTCGCAACCACTTGCTGCGTCGATATAGCGCCGTAGCCAATGGCCGCAAAGAGGTCTTCCGCCGTGTTGATCGTGAATGACTTGCACAGCGTGCGGAAGCGCGCCTCATCCACGCTATTCAGATCGCCCTGTCCCAGCCGCCGAATCTCCCTGTCCAGCATGTCTTTGCCGCGGGCAACGTTTTCCGCCCGTTCCTGCTTTTTGAACCACTGGCGGATGCGCTCGCGAGTGTGACTGCTCTTGACGACATTGATCCAGTCGCGGCTGGGACCTTTCGGCGACTTGCTCGTCTGAATGCTGACCACGTCGCCATTCTGGAGTTCCGTATCGAGCGGCTTGATCTGGCCGTTGATCTTCGCGCCGAGGCAGCGGTGGCCGACGTCGGTGTGAATGCGGTAGGCAAAGTCAATGGGAGTTGAGCCGGCCGGGAGGTCCTTCACGTCGCCACGCGGCGTAAACACGAAGACCTGGTCCTCGAAGATGTCGGCCTTCACGGTTTCGACGAAATCGCGCGCGCTGGAAAGCTCTTCCTGCCAGGTCAGCAACTGGCGCAGCCAGGCGAGTCGCTCCTCCACGTTGCCGCCCCGTTCTCCCTCTTTGTAGCGCCAGTGCGCGGCAACGCCGAGCTCAGCTTCCTGGTGCATGTGCTGGGTGCGGAGCTGCACTTCCACCGGCTGGCCGCGCGGGCCGATAACGGCGGTGTGCAACGAGCGATAGTTGTTTGACTTGGGAACCGAGATATAGTCGTCAAACTGGCCCGGAATCGGCTTCCACAGCGTATGCACCAATCCGAGCGCGGCGTAGCACTGTTGCACCGTACTGACAATGACGCGCACGCCGATGAGGTCGTATATTTCCTGAATACCTACACCTTTGCGCCGCATCTTGAACCACGTGCTGGTGATGTGTTTCGGTCTGCCGCTCACCTCTCCCTGAATACCGGCGCGCGTGAGTTCATGCGTGAGAGTCTGCAGGGCATCTTGCAGGATTTCGTCCTGCGCCAGCGAACTTTCCGCCAAGGTAGCTTCAATTTGGCTGAAGACGTCAGGATGGAGGATGGCAAACGCCGCATCTTCCAACTGCCATTTCCAATGGCCCATGCCCAGTTGATTGGCGAGCGGGGCGTAGATATCGAGGGTTTCCTGGGCCTTGCGCTGCTGGCGCTCCGGTTCCACATACGCCAGCGTGCGCATGTTGTGCAGGCGGTCCGCGAGTTTGACGATCACCACGCGAATGTCCCGCGCCATCGCCAGAAACATCTTGCGCAGATTCTCGGCCTGGGTATCTTCCAGATTGAGAAAGTCGAGCTGGGTGAGCTTGGTGACGCCATCCACAAGCTGCGCTACGTCATCGCCGAACTGCGCGCGTATGTCGTCCAGGGTTACGTCGGTATCTTCCACGCAGTCATGCAGCAAGCCGGCGCAGATGGTGCTGGTGTCCATGCGAATCTCGGCCAGCAAGAGCGCGGTGCAGAGAGGGTGCTGCGCAAAGGGTTCGCCGGACTTGCGCACCTGCCCGTCGTGGGCGCGCTCAGCGAAGGCATGGGCCTGCCGAATGCGGGTGAGGTCCTGCTTGCGGGCGTCGGGCTGTTCGCTCACATAGGTAGCTGCTGCCGCGAGCAACTCGTCGACCGTGCGCAAATGCGTCTCGTCAGGTGACGTGGCGGAGTGTGCCAGTGCCATCGGATAGCCCTATTTCGTGTCACTCGCCATTCGAACGTGGGTCAGAGTCGGCTGCCCGCAAGTCTTGCAGGACAAACTCGAGACGAGAAAAGCCGCCCCACGTGTTCTCTTGCAACGAATATACCACATCGAGGGTCTGCCCCTGGCTCAGACCCCGGGCCCGGTCGGCCATGTGAAAGCCGATGCCGGTGACAGATGCGCCGCCAACATCAAGAGTGGTTCGCAAGTGGCCGTTGCCGACCGTCTTCATGCCTCCCAACGTAAGGCCGCAACTGAGAAAACGGGGCTCCGGATTACTCGCGCCGAAGGGGGCGAGGACATTGATCCGGTCGAGCACGTCGAGGTCCATCTTCTGGGCCGAGACCTGGCAATCGATATCCAATTGCGGCCGCATGACAGCCGGTTCAAACCGCAGCCGGGCGTCTGCTTGCAGGGTATCCCGCAAGGCGGCGCGCCGCTCGTTCGCCACGGCAAAACCGGCAGCCTGGGGATGTCCGCCGTGACGCCGCATGAGTTCACCGTGGGCGGCAAGCGCATCGGCAATGTCGTACCCGGGTATGCTGCGGCAGGAACCCACCGCTTCCGCGTCGCCAACGGCCACGGCGAGCGCCGGCTTGCCGTATTCCTCGGCGAGCCTGCCCGCAATCAGGCCGATAACGCCGGCAGGCCAGTCATCACCCTCGACCCAGAGCAGCGCTTCTTGCTGCTGTATGGGCTCCACTTGGCGCTGCGCGTCGTCCATCAGGCGTTTCGTCTCGCGCTGACGGAGTTGATTGAGTTGCTGCAACTCCTCGGCTAAGACCTGCGCGCGGGCATGATCTTTCGTCGTCAAGAGGTCGTAGGCCAGGTGGGGATGCGCCATCCGGCCGGCCGCATTCAGCCGCGGGGCCAACGCAAAGCCAATGCTCCTGCTAGTGATCGTGGTCGGATCCACACCGGCTACTTGCATGAGTGCGCTCAAACCGGCATGCTCCGTGCGCCGCAGCGCCTCGATGCCCGCTGTGACAAGCGCCCGATTTTCGCTGCGGAGCGGCACGACGTCCGCGACGGTCGCGAGGGCGGCAAACGCATTCAATTCAGAAAATGGGGGAGACCCGGCATCACGGACCAGGCCCACCGAGGACAAGAGCGCGCAGGCCAACTTGTACGCCAGACCGGCCCCGCAGAGTTCCGGGAAAGGGTACTCGCAGTCGGGCAGCCAGGGATTGATGATGGCGTGGGCCGCAGGTAACTCATCCGGAGGCTGGTGGTGGTCCGTAATGATCACATCCATACCCCGTTGTGCTGCCAGCGCAACCGGGGCGACAGCGCTAATGCCGCAGTCTACCGTGATGAGGAGCCTAACGCCCTGGGCAACAAGGGACTCTATCGAGTCTTCCGAAAGTCCGTAGCCATCCGTAACGCGGTGCGGCAACCGCACAACCACCTGCGCGCCAAGCTGTTCCAACGCCTCGCGCATGATGGCGGCGGCGGCGATGCCATCCGTGTCGTAGTCCCCAAAAACCCCAATAACCTCACGCTTACGCACCGCGTCAAGAGTACGGCCAACGGCCGCATTCATCCCTCTCAGGAGAAAGGGGTCGTTCTCCTGCGCGTCCTCGCCTTGGAGGAATCCTCGAATATTCTCGGGGGTCGTATAGCCACGGTTGAAAAGCAATTGCACGACCAGCGGATGCTGCGCGGGAAAGGAAGCGAAGAGCGATTCGGGTGCGCGGGATGCCACCTGCCACTGGTAGCGCGAAGCCAGCATGTACAGACCTTTGTGACTGTCAATCAGTTAGTGCGTTGCCTGTATTATACCACGCGACAAAACGAGGAGACCCCGGCATGACTTTCGTGGGATACCTTTGCAACCCCCTTCCCCCTTGAGGCTGTCTCATTAATTATGCATGGCACACGACTGGTTGGGTGAGGGA